>JAKQHS010000066.1 GCA_029557915.1 Bacteroidota bacterium | reverse complement strand
AATCGCTTTTGTATTTGCTTTCCTGGCCATCTTTATCGCCTCCATGGGCCTGCTGGGACTGGTTGCCTTCACCATCCAACAACGATTTAAGGAAATCGGCATCCGGAAAGTCCTTGGGGCCAGCCTCCCGGATTTGCTTTCCCTGGTTTCAAAAGACTTTATCCTCCTGGTCGGCGCAGCAGTATTTTTTGCCTGGCCCCTTTCCTGGTGGCTGGTTCAACAATGGCTGAAACGATTTGTCTTCAGGATGGATCCCGGTCCGGGTTTATTCATTGGCACTGCGTTGGGTACGATCCTGATAGCCCTGGTGATTGTAGGATTGCAGACGTTGAAGGCTGCCAGGGTGAACCCGGTGAAAAGCCTTAGAACGGAGTAAAGGAGAAAGGAGAAAGGTGGGACTTGCAGATATTCCAAATTTTAAAAATTTGGAATATCTAAGCTTTAACCCAAACCATGCAATAGATTTTCTATTACAAACCGGAATGCCTGCAAATACTGGCACTTCCCGGCCGAAAAGGTCGATTTATCATTGTGGCCGGCCTCCCATTTTTATCCTCACCATAGGAGTGCCTATGTTTGCGGTAAAAATAGTCCGGGAGCGCCAGTCTTAATTGGCCTTCCGGTTTTCATTACGAAACTCTATTGCATGATTTGGGTTTAATTCCTGTGCATGCAACTGACTATCAGATGAATTGTCTTTATTTAAGATCTGAATAAAGGAATTCGAATGCCTCTCACCATCCACCTCCCACTATTCACCTCCCACCATTCACCTCCCCGCAGTTGCGGGACACCAACCACCCCTCCTGTATCATTTCCGCACACTCGTTAAACACCCTGCAAAAAGTGTAAACCATAAAAGGCTCATTATCAATCGATAATTTAAATTGTAACTTTTTATACTCCCTTGAAGTAACTATACTGAAACCGGCCTCCCGGCCCCAAACCAAGTTTTATGTTTAGAAATTACATTCTCATTGCCTGGCGCAATTTGTTATCCAACAAAACCTTTTCTCTGATCAACATCCTGGGCCTCGCCCTGGGCATGGCCTGCAGCCTCGTCATTGTATTGTGGCTGAATGATGAATTGAAAAAGGACCGGTTTCATGAGCATGATGCCAGGCTTTACCGGGTCATGGAAAACCAATATTATTCAGGGGATATATCCACCTTCTCTTCAACACCAGGGATACTGGCTGAGCATATTGTAAAAGACGTGCCGGAAATTCAATACGCCAGCCAGATGCTCTGGGAAGAAGAGCCGCTGTTTACCGTCGGGAATATCCTGGACAAGGAAAAAGGCCGTTATGTGCAAAAAGACTTCCTAAAAATGTTTTCCTTCCATCTGAAAACAGGCGATAAGAACTCCGCCCTGGACCGGCCGGATGGAGTGGTGATCTCACAAAAACTGGCGGACAAATACTTTCCGGGTCAGGATCCCATGAATAAAATCATCCGGATCGACAATGCGGATAATGTAGTGGTCACCGGTGTCCTGGATGAAATCCCTGAGGCCTCTTCCCTTACCTTCGAATTCCTCATGTCTTATGACCGCTGGTTCAAGAACAACGACTGGGCAAAGGAATGGGGCAACAACGGACCGAGATGTTATGTCTTGCTCGCTGAAAACGCGGATCTCGGTAAGGTCAATGCAAAGATCAAAGATTATATAAAAACCAAAAACAAGGAAAGCAACGTAGAACTCTTCCTGCAGAATTACGGTGAGTCTTATCTCTATGGGGAATGGAAGTCTGCAAAACAGACGGGGGGGCGCATCGAATATGTGCGGATTTTTGGCATTGTGGCCGTCATCATCCTGCTGATTGCCTGCATCAATTTTATGAACCTGGCCACCGCCCGTTCCCTGAAACGCGCCCGGGAGGTCGGCGTGCGCAAGGTAGTTGGAGCAAGGAAATCGCAACTGGTCCAGCAATTTCTGAGTGAATCCATCCTGGTCAGTTTTATCGCGCTGGCCTTCGCCCTGGGTATTGTGTTTTTGTTTCTTCCGTCGTTTAATACCCTGACCCAGAAAGAACTGGGCATCAAGCTCGCCAACGGATCCTACTGGGCCCTGTTATTGGGCCTGGCCCTGGTGACCGGCCTGGTTTCTGGTTCTTATCCGGCCATGTTCATGTCGGCGTTGAGGCCGATCACCATATTGAAGGGTTTGTTGAAATTTAATCCGGGGGCGGCTTTTTTAAGAAAAGGTTTGGTAGTATTCCAGTTTGCCCTTTCCATCTTCCTCATCCTGGGTATGATCGTGATCTACCGCCAGATCTCCTTCATAAACAATAAAAACCTGGGTTTCGGTAAGGAAAACCTGATCTTCATGCCGCTGGAGGGGGACCTGAAAAAGAGCTATTACACTTTTAAGGAGGAATTGCTCCGGCAGCCCGGCATTAAAGGGGTGAGCGCCTCCCAAAGCAGCCCGATGGAAGTGGGCAGTTCGACCCAGGGGGTGCATTGGCCGGGCAAGGATACCACCCAGTTGACCCTCTTCAGCCACAATCCGGTCACCCTGGATTATATCAGCACCATGGGGATTGAACTGGCCGACGGCCGCGACTTCGACCCGTCCTTCAGTACCGACACCCTCAATTTCCTGGTCAATGAAGCCGCCGCCCGGAAGATCGGTTATACGGATCCCGTGGGCAAAGAACTCACGGTTTGGGGCGACAAAGGACAGATCATCGGCCTGATGAAGGACTATCATTTTAATTCCCTCCACGTGCCTATAGAACCGCTGATTCTCCGCCAATTCAAAGGCAGTTGGGGCTTGTGGGGCAATGTGATCGTCCGGACCGAAGCAGGCAAGACCAAAGAAGCCATTGCCAGCATGGAAAAGGTCTTCAAACAGTTCAATCCCGCTTTCCCCTTCAAATATTCTTTTACGGATGAGGAAATTGCCAAAACCTACCGTTCTGAACAAACCATAGGCAAGCTGTCCAAATATTTCGCCTTCCTCGCCATTTTCATTTCCTGCCTGGGTTTATTCGGCCTTGCTGCGTTCACGGCCGAACAACGGACCAAAGAGATCGGCATCCGCAAGGTCCTGGGGGCAGGTGTCGGCAACCTGGTGAGCATGCTGTCCAGGGACTTCATCATCCTGGTGCTGATCTCCGCCCTGATCGCTTTTCCCATAGCCTGGTATTTTCTCAATGACTGGCTGAAGCAGTATACCTACCGGGAGAATATGCATTGGTGGTATTTTGGCCTTGCGGGGTTCCTGGCCCTGGCCATTGCTTTGATCACGGTGAGTTTCCAGGCGATCAAGGCGGCGCTGATGAATCCGGTCAAAAGTTTGAGGACGGAGTGAGTCAGTGAGTCGGTTAGTCAGTTAGTCAGTGCTTGGGATTTTCAAAATATTGGATGTTTTAAAAGGAAGGTGGAATTAAAGAATACGGATCAAAAATTGTTTCAGGTTCGTTGACCGGGAGGTGCTTTGTTTTAGCGTATCTTTAAAACCTTGAAAAAGTTCTCCCTTTTATTCCTGTTCGGATTTACCGCGATACCCCTTTTCGGGCAAAAAAAATTAACCCCGCCTGAAATCGGGGTGGTGCAAAATATCGAGAATGACCGCTTGCTTTACAAATTTGGCTTCCGGTATCTGGTTGAATCCGCACAAAAAATGCTTTCTCCAAGGAGTGTCTCTGACCGGCAATTCCAGGAGCATCTCCTTTCGATCAAAAAGTTGAGGGTTCCTTTATACGCCTGCAACCTTTTCATCCCGGGTGATCTGAAAGTAGTGGGACCGACCATTGATGAAGAAGCGGTTTTGACCTATGTGGACCAGGTAGTCAGGCGTGCAGAAGCAGCCGGTATCAAAATGCTGATCTGGGGAAGCGGTGGCTCGCGCGGGGTGCCCGGGAGTTTTAACCGGAGCGAGGCGGAGGAACAATTTATCCGCATGGCTAAAAAAATCGCTTCCTTGGCGGAAAAACAAAATATCATCCTTGCCCTCGAAAGCCTGAACAGGACGGAATGTAACTTTATAAACACCATCCCTGAAGCGCTGGCCGTGGTGAAAGCGGTAGATCATAAAAACTTCCGCCTGAGTGTGGATATTTATCACATGCTGATGGAGGGGGAGTCGCCTGAGGCGATCACAGGCACAAAAGACTACCTGGTGTACTGCGAGGTTGCCGAAAAAGTAGGGCGCACGCCACCTGGTGTTCATGGAGAAGATTTGGTCCCTTATTTCGCCGCCTTGAGAAAGGAAGGGTACCAGGGGAAAATAGTACTCGAGTGCCGCTGGAAGGACCTGGAGACACAGGGACCGGCTGCTTACCGGGAACTTCGCAGCCAGGTGGATGAAGCTTACAAATAAAGCATGGACACATGAAACATTTTCTTTGCACCTTCTTTTTTCCCGGAGTTCTCATTGCATTTCCTCTTCAAGGCCTTGTCGCCCAATCTGCTCTCAAGCCCGGGGAATCAGTACACGGCGTACGTAAAATAAAAGATATAATGATCTATCAGGATTCTTTGTTTTATGCCGCTTTCCCCTCTGTGGTAAAAAGACCCAATAGGGAATTCCTACTGGCTTTCCGAAGGGCTCCCAATCTGCAGGCCATGGGTGAAAAAAACTATGAGCATATTGATCCAAACAGTTACCTCGTTACGATCCGTTCAAGGGATGGAGAAGTATGGACGAAGAATCCGGATTTGTTGTATGCCCACCCCTTTGGCGGCTCGCAGGATCCCTGCCTGCTGCAGTTAAGGGACGGCAGCCTGATCTGCACCAGTTATGGCTGGAGGCCGGTCAGTCAGGAGGCGTATGATAAACTAAAAAAACCGGTGTTCTATTCAATACCTAGCAAGGCGATCTTTCTCGGCGGATATGTTCTCCGGTCCACGGATGGAGGACATCAGTGGAAGGGTCCTTATTATCCCATGCGGGTACCCATCGATCCCAAATTGGATATATTCGGCAATCCCTTGCCGGCTTATAACCGGGGTGGGCTCTGGGAAACAAAGGATGGCCGCATTCTTTGGGTGGTGGCTGCGGGAAATGAGGACAACCGGGGCTCTGCGCATTTATTGGTTTCAAGAGATAAGGGCTTGTCCTGGAAATATTCCTCGGTGGTGGCCGAAGATGAACAGGCGGAGTTTAATGAAGCCTCCGTATTGGAAACCCCTGGAGGGGATCTTGTGGCCTTCCTGCGCACTGCGAATTATGATGACCAGGCCTGCATAGCCAGGTCAAAAAACGGGGGCAAATCCTTTAGCTGGCAAGGAATGGGGTTCAAGGGCCATCCCCTGCACGCCCTGCCCCTTCCGGATAAGAGAATATTGATTACCTATGGATACCGTCATAAGCCTTTCGGGATCCGGACCAGGATATTGAATGCGGAATGCACGGACTTTGCCACTGCTCCGGAGATCATTTTGAGGGATGATGGAGGAGGGACGGACCTTGGATATACCTGGAGCGTTTTGCTAAACAATAACCGTGTGCTCGTATGCTATTATTTTAATATCGACGCGGGCTTGAGGCATATTGCAGGCACGATAATAGAAATAAAGTAGTCAGTAGTCAGGGGATCAGTAGTCACCATATATTCAGGATTTTTCCGGGCCAGGGACCGTCTTAAAGTAAATGAGCAGGATCACAGTTGCAATCGCTGTAGTGAGCAAGGCTGTGGTGGCCCCGAATTGAAACCAGATCATCCCGGTAAGCGAACTGGCCAGCAGCGTGCAAATGCTCTGGAAGCCGGAAAAAGTTCCGATGGCGGTAGCGGTGTCTTTTTTATCACAAATGTTCGAGATCCAGGCTTTGGATATTCCTTCGGTGGCCGAGGCATAAATGCCGTAAAGGAAAAACAATCCAATAAAGACAATGAAGTTGGTATTGAACGCCATGCCAAAATAAACAATGGAAAACAGGACCAGCCCGCCAATAAAGACGGGTTTGAGACCTGCCCGGTCGGCCAGGAAACCGATGGGGAAGGCAAAGAGGGCATAAACCAGGTTGTAAAAAATATAAACGCCGATGACCAGGCTGTCATCCAGTCCGGCTTGTTTGGCTTTAAGGATCAGGAAAACGTCCGAACTGTTGAATAAGGCGAAGATCAACAGGCCGGTCACTAATTTTCTGTACTGGGAAGGGCTCTCTGTCCAATACCGCATGAATGAAAAAAAATTTGTACTTATCGGGGTTCTGACCGCCTTGTGGGTATGGTCCTTTAAAAGCAGGGTGGCCAGGACGGCCAATAACCCCGGAATGAAGGCAAGAATGAACAGGGTTTTGTAATCCCCGGGGTGGAAATACAAATAGAGCAAGGCCAGGGCAGGGCCAAGTACAGCTCCAATCGTATCCATGGAGCGGTGGAATCCGAATACTTTTCCTTTCGTCCGGGGACTTGCTTCGTCGGACAAGATCGCGTCCCTGGCCCCGGTCCGGATGCCCTTACCCAAACGATCCAGGGTCCGGGCAAGGAATATCCACCATGGAAAAGTGAACAAAGCCATCATGGGTTTGGACACGGCACTGAAGGCATATCCGGCCTGGACAAAGGGAACCCTCCTGGAACGGAGATCCGAAAGTCTGCCGAAATAACCTTTGCTCAGCCCAGCCGTAGCCTCTGCAAGGCCCTCCAGGATCCCGATCAGCACCACTGAAAATCCTATGGTTTGCAGATAGATGGGCATGATGGGGTAAAGCATCTCGCTGGCCGTGTCGGTAAACAGGCTGACAAAAGATAAAATCCATACCGGGCGTGAAATGTATTTCAATTACCTGGATTATGACTGACTGAAATTTCTTTTTTAGGGGTTAAAAATGGATTTTATAATCCAATGACTTCCTGTTCAGAACCCAAAGATGGTTTGCATCGGAAGTTCAATATCCAGCTCTTTGTCCTGAAGGAGCATATCAGAGGTGTAAAATGGGTAATGGTCTGTTTTTGCATATACCTCGATGGCTTTCAGGCCGGGGATGACTAACCAGCAAGACCGCACCCCCGCATTAAAACAGCGCTCAAATTTCAAAAGGACTTCATCCGTTGATTGAGAGGGTGAAATGATTTCGATGATGGACCAGGGGCTTTCGGTCATGGTCCCGATATCGTGTAAAAAATCGGCAGTGAGTTTTGGATAAACAGAAATATCGGGTACGGCGACGGGTATGCCTGGTAATGAAAGGCTGACTTCGGGCAAGAAGGAATACTTTTTCTGGACCTTGAGATGGAGTTGAAAAAGGAGATTCCCCTGTATAATGGCATGATTAAGACTGGGCATGGGTTTGTTTCTCTCGATTTCATAATCGGTGCGTTCGCGGGGAGGCTCTGCTACGGGCATGGTTTTTCAAATATAATGGTTTCAGGCTTGCTATCGACCAGGTATGCGGAGATGTCCGGAAATGTCAGGAAATGTTCAAAAACGTACAGTGCCTCAAGAGGGAAATTTGCTATCTCTTTGAAAATCAATGATTAAATAAATTTGGTATGACCTATGCAGTGAATGAATGGATTCAAGCAGAGGTCTTAAATATTTACCAAAAATCAGAAATCCATGGCTTCCTTTAATTTCAAACTGGCGGTTAGGAACCTGCTGAAAAACAGACTGCACACCGGCATCAACATCATCGGTTTATCCATTGGCATTGCCGCCGTGATCCTGATTTACCGGATCGTGGACCACGAGGCCAGTTACAATAAACAATTTTCAAATTACGACCGGATTGTGAGAGTGGTGAGGGAAGAGATCAGCAAGGAAGACGGTACCGGGTACACTCCCGGCTTGCCGATTCCGGCCATGGATGCGGTCAAGAGGACGGTGCCCCAGTTTGAAGCCACGGCCAGGATTAGGGAGACCTGGTCTACGATCGCGGTGCCCGATCCGTCCAGCGGCTTGCCCTTAAAGAAGTTTGATGTGGACGAAGGCCAGATCGCTTTTTTTACCGAACCTTCTTTTTTCAAAATATTCGACTGGAAATGGCTGACTCCGGATCAATCCGCCCTGCTGGACCAACCCAATCACCTCATCCTGAGCCGGGCCATGGCCGAAAAATGTTTTGGCGGAACGGATCAGGCAGTAGGCCAGTGGATCACCCTGGACAATCTCCAGCCGTCCATGAAGGTCATCGGCGTAGTAGAAGACGCCCCTGCCGCCAGTGACTTTCCGGTAGTGTTTTTTATCAGTTATCCCACGATTGAGGCCCATCCGGAGTTCTATTTTTACAGCAAGGAATGGGGCTCCACCAGCAGCAACAACCAGCTTTTTGCTTTGCTCCATTCCAGGGACCAGATGGAAGCGGCCAACCAGGCGCTCGCCTCGGTGGGCAAAGAGGAGTACAAAAATGAACAGGTGGCCAAAAAACATTTTGCCCAACCCTTGGCCGACTTGCATTACAATGAGGATATAGGCACCTCTGGCAGCCATGTTATGGACAAGAAAAAAACATGGATCCTTTCCATGATCGGTGTCCTGATCCTGGTCATGGCCTGTTTCAATTTTATCAATATGTCCAATGCGCAGTCCGTGGTCAGGGCGAAGGAAGTAGGGATTCGCAAGACCCTGGGGGTCGGGCATGGCCGGCTTATGGCTAATTTCCTGACAGAAACAGGGATCTTGGTGGGCCTGGCTATTTTGCTGGGCACCGGGCTGGCATATCTCACCAGTCCCTGGCTGCAATACATCAGCCCCCTGCCGGCCGATATCGCCCTTTTCCAGGGGGGCAACCTGTTTGTTTTTCTTTCATTATTGTTTGTCGCGGTCACCTTCTTGGCCGGGCTCTATCCCGCTGCAGTCCTTTCCTCTTTCCAACCGGTCCAGATCTTCCGCGCCAATTTCGAAAAAGGGATCGGCTCCGGCGTTTTCCTCCGCAAAGTGCTGGTCGTGTTGCAGTTTGTCATCGCCTTCGGCCTGATCATCAGTACCGTGATCGCGCTCAGCCAGCTCTCTTTTATCCGAAACATGGACCTGGGCTTTAACAAGGATCTGGTCTATACGTTCGGCTTCAGCAATGACAGCGTCAGCCAGTCCAAACTGAATACCCTAAAAAACCAGATCAAAGGCCTGCCCGGTACGGAATTGGTGAGCCTCAGCAGCGACCGTCCTTCCAGCGGGAATACCTGGTCTTCAAACTGGGCCTTGCAACAGGGGAAAGAAGATGCTCCTTTTCCCATCTCCACCAAATTTTGTGATGAGGATTACCAGGAGACTTACCGCATTAAATTGCTGGCCGGCAGGTGGTTCCTGCCATCCGATACGGCAAGGGAAGCTGTGATCAACCGGACGGCGCTCAAAAAACTAGGCATCACCGACTTCAACTCGGTCCTGGGCAATGTGATCAAGCTGGGCAACCGGACCCTTAACCTCGTCGGCGTGGCCGAAGATTACCACAGCCACTCCGCCCATGAACCGCTCGAAGCCCTGCTGATGACTTCGCGCAAGGCCTATTATTTCGTGGCAGGAGTAAAAATCAGGCCGCAGAACATCCAGGAGACGGTGGCGTCAATCGAAAAAATCTACAACAACCTCTTTCCCGAGCAAGTCTTTAAAGGCCGTTTTTACGATGAAGAGATCCAGCGTTTTTACGAGGCCGATACCCAGTTTGCCGCCTTGTGCAAAGGATTTGCTGTCCTGGCTATCCTGATCTCCTGCCTGGGCCTTTTTGCCCTTGCCTCCTTTGCCATTTCGCGGCGGATCAAAGAAATCGGGATCCGCAAAGTCCTGGGCGCCTCAACCCGGAGCATCATCGGGCTGATCGGCAAAGACTTCGTCCTTTTGGTGCTCATCGCCTTTGTACTGGCTACCCCCCTCACCTGGTACCTGATGAATCAATGGCTGCAGGATTTTGTGCACCGCACCAGTATTTCCTGGTGGATGTTCATTGCGGCCATGGTCCTGGTCGTTGCCCTGGCCTTGTTTACGGTAGCCATCCAGGCGGTGAAGGCGGCGTGGATGAATCCGGTGAAGTCACTGAGGACAGAGTAGTAGTTAGCAAGTTAGCAAGTTAGCAAGTTGGCAAGTTGGCAAGTTGGCAAGTTGGCAAGTTCGTAGGCTAGCCGGGGTTTAGTTCCTAATTTGTGAAAT
>JAKQHS010000044.1 GCA_029557915.1 Bacteroidota bacterium | reverse complement strand
ATAAGGTACTCCGTCATATTGGTTAGGCAGGATCAGGCCGTGCCAGTGAATGGAGGTTTCTTCTTTGAGCCGGTTGTGGACATAAATGACCGCGCTGTCCCCTTCGGTAAATTCAAGAGTGGGCATCGGGATGGTTCCGTTTACCGCGATGGCCCTCCTCGTTTTCCCGGTATAATTCACCAAGGTATCCGTGATGAACAAGTCGTATCGTACGATTTTTACTTCGGAAGCCGGCACGATAACCGGCCAGGAAAAAGGGATGGTCCACAGGAAGGCCCGGAAGATATTTAACCATGATCCGGTCCACGTCAGGCGCTGTGATATTGATAAAAGCGACATATCAAAATCAGGGTTTTAAACCTCGGGATTTGGTTATTCCTGAATCGTTTCTGTGGTTTTGCCACAGGTAAGCATGGAAGCACCGTAATAAGGATTTTTAATAGGCTTTTCTTTGCTCAACCAGTTGGCCCCCTTTCCCCCATTGGCCATGGGGCAATGCTGATAATAAACGGCTTCCAGGGGTTTCGAGGATTTAATCAGGGAGTAAATATTTTCAGACAGCCGGATAAAAATTTCACGTTGCCGGGTGATTTTTTTTGTGCCGGCCAGGTCTTTGGCATCCTGCTTTAGTTCCTTTTCCACTTTCATCCAGGCCAGGTGTTCTTCATGGCCCAGTTTATTCATTTCCATTTTTTCGAGCGCGGCGACCAATTTGCCTCCATGGAGGGATGCGTTTTCGGTCTCTGATTTTACCAATGCGTCTTTTATTTGGAAATAGGAATCAAAAACATCTTTAAATAATCCGCTTTGGGCTTGAACCGGGGTTTGGAAGGTGATCCCGGTGATTATTGTTGCCAGGATCAACAGAGGACATATCGTTTTCATAGAAGGATAGGATTTAGATGAATAAAAGACAAGCCTTCCGGAAACAGACCGGAAGAAGTACGAAGAAAAAAATAGGCTAAATCCTGAAAACGCAGTTGCGGAGATGGACCGCAATGGAATGTAAGGGGGGGGGAGCGGTGTATTTTGAGTCGGACGCCAAGGGATCCGGAAGCCGGAAAATAAGGTGGTCAGGTATTATGGCCTGAATCGCTGGATTGTTCAGGGGCAGATTCAGGGAGAAGGAAGCACTTTGTGATTTTTGGTCTACGCTGGATTTCAATACATGGCGTTCATCCCTGCAACAGCCCTTGTCTTTTCCTTCGGATTTATCCATTCCGCATTTGCCGCAAATATCCGAAAGCTCAAAACCCAGGCTCCAGCCGGCCAGACGGCCCATGCAATAATGAGTATGCAGGCTAAACCCGGTAGTAGTCCCGAGATAAATCAGCAATAAAAGTCCGGATACTAATCTTCTCATGACGATCTTTCAAAGATAAGGGCATTCCGGTCAAAAAGCTTGCGGAATCCCGGGTTTGATTTATATATTATGGACATATGGTGTATTTTCCCTGCCACTGCGTTAGCATACAAGGTCCGAGCTAAGCTCCTCCCGTACCTTCCCGCACAAAAAGAGTTAACAAGCATTTAAATCATGTTTAGGAGCATGATCAGGCTCATTCCGATCATCAGGGCGTCCTCCGCGATGGTCACTGTGCTCATGGGTAAATCAAAAACCTTGCCCAGGCAGGCGCATTGAATGACCCGTTTGTTCAGCACGGTTTGAAGCACACCCACCAGGCTCAGGCTCATCACGGCAAAGGTGATCGTGTTGGTTACCAGGGGGAACCATCCGCCGAGGTATAAAAGACCAAGGCCCAGTTCGACGAAGGCATATACATATCCCCAGGGAGCCCATCTTTTCGCCAGGATATCGTAGCGGGCGTAACTTTCCGCAAATCCTTTCAGGTCAAGCAGTTTGAAGAACGAAAAAACCAGGAAAAAGCCGGCCATAAAATGATTCATCCAGCGCATCCAGCCAAAGGACCCCCGGTATACTTCGATAAAAAGGGTAAGCCCCA
>JAKQHS010000033.1 GCA_029557915.1 Bacteroidota bacterium | reverse complement strand
ATTTCCTGGTTGCCGGTTTGGCCCCATCCGGCTCTCAGTTTGAATTCACTGAAAGGCAGGGACTCGAAGAACGGCTCTTCGTTCAATCGCCATCCGACGGAAAAGGATGGGAAGACCCCATATTTATTGTTTTCCCCAAATTTCGAGGAACCGTCCGCCCTCACCGTTGCCGTGACCAGGTACTTGTCCAGAAACTGGAGGTTGACGCGTGAGAAATAAGACTGCAATTCGTTGACGATGGCATAGCCGGAAGGTTTGTTATTGGCCAGGGTCAGTTCCTGGCCCAGGCCGGGATTGTATTGAGGTTCAATATTGGAGATGGGAAATTTGTTGATGCTGGTAGCCCTCCCCTGTAAAAAAATCTTCTGATAGGAATGACCCACTACGGCCGAAAGGTTATAATCGGTTTTGGTCAGGGTATAGGTAAAATAATTTTCGATCAATTTGTTCCGGTTGTAGATGTTGACCGTTTCCAGGCGCCCATCCTGCTGGGGTACCGCGTTGGCGAGGGACTGGATATCGCGGGCTGAGGTGGAATTGTCGATGCCGAAATTCAACTTATACCGGAGATTCTTGGTGATGCGAAGGGAGGGGGAGATATTTCCCAAAACCCGGTTGATCGTCGTCACGTCCTTTTCCAGGTTGAGGGTGATCAGGGGATTGGTCCCGGCAGCATACCGGTAGGGATTGCCCTGTGCATCATAAGCCGGATAAGTGGGGTTGGCGGAAATGGCTCCTCCGATCAGCGCTCCGATGGGGGGACGGTAATTGAATGTGTTGGTTGCGTTGAGGTTGAGGTCGAGGTCGAGGCGGTCATCCAGGAATTTCTGATTGATATTGATCCGGCCGGTATACCGGTTGAGCTGGCTTTTTTTCAGGATGCCTTCCTGGGACTGAAGGCCCAGGGAGCCATAATAAGTCAGTTTGTCCGCTCCTCCGGATAAAGAAAGGTTATGATTGTGGGTGAGCGCTCTGCGGCTGACTTCCTTTTGCCAGTCGGTATCGGCACCCAGGTCTTCCAGTACACCCCCGACCTTAGGCACTTCAATACGGTATTGGGCGGCGGAAAAGACTTCAAGGGGATTGGCCATGGTGGAGAGGCCGGCGGACCCTGAATAGTTGAGGATGGAGGTCCCCGCTTTCCCTTTTTTGGTGGTGATCAGCACTACGCCGTTGGCACCGCGGGCTCCATAGATCGCAGTCGCCGAGGCGTCTTTGAGCACATCAATGGATTCGATGTCCTGTGGATTGAGAAAATTGAGCGGATTGGTCGCCCCTCCGGTGGAGGAATTGTCCAAAGCTACCCCGTCGATCACAAACAAAGGCGTGCTCCCGGACCGGACCCCACCGGGACCCCGGATGGTGATGCTTTGTATGCTGCCGGGCTCCCCGCTGGCCGAGGTGACATTGACACCAGCCACCTTGCCCTGGAGCAATTGTTCCGGTGAATTGATGATCCCTTTATTAAATTCTGCGGCTTTTAAAGACTTCACCGCGCCGGTCATGTCTTTTTTCGTCGCGCTGCCATACCCGATGACCACGACCTGCGACAATTCCGAAACGGATTGGGACATGGTGATATTGATCTCCATCCTCCCGTTGACCGGCTCCTCTATTTCCTGGTACCCGATATAGTTGAATACCAGCACGGCATTCTGGTCCTGGGCATCAATGCTGTAATCCCCGTTAAAATCGGTGACTACGCCCTGGCCGCTTCCTTTGATCTGCACGGTACAGCCGATCAGGGGTTCCGAGGTACTGGCATCGGTCACCCTGCCTTTGACCACCCATGCCAGGACACCTGTTTCAGAAGGGAGGGCAGTATGGGCCCAGGCCCTTCCGGGTATAAAAACCCATAATAAACAGATGCCCCGGATCAGGCTGTTTTTGATATACTTAATAAAATGCAGATTCAGGAAGAAGAGCTTCATCATGATTGAAATTGAGTTAGGTTAAAAGACTACAGGGGCTAAAGTGAAACAATTTTTGATTTCTGGCATCCGGCCCGGATTATATATTTACGAAACCGATTTCGTTTTGCGGATCCGTATAAACTCCGCCCGCCTAGGTTCCAAAATGTTTTAACCCCAGTCGATCTGCTCTTACCGCGGCGAAACTATGGATGCCAGGTTAAGTGTAAATTAATGTAAGGTTACCTCGCCATTAATGTTCCTCCCGCTTGTAATTTTTCTCCCTTCGCCCTTCGCCTTTTACCCTTCGCCCTTCCTTTCTCCTTTCCTCCCTTACTCCTTATCCCTCACACACCTGAACCCAACCGTCCCCTTCCTTTCAAAACCTTCGTCGACCAGCAGCAGCATTTGTTTCCAGGCAAGGGACTGCGGGCCGCCCTGCACATACCACCAGGAAGCGGTGGGTTTGTAATAACTGCCCCCTTTGAGTATGAGGTATTCGTAGGAACCGCTGCGGTAATGGTCGGCGGTCATCTGCCAGACCGAACCCACGAGGTCGGTGAGCCCGAAGGGATTCTTGCCCTTGGGATAAGCGCCTACCGGATCAGGCTTTCCATTGCCCGGATTGGCCAGCGTGGAGTCGAAACCTGTGAAAGTGGTATGGGTAAGGGTACCGGTGATGATCTCCGACTTCACGCCTTGAATGCCGGCCTCTTCGCCCCAGGGCCATGGATTCCTTTTGGATGTCTGGGCGGCGTATTGCCATTCGATCTCCGTGGGAAGGCGCTTGCCGGCCCAGGCACAATAAGCCTGGATATCTTCCCGGGACACATAAACCACCGGATGGTTTTCCAGTCCTTTGGGCGGTTTCCCCTTTTCCCAGTGTTTTAAAAAACCTTCCCGGTTCCGTGGTTTGTATTTTGATTTAAACAGGAAGGTTTCAAACTCCTTGTTGGTAACCGGGTGGAGGTCCATATAAAAGGAAGGCATGGTATGATGACTGCCTTCGGACCAGGAAGGATAAGGAATAAAATCATCTCCATGGGTGGAATAAAAGGTAAAGGTATCCGCGGGGATCTCCACCATTTCGGGGCTGAGGTCATGGCGGCTTGATTTATTAACGGCCGTGAGGTACCGGGCAGTGGCCGGATCGATGGTCACGATCCTTTCGTCAATCAATTCGAGGCTATCAAACAATTGTATCACATAATCCCCCTCATGACCTGGAAAGGAATTGGTAAGGTTAACCGTGCGGGACCGGATATCCAGTCTCGAGGGAGTTTTAGAATAGGATGGAGCTCCGGCCCAAAGCAGGATCTTTGTCCCGGCTATCGCGGAAAGGTCGAGCAGGTCGCCGCGATGCAGCCGGACCTTCAACAAATTGCCAAAACGTCCTACGACTCCCATGGACCCTTCGTTGTTGGTGCTCTGCCAGGATTGGGGATAGGGCTCCAGTTCAAGTGAAATCCGGACTTTCCCCTCGACGGTCTCAGGGTCCAGTTCCTTGTGATTCCAAAGATCAACCCAATGGCCCGGGCCGTCGGGGGCTTCAAAGAGTTGACCCCGGTAGCCGGAAGGCAAACTGTTGTATACGGTATAGATTTCTTTCAACATCCCTGGCCAACGGTTGATGAGGATTCCGTTTTTGAAGGAAGGATAGAGCGGGGTCCAGTCCTGGCCGTTGAACAGGCTCGTGTGCTCGCGGAGGATGCGCACCGAACGGCCTATATATTTATATTGTTCCTCCAGGCCTTCGGGATTGCCCGGATGAAAGATGTTGAATTCAATCCCATACCCATTAAACAGAGAAGTATGGATCTCCCGGCGCACCGGTTCCATGAAT
>JAKQHS010000022.1 GCA_029557915.1 Bacteroidota bacterium | reverse complement strand
CGTCAGCGCGGCCTGAATCCGGAAAAGCCTTTCATACGCGGTACGGCCCAGAATCCAGATGTCTATTTCCAGGGAAGGGAAACGGTGAACCGTTTTTATTCAGACACGCCGGACATCATGGAAAAGACCATGGCCCGTTTTGATGAACTGACTGGAAGGTCCTACCATCTGTTTCAATATACCGGTCATCCCGAAGCCGAAAGGATTATCGTGGTCATGGGCTCCGCCGGAGATACCATCCGGGAAACCGTTCTGCATCTGAATGCGGCCGGGGAAAAACTTGGGGTCATTCAGGTCCGGCTTTACCGGCCTTTTTCAATGGAACATTTGCTTAACGCATTGCCCGCAAGCTGCCGCTCCCTGGCCGTGCTGGACCGGACCAAGGAACCCGGGGCTTCCGGTGAACCTTTGTACAACGATGTGGTGGTGGCTTTAAACGAAGCCTATGCTTCAGAAAAAATCGGCCGCCTGCCGAAAACGATCGGGGGACGATATGGTTTATCCTCCAAAGAATTTACCCCGGCAATGGTGAAGGCCGTATTTGACGAGCTGACAAAATCCAATCCTAAAAATCATTTTACCATTGGAATCCGGGACGATGTAAGTCATACCAGCCTCGACTACGATGAAACGTTCACCCTGGATGAATCCTCCTGGAGCCAGGCCCTATTCTTCGGACTGGGTGCGGATGGTACGGTGGGCGCCAACAAAAACACCATTAAGATCATTGGGGAAAATACGGATTTGTTTGCCCAGGGATATTTTGTCTACGATTCAAAAAAATCCGGAGCAAAGACGGTTTCCCACCTGCGCTTCGGGCCAAAGCCCATTTTTGCGCCCTACCTGATCCGGCAGGCGGATTTTATAGCCTGCCACCAGTTTAATTTTCTGGAAAAGGACGACCTGCTGAAATATGCCCGTCAAGGAGCAAGCCTCTTGTTGAATGCCCCTTTCCCCACCGAACAGGTCTGGGACCGGTTGCCCCGCCTGGTCCAGGTGAAAGCCCGGGAAAAAGAAATGAAGATTTTTGTGATCGACGCCAACCGCGTTGCCCTGGAAACGGGTATGGCCGGCCGGATAAATACCATCATGCAAACCTGCTTCTTTGCTTTGTCCGGGGTGTTGCCCCGTGAAGAAGCCATTCAGCACATTAAAAAAGCCATTGAAAAAACCTATTCCAAAAAAGGGGCCAAAACCATTCAGAAAAATTTCGAAGCCGTCGATCAGTCCCTGAGCAACCTCTTTGAATTGAAGATACCTGCCCGGGACACGGGGACCAAAACCGCGGAAGAAGTGTTTTCCCTCACCGACGAAGCGCCTGAATTTGTTCGCCAGGTGACCGCGCGAATGATGATGGGACTGGGCGATGAATTGCCCGTGAGCCTGATGCCCGTGGACGGCACCTTCCCCAGCGGAACCACCAAATGGGAAAAACGGAATATCGCCGAAAGCATACCGCTGTGGCGGGATGACCTCTGCATCCAGTGCGGCAATTGCAGTTTTGTATGCCCTCACAGCGTGATCCGGTCCAAGTTTTATCACCGGGGCTTCCTGGAAGATCAGCCGGAACATTTCCAGTCGGCGCCCATCAATGCGAAAGGTTTTCCGGACACCCGGTTTACCCTGCAGATCTATTCCGAAGACTGCACCGGCTGCAGCCTTTGTGTTCAGGTCTGTCCGGCCCACGACCCGAAAGATCAGAGTGTAAAAGCGATTAATATGAAACCCCGGCGGGAACGTTTGGACATGGACCGGGACAGGGAAAACATCGCCTTCTTTGAAGCTCTGCCCGAGAATGACCGGACGAAGTTCAATTTCTCCACGGTGCACGGCGTCCAGTTTCTGGAACCCTTGTTCGAGTTTTCAGGGGCTTGTGCCGGATGCGGGGAAACCCCGTATATAAAGCTGATCACCCAGCTCTTTGGAGATCGCCTGGTAGTGGCCAATGCCACGGGTTGTTCATCCATATACGGTGGAAACCTCCCCACCACCCCTTGGACGACCAATAAAGAAGGGAAGGGTCCTGCCTGGTCCAATTCCCTCTTTGAGGACAATGCAGAATTTGGCCTGGGTATGCGGATCAGCCTGGATAAACAGGGCGAAATGGCCAGGGACCTTCTTTGGAAAATGAAAGACGTGGTGGGTGTGGAGCGGGTCCAATCCATCCTGGATAACAAACAATCAAACGATACGGAAATACAAACGCAACGCCGTTTGGTCGCTGAACTTAAAAAAATACTGCAGGGTATGAACAGCCGGGAAGCCATTCAGTTGGGCTCTGTGGCGGATCACCTGATCAAACACAGCGTTTGGTTGATCGGAGGGGATGGATGGGCTTACGATATTGGCTCCGGCGGGCTGGACCATGTATTGTCTACCGGAAAGGATGTGAATATCATCGTATTGGACACCGAAGTGTATTCCAATACCGGCGGCCAGATGTCCAAAGCGACTCCCACGGCAGCCTCCGCCAAATTTGCCGCCGCCGGAAAGCGGGTGGGCAAAAAAGACCTGGCCATGCAGGCTATCTCCTACGGGAATGTCTATGTCGCCCAGATCGCCATGGGGGCCAATCCCCAGCAGACTTTGCTGGCCCTTCGCGAAGCCGAGGCTTATCCCGGGCCTTCTCTGATCCTGGCATACTCCCACTGCATCGCCCACGGCATTGATATGGAAAAGGGGCTCAACCAGCAGAAAAATGCCGTGCAAAGCGGCTACTGGCCATTGATCCGGTACAACCCCATGTTGCGGAAGGCGGATCAAAATCCATTTATTCTGGATAGCCTGCGGCCATCCATGTCCTTAAAAGACTATGCCTACCAGGAATTGCGATATAAAGTGCTTACCAAATCCAATCCGGTAGAGGCCGAGCACCTGATGCAACTGGCTCAGGAAATCGTCGATCTGAGATGGCGGAATTATGAAGAAATGGCGGGATTCAGTGCGAAGGATTTTCAACCGGTGCACTGATGAAGTGGATGGTGGATGGTGAGTGGTGGATTGCGGGATGAGCCAAAAGCTGAAAAAAAAGGGTTGTGTCCTTTAGAGATCACAACCCTTTGGTTTGTTTACCACCTTTTCTTGTAGCCTCCGGAATTGGAATTACTTCCGAAGCTCCTGTTGATATTGGAGTTGCCGGATGCATCCCTTTCCCTGGCGACAGAGACGGAGATGGAACGTCCTTCTACATTCTGGTTGTTAAGATTTTGGATTGCGGTTTTACCGTCCGCTTCATTGGTCATTTCAACAAAACCAAATCCTCTGGATCTGCCGGTGATCTTGTCCATGATCACCTTTGCGGAGACCACGGGTCCGAATGCTGAAAAAAGGGATTTTAAATCCTCATCGTTGGCTTGATAACCCAGATTTGAAACATAAATGTTCATAAAATACAAAAATTAAAAAATTAAAAAAATACTGTGACGATAAGAAAAAAAGCAATCTATAAATTGGATAAGGAATAACTAACCGGAGAGGGGAAGAAATAAAATATCCGGAGTACGGAAGCTAGTGTTTTACAATCACGGGGCAAAGATAGGGGTATTCTGGTATGAGAGGGAAAAATATTTTGGGGTGGATAGTGGGAGTATACTAATGGAACCATGAACAAATGGTTACATTCTGACCTGTCTTCCACTAAAAGTATCACAAAATTCCCCGGCTCATCGCTCAAACCGCACGGCCTGCATCTTATATAAACCTTTTATCAAAAGGAAAATGTTCGCGCTCCACGATCCGGATCCGCCTGAATTCCGGATGTACAGGATTGATCAGTAAATTAAAATCACCACGGGTCACTGCGGAGGGGACCTGGAGCAGGCAATACCTGCCGGATTTTATAAATGCATCCCCTATTGCCTGGGTTTCCCGGTGATAAGGAAAATCATTCCAGTGATCCGGCAGACTGGACAGGTTGAGTTTTTTCAATGACAGTTCATCGGGGATATGGATCGTCAGGATATAATAATCATCTGGCATGGCGGAAAGATTAAGGTGTACAGCCACCTCCAACATGGCCAGGGACCGGTTCATGGCTGTATAAATCATTTCAATACCTGGAGAATTCCACCTCGCCCCTTCAAGCGCGGCGCCCTTGCCGCTCAGGGACCCGGAGTAGATTTTCCTGCACAAACGGTATACTTCCATTAGGGGTCCTCGGGTTCGTAAGTCTTAGGAAATAACCTCTACACAAAAATGCCATGGCTTATCCGCGTAAGTTCTCCGGTCACCAATGATTTACCGTAGGAATCTTTAAGGAGGTCAACCGGCTTCTCGCCACCCAGAGCCAGGTTGCTTTGATTCAGCCAAGCATTGAATTTATCCGCCGAACCGAACAATTCAAGGCCCAGGTAGATCACCTCAGCCATTTCCATGATCTTTTCCGACTGCAGCGGCTTAAAGCGCTCACCGGCTTTTTTATACCGCTGCAGGGATTTGGTGGAAATGCCAAAATAAGCCGCCCAGTCCGACTCGTTGAAAGGTGCGAGGGATTCGATAAGGGTATAAAAGGAATAAGGAAGTCCGTGACGGATCATCAACATAACCAGTCTTTTGTCATCCAGGATTTCCTTGATTTTTAGCGGCTTTTTATGCTTTGCAGGGGTTAATTCCTGAATAAAATCATGGAGTATTTTCTCCAACCGGGTCAATATGCCTGCTTCCGCTTGTGCAATCAAGATGTAGACTTTTGTCTACAAAAATAGGACTTTTTTACCAATGAATCAAGGCAAACTTTTTAGGCAGAAGGTACCGGGTGAAATTCCGGAATGAGCTATCCATGGCCTTATTGATTTGAATATTTTTATTTCGCTTAATGAATCAAGAAATCTTTCATTCCTTTTATAAAGACGTGTCCACCACCGGCTTCACAGCCGATATTATCTTTTTTAATTCATCGTATCCAGTTTCAGGAATGTTACAGTCCTTAAAGTCTGTTGATAGGAAAACCACATTCAATCTCATTCAAAGAATTAAGCATCAAATTGTGGTTAAGACAGAGAAATGAGCTTGTGGTCAGGCGCTGCAAGCCTCACAACCCGGATCATCCAGGCTGCAGGCTTTTATACCGGCCGCGATGACCGGTTCATCCACCAGTGCGGCTACGGTCTCTCTCGGGGCTACGGAGGGCACGCCCTGGGGCCTTGCTGCACGGCCGGCAGGCTGGTCCTGCTCGTCCAGGTCGCTTACCGTCATCCGGGGATCCGGTTCCTTGGTCACAAATTTTTTCTGATAATCTTCGCTGAGGGTGAATTTAATGGGATCGACGGCGGCTTTGCTGCGCAGGTAATACATTCCTGTCTTAAGGCCCTTGCTCCAGCCGTAAAAATGCATGGAAGACAATTTGGCGAAACTGGGATTTTCCACAAAAAGATTGAGGCTCTGGCTCTGGCAGATGTAAGCGCCCCGGTCGGCGGACATATCGATCAGGACTTTCTGGCTGAGTTCCCAGGCCGTTTTATAAAGGTCGCGGATCGTGGCCGGGATCTCCATGATGTGCTGGATCGAGCCGTTGGAAGCGATGATCTTTTCCCGGATCTCCTTGGTCCACAGTCCCAGGTTGACCAGGTCGTTGAGCAAGTGTTTGTTGACTACGACATACTCGCCCGACAAGGTCCTGCGGGTGTATATATTGGAGGTATAGGGTTCAAAACATTCATTGTTGCCCAGGATCTGCGAGGTGGACGCCGTGGGCATAGGGGCCAGCAGGAGGCTGTTGCGGAGGCCGTGTTTTTTTATTTGTTTTTTCAGGGCGGGAAAATCCCAACGGTCGGTCGGGGTCACCTCCCACATATCGTATTGAAGGATGCCCTGGCTGGCCGGAGAGCCCTTGAAACTGGAATAAGCCCCGTCTTTTTCGGCGAGCGTGCAGGACTCCAGCAAAGCGCCGTAATAGATGGTTTCAAAAATCTCGCGATTGAGTTGACGGGCTTCCGGGCTGTCGAAGGCATAACCCATGAGAATGAAGGTATCGGCCAGTCCCTGCACCCCTATCCCGATGGGTCGGTGCCTCAGGTTGCTGTTTCGCGCTTCCTCGATGGGATAATAATTGATATCAATGATCCGGTTGAGGTTGCGGGTGATCACCCTCGTGATCTCCATCAGTTTTTTGTGGTCAAATTCTTTGTTCGCCTTCACGTATTTGGGCAGGGACAGGGAGGCGAGATTGCAGACCGCCACTTCATCGGGAGAGGTGTATTCCATGATCTCTGTACAGAGGTTGCTGGACCGGATCGTCCCCAGGTTTTTCTGGTTTGATTTCTGATTGGCCGCGTCTTTGTAGAGAATATAAGGAGTGCCCGTCTCGACCTGGGATTCCAGGATGGCGAACCAGAGGTCCTGGGCCCGGATCACTTTGCGGGCCTTGCCCTGGGCCTCATATTGGGTATATAATTTTTCGAAATCGGCGCCGTAGGCATCATAGAGTCCCGGAGCCTCGTTGGGGCAGAACAAAGACCAGTTGCCGTCCGCTTTCACTCTTTCCATAAAAAGGTCAGGGATCCACAGGGCATAAAAGAGGTCGCGGGCCCTCACCTCTTCCTTGCCGTTATTTTTCTTCAATTCGAGAAAATCAAAAACGTCTGCGTGCCAGGGCTCAAGGTAGATGGCGAAAGCGCCTTTCCGCTTGCCTCCGCCCTGGTCCACATAACGGGCGGTATCGTTATAGACCCGCAGCATCGGGATGATCCCGTTGCTGGTGCCCCCGGTTCCTTTGATATAGGATCCCTGCGCACGGATGTTGTGAATGCTGAGCCCCACTCCCCCTGCACTTTGGGAAATTTTAGCGCACCGGGCCAGGGTTTCGAATATGCCCGAAATGCTGTCGTCCGTCATGCTGAGCAGGAAACAGGATGACAACTGCGGTTTGGGCGTGCCGGCATTGAATAAGGTAGGGGTTGCGTGGATGAACCATTTTTCCGACATGAGCTCATAGGTTTCAATGGCGGCTTCCAGATTTTCCCCATGGATCCCCACCGCAGCCCGCATCAGCATATGCTGGGGACGTTCGACCACCTGGCCGTCCATCCGGAGGAGGTAGGACCTCTCCAGCGTTTTGAATCCAAAATAATCGAAGCTGTAATCCCGGTCATATATGATGGCGGAATCCAGCCGGTCGGCGTGGCGCATGACGATGTCATGGGTTTCTTTGCCGATCAGGCCGGCAGGCTGGCCGTTTTTAGGGTCAATATAAGTGTATAGGTCATGGATGGTCTCCGAAAAAGATTTTTTAGTCTCCTTATGCAGGTTGGACACCGCGATCCGGGCGGCCAGCAGGGCATAATCCGGGTGGACCGTAGCCAGGGAAGCTGCGGTTTCCGCAGCCAGTACGTCCAGGTCCGTGGTTTTAACCCCGTCATAGAGGCCGATAATGACCCGTTTGGCGATTTCGATGGGTTCGACATAAGTGGAATTGAGGCCATAACACAGCTTTTTTATGCGGGCTGTGATCTTGTCAAAAGACACCTCCTCCTGCTTACCGCTTCTTTTTAAGACCTTCATGTAGCTTCTTTTAATGATTTATATCGCAATAGTTTTCTTCAAGTTTATTGGCGCCTCCGCCATCGGCCACCCCATTCAGTTCAACTCTCCAAATTACCGATCTTTGCCGGTACCTGCGAGAGCTTCTCCCCTCTTTTCTCTCCCTTAACCCTTAACCTTTAACCCTTAACCTATTTCAAAATTCCGTATCGACACTAAACACCTGGTTTTCCCGCGTGGTCCCGATCCCCGATTTTTTATATTCCCCTACCCTCTTTTCAAAAAAGTTGGTTTTACCGGAGAGGGAGATCATTTCCATAAAGGGGAAAGGGTTATCCACCTTATATATCTTCTCATTGCCCAAGGCCAATAAGAGGCGGTCTGCAACAAATTCAATATACTGGCACATCAGGTCGGCGTTCATCCCGATGAGTTTGACGGGAAGGGCATCCGTGACAAATTCCTTTTCGATGGTGACCGCGTCCCGGATGATCTCTTCGACCTCCGCTTTGGGCAATTTATTTACAATGTGTTTGTTGTAAAGGAGGCAGGCAAAATCGCAATGCTGGCCTTCATCCCTGGAGATCAGTTCGTTGGAAAAGGTGAGTCCGGGCATCAATCCCCTTTTTTTAAGCCAGAATATGGAGCAGAAGGAACCGCTGAAAAAAATCCCTTCGACTGCGGCGAAGGCGATCAGTTGCTGCTGGAAGGTCCCGTTGGAAATCCAGCGTAGGGCCCAATCCGCTTTTTTCCTTACGCAGGGAATGTGGTCAATGGCATGGAACAGATAATCCTTTTCTGAAGGATCCTTGATATAGGTATCGATGAGGAGGGAATAGGTCTCCGAATGGATGTTTTCGATCATGATCTGGTACCCGTAGAAAAACTTGGCTTCCGGGTACTGGACCATGCGGAGCATGTTTTCCGCGAGGTTTTCATTCACGATCCCGTCGCTGGCTGCGAAAAAAGCCAGCACGTGTTTGATAAAATGCCGCTCATCCTCCGTGAGCTTTTCCTGCCAGGTGATGATGTCCTGAGCCAGGTCGATTTCCTCCGTGACCCAGAAACCCGCCACGGAATCTTTATAAAACTGCCAGATATCATTATGCTGCAGGGGGAAAACGACAAAACGGTTTGGATTCTCCTGCAAAAGTGGTTCGACACGTTGTTCCATACTGGCTTATACAGTTTACACGAATAGGATTAATAAATATGATTTATTATGGATTACAGATAGAAATCCGAAGGGTATGATCGGCATCCTGTCTGCGGCTCAAAAATAATCGACTTCTCCGGTTATAAAAATTAAATATAAATAATTTTTATATAAGTATTTTTTATTTTTTTTTCAATTCGATTCGGTTTGCAGAATATTTTTTGTATGAACTTCTTTAAGACACATTAAAAATATTCATCAAGTATTCTGCTAAATAAATGAATCATTTTTTTAATATGTTTTAAAATTACCAACAGCCTGTGGATAACCTATGCAATAAGCTGTAAATCTGATATTTACAGTCAAATAAATTGTTAGTAACCGCCCTTTTATTGTTTAAAATTCCGGTTTCCATTCCCCCGGGGATGGAGAAAAAGCGGCAAAAATCAAAACATTTGTTTTCGCCGGAAAAACCAAACCAGGAATACAATGATCAGCCCCGACACAAAGAGGATATAAAAGAAAGCCATGGGTTTATCCGACAGCGGCAGGTGGACATTCATACCGAAAAAACTGGCTACCAAAGTGGGTACCATGAGGATGATCGTGACCACCGTAAGCCGCTGGATAAACTTATTCAGATTATTGGACACTATGCTGGCATAGGCTTCCATCGTCCCCGACAGGATATTGGTGTGCCGGTTGGCCATGTCCAGGGCCTGGTTGTTGTCAATGAGGATGTCTTCAAACAAATCCGCCTTTTCTTCGTCCTGGGCGATCTGCAGAAAATCCGTCCTTTTCATCTTGAGTTTGACCAGGTCATTGGCACTGAGGGAATTCACAAAATAGACCAGGCTCTTTTCAATCCGGAGCAGTTGTTTGAGTTCCGCATTCCGGCTTGAATCGTACAATTCCTGTTCAATCAGGTTTCGTTTCAGGTTAAGCCGCTTGAGGCTGTCCAGGTAAGCCCAGACATTCTGGTCCAGGATCTGCAGGATGCAGGACCGGGTGTCGGAAGGATCAAAATTTTTGACCTTGCCATCAATAAACTTTTTGAGGATGGTGTTTTCATGGGCCGAAATGGTCAGGATAAATTCAGGGCTTATCAACAAGCCGATGGGCACCGTGATATAGATCGGCTGGTTTTCCTCTTCATCCGGGTTGAGGATGGGCGTCTGGATCAGTATAAAACGCAGGTTGTCATCCCAGCGCTCATACCTGGAACGTTCGTCGGGATCGAGGGAGTCGGTCAGGTAATCCAGGGGAATATCCTTGGAGGCGGCCAGGGATTCCAGTTCGTTTTGTTCAAAAGGCGGATGAAGGTTGATCCAGCAACGGGGCGCGGCCTGTTGAAGCTGCCTCAAGTGGTTGTCTTCCCGTGCATAAAACTGGATCATAACTTCGCGTAAAACTATCCATTCGTGACCTGCAATCTGATAAGCAGCGCAATATTAGAGAATTATTCCAAATTCAGGATAAAAACTCCGGGTAAGGCCCACGGTATCACCGGATCCGGTCCATCGGGCCTTTTTTCCTGACCCACTGGATAATCCCCTGGATCTCAATACCTGTCGTTGGTAGAACAATACCGCATATTATTCGAAAAAATAAACATATTAAAGGGCCCTTCTGTTAAATTGCAGGAAATAAGACACCATTTATGAATTTTTTGAAAATACTCCTGGGATCCTGCCTGGGTACCCTGCTGGCGGTTTTCCTGGTATTTTTTATCGGACTAGGTATACTGTCCGTGGTAGCCAGTTCGGCCGGAGAGCCTGGCAAAAAAGCATTGGACAAGCCGGGCTTCCTGGAAATCCGGGCCGATTTATATTATCCTGAAAAAACTAATAATGTCCGTTCCACCGGTGTATTCGACCTCAACGAGCAGCACATTGGCCTGCATGACCTGGTACAATCGATCCAACACGCCGCCTCCGACCCCAAGATAAAAGGCATCCTCTACCGTTCTGGCTATTCCAGTCTCGGTTCGGCCAGCGCTCTGCTCATCCGCCAGGCCCTGCTTGAATTCAAAGCCTCCGGAAAACCCATCTATGCGTACGGGGAATATTTCACCGAAGGGTCCTATTCCATGGCCTCGGTAGCGGACCGCATCCTGCTCAATCCAAACGGGGTCGTTGAACTGAAAGGGTTTGGGGCCATGATTCCTTTTTTTAAGGAATTTCTGGATAAGACCGGCATCAGCTTCGAGGTCTATTATGCCGGCCAGTTTAAAAGCGCAACGGAACCCGTCCGCTTCAATAAGATGAGTGACCAAAACCGCAGCCAAATCCGGGAATACCTGGAGGATCTTTATCGCCTGCACCTCGAAGGCATCAGTGAAAGCCGTGGCATTGCGGTCTCTGACCTCAGAAATATATCCAACGAATACCTTTCCCGTTCCGCCAGTGACGCCATCCGTTTTAAGCTGGCCGACACCCTGGCCTACCAGGATGATGTTTACCGGATGATTCAAAACGACCTGGGCCTTTCTGAGACCGCCCGTCCCTCCATCTTTTCAGTCAACCGGTACTTTGAGTCCTTTGACCACCAGCCGGCCCATGCGCCCGCTGCCACGGCAGGCCGCATTGCCATTGTCTTCGCCGAAGGGGAAATCCTGGATGGGGAAGGCCACAACGGGCAGGTAGGCTCCGCCAGGTACCTCCGGATTTTGAGAAAAATCAGGCAGGATGATAAAATCAAGGCCCTGGTTCTCAGGATTAACAGCCCCGGCGGCAGCTCAATGGCTTCCGACAATATTCTCCATGAGATCAACCTGATCCGGGAAGCCGGAAAGCCGGTGGTGGTTTCCATGGGAGATTATGCCGCCTCGGGGGGCTATTACATCGCCTGCAGCGCGGACAGTATTTTTGCCGAACCCAATACCATTACCGGTTCCATCGGCGTATTCTTTATGATTCCAAACCTGACCAAACTCATGGGGGATAAACTGGGCATTGATATGGATACCGTGAGAACCGGGAAATTCACCACCGCCTTTACCCCATTCATGCCCTGGTCTTCCGAAGAAAGCCTGATCGCGCAACAACAAACGGATATGGTCTATGACCGTTTTCTCTCAGTGGTCTCCAAGGGCCGCAATATGGATAAGGACGATGTAGAAGCGGTTGCCCAAGGCAGAGTCTGGTCGGGGGTAAAAGCGCTGGAACATGGATTGGTGGACCGCCTTGGCGGAATGCAGGACGCCCTGGACTGTGCCGTACGCATGGCTAAACTGGATGAATACAAGGTCCTGGAATATCCCGCTATGAAAGATCCCATCCAGCAACTTCTGGAAGATCTGACTTCAAAAGAACCGGAAATCACCGAATCCATTATTCAAAATAAACTTACCGCCTGGTTCAGGCCTTATGCACGCTTTGCATCCTGGACCAAGGAACAGGCAGGAAAACCCCTGATGCGAATGCCCTTTGAGCTTAGCATCCGTTAAGAAAAATTTATGATTTATTTGAAGGGCTCTTTTCAACATTAATTGAAAAGAAAGTGTTTTTTTGTAATTAATCCATTATTTAAAATCACTCGCTCTTATGAAATTATTTTATTCTACCCTCCTGGCCGTTTTCACGGCAGCCGTCGCTTTGGCCGGAAATCCGGTAAAACCCGTTGCCTACAAAGTGGATCCGGTCAACAGCAAGATTGAATGGACCGCTTATAAGATGACGGGCCAGCACACGGGTACGCTCCAGGTAAAACAAGGGGCTCTTGAGTTTAACGGGAACAAACTGATCGGGGGCAGATTTGATATCGACATGCAGTCCATGACCGTCACCGATATCCAAGGATCCATGATGGAACGCCTGCTCAGCCACCTGAAAAACGATGATTTTTTCAGTGTCGATAAATTTGGCACCTCCAGCCTGGTGATTAAAAAAGCGGAACAAAAATCCGCAAACCTTTATAAAATCACGGCAGACCTGATCATCAAGGGGATCAGTAAAGAAATCACTTTTGATGCCACCGTCAACCAATCCGAAGGCAATGCCTCCGCGTCCCTTAAAGTGGACCGCACGCTGTTTGATATCAAATACCGCAGCGGGAGATTCTTCCCGGAAATCGGCGACAAGATGATCAAGGATGAATTTGACCTTAAAGTAAATCTGACTTTCGCCAAGTCGATCTAATCATATGTCATAGGTTTTGTTGAATAAGGCCATTCCGGCATTCCGGAATGGCTTTTTCTTATGGGGATTCCCTTACCTTTAGTTTAAGAATAAACCGGATAATATGGAAAATCTCATCGGTAAAGTGATCTACATCACGGGCGGCACAAAAGGAATCGGACTGGGGATCGCCGTAAAAGCCCTCGAAGCGGGCTTGAAGGTAGCCGTCAGCGCAAGGCACATCGACCATTTTGACGACAAACCCTTTCCGCCCAATCAATTTCTCCTGATCCGGTCGGATGTTAAAAACAAAGAAGACGAAATTCAGGCGGTGGAACAAATCATAAAAAAATGGGGCAAACTGGATGTCCTGGTTGCCAATGCGGGCGTTGGCCATTTCGCCCCCTTTGACCAACTGAGCGACGAACAATGGCACGATACCTTGGATACCAATCTGACCGGGGTATTCCATAGTGTCCAGGCCAGCCTGCCCGCGCTGAAAAAATCAAACGGATATATCATTACCATCGCCAGCCTTGCCGGGACCAATTTTTTTGTAAATGGCACCGCCTACAATGCCAGCAAATTCGGACTCGTGGGCTTCACCCAGGCCCTCATGCTCGATCTCCGTCCGCACCAGATCAAGGTGACGACCATCATGCCCGGATCGGTAGCCACCTTTTTCAACAATCACATCCCCAATGAAAAGGATTTCTGGAAAATACAACCGGAAGATATTGGCCAAATGGTCATCGACCTGCTTAAAATGCACCCACGTACCCTGCCCAGCAAAATCGAGGTCAGGCCTTCGATACCGGCGTAGGATTGAGGATTGAGGGTTGAGGTTAGAGGTAAGAGGTTAGAGGTATGAGGTCCATCCACCATCCACCACCCACCTCTCACCGGATCCCTTTAAACCCGGTGAGGAAATAATGCATGGTTTGGGATACCTGGATAAAGGGTTCCACCATTTCTTCATTCATTCTTTTACTGTGCTTGAAATAGATGATGGTCGGGCCATCGCATTCAACCCACCAGCCTTTTTCAAAACTCAGGAACCCAAGGATATGGTCATTAAATACTTTGCGCACGGAACTTTCTTTGCCGGACATCAGCCGGTACTGTTTGGAAAAATCAGGGAAAGCGTCAAAGTCAATGTCTTTCCAACCCAGCCATTCCCCTATTTTGTGAAAAAGGTTTTCAGGCCGAAGGGTAAAGGGAGGAAGGGATTTTTTCAACCTTACGGACAATACGTGCTGGGTAAAGACCGTCGTCGATTTGCCCGTGGAAACCGCAAAACTGTATTCAAAAACCCGGAACGGTTCCTTGGACTCGAGCAAACCGCTGAGTATATATTTGACTTTCTTATTGCTCCCCGTTTTGAATAAATGATATCCCTTATGGGCGCGCAGGATCTCTTTGTCCTGATCCTTTTCCTCATAATCCAGCCCAAGCCTTTGGGCGATTTTTTGATAACCGGGATTCCGGTCAGAAAGCCAATTCCAGGCCATACGGTACCTTTTTAATTAAATGGATATCCATTCAAAGGGTCAAAATTAATGCAAAAGCCGGGCCGGGGATCAGGCCTTGCTTTTTTTCAGTTCTGACCGTTTGTCTTTTTTGGGCTTGATGATAAACCGAAGGGCCTGGTCATAGGAAAGATAATTGGCCACCCAGTTGATGAATACAAATAATTTGTTCCTCACTCCCAGCAATTGGAACAGATGTACAAATAACCAGAGGACCCAGGCAATGAAACCGTGCACCGTGACCCATTTAAATTCGGCAACGGCTTTATTCCTGCCGATCGTTGCCAGGGTGCCCAGGTCCCGGTATGAAAAAGGCCTCCAGACATAGCCGGGTTGATGAAGCCGTTTAAAATTATAAGCGAGGTTCTTTGCCTGCTGGATCGCTACCTGGGCTACCTGAGGATGCCCGTTGGGATAATCGGGTTCTTCCATATAAGCGAGGTCCCCGACCACAAACACATTCTTGTAGGAAGGCGTTTGCTGGTACCGGTCCACCCGGATCCGGTTGGCTTTCACGAGGTCCTCCCGGGGAATTCCCGGGATCACCGCCCCTTCCAGGCCCGCGGTCCAGATCACATTTTTGCTCATGATCCTGGAACCGTCCTGCAAATACACAAAATCCGCGTCCACATTCGTCACCCGGTTGTTTTTCATCACCAGTACACCCATTTTCTGCAAATACCTTTCCGCCCGTTGGGAGGATTTTTTGGACATGGAGGGAAGCAGGTGGTTGTTGGCTTCAATGAGATAAATATCCACCTCTTTCGGATTCAATTCATTGTAATCTTTGGGCAGGATATATCTTTTCATCTCCGCCAGCGAACCGGCCAGTTCAACCCCCGATGGCCCTCCGCCAATAATCACAATGTCCACATAACCCTGTTTTTTTTCGTGGTCGCTTTCCGTCAGGGCGGTTTCATAATGATCCAGGATGGTATTCCTGACCAGCAGCGATTCGGACAAGGATTTTAAGGTGAGGACCATGTCCTCGATGTTTTTATTTCCAAAAAAACTGGTTTTGGCCCCTGTGGCAAGGATCAGATAATCGTATTTCAGGGAGCCGATATCCGTATTCAGTTCATTCCTTTCCGGATTTACGGAATGCACTTCCGCGATCCGTATAAAAACTTTGGCATCCGACCGCAGGATCCGCCGGAGCGGAAAAGAAATGGTACTGGGTTCCAAACCGGCCATGGCCACCTGGTAAAACAAGGGCTGAAACTGGTGATAGTTGTTCTTATCGATGAGTACGACCTGATACTTACTCCCCACCAGCCTCCGGGCCAGTTTTAGGCCTGCAAAACCGGCTCCCACGATGACGATCCGGGGTAAAGGACTTTCAGGAATATTCACAAAAGAAAATCTGCAGGGTAAAATTAAGGCTTAATATTCAGAGTTGCAGGCTCAGGCGTTCCCCCACCTGCATCACACGGATGGGTACCTGTTCCTTTTGGGCCGTCTCGATGAACTCATCCGGTTCAACCGTATTGAATTCAAATAGATGAAAATGACAGGGGATTGTGAGTTTGCTGTCGATATTTTTCGCCAGCCAGACGGCTTCCCTTGCATTCATATTCCCGGACACCCCGCGTGAGGGGTCGGTGCCGTTGATGGGCAGGAAGGATACGTCCGGTGCATAGGGTTTCAGTAATTCGGCCATTCCCGGATACAATACCGTGTCGCCGCTGTGATACAGGGTCCAGGGGCCTGCCCGGACGATATAACCCAGGAAAAGGTGATGCCCTTCTTCATCCACCTGTAGGGTTTCGTGCGCCGCGGGGACCGCCGTAAACGAAATTTCGTCTTCAGCAAATGTTTGTCCCGCATCGAGTCCCCCCATCCGCTCCCCGGAACAACCCGAGCGTTTCATCCCTTCTCTGAGATGAGCCAGGGGGAGAATGAGTTTCAGGCCCGGATTGTTGGCGAAAAGGGGAGCCAGGGTATCCGGATCCAGGTGATCCGTATGCACATGGCTTGACGTCACATAATGCATGAATTGAAGCTTTGCCGGGTCCACCACCCGTTCGCACATCCGGATATGGGGTTTGGCCGTTCCCTGGTATTTCAGGGTAAGCGAATCCGACAAATAGGGATCCAATAAAATATTTTTTCCATTCCAGTGCAGCAGGAACCCGCTTTGACCAAGCCACCAGATATCGAGGCGATCCCTGCCCTCTCCCACCCCCCGAAGGTCGGTTAAGAATGCATCATCCTTTTGAACGGCCTTTATCATCGTGTAATTCTACAAACCCTTTTCTTCCCGAACGGCGCGGGCTCCCAACACCATATTCTTCAGTTTTTGACGGCTGGCCCAGCGGGCGGTTTGGCTGAGTCCGCAATCCGGAGCCACCGACAATAAATCCGCCGGAACAAATTTGAGACATTGTTTGATCCTGAATACGACCTCCTCTACCGATTCGATATAATAGTTTTTTACGTCAATGATTCCTACGGCTACGCGCATCCTGCCCGCAAAATCAGACAAGCGTTCGATTTCGGCGAATTCACGGTTGGCCATTTCAATATGCACCTCGTCGATGGCCAGGTCCAGGAAAGCCGGCAACATCGGAGCCAGGGTCCTTTTGCCAACCGGCCTCCCTTTGTAATTTCCAAAACAAAGGTGGGTGGATAAAAAACATTTTCCGCGGACGGCCTGCACCGTCCGGTTGAAAATATCCACAAAACGAAGGGGATCTTCTTTATAAGCATAACAACTCATAGAGGGTTCGTCCACCGTTATCTCCGTACAGCCAGCCTCCACCAGCTTCCGAAGTTCATCAGCAACGATAGGGACAAGGGCTTCCGTAACCTCCCATCGGTCCGCATAGATGCCATTGGGATCCAGCCGGCCGCTGAGGGTATAAGGCCCGGGTACACTGCACTTAAGCACTTTACCCGATGGACCGGCCAGCTTTTGCAGGCGTTTGAATTCGGCCACAGTGCCCAGGCCATGTTTTGCCCTGACGGCCCCGGTAATTTTATGCTTGCCCCGCTGGTCATGGGCGGCCGGTCCCCATTTCCTGGGTGCTTCCGATTCCTGTTCGATTCCATCCAGATACCCGTAAAACGACAGATTAAAATCAATGCGGGTTTGTTCACCATCGGTGATGACGTCCAGGTCCGCTGCCAGCTGATCCTGTATGGCCACCTGGACCGCGTCTTCAATCATTTCTTCGATATCCGCGCTTCCAAACTGATGGAGATTTCTGGAAGCAAACTCCAGCCAGGCAGGGAAAGGATAGCTGCCCACCACGGTGGTTCTTAAGGTATTGGTCCGGGTCATCTTATTTCAATAGGTTTGTAAAAATTATAGAGGCGGGACATCCGGGTGGCGTGCTCATCGTAAGCCTCATTAAAGATATGGGAGGCCCTCTCTGTCCCGGCCAGGCAAGCCGCCACCAGGGCATTCGGGGGCTGGCCGCCAAGCAAAAGCAGGTTTGCCAGTTCGGCTTTGATGCTGTTGATCAGCAATACTGAACCGACCGTACTGCCGGGACTGACGGGGGCTTCCATCCCATCGATCTGGACCATTGCATCCCCGGCGGGCGCGCCGTTATCCAGAACCAGGTCGCTGAAATCGGTAAGTTTTTTCCGGTCGGACCTTTTACTTTCGCTCTTTTGGAGATGATCCAGGGTGACGATAGAAACCACTTTTATTTTATTTTCCCGGAAGATTTCGGCCATCTCGCAAGGCACGATATTGGTCCCCGAGGACGAGATGACCAGGGCGGTATCCAATTCGGACAGGTTGAAATTCCGAAGGATCTTTTCCGCCAGCCCCGGCATGTTTTCGATATACATGGCTTGCCGCTGGCCATTGGCACCGGTGACCAGGTTGTGAAAGGTCATGGACAATTCAACAATGGGGTTGAATCCCGGAAATGAACCATACCTGGGCCACATTTCCTCCACCATGATCCGGCTGTGACCGGAACCAAAGAGATGGACCACCCTTCCCTTCAGGATGGACCCTGCAAACCACTCCGCCGCTTCCAGGATTTTCGAATGTTGGGCTCTCACTCTTTCGGCCAGGGCGAGGCATTTATCCAGGTATTGGTCGGTCAGGCTCATGATTTGAAATATTCGGAAGCAAAGATACCTGCCCCGGTTGCCCCTGCAAACGGTCCAAGCCGGGCTGTTTTGATTTCCATTTTTTTCCCACCCGGCCTCCATTCGTATTCGTCCAGGAACCGGAGAAAGGGTTCCATCAACAGGTTGCCTGCGGAGGCGATTCCCCCGCCAAGCACCAGGGCCTGGGGCGACAATACATTTGCCAACCCGGCAACAGCTATAGCCAGTGCCCTCACCGATTCAAGCCAAACTTTTTGCGCTTCTTCCTCCCCCTCCCTGACCGCATTTACCAATTCGGTCGTTGAGGCATACCTGCCCCCTGTCCTGGCTTTTACGGTTGAATCTCCGATCGCGTCTTCCAGGCTGCCGGGCATCCCTGTGATGGAACGAAAGGAATTGTGCATGTCGATGCTGAGGTGACCCAGGTGCCCCCCCACCTGTCGAAAGCCGGTGTACAATTTGCCATGAATGAGTATACTCCCCCCGACCCCGGTGCCGAGGGTCAGCATGATCGCATGTTCATATCCTTTTGCGGCCCCTATTCGGCTTTCCGCCACCATGGACGCATTGGCATCATTGAGGACGCAGGAAGGAATGCCCAGGTATTGGCTCCAGACCAGGCCCTCAAGTCCATAGAGACGGCCCGGCATAAAACTGATGCAGGTATTGCCTTCATCCGGTATACCCGGAGCTGAAAGACCCATACAGGAAAGGTCCGGATACTTCTTCACGACGGTATCCACCATGTTCTTCACCTCTGCCATCCAGGATTTGGTTTTCCCGTCATCCTTCGTCGGTCCCTGAAATTTATCCACCAACGCGTACCCTTGGTCCAAAACGACCGCTTTTATATTGGTAGCTCCTATATCAATTCCGGCGATCACTATTCAACTAATGCTTTATTAATTACTTGGTATAATATTGTCCATCAGATAATTGCCATCCGCCATCCACGTGAATGACTTCTCCGCTGATGAAGGAAGAAAGATCCGATAATAAAAATGCCGCCGTGCCGGCACAATCTGCCGGTTTTCCCATTCTGCCCCCGTCCAGGGGCTGCTTGGTTTTGATAAAAGCCCGGATGGCCGGGTCTTCCTGCGCGCGTGTGGACATGCCCGTTTCGATCAGGCCCGGGGCGATGACATTTACCCTGATGTTGGACCTGGCATAATAGGCTGCAAGGGATCTGGAAAAGCCCTCCACGCCGGCTTTGGCCGCCGCATAGGCATGGGTTGAAAAATACTGAGCGGAGGGTGAGGAGGCCAGTACCGAACCCATATTTAAAATGACCCCGGGCAAATGGTTATCCATCCAATACCGGATGATGGCCCGGTTTGACAGCATGATGGACTTCAGGTTGAGATTGAGCGTATAATCCCATCCTTCAAGGCTCATGAGGTGAAGCGGTCCATCTCCGGCCTTCCTCCCCGATCCTCCGGCGATATGATAAAGTCCGTGGATTTGCGGGAGGCGGGTCAGGGCTTCCTTCACCAGGCGATCCACCGCGTCTTCATTGGCAGCATCTGAGACCAGGTAGGTGAAATTTGAGGAGGAAACGGGCAATGCTTCCGGCGGCCCTAGTCCGCTCGCAAAAACATTTGCTCCTTCCTGCAGGAAAACAAGGCAGGCCGCCAGGCCGAGCCCGCCGGAGCCTCCAATGACCAGGATATTTTTATTTTTCAGGATCATGGCGGAAAACAAAGTCCCTCGGCGAGACCGGAAAGCACCAAACTTCAATGCCAGGCCGATTGCTTAAAGATAAAATATTAAATGGAGAGAACCACGACGCGATCTGCTTTGTCCAGGCGAGTCAACTTCGAAGGTCCCGGTATAAGAAACTAAAAAGGAGATGGAGAAGTCAATTAAGGTTCGTCTGCTCTTCCTGCCCGGCTTCCATTTTTTTCCGGTTTTTATACCAGATATAGCCCAGCAGGCCAACCAGCAGGTAAGGCATCCCCAGCATATACAAAATGCCGGCATTGATCGTGCGGCCCATCGTGCCGCCGTCTTCAAGGTTCGATTCCAGGGACATCCGGCACATTGGACATTGCGCCATTAAGGATTCCGTCACCAGGAGCAATACAATCATTACAACGATACCGGTCCGTTTCATTGGGCAAATATACGGGGGGGCCGGCAATAATTCCTTCACAGGCATGTTCTTAACATCAGGTAAGCGACAGGGCCGGAAACCGCGATATATAACCAAACCGGGAAGGTCCATCTGGCCAGATTGCGGTGTTTTTCAACCTGACCGGTGATTGCCCGGATGAAGGTAAACAAGACCACCGGAAGGATGAAGCTGGCCAGGATCACATGGGTAATCAGTATAAAAAAATAGACGTAGCGGATAACCCCTTCATGGCAATACCGGGTCTCCGGAGTAGTCAGGTGATATATAATGTAAGACACCAGGAACAAGGCGGAAAAAACCATATTGAGGATCATGACCCGCTTGTGCCAAAGGATTTTTTTCTGTTTTATGAAATAATAAGCCAGCAACAAACCCAGTGCGGTCAGGGCGTTAAGGGATGAATGCAGAGGGGCCAGAAAGCGGAAATCGACCGGGGTGTCGACATGGAAACGTCTCAGGGAAGCGACGATGAGAACGACCACTACGGAAAAAACAATGGCTATCCCGTTTAATTTTTTTGCAAGGGCCGGATTGTATTCAGGAACCGGAGATTTTGGCATGGCTGGTATTTATTGGTGGACCGTCAGTTTATTGTGAAGGATGCGTTGGTTGTATTGCTGGATGACTGCCTGGTGGAACCGGAGCAGTTCGGATTCGCTCTCTGCCGGCAACAGGACCTTGTTTCCACCCAGGGACCAGGAATCCCGGATATCGTAAACACCGGTGATCTTGTTCCCGTCAAAAAGACTCAACCGGTGGTCGCTGTCGATGACCTGGTATTGTTCATTATTGTAATGAAGGGCAAAGGGTTCCGCCTCATCATCGAAAATGCTGTTACCAAAGGCAACGAAGGGTTGGTCGAAATGCAGGTAGTCCAGGACGGAAGGCATAATATCGGTTTGCTGGGTCACTCCCTGGTAGGTTTTCCGGAGCAGGCCGCCGGGACTGAAATACAAGATCGGAATGGCAAAGGCTCCAACCGGGCTGTTGTATTTTTCGGACCAAGCCACCGTGGAATGGTCGGCGGTGATTACAAAAAGGGTATTCCTGTACCAGGGTTTGGTGGAGGCGACTTCAAAGAATTTACGCAATGCCATATCGGTATAGGAGACACAGGCGTGTACGGGAAGTTTTCCTTCAGGGAATACGCCTTCATACCGGGGGGGCACTTTAAAAGGGTGATGAGAAGATAAGGTGAAACAGATCCCAAGGAAGGGAGGGGTGAAGGTATCCAACTGCCTGCCAAAATACTGCAGGAACTCTTCATCCCAGATGCCCCAGATCCCGTCATAATCCGCGTCATTCCCATACTCGTCCTTTCCATAATACTGGTCAAAACCGGCAATCCTGGAAAACGCCTGGAAACCCATTGAACTGTTCGGGGCGCCGTGGAAAAAAGCGGAACGATACCCTTTGGGCTTCAGAAGCGAGGCCAGGGAGTTGATCTTGTTCAGGCTGTTATGGGACAAGACATAAGGGAGCACCAGCGATGGGATGCCGGCGAGGATGGACGGCATGGCATCAATGGATTTCCGGCCATTGGCAAAGGCGTTGGTGCAGACCAGGCTTTCCTTCATCAGGCTGTCCAGAAAAGGGGTGTAGCCTTTGTATTCCCCGCCGCCGAGGTTTGGATTCAAATACCCGGAGTGTTCCCTGGACAGGCTTTCTATAATCAGGATGACCACATTTTTGGCCTCGAAGGGCAGGCTGTCGGAATAATTTTTTACCGGGTTAAATACCTGGGTGGCTTCTTCTTCAGGCATATATGTCTTCTCCGGATAGGCTTTTTTGTCAAAGGTCCGGATAAGGCTGAAAGGGGTATTCAGCACCACAGGCATCAAATCCGGACGGCTCACGTATTTGCCGGCGTTGCTCAGGGTGATGGGCCTGGTGGAATGAAGGAAACCTCCCCGCATGCCTGCAATACTCAATCCCGTCATGCCGCTCAATAAGAGGAGATGTACAAAACCAAACAACCAGGCATTGGGCAAAAGGGTGACATACAATGGTATCCTCCGGTACCATTTGTAAAACAGGTACAAAAGCCCCGCCGCAAGAACAAAGACATACCAGTTTTCCCCCGCAAAACTCATCATGATCCTCATCACATTCGATTCCCCGGCCCAATGGGCAAAATCGGCGGTGATCCGCTTAAGATTATACCTGAAATAAAAAAAATCTACGGCATTGATGATCAGGCAGGCTCCGTTGACGGTGAGAAAGGCCGCATCGTAAAGACGTTGATACGAACGGAGGCTGATGATTTCCTTTACCGGGAATAAGGCCAGAAGAATAAAAAGGATATTGGTATAGGCGATGGCGGAAGTATCGAAGAGCAGCCCACCCATGATGATTTCAGGCCATTCCGCAAGCGGGATAAACCCAAAGGTCTTATAATTGAGGAGGTAAAAAATGACCCGGCTCAACATATATGCGGCGTAAACCAGGCCAAGGCGGAGGGCCAGGGTATAGAGACTGTTTTTGGCAGCGCGTAATCGCATCGGCAAAAACGTTATTTACTGGTCACAAGGAAGGCAAGGTGCTCGACCAGTTTGCGGCGGTCAACCGGCTCCGTGAAGTTATAATGGTTCAAAATCTCCGAATTTTTATTTACGAGTACAAAAGTACAGGCATTCTGATCACCGGGAAGGTGAAGTCCGGGATCAGGGAGAACGAGAAGGATGTTTTGTTTTTTCCAATGCTCCACCTGGCGGGCCGGAAAACGCTGTTCAAAAGCACTGTCCTGAAGAATCACAAATTGGATCTTTTCCTGGGCAAACTGATCGATCAGGGCCCCGGTGCGCTCCACATCCTCACAGGCGGAACCAATGACCCGGTAATTAAACTCACCGCTCAGCAGGCTGGCCAAACCAGGATCCAGACGGCCTTTCGGACTCAGTTCAACCAGGGATTTTTTTCTCAGCAGGGATCCCTGAAAAGAATAGTACAAGGAAATGGCAGGCAAAGCCAGCAGGATAAAGAGGGAGATCCACAAGGCAAGCCTGTTTTTTTTCACCCCGCCTTCCGGTTTCGGACTCAATGGATTTCCTGGATTTCCAGGGTTTCCGCGGGTTTTTTATCGCCCTGGGGTTGAATGGAAGTTTTGACTTCCGTTTTGTTTTTTGTCCTTACATAATCCCGGTAGTTGAACCAGGCGTTGCCCTCATTGAAAAAAGCGATCATAGCCCAGATGAGGAGCACCATGGGAAGCAGGACGGCAAGCGCCAATCCCCTGACTTCATAACGCATGTGCATGAATTCGTAAACAATAAAATAAGCTTTGTACAGGCTCAGGCCGATCATCATGGGATACATGATGATTTTGGGCAGGTGAAAACCGGAAATGACGTGGCCGTTCCCGAACAGGGCAATAAACACTTCGATCAGGGTGATGACCCCAAGCAGGATCAAGCCCTTGAATACCACTTTTTTGCTTTCTTCGTAACTGAGATGAGCTGACATATCTTTTCTGTTTCTTTATATTAATGAATGAAAGGAGGGTCCTGTTTCACAGCAGGTAAAAAACCAGGAACACGAAAACCCACACCAGGTCCACAAAATGCCAGTAAAGGCCGATCTTTTCAACCATTTCATACCCGTTTTTCCGCGCCACATATACCCCGCTGGCGGCATTGATGGCTATGATGGCCAGGAACAGAACCCCTGAAAAAACGTGAAATCCATGGAATCCGGTGATAAAAAAGAATAAGGCACCGAAGGCTTTGGGTCCGAAGGCAAGCTGTTTTACCTGCCCCGCGTCAGGGCCTTCCGTGACCCGGTATTTGCGAAGGTCCCACTCCCCATCGTGCTTGTGAATAAGGTAGGAATCGCCTTTTTTAAAGGTCTCTTCGGCCCCGTCTTTCACGATCGGGGTTCCATCCTCATTGAGGTATACCCCGGCTTCCATGTGCCGGCTGAAAGGATTTCGGTGGATGCTCACATGTTCTTTGGCCAGCAAGGTCGTCCATTCCCAGGCCTGGCAGCTCAGGAAGGTGATCCCGCCCAGGATGGTAAGCAGCATCCAGAAAACCACCCCTTTCTTGTTTTCTCGGTGGCCCTCCTGGACGGCGCGAACCATCGTGACCGAACTGATGATCAGCACGAAGGTCATGAACGTCACGAAAATCAGGGGTGCCTTGCCGGAATAAAAAGGAATGGTTTCAAAGACGTGGTCGGGCAAAGGCCAGGTGGGCATACTAAACCGGAGCGCTCCGTATGAAATCAGAAATCCGGAAAACGTAAAAGCGTCGGAGAGCAGGAAGTACCACATCATGAGCTTTCCATAGCTCGCCTTGAAGGGTTCCCTGCCTCCACCCCATAAATTGCCCCCTTCCTGGTGGGCCTGATCTTCATGGGCTCCGTGTTTGATTGTATCTGTGGTCATGTATGCAGAATTGTAAAAATTATTGTTGAATGATCATAAAAGTTAAAAGGTATACCCAGAGCACATCGACAAAATGCCAGTAATGGCAAACCAGTTCAAACCGGTGCCGTCTTTTTTCGCTGACTGCAAAGGGCAAGCCGAAAGCATGAATGCCTGCTACCGTCAGGGCCGCAAGTCCGCCCAGGATATGGGCCAAATGGATGCCGGAAATCGCGTAAAAGAAAGATCCCGAAGGATTTCCCTTTAATTCAATCCCATAACTGTAAAGTTGAAGCCAACCCTGGTATTGAAGCACGGCAAAAGCCAGCCCGAGAAGCAGCGTGACGACGAGGAAAGATTTGTATCGAAGTTCCAGGCCTTTTTTGTAAGAAGAATAAGACCAATGCAGGGTCAGGCTGGAGATCAGTAAAACAAGGGTACTGATGAAAAACAGCAAGGGCAATTTGTATTCAAGCCAGTTGCCCGCACCCCGCCTCACCACATAGGCGCTCGTAAGGGAAGCAAACATCATGACAATGCTTCCCATGGCCGCCCACAAGGCAAATTTTTGCGGGTGGATACCAAAACGGTTGACCGGTCCTGATTGGGTTAGAGCCATTTATCTGTCAATAAGATGATCTGAATAATGGGTAAATAAAACAAGGATGTGAACAACAGTTTCCTGGCCCTGGCCAGATCATTGTGTATAAAAAGCCCCCAGGCGGCCACCGCATAACCAAAAGCCGCCAGGCACAGGCCGGCAACCGCATAATTGCTCACTCCCGGGTAGAACAAAAACATCAGGCTGATCGGGATCAGGAACAAGGCATATATCATGCTGTACATGCCAATGCTGTGGTCCCTTTCCCGGGACGGAAGCGGCATGATCTTGTAACCCGCTTTCCGGTATTCGTCAAAGCCAAGCCATCCTATGGACCAGAAATGCGGGAACTGCCAGAAAAACTGGATGCCAAATAAGGTAATGGACAGCAGGGTGATTTTTCCTTCCAGGGCGATACAGCCAATCATGGCAGGCAAGGCGCCAGGGATGGCCCCTACAGCCACAGACAGCGGGGTGATCCGTTTCAGCGGAGTGTAAACAAAAGCATAAAGGATCAGGGAGGCAGCGCCTAAAACGGCCGTGATCAGATTGAAGAACGCCAACAAAAGGATCCCTGCAACGCCCATCACGCCTGCCCAAATTACGGCCTCCGTGACTTCCATCCGGCCGGAGGGCAGCGGACGCCCGGCCGTCCGGGTCATCAGGGCATCATAATCCCTTTCGATGATCTCGTTGAGGGCATTGGCTGACCCGGTGATCATAAAGCCACCCAAGGCAAGCAGGACCACTTGAAACCACTGGATCTCTCCCGTCGCCGCCAGCAGGTAGCCGACCACCGAACTGAGCACTACAAAAAAGGTCAGTTTGTGTTTGACCAATTGGCCCAGGTCTCCCACCTTGGCCTTCAGGCCATCCATCGCATAGGATATCGTATAAGTTTCGCCGGTTTTCAAATCCATCGGGTTTTTGTCAATGCATTTATACCGGTGCGATTAATGGGATTCGTCTTTTTCATCCGGGCCGACGGGTACATATTGGGGAATGAATTCCCTCTCATCTTTATTGTAGTCATATGCCCAACGCTGGACGGTGGGAATATTGCCTTCCCAGTTGCCATGCCCGGGAACGATGGTTTCGGTCGTCCACTCCAGGGTATTGGCATTATAGGGATTTCTGCTGGTCACCTTACGCCCCTTCCAAATGCTGTAGAAAAAATTGATAATAAAGAGGATTTGACAGGCAAAAACGATGATCGCAGCTATGGTCATAAACTTATTGAGGGCCCCAAAATGTTTGAAGGCTTCAAAGGTGTCGAAGCGGTAATACCTTCTAGGCACACCGGCCATGCCGATATAATGCATTGGCCAGAATATCGCATAGGCTCCGATCATGGTCCCCCAGAAATGGATTTTACCCAGGGTTTCGTTCATAAACCGGCCATACATCTTCGGGTACCAGTGGTAGACCCCCGCAAACATGCCAAACATGGCCGCAACGCCCATTACAATATGGAAATGCGCCACCACAAAATAGGTATCATGTTGCTGCACATCGATGGCTGAATTACCCAGGAAGATCCCGGTAAGCCCCCCTGAAATAAACATGCTCACAAAACCGATCCCGTACAGGGCAGCCGTAGTCAGACGGATATTTCCCCCATAAAGCGTAGTCAGCCAGTTGAAGACCTTTACCGCAGAGGGGACCGCAATGATGAGGGTGAATATGACAAAGAAATTGGAGATAAATGGGTTGACCCCGGACATAAACATGTGATGGGCCCATACGATGAAGGACAGAAAACCAATGGCCAGGATGGAGTATACCATAAAACGATATCCGAAAATCGGTCGTCTGCTGTTTACGGACAGTACTTCTGAAACGATACCCATAGCGGGCAGGATGATGATATAAACCTCCGGATGTCCCAGGAACCAAAACAGGTGCTGGTAAAGGATCGGGCTCCCCCCCGCAAAATCAAGGGCCTGCCCTCCGACAAAAATTTCGCTGAGGTAGAAACTGGTCCCGAGGCTGCGGTCAAAAAACAGGAGCAGGAATCCGGATACCAATACCGGGAACGATAAAAGGCCGAGGACTGCTGTAGTAAAAAATGCCCAGATCGGAAGAGGCAGTTTCCACATGCTCATTCCTTTCGTGCGAAGGTTAAGCACGGTGGTGATGTAATTGATCCCGCCCAGCAGGACCGATACCACAAATAAGGTCAGGCTCACCAGCCACATCGTCATACCCGCGCCCGACCCGTCCGAAGCCTGCGGCAAGGCGCTGAGCGGAGGATAAGCGGTCCATCCGCCGGAAAAGGGCCCGGTACTCAGGAAAAGGGATAAAAGCATCACGATGCTGGACAGGAAGAAAAACCAGTAGGAAAGCATATTTAAAAACGGGGAAGCCATGTCCCGGGCGCCAACCTGCAAGGGAATCAACAGGTTGCTGAAGGTGCCGCTGAGCCCCGCGGTCAATACGAAGAAAACGATGATCGTTCCATGCATGGTGACCATGGCGTAATAGAATTCAGGAGTTATGGTACCCACCCCGGCATCGTTGACGGTCACCCACCGGCCAATCAGTGGCCGGAGCCAGGCAAAATTTTCCTCGGGGAAGCCCAGCTGAAGCCGGAAGATCAGGGACATCAGGCCCCCGATGACCGCCCAGATCATACCCGTGATCAGGAATTGACGGGCGATGATCTTATGGTCCATGCTGAAAATATACTTGCTGATGAAGCCGGACTGGTATTTGTCCCCATGATGATGTTCATGAAAATGATCATCATAACCCTGCTCCCGGATCAACTGGTCTACATCCGGGAGATTTACTTTATTTTCCAATACTTCTGCCATTGGGTTGAAGTTTTATTTTTTGTTATTTAGATAAAATTCGCAATTCGGTCCTGCGGTTTTTTTGCCTTCCGGCTTCCGTATCGTTGGGTTCCACCGGACGGGTTTGCCCGTAACCGACGGATTTCATGCGTTCAGCCTGAATCCCGCGGCTGACCAGGTAATCCCTGACCGCGGCGGCGCGCCGGTTGGAGAGATCGAGATTAGCAGCGGCATCGCCGGTATTGTCGGTATGACCGCTGAGTTCAATGGTCATGGTTGAATTGTTGACCATGAGCTCAATAAGGTTGTCCAGTTCATATTTGGAAAATGCGGTCAGTTTATCGCTGCCCGTTTCAAACTGGATGTTCTCCAGGCGAAGGGCTTCCTTGCCGATCAGGTTGTCATCCTTGATGATTTTATCCACTTCACTGAAAAAGGCATCCCTCCGGGCTTTGACTTCAACATCCAGCAATTGCCCTTTGAAAGGATCCTCATCGCTGTTGCGGATGGAAGTCATGTAGGTGGATTTCTGACTGGCGAGCCAGGACTCGTATTCCTGTTCGGAAACGATGCGCACCAGCCTCCTCATGGAATAGTGGCCGATGCCGCACAATTCAGCGCAGCCGAGCTCGTAATTGAAGGTTTTCCAGAGCGGTTCGCTGGCTGGGTCGTTGGGGTCCGAGGGGGCCTGGTATTCCTTATACTGCCGGAGGCCTTCCCGGAATTCCTCCGTTGTCTTTATCGGGGTGAATACAAAATGGGTGGGAAGGCCGGGCACGGCATCCATTTTGACCCGGAAATGAGGCAAATAGAAGTTATGCAGGACATCTTTGGAAGTAATCCGGACGCGCACTTTTTTTCCTACCGGCAATACAATTTCGTCGGCATTAAAATCATCCAGGTTTTTAATGTCTGTCCAGTCCTGCCCCAGTCCGTTGAGCCCGGTGATTTTTTTATAATTTTTGGTGCCCAGCTCGCCATCCGGGCCGGGATAGCGGATATTCCAGGCAAACTGGTATCCGGTGGCTTCGATTTCAAGCGCATTGTCTTCAGGCCGGGTATCCGCCATGATATCGTTCCAGGCGATGAGTCCGTTGGCGACCAGGATGACCAGAACGATGGAGGGCACGATGGACCAGACCAGTTCGAGTTTGGTGCTGCCGGGGAAATAGATCGCCTTGCGGCCGCGCTGGCTCCGGTACTTATAGGCATACCAGAACAGGAGGACCTGGGTGACGACAAATACGATCCCGGTGAAAAACAAGGTGGTATTGAACAAGCCATCGATGCTGCCTCCGTGTTCGGACGCCGATTTGAGGGGGCCATAACCCAGCATCCAGTTTTTATAATAAAGGGCCGACACCACGCAGAAAATGAGGAACCCCACCATAAACAGGACCAACAGTTTACCGGTGATATCATTGTTTTGATACTGGATGTCTTCTTCCCCCATGATCTTGGAACGGAGATCACTCAACTTCCCGATCTGTACCACGACGATGGCCAACAGGGCAATGATTCCAAAAATGACTAAAGCGGTCATAATATTTTTTACATTTTATCTGATCACATCACATGGTGATGCAAACTTTCTGAATAATAAGGATCGTTTTTAGGTACCAGCGGGGCTTTCCCCATTTCCCGGAATACGAACAAGAGAAAACCCGCCAGGAATCCAATCATCACCCCAAGATCCAGCAGGCCGGGAAGTGTAAATCCCGCAACAAATCCCGATCCGCCGTGTGTGTCTTCCCCGTGGTTTCCGGTCGATGCATGACCTTCCGTGCTGGCCTCATGAGCCTGTTCGGAGGCGGAATGGGCGGTATCCATGTTTTGTCCCGCTACCGCACCGGTGTGACCGGTATCAGCGGCCGCGCCGGCATGGCTTTCTTCTTCCTGGCTCACCTCCATGGGTTTAGCCTCCAGCTGCTCCAGTTGACCCATACTGCTCCGGTTTTCGATCAGTTCATGGGAAGTATGGAGAGCGCCGGGTTTTACCATCTGGAAAAAGTCAATCCAGTGACCGAAAAATACCAGGATGGCCACCAAAACAAGGGTGCCGGTTTTCCTCTTGGTATCGTTCCGCATCAGGATCAGGAAAGGCAGGAGGAAATTCAGTACGAGGTTGGCATAGAACAGGACCTTGTAGTGGTCAAAGCGGGTCCTGAAATAAATCGTCTCTTCCCCAATGTTTCCATACCAGATCAGCATGTATTGGGAGAACCAGAGGTAGGTCCAGAAAATGCTGAAGGCGAAAGTGTATTTGCCCAGGTCGTGCAGATGCTCGGCAGTCACTTCCTGGAGGTAGCCTTTGGATTTGACATAAAGAATAATGCCAATGGTCAGGGCCAGCATAGCCACAAAGACGGAGGCAGAACTATACCAGGCAAACATGGTGCTGTACCAATGCGCATCCAGGGACATCAGCCAAAGCCAGAAAAAAGCCGCACTCAAAAATCCGATGAGGGGAAGCGCCAGTGATGAATAATGCCTCAACTTTTTGTGGTGGGAATACGAGGCATCGCCCCTTACATCTTCATCCAGTGAAATCGATCTTAATTTTCTGGCCAGGTATATCCAGATCCCCAGGGCGACGATCGTAAAGAAAGTGAAGAAATTCTTATTCAAAAACCCCGATTTGCCACTGATGATCCGGTCTGAGGACGCCGTCGCGGCGTCATTCCAATGGTAAAGATGATGATAACCCAGGTATAAGCCCCCGGCGAGGACGAGGAGGAGAATCAGGGAAACAATCAGAAACAGGGAATAAGCCTCCCAAATCCGTTTAAACCCTACAAACCACCCTCCGAAAGCGACCACCCCGGCGGAATATTTGAAAAGCGCGAATAACGCAATTCCGGTAAAGAACAGCGTATTCAGCAAAATATTGGTCCAGAACCGCGTGTGAAAGGGGTCGTCATTGAAAAAAACCAACAACAAAGAAAGGACGCCCAGTCCCACTCCGGATAATAAAACGGTCCGTGCGGTGGTAGTCAGCTCAAACCGCTGGCTGGATGTCTGCGCACTCGATGTATGATGAAGATCTGCCATGTCTGGTCGTTATAAGATCAATGTTTTGGATTGGTTTCAGGTTGGGGCATTGAGGGCTGTGGTTCTGCGGGGGGCCATTTGCTCCCGGGGATATCCGCGGTAGTAAAGGTATTCACCTGTTCGTCGTAGGCCAGTTTCTTTTCTTTTGCCTGGAGGGAACGGATATAATGGATCACCTGCCATCTTTCTTCATAAGACAGTTTATCGGCATAGCTGCCCATCATATTTTTACCATACATGATCGCATGATAAAACCGCCCGTTGGTGGAATTGTAAAAAGTGTCCAACTTGAAATTTGCCGGAGCTACCGGATATTTTCCTCCTTCGCGTGCCAAGTAACCGCCGCCGTCGGCTTTTTCACCATGACATATGCCGCAATTGATATCATAAAGCTGTTTGCCCCGGGCAAGCCCTTTCTCTGTGATCGGGAAAGGATTGGCAATAATTTCACGCGCCGCCCGCGCCCTTTCATCTTCGGTATCCCCGTAATAATAAGGTACGGAACCATTCGGCGTGATGCCGGCTGCGGAGGCGGCCATGCCGGCATATCCCCGGGCAATGGTTCCTTTGACCGGCAGCCGGGGTGTAGCGAATTTCTTATATTCTTCCTTCGTGCCCCAACGGTTGAAATAATAATAGGAGTAAAAATTAGCCTCATAACCCACCGGGTGAACCATGTCGGGCATAAATTCGTGTCCGGTCCGGTTGCCTCCGGCCGGAGAACAGGCTAAGATCAAACTCAGCCCGGCGACCATCAGGGATAGGTACAGATAGTTCTTCATAATTTACAACACTTTAGTATTTACCTCGGCGGCTCCTGTCGAACGGAAAAATTCGTTGACTTTACCGGTATCTCCGAGCGAGGCTTTATTGAATGCAATACAAAATTTGTCATCGGTGATCCGCTCATCCAGCACTTTGTTGGTGATGCCCGGTCCCAGGCCGCAAACAATATAAAAGGTGATGGTCATCCCCCAGGCGGCAAACAAGACCGTCATTTCAAAAGTGATCGGAATGAAGGCCGGAACGGACCAATAAGGTTTTCCGCCAAAGATGATCGGCCAGTCCTTGGTAAAGATCCAGGTCATGCCCAGGAAACCGGTCAGCAAACCCAGCAGGCCGTATACAAATCCTCCGGCGTGCAACCTGGATTCAGCCAGATGCAGGGCCGGGTCCAAACCATGTACCGGAAAAGGGCTGAACACATCCATGATGGGCAGGTGCATGGCATTGGCCTGCTTCACGGCTTTGAGCAAATCCTCTTCGTCGTTGTACAGTCCGTAAATGACTTCTTTATGTGATGACATGTTTATCGGTTTCTTATTTTCAATTAATGGTGACCGGCGGTTTCATGCTGGACCGGCGGATGCAGGGCGGCTTCCCGTGCATAGGCATTGTTCTTATCCACATACTGGTCGCCGGCCGCTTTCAGAATGTGTTTCACTTCCGCAATGGCCACCACCGGGGCGAGCCGTACAAAGATCAGGTAACAGGTAAAGAAAATTCCGAGCGTACCAATGAATATTCCGATCTCCACCCAGGTCGGGGAATAAAGGCTCCAGCTCGAGGGCAGGTAATCCCTTGCCAGGGTGGTGGCAATGATCACAAAGCGCTCAAACCACATCCCGATATTGACGAATATGGACATGAGGAAGGTCCAGTAAATACTCCTTCTGAATTTCTTGATCCAGAATAATTGCGGCGAAATCACGTTGCAGGCCATCATGCCGAAATAGGACCACCAGTAGGGTCCCAGGGCCCGGTTAAAGAATGCGAATTGTTCGTACACATAACCGGAATACCAGGCTATGAAGAGTTCCGTAAGGTAAGCCACGCCGACGATCGTACCGGTCAGCAGGATCACCTTATTCATGGATTCGATGTGATTAACGGTGATGTAGTCTTCCAGTTTCAGCACTTTCCGGGTCATCAGCATCAGCGTCTGCACCATGGCAAAACCGGAGAAGATGGCCCCGGCCACGAAATAGGGCGGGAAAATGGTCGTATGCCAGCCGGGGATCACCGAGGTGGCAAAGTCAAAGCTCACTATAGTATGTACGGAAAGCACCAGCGGGGTGGATATTCCGGCGAGAACCAGCGAAAGGGCTTCCCACCGCTGCCAGTGTTTCGCCGAGCCGGTCCATCCGAAGGAAAGGAAATTATAAAGCTTCTTCCTGAATCCTTTGGCCCGGTCGCGGACCGTGGCAAAATCCGGCACCAGGCCGGTATACCAAAACAAAAGGGAAACGGAAAAATAAGTCGATATGGCGAAAAGGTCCCAAAGCAGGGGTGAATTGAAATTGGGCCACAGCGGGCCGCGGGTATTGGGATAAGGGAAGAAAAAATAGACCACCCAGATCCGGCCGACGTGAATGCCGGGAAAAAGGGCTGCGCAAATCACGGCGAAAATGGTCATGGCTTCCGCGGCGCGGTTGACCCCGGTGCGCCATTTCTGCCTGAAAAGAAGAAGGATGGCTGAAATCAGGGTACCGGCATGCCCGATACCGATCCACCAAACAAAGTTGGTAATGTCCCATCCCCACCCGATCGTCCGGTTGAGGTTCCAGCTTCCTATACCGACCCATATGGTCCATACGATACAGAACAAGCCAAAGGCTAAGGCCGACCCGGCGGCTATGAAAGCCAAGACCCAGGCCAGGCTGGGAGCCCGCTCGGTGGCCGCGCACAGATCTTCCGTGATCTGGTGATAGGTCTTACCCCCCCGTACCAATGGTTCCCGAAATGGAGAAACTACAACGCTCATATCTATTGCTTTATATGCTGCTTAATAATAAGTTCAGTTTGATCATGCCTCTATGCTTTCGTCCCGGTTTATGATCCTGGATTTGTAGGTCACTGCAGGCCTGGTGTTGACTTCTTCCAGTACCTGGAAATTCAGGGGATTGTTGGCCAGCTGGTGCACGGACGAAGCGGTATGATTGATATCTCCGAAAGTAATGGCGCCCGTGGGGCAGGCGGTCTGGCAGGCCGTTTTTACATCGCCGTCTTCCAGCATCCTTCCCGCTTTTTTCGCATTGAGTTTGCCTTCCTGGATACGCTGCGTGCAGAAACTGCACTTTTCGATCACGCCCCTTGCACGAACGGTCACATCCGGGTTGAGAACCATCCGGGTCAGGTTGTCCGTCATGAAGGGAGAATCTTCTCCTTCTACCAGAGCCGGTTCGTTAATCGGCCAAAGGTCGGCTTTCATATAATCGAGCCAGTTGAAACGCCTTACTTTATAAGGACAGTTGTTGGCGCAATATCGGGTTCCGACACAACGGTTGTAAACCATCTGGTTGATGCCTTCGCTGTTGTGGTTGGTCGCATTCACAGGGCATACGTTCTCACAAGGCGCATTGTGGCAATGCTGGCACATCAGGGGCTGGAAGACCACGTTCGGATTGGCTACATCCCCGTAATAATAGCGGTCCACCCTCAGCCAGGTCATTTCGTGATGCCGGCTTACCTCCCGTTTGCCCACCACGGGCACGTTGTTTTCGGCCATGCAGGCCACGGCGCAAGCCCCGCAACCGGTGCAGGCGTTGAGGTCAATGTGCATATGCCATTGATGGCCCCGCTCGTAGAGATCGGAATAATCGGGATAAAGGGTTTGTTCATTGAGATGCTGGAATTCTGCTCTTTCCGCCTGCAGTTCCGATACAAAGGATTCCAGCTCACTGAGATTGGCCCGGCGGATCACCGATCGTTCAACCAGCGATCCCTGGAAGCCCTGTTTGGCCAAACCAAAATAAGTGAAGAAAACGGTTGCCGCTTCATCGGCGTTGATCTTCTGGCCTGTTTTCCGATCGATGTCCTGAACCCCCATGGTGTGGTGGTACTGCACACAGGCAAGGTTTTCTTCCTTTCGGCTTTTCACAGGGCTGGAACCGACCGTATTATAATATTGGGTGAGTCCATCGGCCTGCTGGCAAAAAGCAAAGGCATTGGTACCAATGTGCTTTCCTGCGGCGCCGGTAACGGTCCTTCCGTATCCAAGAGCGAGGGCCAGGGTGCCGGAAAGCTGCCCAAATTGTTGAATGGAGGCGGTTTCGATGGTTGTATTTCCGACGCTCAGGTTCACAAAGTCCCCGTTTTCAAGGTCAAAGGCCCCTTTGAATTTATTGACCCCGTCAAACATCACGGGGACGGCCAGGTAATTTCCCCACACGCAGCGGGTCACCGGGTCAGGCATTTCCTGGAGCCAGGGATTGTTGGCATGCTGCCCCGCACCCATATTTACGGTTTCAAAAAGTGTAATTTCCTGTTCGGCATTGGTGGGCTGGCTGATCTTCAGGGCAGCCAGATCGATGACAACCGGGGCCGCAGAGGCCAGGTCGGGAGCCTGGTACTTGAAGACCCCGTCATGCAGGGCCTTGTCCCAGGAAGATCCATTCAGGTAATTTTGTACCCAATTTGACTTAAGATATTCATAATAAGGAGCATCGGACTTCCAGTCTATATGATCTGATGTGGCCCATTTTAGCAAACTCAGTTCAGCCTGCCGGGTATTGAACAAGGGGGATATGGCCGGTTGGATAAGGCTGAGAAGGCCTTGTTTAGGTTCGGCATCACCCCAGGATTCGAGGAGGTGATGGTTGGGGGCTATAAAATTACAGAGGTTGGCTGTTTCATTAAGGGTGCCCGACATGGATATGCGCGTATTCACCTTCGCGAAAGCGGTGGCAAAGGCATCCGCTGCCGGGTAATCATAGGCCGGGTTGGCGTGGTCGATCACGATTACTGCATCCACTTGTCCGCCGTCCATATCAGCCACCAGTTTGACGAGGTCCGTTTCGTTGCCCTGCCTTTGGTAAGATGGGGTATTCAGGTCAATGGTGGTTCCGGTATTCCCGAGGATTTCATTGATCTTGTTCACCAGGATCTGCTCATCCCGGTTGTTTGAACCGGCAACCACCAGGCTGGCCCCTTTGTCGGCAATCAACTGATCGGCAACTTTGGACAGTGCGGAAGCCGCTTTTTCCGCCAGGGGCGGGCTGACTACAGAAGCAGCCCCGGTTTTAACGGCGATGGCGTTGTAAAGGAAAGCTATGGCAGCCCCTTGTTCGGACGGGCGGATCTGGATCCGGTGATCCGCATTGGACCCGGACAGAGACATATAACTCTCCACCTGGAAGTGCCGTGACATTTTGGCTCCGCTCACCTCACTGATCTTCCTGCCTTTGGCATACTGCCTGGAGAATTCGATCGGAGAAATCCAGGTTCCCAGGAAATCCGCATTAATGCTTACGATCGTCCTGGCCTGGTCAAAATGATAGGAAGGAATGATTTTCCGGCCAAAACTGGCTTCATTGGCCATAAGGATGGCTGCACTGGAAATGGGATCATAGCTCACCACTTCGGTATTCGGAAATTTCACCTTGAAGTCCGAGATGGCCTTTTTGGTGGTCGGCGATAATATCGTATTGGATAGGATCCTGACCCTTGAGGTGGCCGGCATCCGGAGCGCCACACGCTCATCCAGGTTCTCCCAGGAGGAGGACTCCCAATTGTTTTCACCCCTGACCATCGGGCCCTGAATCCGGTGCGTGTCGTAAAGGGACAGGACCAGGGCCTGCACCCTCGCAGAGGTTCCGCCTCCGGTAAGCGGGCAAAGACTGTTTCCCTCAATTTTGATGGGTCGGCCTTCCCTTGTTTTAACCAGGATGCCGCAATAATCGCCCCCATCCACATAGGAAGAGGCATAATAGTTGGCGATTCCGGGGACCAGGGAGTCGGGTTTGGTCAGATAAGGCAGAGCCCTGCGAACCGGCGTCTTGCAACTTGCGGCAAGGGCGGCCGTGCCTACACTGAATCCCATGATTCGCAGAAAGTCCCTCCGGTTGGATTGAAGGCCGCCGGTCTCATCGGGCCGGATACGGGATTGTTCGTCTGCTTGATGGATATAGGCCTCGTCCTGGTTCAGATCCCTGTTCCCTATCCAAATTCCGGCATTTTTATCTTTCATACTGCTATGATTGGTATTATATATGTGAATGCTGCGTCTTGTTTAATAATGGCATTTTTGGCACTCCAGGCCACCGATATCTTCCACCGTGACGGTTTTCTTTGATCCGTCTTTGAGCGCCTGGTGGTATTTTTCATACTTACCCAGGTAATAGTCGTTGGAGCTGAAACTTTTCACCTCGGTCTCCCGGTGGCAATTTACGCACCAGCCCATGGAGAGGGTTGCGTATTGCCTGACCACCTCCATATTCTCCACCTTCCCGTGGCAGGTTTGGCAGGCGACCTCCCCAACGGCTACGTGCTGGGAATGGTTAAAGTAAACATGGTCGGGAAGACTGTGGATCCGTACCCATTCGACGGGGCCCTGGATTTTGGGTTTGGTGGGATTGGTGAGGCTGTTTTTGATCCCCCGCCACTGTTCATTCATCAGTCTTTCCCCTTCGGGATCCATGGCTTTGAGTTCCTTATCCGTCATGTGGTTGTCCCCAATCCATTTCTTAAAGATCACCTCGATGTCTTTTTCGGCCATGTTTTCATAATCGGGGATGTATTGACCGGTATTGGGATTGAAGCCGACGGAGGCAAATATTTTGCTGATTTCCGCAGTTCCGTACTGGGAACCCTTGACAATGGCTTTGTGACAGTTCATACAGGTATTCATGGCCGGAATGACCGCGTGTTTGCTTCTTCTGGCTCCATCGTGGCAAAACTGGCAGTCAATTTTATTGAGCCCGGAATGGGTGGCATGTGAAAATTTGATGGGTTGGTCCGGCTGGTAGTTTTGTTGCCTGCCAAAAGCGATCCCGTTTTTGGTGGTCGTATATCCGGCCAGAATCACGGCCAGGACGATCAGGGTAGTGATCATGGATTTGCTGGTAAGCCATTCCCAGACGGTTTTTTGCCTGGGAAGGGGTTCTCCGGCCTGTTGGGCGCTTAATTGATTCAGACCGCTGATCAGCCTGCCAAGGATCGCTGCCATCACGAGTAAGATTCCCAGCAGCGCATACCAGATCCAGCTGAGGCCTTTTGCCTTGGTTTCCACAGGCAGGGCTCCAGCTCCGGGAGCCTTGGCAACGGCGCCATAGGTACCATCGGCCACCCCATTGATATAAGCTTCTATGGATTGAATCTGGGCGTCGGTGAGGTTGGGAAAACCGGTCATTACCACAGGCCCCCACTCTTTCCACAGCTCGTTAGCTCTGGGATGGCCCTGGGAAATCAACGCCTGGGAATTCCTGATCCAGGCATACAGATCCTCCTGCGGATAAGCCGCCCAGCGGTCCAAAAATCCTGCCAGGGCAGGCCCCGTGGCTTTCGTTTTCATGTCCCTGGCATGACATTGGGCGCAATTGTTCGCAAACAGGGTTTTACCTTCATCGGGATTGCCTTGCGCCGGAAGAAGCCCCGGAACGACCATGGTGCAAACAGCTAACAAAAAGCTAAACCTGAACATTTTATATATCATGAAAACTTATATTAAAAAATGATCCATATTTACTGAAATCAGCGTCGCAAAAATAGACAATGGTTAATTCATTTAACAGTTCTCATCTCGTAATTTTCCTATTTAGATATTGTCTAAATAAACCAATTGAATTTATCATAACTTGACCTATTAATTTTGTTTTGCTGCATCTTAATCCCCTGATTTACACCGCAACCGGAGCTTTAATCGCCGGATCCGGATGGTAATCAATAATCTCAAAATCCTCGTACCGGAAGGCAAAAAGATCCTTCACCTGGGGATTGATCCGTAGTTCGGGCAAGGCCTTTGGGGTCCGGCTCAGCTGTTCCATGGCCTGATCCAGGTGGTTGTTGTACAGATGGACATCCCCAAAAGTATGGATAAACTCACCCGCCTTAAGGCCGCTGACGTGGGCAACCATATGGGTGAGCAGGGCATAGGAGGCAATATTAAAAGGCACCCCGAGGAATACGTCCGCCGAACGCTGGTACAACTGGCAGGACAGCCTGCCCTCACTGACATAAAACTGGAAAAGGCAATGACAGGGGCAAAGGGCCATCTGGTCCAGTTCCGCCACGTTCCAGGCGCTGACCAGGATTCTCCTGGAGTCCGGGTTCTGGCGGATCGTATCCAGGACTTGCTGGATCTGGTCGATCCGGCGCCCGTCCGGGGAGGGCCAACTCCTCCATTGCCGGCCATAGACCGGCCCAAGGTCCCCTTTGGGATCGGCCCATTCATCCCAGATCCTGACCCCATGGGCCTTCAGGTAGGCGATATTGGTATCCCCCTTCAGAAACCAAAGGAGTTCATGTATTATGGATTTGACATGCAGTTTTTTAGTCGTCAGCAAGGGAAACCCTTTACTTAAATCAAACCGCATCTGGTATCCGAACAAGCTTCGGGTACCGGTTCCGGTCCGGTCTGTTTTCTCATTGCCCTCAGCCAGGATTTTCCGGAGTAAGTCAAGGTATGCTTGCATGGGCCAAAAGTAGGAAATGTTGGATTATCAATAAAGTTAATATGATGCCGGGGATTGGCGGGTTTTCCGACCAGATAAACCTTCTCCGGTAAATCTCAGAACAGTCCTTACCTCGAAATCGCCGGAGGCATTAAGGGCATTTCTGAAAAGCCTGAATGAGTTCAAGTATTTATTATTTTGTCCTGATCAGGGTCGGGATTAAGACCAGGCAAATCGAAAGAACCTGGAGGGGTCCCGTCCAGGACGGGATGACTGATATTCAACGCAATATAATCGGGATAACAGGGCCAAACAGGTTTTTTAATTTAAAAACCGATTAAACCGTGAACGGGTTTTTAGCGGTGCCTTAACTTTACCCCCTCAACAGGCGCCATGTCCATTCACAAAGAAATCAAACGCATCACCACCCAGGTCCTTCAGGAAATGAAGGCTGAAAAGCAAAAAATAGCCATGCTTACGGCCTATGATTTTTCCATGGCCAGGATCCTGGACGCCTCCGGCATGGATATCCTTTTGGTGGGTGATTCGGCTTCCAACGTGATGGCAGGCCATGAAACCACCCTGCCCATCACCCTGGACCAGATGATTTATCATGCCGCCTCGGTGATCCGGGCGGTCCGCCGGGCCCTGGTGGTGGTGGATCTTCCATTCGGATCCTACCAGGGTAATTCCCGCCTCGCCCTCGAGAGCGCCATCCGGATCATGAAGGAAGCAGGCGCCCATTCCGTAAAACTGGAAGGCGGGCAGGAAATCGAAAACAGCGTCAGGCGAATCCTGTCGGCCGGGATACCGGTGATGGGGCACCTTGGCCTCACTCCCCAATCCATTTATAAATTCGGGACCTATACCGTCAGGGCCACAGAAGAAGAGGAGGCCAACCGGCTGAAAGAGGATGCCATGCTCCTGGAATCCCTGGGCTGTTTTGCCCTCGTCCTGGAGAAGATCCCCGCTTCCCTGGCAAAGGAAGTCACCGGCTCCCTTCATATCCCCACCATTGGGATCGGCGCCGGTCCGCACACCGATGGCCAGGTCCTGGTTTCCCACGACATGCTGGGCCTGAATAAAGGATTTTCGCCCCGGTTCCTCCGGCGCTATGCCAACCTGTATGAAACCATTCTGAACGCCAGCCAGCAATATATCCGTGACGTAAAATCTTCCAACTTCCCCAACGAGCAAGAACAATATTGAATGAAACGTACAGTAAGGAACCTTCTTATAGTTGGAATCCTGGCCGGAGGGCTTGTCGCCTATTATTATTATGACCAGTTGTTTTCCCCGGTTTTGTTTGACCCCTTGCAAAATACCGACCTGAAGATCAGGACGGGATCCACTTTTGAGGATGTCGTCTTCCAACTCCAGCAAAACAAGCAGTTAAAAAGGGTAAACGGCTTTAAATGGTTGTCGCGTAAAATGGGTTACTCCGATAAATCCGTCAAACCGGGCAGATATGTCCTGACCCCAGGCATGAATAACATCAGCCTGGTCCGGCTCCTTCGAAGCGGAAACCAGACCCCGGTAAAAGTGGTCATCTATGAAGGACGCACCCCGGACGAGATTCTTCGCAAAACGGAGGATGACATCGAAACCGATACCCGGTCCATGCTGGACACCCTGTACAGTGAACATTTCCTCCAGACCATAGGGCTCACCCGCGATCACGCCATGTGTATTTTTATTCCCAATACCTACGAAGTTTACTGGAATATCAGCCCCCGCAATTTCCTATTGCGCATGAAACAGGAATCGGACAGGTTCTGGTCCCGCAACAACCGCAAAAGCCTGGCTTCAAAAAAAGGACTGAGCCCTGAGGAAGCCTACACCCTGGCCAGCATCGTGGAAAAGGAGACCAATCACGGACCGGAAAAACCCACGATAGCGGGAGTTTACCTCAACCGCCTGAAAAACGGGATCCGCCTGCAAGCCGACCCCACGGTCGTCTTTGCCAAAAAAGCATTTACCCAACAGAGGGTTTTACATGCCGACCTCAGTTTTGAGTCCCCATATAATACTTATCTCCATGATGGCCTTCCGCCAGGGCCCATCTCCATCGCTTCGATAGAAAGCATCGACGCGGTCCTCAACGCGGAAAACCATGATTATCTTTTTTTCTGCGCCAAACCAGGGTACACCGGACAACATGCCTTTGCGGCCACCCATGCCCAGCACAGCCGCAATGCCAGGTTGTTTCATGAATGGATGAATCAGCAGGATATCAGGTAGTTTAGAGGTAAGAGGTTAGAGGTAAGAGGTTAGAGGTTCGAGGTGCGAGGTTCGAGGTGCGCACTTCCTACCTCTTACCTCTTACCTCTTGCCTCCTACCTCTTACCTCTTACCTGTCAATGCCTGACAGAGGTTGACCGTTTTTAAGGTTGAAAAACACTTAAAAACGTTAACATATGAATTACAAAGTCAATTTTAAAATGAGCACAACAGAACGGCAGCGTCGCACTTTTAGCGAGGAATTGAAACGTAAG
>JAKQHS010000013.1 GCA_029557915.1 Bacteroidota bacterium | reverse complement strand
CAAGAACTTGCGCCGGTCTTCCACGGATTGTAAGGCAATGGAAGCCGTCATCCAATGGGGATATCCCCGGATGTCGAATTCCGAATTTTTCTGCCGGTTGGTCCGCGTAAGGTAAATATTCCCTTGGGCATCGATGTCCATAGCCACGGGATCCGGGGCCAGGGAGTCGGTAGCCCATACCTGGATTTGAAGTCCGGGAGCCAGTTTCAAGGCTGAGCGGGATTTTATCTCCTCCGCCATCTTCCGGGCAGAAGCCGAATCCTGGGTAATGGTGAGCAAATCCACGGCTGCGGGTGCCTGACCCTTTCGACAGGCGGCCAGCATCAGGAAAATAAAGGCCGGAAAGGCCAAGAGGGTAAACCGGATTTTCATCGAGAAGACTTTTTTTTCAAAGGCATCAAAAATAAGGAAAAGAGGTGAGCAATCCAGATTCTGATTTGTGCAATACGCATCAGCAAAAACCCTTACATGCTTTAGCCTCGGCCCCTTCCTCTAGAGATTTAACAGCGCCTTCCTTGCTTTATATAAAAATAATCCTAAATTAGCTTAAAGCTGAACCTCTATGTGCAAGTTCCATCACCCGGGCACTGGCCTCTTGTTTTTATTCTCCACGGTTTGGATTGTAAGCATGGACCGGCTGCCGGCGCAAGCCGATTTCAGACCAGGTTATTTGGTGTACAACTCCGGGGACACCCTCCGGGCATGGATCAATGTTGAAAAGACCCATGTTTGCGAATTTAAACTTGGGCGTGAAAAAAAACAATTGGGTCCTACTGAAATTACAGGCTATGGTTTTGAAAATGACCGGGTATTTTCCTCCACCGTTTTAAGCGGCAGGTTTTTAGAAGTCATTGTTGACGGGTTTTTGAGTTTATACAAATCGGACAATGTCTATTATATTAAAAAATCAATGGATACCCTGATCCGTCTGGAAGAAAAGCAAGGGACAGAAAGCATCCATTGGAAAGGGATATTAAGATTGGTGTTGAAAGATTGTATAGACCGTCCTGAGGACATCGCCACCATGCGTTTTTCTGAATCCGACCTTTTAAAAAAAGTGATTGCCTACAACGAGTGTAAACAGGAGAACTATATTGAATACAAAAACAGCTTACCTTCTCTAAGAATCCGCCCGGGGCTGGGATTTGGGACCGGTTATTCCTGGTTTGAACTCAGGAATGGGGAAACCGTGACGGTGATCCCCACTAAATTCAGAAGCCTGGATCCTATTCCTGTCCTTTTATTGAATTTTTATTCTCCCAAAGTACAAAACAGAATTTCGATTCAGACAGAAATACAATGGAAAAGATTATTGACCAGTTCGGAAATTGAATTCAGTCAACCCCCAAATAAGATCCTAAACCGGGAAACCATGATAAACCTCTCTTTCCTGAGCCTGCCGGTCTATGTGAAATATACCCTGCCCATGGATAAAAAAACCATGGCGTTTTATTTTGGATTTTTATACGATATTTTATTGCATCAAAAAACAAAAGTACTTACCGCAGAGTACCTTGATCAAACCGTAAACCACACGGAATTGATTGACCCCTATGACTTTACCCTTCCTCAGTTTGGATTCAGCACGGGGCTGTCTTATGGCCTATTGCTGGGAAAGATCAGCCTGTCCACCCACCTCAAATACAATTTTCAGGGGCTCACCGCCGACAGTCTTCTCAGAAAAGATGGCAAGTTTGCGTATCACGCCCGCCGTTCATCCTTATGGAACCGCATGAGTCTGGTTTTGGCAATTCAAATGCGATAAGCCCGAAAACTTCCACATCTTCCAACCATTCCGTAATTTAAATCGATGAAATTTTCCAACCTGATCTTAATCCTTGCCCTGACCGGCCCGGTAACCGTCCTCCATTCGCAAAAAATGAAAAACATCTTTAATGGAAAAAACCTGGACGGTTGGAAAGTCCCAGAAAACAATACCTGGTACACCGCTTCCAAGGGCATTCTGAACATTCAAAGCAGCCCGGACCGCAAAGGTTCGATCCTCTGGACCTCCAAGGATTATCGAAATTTTATTATGCAGGCCGATTTTAAAATGGGCGCAGGGACGGTGGATTCCGGCATCTTTCTCCGCGGGGAGAATGACCAGATCCAGATCGGGATCAGCGGTTCCCTCAAACGGGATATGACGGGCTCACCGTATATCCCCGTACTGCGTTATCCGGTGGAAGCGAAAGGAGTGAAAGAGATCCTCGATGAAAAAGGCTGGAATACCATGAAAGTAAAAGTGGTGGACAAGACGTATACGGTATGGCTCAACGGCCGGGAGGTGATGACCTATACTTCGGAGAAAATACCCGAGTCCGGCCCGGTCGGGCTACAATTGCATCCGGGCAACGACATGCAAATTCAGTACAGGAAGATAAGATTGGGAGAAATTAGTGGTCAGTAGTCAGTGGTCAGTAGTCAGTAGTCAGTAGTCAGTGGTCAGGGGTCAGGGGTCAGGGGTCAGGGGTCAGGGGTCAGGGGGGATAACGGCGGGAAGATTTATTTTCATTCCCTTTAATTGAAAATGGTTCATCGGCTTTGAACTGGAAATTAAAATACTCGGTCGGTTATATTTTTTCAGTGTTCACTTTCTTGGAGCTTAGCGGGCAGCCGGCTGACCTCCATTTCAAACATTATGCTTATCCGGAAGGCCTTACCGCGCCGGTACGCAAAATCCAACAGGACCTGACTGGCTTTATCTGGATCGGGACGGAGGACGGTCTTAACCGGTTTGATGGAAAAAGTTTTACCGTTTACCGGAATTCTCCGGCGGATACGAACTCCCTGACTAATAATATCGTCAACGACCTGAATACCGATAGCCAGGGCCGGGTCTGGGTAGCCACCAATGGGGGACTCTGCTATTTTTCCTACCGGGACCACCGCTTTCACCGGATCACCCTACCGGACAACCTGGAACCGGATGACCGTTACCGGATCCATGGAGTGGCTTCCAACGCAGAAGGGGAAATCTGGTTTGCCACCAAAAATAAAATTCACCTGTTGGATTCCTCTCTTCAGATTCATTCCAGCCATCAGCTACCGGGCGATAAGAATGTATTTATTCGCGATCTGTTCACCGACCGGAAGTCACAAGTATGGGTGGGCGCCAATTATAACGGGATCTTTTTATTTGACAGCGAGTCCGGCACTTTTAAGAAGGGAAGCCCGCATTCAACCTATGCCGGAATTCAAAACCTGACCATCACGACCAACCCGATGACCCGCCTTGCAGGGGATACTCTCCTTGCCGGAACCTGGTACGGGGGATTGCAGCTTTTGTTTCCCTGGCAGGATCACATTATGAGCAGGGAAATCCCGAACCCATTGGAAGCGGACCACAAAAAAAACATCATCACCTCGGTTTGCCGCTGGAAGGACGATCTCTGGTGGATTGGCAGCCACGGCTGCGGCCTTTTTCTTTTTGATGCGAAGCGAAAAATATTCGTCCGGCAATACCGTCATCAGGCCGGGGAAGCCCGCAGCCTGGGAAATGATTTCGTAGGCGACGTTTTTGTCGACCGGCAGGGTATCGTGTGGATTGGAACGGAAGGCGGGCTGGACCAGTACGATGAGAAATCGGAACAATTCAGCCTGGTCGCCATCCGTACCAAACCCGGAGAAACTTCCGTAGCCCGTCTCCCGAGGGCCATTGTGGAAGACCCATCGCTTCCGGATTCGTATTGGGTTGCTGTTCCGGGTATTGGATTGCTCCGGTTCAAACATGAGGGCAGACTGGTAGAACAGCCCTTGCCTTCCTGGGCCGCGCGCCTCCCCGACAAAAACGTTTATTGCATCTTTTATGAAAACCCGGCTTCCCTTTTGATCGGTACCCTAACCGGTGTATTCCGGGTCTATCCCGGTTTGGATCAAATCAAAGCGGTATCCTTCCCCGGTAACCAGGTGCCGGTGGGCGTCAACCACATTCTCAGGGATAAAAAACAGAGGCTGTGGTTTTCCACCTTTTCCAATGGCGTTTTCTGTTTTGATTCCCTTTCCGGGCAATTAAAACATTTTTCACAGAATCCGGACCAGGGCCCTGCCCTGCCCGACAATAAAATCTTTTGCCTCCTCGAAGACCATGCCGGAAACATCTGGGCCGGCACCCAAAACCGGGGGCTTTGCAGGATCCGTGCGGACCTCGCGGACATCCTTACCCTGGAATACCGGCAATATAAAAATCATGGCCTCCCCGATAACAATATCTACGATCTCTACGAAGAAGGGGAAAAACGTCTTTGGGTGGCCACGGAAAACGGCCTGGCCTGCATCCGGCCCGGTGGACAGCCCATTCAATCCTTCGACATGCGGGACGGCCTCAGCAATCATGTCATTTATTCCATCACCCCGGGCAAAGCGGGACATCTCTGGCTTGCAACCAATAACGGCCTGTGCGATTTTGACACCCGTTCGTATAAATCCAAAAATCATTTTATCCGCATGGGCTTGCCCAATAACCGGATCAACGGGGCGTCCCTGGCTGCCCGGAATGGCTATTTGTTTTTTACTACGGGCAGTCATATCCTGGTCTGTGATCCCGGGAAACTTGAATTCAGCGGATCCCTTCCCCCAACGGTAGTGACCGGCATCCGGGTATTCGAAAATTCTTATCCTTTCATTCAGAATACCACGGGCATTGGACCGATAAGGCTGACGTACCGGCAAAACAACATCGGCTTTGAATTCACCACCCTTAATTTCACCAACCCGGAATCCAATCAATTTGCCTATAAAATGGAAGGGCTGACCGAAGAATGGGTCAACTGCGGTTCAAGGCAAATGATCGGTTTTACCAATCTTTCGGGAGGACATTACCTGTTCCAGGCCAGGGCCATTCACGCGGATGGAAAGTGGACCGAATCCCTTCCCGTCCTCATTTACATCGCGCCCCCGTTCTGGCTCCGGGCCTGGTTTATCGGCCTGGTGCTGACCGTCCTGGGCTGCGCGGCCTATGGGATCATGCGATTTCGCATCAACCAGCTGATCCGTTTGCAAAAGATCAGGCTCAACATAGCCCGCGACCTGCATGACGACATCGGGTCCACCCTGAGCAGCATACACATGGTGAGCACCATGTCGGAGGAAAAACAAAAGGGCCGGCCAGAAGCCAATGCCTTTGCCACCATTTCGAAAGCCTCACAGCAGGCCATGGAGCTCATGAATGAAATTGTCTGGTCCATCAATCCTAAAAACGATACCCTGGACATGATGCTCATCCACATGCGTCAGTTCACCTCTGAAATCCTGGAACCCCTGAACATCCACTGCCATTTTATTCAACCGGAAGCCTGCAACTCTTTGGTCATCCCCCTGGAAAAAAGAAAAGATTTTTATTTGATCTTTAAAGAGGCCATCAACAATATTGCCAAATACTCCGGCGCCACAAAAGTCACTGTTGAATTGGCCTGCCATCTGAAATCCCTGAGTTTAACCATTACCGACAATGGCCGTGGATTTGATCCCCTGGGAAAACACAAAGGAAACGGCTTGAAAAACATGGAAGCCCGCGCACGGATGATCGGGGGACAACTGGAGATCAACACCGGGCCTGGAAAAGGAACCCGGACTCAACTGGCCTTCCCGCTTGTCCCATAATGGTGGGATTGACAGGCATCCAGGATCAAAATACCTTTATGAGTTAACTTGCACCCGCCCGTGAAAACAGAAATTGTAATCTATGAGGATAATGCTTTTCTCAGACAGAGTATAGCAGAACTGATCCAGGAGGACGGCAGGTTCCGGGTGACGGGTGATTTTGACAATTGCAACCAGGTGATCAGCCAGTTGCAGAAACTGCATCCCAGGGTGGTCTTGCTGGACATTGGCCTGCCCGGCCTCAGCGGCCTGGAAGCTTTAAAAGGGATCAAAGCCCATTTTCCGGAAATCGACGTCATTATGCTCACCGTTTTTGAAGACAATGAAAATATTTTTGAAGCCATCTGTGCCGGGGCTTCAGGATACCTGTTGAAAAAAACACCGCCGCAGAAAATCCCGGAAGCCATTGAAGAAGTGCTGCATGGCGGAGCGCCTATGACTTCCTCCATTGCCCGTAAAGTATTGCATCTGTTCCAAAACAATTTAAGGCCCTCCAAAGAGCTCGACCGCTTGGGTCCGCGGGAACAAGAAGTGCTGCAGCTGCTCACCTCAGGTCATAGTTATAAAATGATCGCCCAGAAATGCCAGATTACCGTAGAGACTGTGCGAACCCATATTAAGAGGATTTACGAAAAGCTCCAGGTGCATTCAGCCACCGAGGCGGCAGCCAAGGCCTTCAGAAAATAAACCGGCTTGTCCCATACTTATGGGATTGACCGGCCCGGGGGGATTTCTCATTTTCGTCCTGTTCATTAATCCTGAAAGGCAAACCCCAAAAAACCTTTTCCATGTATATCGTACGCGATATTTTTAATCTGAGGTATGGAATGTTTAAAGAGGCGATGACCTCGATCCGGAAGGCAGTCCAGGTGGGCCTGCTCCCGGTAAAGGATATCCGTATCCTCAGTGATTTCACCGGCGATGCCTATCGCTTGATCATGGAATCCGAAGCCGAATCCCTGGCCGCCTATGAGAAGGAAATGAATGAAGGGATGAAAGACCCCCGGTTCCAGGAATTTTATTCGGAATTCAAAACCTATGTGTCTTCCGGTCACCGGGAAATCCTGCGGAGGCACCAGCTCTAAACTTTAAGCCATAAACCCCAAAAATCATGAAAATTAAAAAAGGAGTCCGGTTTATTCTTGCTTTATCCGGGTGGCTCTTTGCCTGGCCGGGAAGTGCCCAGACGGTAAGCATGCTTTCGTCCAGGAGTATGGAATCTGATATTTTAACTCCTGCTTCCCCCGCCCCGGCCGCCATTGAAAAAACAAACTTTGTGGTGAGGGACATTTTTAGATTGCAATATGGCCATTACCGCGATGCCATCGCCTTGATCGATGAAGCCATAAAATCCAACATGTTCCCGCCGAATGGCCGCATCCTGACCGATTTCACCGGGGAGGCTTACCGGCTGATCCTTGAAGCGGGATATCATACGCTGGCCGATTTTGAAAAAGCGATTAATACCGAATTGGGCCAGCCGGGATGGAGGGACTGGTATGAAAAATTCAAAGTGCATGTCGAATCCTCATCCCGGGAAATCCTGAGGTGGGTGAGGTAGTCTTCCAGGTCATAATCCTTAAAAACCCAAATATGAAAAAAATCATTTTATTCGCTTTCATTTTCCTCAACGGCCTGCATTGGGGGGCTCCGGGCAATTCGCTCCTGGCCCAGGATGTACATATGACGGCCTCGAATGTTTACAAACTCGTGGCGGACAGCCTGGGAATGCGGATATTTGAAACCGTTTGGACGCCCGGTGCCAAAGCCGCCTTTCATACCCATCCGGATTATGCCGCTTATGTAGTGGAAGGAGGAACCCTGGACATTATCGAAGCGGATGGGAAAAAAACCACTGTTGAACTGGTGCCGGGGATGGCTTTGATTGCAGGCACGGAATCGCACTCGGCGATCAATACCGGCAAGACTACGATCAAGGTGGTAGTGGTGGAAACCACCCGGCCCCGGAAGTAGCCTTCCTCAAGAAAAATCCTGAATTTCCAATTGCCACCGAATGCTTGGGGCAAATCTGGCCAGGTAGGAAGTGTTAAAAAACGGTTGGTTGTTGCTATATTCGTAGCAACAAAACCTTAAATATGAAAACCGTATCAAAATGGGTGGGAATCATTCTTGCCCTCGTCCTGGTAGTCGGAGCCATCGCCGCTTTCTATCTGAAATCCAAATTTGAAAATTTATCCAAGCGAACTCTTGAGCCCAAAGTCACAGCGGTACCCATCCTGTCCGACAGTGCCTCCCTCGAAAGAGGAAAAGTGCTGGCGGTAGCCTGCCGGAATTGTCATGGAAACGATTATGCTGGCTTGGATTTTTTTAACGATCCGTCCATTGGGTATATGTCCAGCCCTAACCTTACCGGTGCAAAAGGATCCGCCACCGAAAATTACGGTGACCTGGACTGGACCCGGACGCTGCGGCATGGCGTCAACCCGTCAGGGAAACCCTTGATGGTCATGCCCTCCGAAGTGATCGGTCAATTGAGCGACCAGGATTTGGGCAGTCTCATTGGATATATGAAAACGGTACCCGAAATTGAGAAACCACTGGGCGCGACCCAATTTACCTTTATGGCTAAAATCCTGGCCGGCGCCGGCATGTTTGGCAATCTCTACCCCTGCGATATCATCAAACATGATGAAGTTCAATCCATTCCTCATGTTGAAATCTCCAACAGCCCGGAATATGGCGCTTACTTCGTACGATATGAAGGCTGTAAATCCTGTCACGGCGCCACCCTAAACGGAGGAGTCTCCCCCGATCCGATCTCTCCTCCCGGCTTGAACATCACTCCGGCAGGCAATATTGGCAAATGGACCCTGGACCAGTTTAGAGAAACCGTACGGTCCGGAAAAACACCGGAAGGCAAAATCCTTGATCCCAAGTTTATGCCCTGGCCGGGCATCGGGGCGCACAACGACATCGAACTGGAAGGGTTATTCAATTACCTCAAATCCCAGCCCGCCCTGGCCAATTCACCTGAATTGGACAAGAAGCTGAAAGACATGGCTAAAAAGTGATTGCATTTAGCGGGATCGCCGCGTAGCGGCTCATTCCCACGGTGACACTAAGTTGGCGCCCACAAAGACGCAGCGAAGCGAAGACCACCAAGAAAATGTAAGGGATCACCTTCCCCTTTGCGCCTTCGCTTCGCTGTGTCGTCGTGGGAAATATTAGCGGGAAAGCCGCATAGCGGCTTATTCCCACCGCGACCCAAAGTTGCTGCCCACGAAGACACGAAGACCACCAAGAAAATATAAAGCATGACCTAACCCTTCGTGCCCTTTGCGCCTTCGCTTCGCTGTGTCGTAGTGGGAAATCTCAGTGGGAAAGCCGCGTAGCGGCTCATTCCCACCGCGACACTAAGTTGGCGCCCACAAAGACACAGCGAAGCGAAGACCACCAAGAAAATGTAAGGGATCACCTTCCCCTTTGTGTCCTTCGTGTCTTCGTGGGAAATCTCAGCGGGAAAGCCGCGCAGCGGCTCCCCCGAAGCCCACCAAGATATCCCGAATTAGTTCTTGATCTATGCTATAAAACATAATCCTTGCCTATCTAAAGCATAAACGCGTTAAAATTGTCCTTATAGATTTGTCAGATCCTCCAAAGGAATCTTCTAAAAATAAAAATATCGCTATATGAAAAACCAATTGATGAGATTTTTTCTGCCCTTGGTACTGCTGATCCTGGTTGCAGCTTGTCAAAAAAATGAAAAGGATGAACCCGTGGCCGGCCTCCCCGAAGGATTGGTCAGCGAGTTTGACCACTCTGTAATCTGGGAATGGAATGAGCTGTTTTTACGCATCGATAAGGATGCCGTTGGGTTCAGGCCCAATCCGGCGCCCAGGGCCTTGGCTTACATGGGATTGTCCGCTTACGAGGTAGCCGTCCCGGGGATGCCGTCATTTCAAAGCATCCGAAATCAATTTCCAGACCTGTCCTTGCCCTCCTTGACGGAAGGACAAAAAATCCATTGGCCAACCGCACTCAATGCAAGTTATGGATACCTGATGAGCAAATTCTTTTTTCAGACCCGTTTTGTACCTGGTTTCGGTCACCTCACCAATGGCGAGGCTCAAAAAATAATTGAATCGCTTGAGACCGCCCTGGAAAAAAAATATCAATCGGAGGTCAACGATTTGCTGGTTTTCAATGAATCCAAAGCCTGGGGCGATCAAGTCGCTGCCGCCGTGTGGAATTGGGCAGTGACCGACGTTTATGGACACGAATCGGACAACAATCCGCTATCTAACGACCTCACCAAACCCTATGTTCACAATTGGCGCGAGAAGAGCCTGGACCCGTCTGGAAAACCGATTCCCGGAAAATGGCTGCCTACCAATGATAATCCGGACGGGGGAAGATTCCCATTCGGAGGAAGATTCAGAACTTTTGCAACCTCGGAGGCCCAAAAGCTCTGTCCGCCGCCACTTGCTTATAGTGAAAACCCGACTTCAGCCTTTTATGCCCAGGCCCTGGAAGTATTTACCTTATCCAATGCCGGCATGCCTTATGAAGACCGGTGGATCTCTGAATTCTGGAGTGATGACATCGAAGGCCAAACTTTCAGTCCTCCCTCCAGGCCTATTGCCATTTTGAATGAAATCATGGTTTCTGAAAAAATAAACCTGGAGAAAGCTGTGGAATCGGTAGCCAAAATCGGCCTGGCTTTGAATGATTTCGCTGTGGCCTGCTGGCATTCCAAGTGGGTATACAATGTAGTTCGCCCGGAGACTTATATCCAGAAGCTGTTTGACCCCAAATGGGAACCTATCCTGACCAATGCACTTTCCGGAGACCAGGGTCTCACCCCACCATTTCCGGCTTATCCTTCTGGTCATTCGACCTTTGCCGGTGGTTCAGGCGTCATCCTCGCGCATCTGTTTGGGTCAAATTATGAATTTACAGACCTCTGTCATAAAGGACGGATCGAATTTTTAGGCACTCCACGCACTTTCAATTCTTTTGAAGACGCTATGAAGGAAAATGCCTTGTCGCGAATCACCCTGGGTGTGCACTTCCGGATGGATTGTGATGCAGGTTTGACTTTGGGCCAGCAAACGGCCAGGAGAATATTAAAACTGCCCTGGAAGGTTCAGTAGAAATTAATGTTCAAATTGAAATAGATAGCAAGGGGCATGCCCAACAGTGGGTGTGCTCCTGGTTTTTTCCGGACATAAGAATTTAATTAGAATGTCCGCATCCCGGCCTGTCCGGTCCATAGGCTCAACATTATGATCTATCTTGGTACCAGAATAAGATAAAATCATACTGTTTTATGCCTTTGAATCCCGTCTTGCCTTTATATACCATCGCCATCTCCCAATCCGGGAATTGTGTGACCTGCCCGTTCCGGAAATTTTCACTTTTTGATGGGCTGGAGACCAAATATCTTGAGATCCTGAAAAGCCATAAATCGATTGTCACCTACCGGGCCGGGGAGATCCTGTATAAAGAAGGAAACAAAATCCAGGGATTGATTTGTTTAAAAAGCGGCAAATTGAAAGAATTCAAGACGGCACCTTCGGGAAATAAACTGATCCTCTCCTTGAAGAAACCGGTGGAATTTGTCGGATTGCCTGATCTGCTGCTCCATTCCAACCACCAAACATCGGTCATGGCCCTGGAAGACGCTGAAATCTGCATCGTCGAAAAGGAAGATTTTATGCAAGTCTTCAGGAACAACAGCCTGTTTGCCAGCCGGGTGAGCATTTATCTTGCCCGCTTGCTTGAAGAAAGCCAAAATCACTTGCTTCAACTCACTCAAAAACATATGCGTGGCCGCCTGGCTTATGCCTTGCTCTACCTTCGAGAATATTTCGGTGAACGGCCCGTCGATCATTTTATTGATTCCACCCTCAAACGCTCCGACCTGGCCGCCCTGACCAACCTGACTACGGCCAATGTGATCCGCACCCTGTCCTCGTTTTCAGAAGAATCCCTGATCGAACTCCATGGCAGGGGCATCCGTATCCTGGACCATGCCCGGATCCAGCAGATCTGCGAATTGAATTGAGGGTAGTGGATCCGTTTCCCGCTGCTCGTTTCTCGCTGCTCGTTTCTCACTTCAATTCACCCCTAGGGGTAGTGTTTAAACTATACAAAGAGGTTAATTTTGCTGGAATCCTAAACCCTGTATTATGAAAAATCTCCTTCTTTTTATTGGCGGCTTGTTTTTGTTTTTCATCTCCTGTTCTCCCAAACCGGTAGCGGTCGCGGCTATCGCGGATGGCGGGTGGAGATTTCTCGGGGACAAATGGGTGAATTTCGGGGCAGATCATGACGAACTGTTTTTGGGAAATATAAAAGATGACTTCCGGCAGATCCGGCTCAGGGTCACGGATGGCCCGCTTCATGTGATGGACATGAAAGTCCATTTTGACAACGGGGCGGTCCAGGACGTGCCTCTTCGATCGGTCATCCGTCAGGGTCAGCAAAGCAGGGTCATTGACCTGGAAGGCGGATTAAGGCATTTGCAGAAAATCACTTTCTGGTATGAGACGGTAGGATATCGCAAGGGCCGGTCCAGGGTAGCGGTTTGGGCTTATCGCTAATCCAAAATGACGACAGGAATTAAACCTTTTGGAATCATTCCATTCCAACCAATTCAAAAGCTGAAATGAAAACA
>JAKQHS010000190.1 GCA_029557915.1 Bacteroidota bacterium | reverse complement strand
TGGAGGGTAGTTTTGGAACCGAGAAAAATCATTATGGACTTAAACGAATTCTGGCCAGAACAAAGGCTAACGAGATGGTGTGGATCTTTTTTGGAATCCATACCGCAAATCTTTGTCGGATTATTGATCGAATCCAGTCACTAAAAAATAAAATCAAAGCAGCTTAGATCATATAAATAAGGATCACTCAGGCGACTGGGATGGAATACCTGTGTTTTCCACCAAGTTATAAACATACTAACAGCGATTTTCCTCTTGAAGCTCTATTAAATTGGCTTGTTTGACCCGGAACAACCCATGTTTATAGAATTCACTACCACAATGACAAGAAAATAAAATTCGGTCGGTCTAAAAAATGACCTTACTCCCGAATTTCCCGAATTCAACACGCTTTTATCCGGAAAGCAGAAACCGGGCATTTGGAATTCCTGCTTTCCGGATTGGCGTGAATATTTAGTAACCCGGGTTTTGTGTCAGGGTTACAGTCCCGTCAGGCAATTTGGTGGCATCAATCTGGCGCTGCGGTACGGGGAAAAGGATATTGTGATCCTTAAAGGCAGCCCCTTTCAGATTGGCGCGTTTAGTAACCTCATAAGCCAGGTAGGCGTTGAGCGTTTCTTTGGCAATACCCCACCTCACCAAATCGAAAAAGCGTTGTCCTTCCATGCCCAATTCCAGGCGCCTTTCAAACCGGACCGCTTTCAATGCCATGGCCTTATCGGTCCAGGGTGCGGTATATTCGGCGATCACGTAATTGGCGGCCGGAGTACCGTCCGGGTTTTTGACAAAACCGTCGGGATTGGCGGCCCTTCGGCGGATCTGGTTGACATATTCGCGGCCTTTTTCCAGATTACCCAGTTCCACTTCGGCTTCGGCAGCCAGGAGGATGACATCGGCAAATCGGATAATCCGGGTATTATTGGCGGATAGCTGGCGGCTGGTGCCTTCGGTAAGGGTGCCTTCATTGGCCTTATAATAAACATTCTTTTTGGGAGAAAAGGGTCCGGCATAAGCCTGGTCCCTTATCCACGCCTTGCCAGGGTGGGGACCCCAATCCAGGTAAGGGATGCCGCGCCGGCCAACCGTCCAGTCCAACCTGGGATCCAGAGGGCCGGTATGGGGCGTAAAGGGCGCTGAACTTTCAATGCCCTGGTCGTTTTTCACCTCCTGGGCATTGTGGTTGTCCAGATAGGGAAGGCCGTCCTTGGTCTGGTAGGCATTTACCAGGTCCTGGGAAGGTTGATGATACCCGCAACAACCTCCCGGCTGGGTAGGGAGACCCCCGTGAGGGAAATTGAGGTTTTCTCCCAAACCGCCATTAAATCCCCTTCCGTTGTCATTCACCGAATACTGGGCGTCCAAAACGCTTTCCGAGTCCGTATTGCTGCCCTGGGTTTCAATTTTAAAATTATCATGGTATTTGGCCATGAGCGCATATTTGATCCCCTTGGTGGTCTTCCCGGAGCTGATGATCATATCCAGGAGGGCCTTCGCTTCCGTAAATTTTTTCTGGTACATGTACACTTTGGCAAGCATCACTCCGGCTGCCCATTTGTTTACCCGGCCCAGTTCCGCAAAGGTTTCGGGCAGATTGTCGAACCCGAATTTCAGATCGGCTTCCATTTCAGGCCACAATAACCGTTCATTCTTTTGATAATAATCGGTGGTCTTTTCATCGATCCATGGCAAACGGCCAAAAATGACCGTGGCATGAAAATAAAAAAGGCCGCGGAGGGTTCTTGCCTGACCCAGCAGGTTTTTAATTTCCGTATCGCTGAGCCCTTCCACGGAAGGCGTCAGGCGGATGACATCATTGCAACGGGCTACACCGTCATAACAAAAAGCCCAGCGGTCATTGAGTTTGGAATTATCGGCCGTGAGTTCATAACGTTCGATATTACTCCGGCTGCCCCCGACATCCGCTCCCTTTTGGCCATCATCGGAAGTGAGGCTGCCAAAAACCCAGTTGGAAAAAGTGTTCACATCCGCTCCCGCACTGGATCCGTTGCCATACATGGAACCATTGAGCCCGGCATAGGCTCCGATCAATATCCCATTGATGCCGGCCTTGGTTTTCAAGGCATCTTCACTGAATACCCCGACGGGTGGCCGGTCGAGAAAGTCTTTGTCCACGCAGGCATTCGTAAACAACATGGAAACTGCCAGCAGGAAATATATTTTATGATTTTTCATTTTTCTGAATTTATTGAATTTATAAATACGATCATGAGGTTCATTAAAAAACAAGATTAATTCCGGCCAGAAACTGCCTGGGGTTCGGAACCCTGCCGTGGTCAACACCCAAACCAATGTCCCCGCGACCCACGTCCAACAGGTCCGGGTCGGGGCCGGAATATTCGGTGATGGTGAACAAATTCTGCCCTTGCAGGTAGATCCTCAGGCTGCTTGCTCCCACGCGGTTGATGAATCCCTCGTTTAGTGTATAGCCCAGTTGCACCGTCTTTGCACGGAAATAGGATCCAGATTCCACAAAATAGGAATGGGGAACCGAGTTGCTGACGTTGTCGTTAGCGTCAAGTTTTGGCAGACTGGCATTCATGTTTTCAGGCGTCCAGCTGTCATAAAGCATTCTCCTGGACCGGTTGCCGGTGAAGCCATTCATATCCGTCCACCATTTGGTATTGTTATAGATCTGATTGCCATAATTCCAAAAAGTGAAAACGTTCAGGTCAAAGTTTTTATAGGCGACATCCACATTAAAGCCGGCCTGGAATTTGGGATGCGGGCTGCCTAAAAACGTCCGGTCATTGGCATTTACCGCACCGTTTCCATCCTGGTCTTTCAATTTCCAGCGACCCACCGCCTGCTGGGGCGAATTTTTATTTATCCCGGGCTGGGTTGGGGCCGCGGCGACTTCCTCCCCCGAATTGAAAAAGCCATTGGTCTCGTAACCATAAAACATGCCTATGGCCTGGCCTGTAAGCGTCCTGGAAACCGGGGAGTTCCGGGTGGTATTCGTAAAAAAGTCAACGCCGCTGCTCACTACCTTGTTTTTATAGGCCGTCATATTTACCGAGGCGGCATAATACCATTTGGCTGCCGCTTTACTTCTGTAAGTCAGCATGAGGTCAATCCCTTTGTTTTGGGAATTGCCAACATTGACAAAGGGTGCGGTAAAATCACCCTCCGCCCCGGGGCGTGGGATCTGGACCAGCAGGTCGGACGTTTTTTTATTGTATAGATCCAGGTTCATTTCAAAGCGGTGGTCAAAAAGGGCAAGGTCCAGTCCCAGGTTCAGGGTGGAGGTTTCCTCCCATTTGGAATTCAGGTTGCCTTTCCGGTCAAGGTCGTATCCGCTTACCGTAGAAGTATTGGTACCGGTGATGTCATAAAAGGAGCGTGCCGGATCAGAGCGGTAGAAACTGAACTGGTTGTTCCCGTCGATCTGATCGTTGCCGACCACCCCATATCCTGCACGGAGCTTGAGGCTGCTGATGAAGCGAATATCCTGCATAAAGTTTTCCTGTGATATTTTCCAGCCGGCGCTGATCGAAGGGAAATTGCCATAGCGGACATCGGGAGCAAACTTGCTGGAACCATCCCGGCGCAAAGTGGCATTGAGCAGGTATTTGCCTGCGAAAGCATAGTCAATCCGCCCAAATACGGAAAAGAGGGCTTCTTCCCCCAGGCTCGAAAAATTACCTTGTCCGACCGGATTTCCCCTGTCCAATACCCAGAACGATTCATCGGTGAACGGATAATATCCGGACCGGTTGCCGCCCAACTGTTCATTCTTATATTCCACAATTTCCGTCCCGGCGAGTACATTAAAACTGTGATTGCCGATTTGCTTTGCATAATTGAGGGTGTTGGTGAAAGTCGACCTGAACTGGTAGCCGCTTTGCAGGCTGTAGGTGGTCTGGAAGTTGCCCTCGGAATGTTCCGGATTCACATCCCGGAAAGCTTTGCTGAAATTGTTGTTGAAATCAATGCCGTAATTGCTTCTGAACAGGAGCCCTGTGATGAGGTCCGCCTCCGCATAAACGCTTCCGAGGATCCGGATATCTTTTTCAGTATTGTTTCGTTCACGGTAGAGTATAGCCACCGGGTTTGCCCCGTTTCCGGTTCCCGGCGCCTTCGATCCTGCGAAGTTGCCCATAATATCGTAGACGGGCACGATGGCCTGCATGCGGTAGGCATGGGACCAGGGGGCGCCTTCTCCATTGTCCGCGGACCCTTTCCTTTTCCGGAAGGACCCGAACAGGGTCTCTCCAAAACGGATGCGTTTCCCGAGTTTGAATTCCGAATTGGCGCGGGCACTGTAGCGGTCATAGAAGGTATATTTCTGTAAACCGTCTTCCGAATAATAACCCAGGCTGAGGTTGTAAATCGCCCGGTCGCTGCCGCCCGAGGCGCTCAGGTTATGGCTCTGGGCCGGAGCGGTCTGCGTGAGTTCCTTAAACCAGTCGGTGCCTTCCTTGTTGGCCCTCACTATTTGATAAAAGCCGTTTTGATCATAGACATACTTGGACGGATCCACGGCCGGGTTGCCTTCCAATAGACCGCCGGATGATCCCGCCAGGATATAATCCGGTATGACCGGACTCGCCCCTTTTCCATATTGAGGGGAGGAGGGAGCGATTCCCGCCCCCGCGGCCTGTTTCCAGAGGAGTTGTCCCAATTCTGCGGTATTCACCATATCCGGGTAGCGGATCACTTTGGAGACGCCGTAATAGCCGTCATAGGTGATGCGGGTTTTGTTTGGCACCCCTTTCTTGGTCGTGATGATAATGACCCCGCCGGCTCCCCTTGCGCCATATATCGCAGCGGAGGAAGCGTCTTTCAGAAAGTTGACGCTTTCAATGTCGTTGGGATTAAGGGAATTGGTCCCGTTGGTTTGGACCCCGTCAATGATGACCAGCGGTTCATTGCTGCCAAATGAACTGATCCCCCGAATCCGCACATATCCATTGCCCCCGGGCTGATTGGAGCCTGAAGACACTACCCCGGCCACCCGTCCCTGGAACATTTGCGTCAGGTCCGCCGCGGGTCTGGTGAGCATGCTCGGCACGTCAACGGATGCCACCGAACCGGTCAAATCCGCTTTTTTCTGGGTTCCGTAACCCACCACGATGATTTCCTGCAACTGGCTTGCCGATTGAAGGATGACCTCGATATGGCTCTGGTTCCCAACAACGATTTCCATTCTTTCAAACCCGACATAAGAAAAGATCAGGACCGTATTTTCTTCAGGGACCTGAATGGAAAAACGACCATCCACATCCGTAAGCGTTCCTGTGGTAGTCCCTTTCACCTGGACACTGGCCCCGATGAGTAATTCCCCCTGGTCGTCGGACACCGTACCCGTGACGGTTCGCTGTGCCAGCGCTGCCCCCAGACTAAGGTGGAGTAAAATCAATAAAGCGAATCGTTTTTTCATATATAAACTGTTTGTTTCGTGACACAACGGATTGAATATGAATGCCTGGCATGTTATTGCGGGCCGCGAGAAAAAAGGGTAAAGGGAAAAGGAATAAGGAATGTATTAAACCAGCCGGTAAAGATGGTCTACGCTTCAGTATGAAAACCAGGTAATGGCTCAAATATTCAATTTGTTTTAAATATATAAAAGAATTGAATATTTCCACTGATTTAACCCATTTTGATATAAAATTCACTTTCCGTGTATCTGCTGTGATCCTAATCCAGAAAATCCCTGGTTCACTTCAGCGTTTTGCCAGTTTCAAAGCCATTCCTGTCCTTTTCCCGGGGTCCTCTGTATTTTATCGGACCCGGTTTGATAAGAGATGAATCCCATACTCTATCTTTGAAGCGGACAGGATCATAACCTGAATAATATTATCTTCATTTTGAACAAACAGTACTTCAAGCTCCTCGACCCATGAAAACCGTCTGCTTCATCAGACACGCCAAATCCAGCTGGGACCAGGCTGGACTTGCGGACATTGACCGTCCTCTGAACCTGAGAGGGAAGGTGACCGCTCCCCTGATGGCCAAGATACTCGCCGAAAGAGGCTTTAAACCGGACCTGATCATCAGTTCCACTGCCAAAAGGGCGCGTCAGACCGCCAAATATTTCAGAAAACAATACGGGATAAAAAAAGAGGAAATGCAGGTCGAACCTCTGATCTATGGAGGGGACGAACAAGCCATCTTCGACATCCTGCGCAAGCTGCCCGATACCGTGGATACTGTTTTTTTGTTCGGGCACAACCCGACCATGAATTACCTGGCCGCCCTTTTTTCCGAAGACCATATCCATGTGCCTACCTGCGGCATCCTGGTGGTCCAACTCAATATCCACTCCTGGAAAGACGTCCAGCCTGACCATACGGCGCTCAAACACTTTATCTATCCCAAACAATTCATGCCGGATGAAGGCGATGATTAGACTGGCTTTTCTGATCAGCCTGACCTGCCCGGCCGGTTCCTGTGGCGCCCACGAGCGAAAATTATCCAAAGAAGAATACCGGGACATCATCCTGGACCTCCAGGTGGCGGAAACCATCATCCTCAATTCCGTACTAACCAATAAAGACAGCCTGCGTTTTGTCTATCAGCAAAGGATCTGCGAGATCTATGGGTTTAAAGATATCGCCTCCCTCAAACAAAGCCTGCAGCCCCTGGAAGCCGATCCGGAGCTCATGCTCGAGATCACCAAAGAGATGACCAAAAGACTGGATCAGCTGGAGGATTCCTCCAATCTGTCGTTTGAATAAAGGACCGTCATACAAAATTTAATATTAACTTAATCTTTAATTTATGGGCCAACCCTAAGAATAGCCTTTAATTTACCACAAAAGTCAAAGTATGGAGACCAAAGCCAAGGTGCTGGTGGTGGACGATGAGGATGATATCCGGGAATTTTTAGCCTATAATCTGTCCAAAAACGGATACCAGGTGGAGGTCGCTGCAGATGGCCTGGAAGCCCTGAAGCTCGCCGAACGGTTTAATCCCCATATTTTTGTACTGGACATCATGATGCCTGGCATGTCCGGCGTGGAACTCTGCAGGAAAATACGCGCGAAACCGGAGTTTAAAGATGTCCTGATCACCATGCTCACCGCCCGGCAGGAAGACCAGACCCAGATCGAAGCGCTGAATGTAGGCGCCGACGATTACATCACCAAACCGCTGAAACCCTCCGTTTTTCTTAGCCGGATCAACGCGCTGCTCAGGCGCAGCGATATTAAAACCAATGAAAGCCTGAAGTTTGAAGACCTCGTCATCGATCCTTCAAGTTTTACCGTTTCCATCAAAGGGACACCCGTGGATTTACCCAAAAAGGAATTTGAGATCCTGCACCTGCTGGCATCCAAACCCGGAAAAGTTTTTGGCAGGAATGAAATCCTTGCCAAAATCTGGGGCAGGGAAGTGATCGTAGGGGACCGGACCATCGACGTCCATATCCGTAAACTCCGGGAAAAGATCGGGGACAAATATGTTCAGACCATTAAAGGGGTGGGCTATAAATTTGTCTTTTAAATGGAATGAAAAACATCACCCCCAGGCAATTGGCCATTTTGACCGGAGCCGTCGTCTGCGCGGCCGTCTATTTTAACCAATGGTTTTTTACCCAAATCCTGTACAGCGAGCAGCAAAATATCCTCCGCCTGGTCATTGCCCTGTTTACCGGCCTGATGGCCTATGGGGTCACCCGGTTTATTATAAACAAATACCTGGTTCCCAAAGTCAGGCATATTTACGAAATGATCCACCGTCCAAGCTCGACGGTAGATGCTCCAACTCAGATTTATCCGGACAAACCCTTGTTCCAACAAGTTGAAAAGGAAGTCTCCCAGTTCATCAAGTCCCAGAATAAGGAAATGAGCGCCCTGAGGGACCTGGAGCGTTACCGCCAGGACTTTGTCGGGAATGTGGCCCATGAACTGAAGACCCCTATCTTTAATATCCAGGGTTATGTCCATACCCTCCTTGACGGGGCTTTGACCGATCCGAAGGTCAATCAGCTTTATCTCCGGAAAACAGCGGAAAACACGGACCGCCTGATCAAAATCATCGAAGACCTCGACTCGATCTATAAGCTGGAATCGGACCAGCTTTCCCTGGAATGGGAAGAAATTGAAATGATCGGTTTTACGGAAGCCATGCTTCATGAAATGGAACTGATGGCCGCTGAGAAAAAAATTTCCCTGGATCTCAAGACGGAGACGGATCATGAAATCTGGGTTAAAGCGGATCCCGACTACCTGCGCCAGGTATTTGTCAATTTACTTGAAAATTCCATAAAATACGGCAATCCCGGAGGTCATACCACCATCAGCCTTCATGATCTTGGGGAGCAGGTGCTGGTGGAAGTGGCGGATGACGGCCCGGGTATAGAAGCCCGGCATCTGCGTCATATTTTCGACCGGTTTTACCGGGTCGATAAGGCCAGATCCCGTCAGGCAGGCGGAAGCGGCCTGGGCTTGTCCATCGTGAAACACATTGTGGAAGCACACGGGCAGCAGATCAAGGTCAGAAGCAGTCCGGGCAAAGGAACGGTTTTCAGTTTTACCCTTGCGGGCAAAGTGGAATGAGCTCCGTGCGAAGGTTAAGACTCAGGATTTAATCAGAGGGATGGGTCTTGGATAGTCGGTAAAATCCGGGTGATTTTGTGCATCGAGGGAATTGCCCGATCTCAGTTGATCCATGATCTTATCCCTCCACTGGAAAAAAGCAGGAAGGTCTTCTTTAGGCATGGGATCGGGATCCGGAAAGTTTTCCCGGAGATGGTTTACCTGCCTGCCGTTCTTCCAAAACCTGAAACAAACATGCGGGCCGGTGGCCAATCCGGATTGGCCGACATAACCTATGGTCTGCCCCTGGTTTACCCGGGTTCCGGGCCTTATGCCGCTTCCCAGTTTAGACATGTGCAGGTATTGGGTCTCATAGGTCTTGTCGTGTCTGATCTTAACATATAATCCATTGCCGCCTTTACGCTGGGCTTCTGTAACGGTTCCGTTAGCGACCGCCCGGATGGGCGAGCCGTGCCGGGCTGCATAATCGGTGCCCAGGTGAGGCCTGCGGTATTTCAAAATGGGATGGAGCCGGCTCGGATTGAAGCGGGAGGAAATATATCCGATCTCCACCGGGGATTTCAGAAAGGACTTTTTAGTCGGTGCGCCCTTCAGGTCAAAGAAACCCTTGTGTTTTGAGGTCTCATAATAGATGGCGTAATATTCTTTGTTTTCATTCTTAAAATAGGCGCCCGTAAGTTTCCCGATATCCACGATTTCCCCTTCGACGGCCCGGGTTTCATAGATGAGGCGGAAAGAATCACCCTGCTGGACGTGATAAAAATCCACCTGGCTGCCCAGGGCTTCCTCCATCAGGGAGATCAGTTGCAGGGTGGATCCCTGATCAGCCATGGCATTCCAGAGCGAACTTTCAATATGGCCTTCTTTAAAATGGGTGCTCGTGACGATGGGCCTCTGGACCACTTTGGCCTCCGGTTTTTCACCCAGCCCATAAATCACGAAGGACCAGGGATTGGGTTCATAAACAAAATAATCCGGTTTGCCGCAGGGTTGCCCGGAGACGAGGGCAAATTTTTTACCGGCCTGCAATTTATTGACTGAAAAAATATCTTTGGCGTGCTCGGAAATCTGGTGGATCAGGTCGCCGGGGATGCCGCAGTTGGAGAGAATTTTACCGAGATAATCGTTTCGAAGGATTTTACCTTCTTCAATGTGAAAAATGTTACTGTCAAAACCGTAGAGATAGACCGGTTCCACGCATTGTTCTTCCTGAATAGCCGGAGGCGCAGAGAGCTTTCCAAAACGGGCGGGAAATAAAAAGAAAGAACTGAAAAGGAGGAAACTGCAAAAGAGAAAAATACCATAACGTGTATGCGATGAGGCAAAACGATCCCCCTGATTCTGTCGATGACTAATCCGCACGGTCAAACAAGTTTTTGGTTAATAAATCAATTCGTTTCAGGGGATGCCCAAAAGAAAAAAACGCTGCCATGAAGACCGGGAAGCACACCAGCCATTTTTTAATGGACCCTCTTCCATTCACGCACTTTATGGCATCGTTTATGGGAACCCTTCTGGTCAAGCCCTGAAGTCCTAAAAGTAATTTAAAATCTTTATGAAACAAACAATTTAACATATAGCCTTTTTTCTCTTAATGGTCTCCCTGTGAATATTTTGACGACCTTCGTTTTAAGCATGTATACGGATCCCTTTTTTGTCCCGCCTAGCCTCAATTGCCGGGGAACCCTGGTGTCGCTGGAAAGGCCCGTACTACTGGGTATTCTCAACCTGACCACGGATTCATTTTATAAAGGTTCGAGGGCGATCCGGGAAGACGAGATCCTGGAGAAGGCAGGGCGGATGATCTCCGAAGGGGCCCGGTTTATTGACCTGGGTGCGATGTCCACAAGGCCGGGCGCCCCCGAACTGGAAGAAGAAGTTGAAAAGGAAAGGCTTCATCTGGCCTGTTCCTGCATCCGCTCCCGCTTTCCCGAAGTCCTCTTGTCCATCGATACCTACCGGGTTTCCGTGCTGGAAGCGATAGCCCCATATGGGATCCACCTGGTCAACGATGTCAGCGGGGGGGCGGGGGGAGAGATCTGGGACTGGGCCGCCCAGTATAAATTGCCTTATATCCTCATGCATATGAAAGGAACGCCGAGGACGATGAACAGTCTGGTGCAATACGATGACCTCATCCGCGAAGTGCTGGACTATTTTATCCAGCGGATTCCATTGCTGCTTAAAAAAGGAGTCCATGACCTTATTCTCGATCCCGGGTTCGGATTTGCCAAAACCGTGGACCAGAATTATGTTCTGCTGAAAAACCTTCACGTTTTTAAATTGCTGGAATTCCCCATCTTGGTCGGTTTGTCGAGAAAGTCCATGATTTGGAAAACGCTGGGCGTAACACCGGAGGACGCCCTGCATGGCACCACCGCCCTCCACATACAGGCCCTGAATGCCGGCGCCCGGCTGCTGAGGGTCCATGATGTGCGAGCCGCCAACGATACTATAAAAGTGTGGGAGAAATTGCAAGGGAGCGCCCCCGAAAACAGCTAAATTCGCCTTTTATGAAGTTAAAGAATACCATAGGACTCGTTCTCCATTCATGCCTGATTTTCGTTTGCACCGTTCAGCTGTACTCGCAAACCATCTATCTCCATTGCGGTAATCTGGTGAATGTAAATAGTGGTAAAGTAGAACCCGGAATGACCCTGGTGGTCGAACAGAAAAAAATCCGGGAGGTTCTGCATGGATATGTGGACCCTCCGGCTTCCGCCAAACTCATTGATCTCAAAGACAAGACCGTAATGCCAGGCTGGATCGATATGCATGTCCACATCGAGTCCGTGATCGAGCGCGGAAGTTATATCAACCGGTTTACGCTTTCCGAATCCGATGTGGCTTACCTGGCCGCTTCTTTTGGTGAAAAGACCCTCCTCGCCGGATTTACCACAGTCAGGGAACTGGGCGGAACAGGAGTGAACGTAGCCTATAAAAACGCGATTCTCAAAGGGCTGGCCACCGGGCCGAGGATATATACTTCCTTCAAGGCTATTTCCAGTACCGGTGGCCACGGCGACCAAACCTCCGGTGCAAAAAAAGGGATCTACAACGCTCCCGGCCCGGAATCGGGTGTGGCCAACAGCCCCGATGAATGCCGCAAAGCCGTGAGGCAAATGTTGAAAGACGGTGCGGATGTGATCAAAGTGACTGCTACCGGGGGGGTGACCAGCCTGACCAGAGACGGGAGCAGGCCTCAGTTTTCACAGGAAGAATTGAATGCCATCGTGGAGACGGCCCGGGATTATGGGGTTCATGTCGCCGCTCATGCCCACGGGGACGAGGGGATCCGCAGGGCCATCCTCGCGGGGGTAACCACCATAGAGCATGGTTCACAGATGACGGATTCCACCATGGATCTGCTGGTCCGGAAAGGAGTTTATTATGTGCCGACCCTGACCGCGGGCATGTCGGTGTCCGATTCTGCACGGATACCTGGTTTTTTTCCGGAAATGGTCCGCGTAAAAGCCATAGAAACCGGCAGATTGATCCGGAACGTATTTGAAAAACTGGTCAAAAAAGGCGCCCGGATCGCTTTCGGAACGGATGCCGGGGTATTTCCCCATGGCAAAAACGGCTTGGAATTCCAATACATGCACGAGCTCGGCATGAGCCCAATGGATTGCATCCGGGCGGCAACCGTCATCAATGCTTCCATCCTCGGCATATCGGACCAGACCGGGTCCCTGGAGGCCGGGAAGTTTGCAGACATTGTGGCCGTTGAAGGCGACGCGATGCGGGATTTCAACCGGATTCAGCAAGTCCGTTTTGTAATGAAAGAAGGCAGGATCTACAGGCATGATTGACAGGGTTAAACAGGGGTTAAGGCCTTCCGAACAGAAATTATTGAAGCCCGGGCTGCGTTAATAAATTAATGTCCATACCAGAAAAATATAAAGCCACTTTCAAGGGAAAGATATTCCGGGGCCTTTTGACCCTGGTCGTGGGTTGTATTTTGCTGATTTTGTTTCTGGCCCTGGTGATCCAGGCCCCTCCGGTACAAAATTGGGCAAGGACTAAGGCTGAAGTCTATTTGTCCGGGAAACTCGGCCAAGCCGTAACCATTGACCGCTTTTCCCTGGAATGGTTCAACCGGTTTATGGTAAGCGGTGTTCATGTATCCGATGCCCGCCAGGACACCCTGGTTCATATCGATCGATTTGCGGTGGACCTCAATATGGCGATCACTTCACTGCTGCGTAAAGATTTCCGTTTCAAAGGGGCCTTTCTGGAAGGGCTGACCCTCAAGGACCTTCAATACGAAGGAGATTCCCTGAGTTCCCTGGAGCAGGCACTTCGGAAACTAAACCTGAAGTCAGGAGGCAAAAAATCCGGGGGAGGCGGCATTTCCCTGGACCTGGAGTCCCTGGCTCTCCGAAGAATTCATTTTATCCAGGATTCCCCGAATTCCACTTCAGATATATACCTTGACGACGCTGCGATAAATGTCGATCTCCTTGATCTCAAAAACAAAAGGTTTGAAATAGACCGGATCGTCCTGACCAGGCCAAGCATCAGCTTGAGCTCCAAAGGGCCTAAAACCAAAAGCAAAGCCTTCAAATGGATAGAAGACTCCCTGCTCACGGTAAAGATCAGGGAATTGAGCATAAGGGACGGACGCTTCGATCGCTACGATATAAAACCGGTGGTTTCCTGGCAGGCCGTCACCAATCATCTCCAGGACATCAGCCTTGAAGTCGAAAGCCTCAGCTTATCCCAGGGCCGGCTGGAAGGGACCCTGGGTAAACTGACAGCCCTGAATCCGCAACAAATGGGCATCCGCAACCTGAGCGCGGGATCCATTGTTGTGGACTATCAAACCATACAGCTCAACGGCCTGGATCTGCAAACCCGGGACAGCCGCCTGAAGGACAGCATCCAGCTCCATTTTAAGGGTTTTGAAAACTTTGCGCGTTTTGAAGATGAGGTAAAATGGAAAATGGTTTTAAACGGTTCCAGTTTGTCGGTGTCGGAGCTGCTCGAATGGCTGCCTTCCCTTAAAAAGAACCGGTTTCTCCAGGCCAATTCCGCCAAAAAACTGGAGATGGACGGATTGCTCACCGGCTCGATCAATGACCTGAAGGGTTCAAAAGTGGTTTTAAAAATCGGAAATACCCTGAGTCTGAATGGAGATTTTGACCTCAACAACGTGACCATTCCGGGAGAAAGTTTTTTGTCCCTGCGATTAAAAAACCTGCAGACGGATATGGCCTCCCTCAGGCAGCTCCTGCCCGCAAATGAAAAGCTGGCCAATTTTGATAAATTAGGCAAGCTTCGCTTCCGGGGAAACTTTGACGGCTCCCTGGCGGACTTTGTGGCCTACGGGGTCTTGCAAACCGACATCGGTTCGTCCAGGATGGATATGCGTCTGAATACCCGGAAAGGGGCAGAGGTGGCCAGTTATTCCGGAGAAATCGACCTGATTGATTTTGATCTTGGGAAATGGGCTGAAAACGAGGAATTGGGAAAAACCAGCTTGAAAGCCAAAATTACGGATGGGAAAGGCTTGACTGCCGCGACCGCCGAAGCCACGCTGGAAGCCGTCGTCAGCCAACTGGACTTTAAAAAGTACGCTTATAAAGACATCACCTTTGACGGTCATCTCAATCAAAAACTGCTGGACGGGAAACTGATTCTGCGGGATGCCAATGCAGACCTGGCGTTTATCGGAAAAATTGATTTTACCAATACCCAACCTGCCTACAATTTCACAGCGGAAATCAGCCAACTGGACCTTTACCGGTTGAACATTTCCAAGAAGCCCCTGGCTTTTTCGGGCAATACGGAAATTTCCATGATCGGGCGGAATTTCGATGAACTCATTGGCAAGGTGGATTTGGACCAGGTCATCATCCAGGTGGATTCCGTACCGGTCCTGCTTCAAAACATGGAGGTGGATGCCGACCGCAGCGCGGACGGAACCCGGGGCATCACGGTCCATTCGGACTGGATCGATGGTGAACTCAGAGGGAACTACCTGATTAAAAACATTTGGCCGGCTCTAAACCAACAATTGAAAAACCAATTCCCCGATTTCTTAAAATCCCTGCCTATCCAGGAAGCCCTGAAACAGAATCCGGATTCGGTGATTTCCTGTTCCTATGACTTTACGCTGGATGTAAAGGATTTAAGGGGATTGAGCAGGATCCTGAAACAGGATATGGAAGCCTCACAACCATTCCGTCTTAAAGGATCCGTCCATTCGGCTCAAAAATATATGGTGGCCAACTGGAATATCGTCGATTTCAGGTGGAAAGACTTTAAAGTATTCAATGCCATTGGCAGGCTGGAAGCAAAAGGGGCCGTGGCCTATACCACCTCCCTGATCGATTCGATCTACAGCGGCAACTTCAGAATACCCCAATTGGTATTGACCGCTGACCTTTCTTACAATCTGCTGAATTTTTCCATCCGTACCCCGGAAGTGTCCAAATTGCTCAATAACGTCTCGCTCAACGGGGCGATCCGCCTGATCGATTCCTCCTGGCATTTGTCCCTGGCTCCTTCCAATCTTTCTTTCATGGACAAAAACTGGAGCATTCTGCCAAACAATGAAATTGTGTACCGCCCCGGATATCTCCGCACGCAGAATCTGAGGTTTGAACACGGTACCGAACGGATTGAAATCGTCAGCAGGGACAACAAAGGCCTCCGGGTCCAGTTTACGGATTTTGACATCAACTGGGTAAATTCCTTCAATCCCGTAAAAGCCTGGGATGCCGGAGGAAGGCTGGACCTTAACGCGGAAATCGCGGATGTATTCACTTTCCGTGGGGTGCGGTTATCCGGAAGGGTCGATTCCTTTTATATCAACGACACCTATTTTGGCCTGCTTGACCTCAATCTTTATAATGTAAATACCAATCAGCCTTTTAACCTGAGCGTGGCTTTGCTGGACGGCTCCAGGCAGCTGATGGGGGAAGGTTTTTTTGACCCTTCGGGGAAAAATTCAAACGGGGTAAAAAACAATTACCAGTTCAAGGTACTTTTCAAGGATTTCCCATTGAAGTTGTTTGAGTTCATGATCGACGACATCGTGGACCAGACCCGCGGCAACATCGTAGGAACTTTTGAGATCAATAAGGTGGGCGGGAAACCGGAGTTTAAAGGACGGGTAAATATCGGCGATGGCTCCCTCAAGATCAATTACCTCGGAACCAGTTTCCAGATCGGCAACCAGCCCGTGACCATCACGAATAATTTGATCGATGCCTCGGGGGTTAGCCTGAGGGACGAACTTGGCAACACCGGTACCATCCAGGGAGGTATTGAACATGACCGGTTCAACCGGTTCAGATTAAATGCCGGGATCCGTTCAAACCGTTTCCTCGTACTTAAGACCACAAAAGTTCAGAACCCGGACTATTACGGGACCGTGGTCGGCAATGTGAATGCCCGTTTTACCGGTCCCTTCAACCGGATTGACATCGATGTGCAGGGGACCACGGCGAGGCCCACGGTCCTTTATATCCCGATCAGCCAGACTACCGAAATCACCAGCGAACGACTGGTCAAATTCAGGCCCGTCCAGGCCTCGACCGCCAGCGAAACCCAGGAGCCGCGCGTGGTGGCGGCCAACGGTCTTTCGGTGAGCATTGACCTCACCGTAAATGACGATGCGGAAATCTCCCTCATTTTTGACGAAAAAAGAGGGGACATCCTGAAAGGCCGGGGCAACGGTGACCTTCAAATGCGGTTCGAACGGAACGGAGACATTGCCATGTTTGGCAATTACGAAGTGGAACAGGGTGAGTACCTCTTTACCTTGCTCGGGGTGGTGAATAAACCATTCGTGATCCGGCAGGGGGGCACCATCCGATGGGACGGCAGCCCCACCGATGCGGACATCAATCTGGATGCGGATTACAAAGGGCTTACCTCGAGCCTGATTAACCTGCTCCCCGAATATGAAAATGCCATTGAAAGCGCAGAACTCCGCACCCAGTCTGCCGTCGACCTGAGCATGCATTTATTCGGCAAACTCTTTAAGCCTGAAATCAGTTTCGGACTGGACATCCCCAACCTCACCGGCAACCTCAGGAATATTGTGGACAATAAACTCAACCTCCTCAAATCCGATCAAAACGCGTTGAACCAGCAAGTGCTCGGGCTGATGGTCTGGGGAAGTTTCCTCCCGCCCAACCAACTCGTTGCTTCAAGCGGGGTGATCGGATCCACGATCAACAATCTTTCCCAGTTTATATCAAACCAGCTGTCCATCCTGGTGGAAAATGCCTTAAAAGAATTGGTCGCGGACAACGCGGTGATTTCCGGTTTCGATTTCGACGTAAATTATTACAATAACAATAACGCGATCGATATCAACAACCTTTCCGTTTTCGATGAAGTGGCGATCAGTCTTGGTCCCCGTTTTTTTGAGGACCGTCTCAGCGTTGGCGTAGGGGCCAATTTTATAAACAGCACCCTGTTCAACCGGCTGATCACTCCCCATTTTGAGGTTGAATATGCCCTGACCAGGGACCGCAGGCTCAAAATAAGGGCTTATGCCAAAAAGGATGACATCAACCAGGGGCAGCTGCGGGACCGGATAGGAGGAGGTTTGAGCTGGCGGAAGGAATTTGATTCCATCCGGGAGTTCAAACAAAAACTGAAAGACGATCTCAACCAGAGAGGACCGGCTTCCGATCTTTAGTTCATGCGGATTTAAGGGCTTCCCAGAGGATTTCCACGGGATGAAATGCTTTCCTGGCCGTGCCATCCAAAATCTGGTGCCTGCAACTGGTACCGGCAGCCACAACCCGGGTCTCCGGAGATGCGGCACGGACCGCCGGGAATAAAACCAGTTCACCAATCTGCATGGACAGAGAATAATGTTCCGTCTCATATCCAAAACTTCCCGCCATGCCGCAACATCCGGAAGCTATGGTTGACACCGAATGGCCTGCGGGCAAACCCAGCAGGAAGGAGGTGTATTCCATTTTTGAAAGGGCTTTCTGATGGCAATGACCATGGATCAGGAGGATCCTGGGGGTCTGGTCAAAATCCTGCCCGCTGATATTTCCCTTCTGCATTTCATGGAAAAGGAACTCTTCGATGGTAAAACAGTGGGCCGCCAGGGCTTCTGCTTTGGCCTGTTCCGCCCCCCGAAACAATTTAGGAAATTCATCCCGGAAACTGAGTATTGCCGAGGGTTCAAGCCCCACCACCTGGTGTGTGGGTATAAATTCCGACAGGACTCGGAGATTCCAGGCAGCCAGTTTTTTAGCCTCGGGGAGGAGGCCCTTCGAAAACTGGGCCCTGCCGCTGGAACGGTGTTTTGCAAATCGCACGGGAAAACCCAGGCGGTCCAATAAAAGGATCGCCTTGATTCCGGCCTGCACGTCGTACCGGTTGGTAAATTCATCAATAAAAAACAAAACCGGTTGTTTGCCGGAAGATGCCGAAGGTTTGAACCTACTGGTCCATTGTCTCAGGCTATGGCTGCCCAGGGCGGGAAGGCTGCGGTCCGGATGTATCCCGATCCATTTTTTCAGGATACGGTTGTTTTGGATTTTGTTTGCCAAAACGGGCATCAAACCGGCTACCGAGTTTATATGGTCAATTCCGCCGAACAACATGGAACGCCAGGGGAGGCCCTTCTTCATCCGGTATTGGTGGGTAAATTCGGCCTTGAGCAGGGTCATATCCACATTGGAAGGGCATTCGTTGCGACAACCCTTGCAGGACAGGCAGAGGTCCAGGATTTCCTTCACCGAATCCATATCCCGGATGGAAGACAAGGATGGATCGCTGTAAAAGGCGGTCAGGGCGTTGGCGCGCGCACGGGTGGTGTCCTTTTCGAGTCGGGTGGCCATAAAACTGGGGCACATGGTCCCTCCCATGGAGGCCTGTTTACGGCAGTCGGCGGACCCGGAACACCTGGCCGAGGCATGAAAAAATCCCCCCTGTCCACTGAAATCAAACTGGGTTTCCGGCTCTTTTCCTGCCCTTTCATAGGTATACCTCAGGTCCTCATCTATTCTTGGAGCATGAACGATCTTACCCGGATTAAAAATGTAATGCGGGTCCCAGGTTTCCTTGATCCGGATAAAAAGTTCATAGTTTTTCTGCCCCATCACGAGGGGAATGAATTCCCCCCGAAGGCGGCCATCTCCATGCTCTCCGCTGAGCGATCCGCCGTATTTTTTCACCAGGCGGGCACTGTCTTCGCAGATGGCCCTGAATTCCTTTACTTCTTCCGGGTCGTGCATGTCCAGGACCGGCCGGAGGTGCAATTCACCCGCCCCGGCGTGCGCATAATACAGGGGTTTTTGACCATATGTTTCCATCAGCGCAGCGAATTCCTCGATGTAGGCGGGAAGATCTTCGAGTGCTACGGCAGTGTCTTCTATACATTCAATGGCCCTGGCTTTTCCTTCCATATTGGCCAATAAGCCCAAACCCGCTTTGCGGAGGTCCCAGACCTTTTTGGTTTCCGGGGACCTTACAATGGGCCAGGCATAACCGAAGGAGAGGGATTTGAGTTCTTCGATCAACTCCCGGGCCTGATGTTCAATCTCCTCCTGGTGGTTACCCCTGAATTCAACCATGAGCAAGGCCTCCGGGTCCCCGTCCACAAAGAATTTATATGTCTTGTACACTTCGTGGCCATCCGTGCATTTCAGGATCACGCGGTCCATCAGTTCGCAGGCAAAAGGACGGTGCTTCATAATGGCCACCACCGCCTTCATGCATTCGTGTATGGAATGGAAATGGGGTACCACGATCAGGTTAAAGGGCGGGGGAGGGTCCACCAGTTTCAGGGTCAGTTCAGTGACCATCACCAGGGTGCCTTCCGATCCACAGATCAGGCGGGTCAGGTCGACCTGTCCTTTTTCCAGTTCGTTCAGGACCATATCCACCGCGTAACCCGTATTGCGGCGGTGGATGTTTTTTTTCGGAAACTGGCTCCGGATCTCATGAACGGTTTCTTCGTGGCCGAGTTCATCCAGAACGTGGTCATACACTTTTTTTTCAAGACCGGTTTTCCGGTTCACTTCCTCAGGGCGGATGGATCGGAATACCGCTTCGCTCCCGTCGCTGAGCAGGGCTTTTATTTCCAGCACATAATCCCTGGTGGTGCCGTATACAATCGAATTGGCCCCGCAGGAATTGTTGCCCACCATTCCGCCGATCATAGCTCGGTTTGCCGTGGCCGTTTCCGGAGGGAAAAACAAAGCAAGGGGAGCCAGGACCTGGTTCAATTTGTCCCGGACCATACCCGGCTGCACCCTGACCCATTTTTCCTCCTTGTTGATTTCGAGAACCTGGTTTAAATGGGCGGAGAAATCGACCACGATGCCCTCCCCGACACATTGGCCGGCCAGGGAAGTCCCTGCGGTCCTTGGAATAAGGCTGGTTTTATTTTCATGGGCAAACCGGATCAGTTTTTTCAGGTCGTCCACGGATTTTGGAAGGGCGATGGCGGCGGGTAATTTCCGGTATACGGAGGCGTCCGTAGCGTAAATGGTCCGGTTGGTTTCGTCCCAGGAAAGCGATCCTTCCAGGGAGGCTAGCAGCGCCTTGAGATTCTCCTCATTCATGAATGCAATTCTAATACAATTGGAGCGGTAAAAATAACTTTAGCTGCTCAATCCCTTCCGGGAATGCTTAGTTTTGCGGCGACTTTAAACCAAATCAATGAACGAAACCAGGCAGATTGTGATCGCAGGTGCCGGCGGGATAGGCAGAGCCGTAGCGCTCATGCTTGCGGATCATTACGGGGACGGGCTCCGTGTCTTTATCGGAGATCAAAATCCCAGGGCCTGCGAAAGCGCCTTACAATGGTTGCGATCCGGCCAGGTGAATACGGAACAGGTCAAAACCTTCTCCATGCCTGCGGCGGGGAGCAATGAAGAGATGGATTCCATCCTGAGATCGAGCAGTATTGTACTCGATTGTCTACCCGGCACCCAGGCGCCCCGCATCGCCCGGCTGGCCCGGCAATTCAACCTGCATTACGTAAACCTCACTGAATATGTAAAGGAAACGGAAGAAGTGATCCGGATCGCCCAGGGGGCGGATACCGCCTTTGTACTGCAAACCGGACTGGCGCCCGGATTTATCGATATCCTTGCGCACCGGCTTTACCTGGATCTCTTCAGGGAATACCCCGTGGAAAAGGCGGATAAGATCGTTATGCGGGTAGGGGCCCTGCCGTTGAATTGCCGGGACCCTCATTTTTACGGATTTACCTGGAGCCCCGTGGGAGTGGCTACGGAATACCTGGAAGATTGTGTGGTCATCCGCAATTACCAGAAAACCCTGGTGCCGGCGCTGTCTTCAAGGGAGCGGCTGATCATCGACGGCATTCATTTTGAAGCGGACCTCACTTCCGGGGGGGCCGCCGACCTGCCCGATTTTTTCAAAGGAAAATTGGCGGAACTGGATTATAAAACCCTTCGATTCCCGGGCCATTACGACTGGGTCAAGATCTCGGCATCCACCATTCCTCAAAACCGGAATAAAATCGATGAATTGCAGCGCATCATGCTGGAAAACATACCGATGGTGGAGGAAGATTTTGTTTTGATCTACAGTTCCGCCCAGGGCAGGGATGCCAACAATACCCTTTGGCTGAATGAAAGGTCTTATTGGATCAACCAGATCAACTGGGGCGAGCTCAAGTTAAAGGCGATCCAGGCCACCACGGCCGCTCCGATGGCGGAAATCGCCAGGATGCTGTTGACGGAAAACTGGAAAGGCCCGGTATTCCAAAGCCAGATCGACCCCTACCGCTTTATGGAAGGGCCCTTCGTGACCCGGGTTTACGCAAAATAGGAGAGTCTGTTTATTTGCAATTGATCACGATGGGCTGCATCTTGATCACATTGCTTTTATGTCCGGCCCGGTCTTCAATATAAATGCTGTAGGTCACGGTATCCGTGGTGGGTTTGTCCGGGATGCTGCAGGGATCGGCATTGGGGTAATAACAGCAGACGTTGAACAGGGTAGTATGAAGGATCGTAATGGTTCCGGAAACCCCGTTGGCCACCCCTTTTTGCGGGATCAGAGGCATGCTGTAGGTCACCAGCATTCCATCCCGGTCATCCTCCATAAAAATATTCGCTTTGTTTTGTTCGTCTCCGATATCCCCGTCCCCGTCTGTGAAGGCAATCCGGATGTACAGGGAATCGTCCCGGGCCCTGCCCTGATCGACCACGGTCTTGTTGACCCCTTCAAAACTGATTTCAGGGATGATCGGATAATCCGGCGCAATGATGCAGGCCTGGATCAGGACGACCACCAGGAATAAGGTCAGAAAGAGGATTCGTTTTCCCATCATGAACAGGTAAATATCCGGGTTTTTTGGTTCACGTACCGGCTTTGGCCTGGCATATTTTTACGATCATTGCAGCATGCATTGGGAAACGGAACGGAAGGGGATCATGGACCTTATCCGGCTTGGGGGCTTCGTGTTTGATGAGCTTGCCCTGAGGTTGTACGAAGCCCAGTATGCCTTTAACCCGGTCTACAGGGCATACCTTGACCTGCTTTATGGCAGTGCGCCTGCCGTCAATACTTGCGAAGAAATCCCCTGCCTGCCCATCGAGTTTTTTAAAACCAAAGAAGTCCGGACCGGTTCCTACAATCCCTCCCTGGTATTTGAAAGCAGCGCCACCACAGGCCAGCAAAGAAGCCGGCATTTCCTCCGGGAACCCGGTTGGTATCATGAAATGGCCTCTGTTTGTTTTAGCCATATCTTCGGTCAGCAGCCTGGCCAATTCAGGCACCTCGCAGTCCTTCCATCCTATGCGGAAAATCAAGCGTCGTCCCTGCTGTATATGCTGGATCAATTCATGAAGAGGGGCCAGGGGGGGTATTATCACTCCGATCCTGCAGGTTTAAGCGTCGAACTGGAGAAAACCATAAAAGAACCAACGATTCTCTGGGGGGTGAGTTATGCGCTATACAACTGGCCCATGCGCTTGCAGCTTTCCGGGGATACCCTCGTCATGGAAACCGGCGGGATGAAAGGCAGGGAAAAAGAAATGACCCGGCAGGAACTTCATCAAAAGATCATGGAAAATTTTGGCGTGACCTCGGTCTGTTCGGAATACGGGATGACTGAATTGATGTCCCAGGCCTATGCGCTTTCGGAGGGGTTATTTGTTCCGGGCCCCTGCATGAGGGTGGTTCCCCGGCAGATCAACGATCCGCTCAGCAGGGAACAGCCTGGGCAGCAGGCCGCCTTAAACATCATCGACCTCGCCAATGTGGATTCCTGCGCTTTTATTGCGACTGATGACCTCGGCCGGGTTTACGGGGACGGCCGGTTTGAAGTGCTGGGCAGGTTGGACCGCAGCGATATCAGGGGCTGTAATTTGTTATTGGCCTGAGAAGGTTCAAAGAAATCCCTAGGAACGCTTATTCTCCGGCAATGCCATCATAGATCCATTCCGCCAGCGCCTGGCGGTTGGAGGAGATCAGGAGCCTTTTATGATCCATCGTGTTCTGTATATTGCCCAGTTCCATAAAAATGGTTGAAGGGATGGTGTTGCGCATGACAAACAGGTTCCGGCTGCTGATGGTGCCGTTGTAACTCCTGCCCGCCAGGTCCTGGTATTTGTTATCCAGGGTTTTCTGAATCTTCCGGGCGATTTCCAGCGAATGTTTATTGTCTTCCTGGTAATAAAAATAGACGTCTTTCCGAAGGTCCTTGTGTTGTGAATCGACATGGATATGGATGGCTACCTGATCCTTCTCGGCAATGCCTTGTTTGCGGTGCATCCGGTACAGGTCATTCACGGCATCGGTAGTCTGGGTAAGGCGCAGGCGCTGGTTCAATACCAGGGGGTAACCCGTAATGCATTTTTCATCCTTGTCCATGGGCAGGTACATATTATTTCGGATGCCGTCGTTTGGGTCCTGTACGATCATGTGTACGGTTGCACCCCGTTCCATCAGTTTTCTGGCCAGTCGGAGGGTCACATCATAGGCGTATTCGTCTTCGCAAAGCGTCATGTTCTGGCCCTGGTACATGGTGCCCGGGTCAGGTCCCCCATGACCGCTGACCAGGTAGAATACTTTATTTTTCAGGAGTTCGCTTTCGATCCGGATCTCCTTAAAATCTGGTCCGAAGAGCGGAACGGTACGGGTACGCAGCCCTGCTTTTTCGCTGACCGCGGGTTCAAGATTGGAAGTGGTCTCGGCGGTAGATTCCAGGTCATTTTCTACTTTGACCGTTTCAGGCTTGCTGTTCACGCTCTTTACTGAAGGGCTTGCCGCCGGCTTGACGGCGGATGCCGGTTTCGCAGAACTCACCGCAAGGGTAGTCCGCACGGAAGCGGAAGAGGACTTCATCGCCGATCCCGATGAACAATTCAGTTCATGATAAGGGATCCATACCAATTTGCTCTGGTTGTAAGGCAATTTTCTAAGCTTATTGGTATAAACGGTTTTGTTGTAATTGATAATTCTAACCACCGTTGACTTGTCAATACCCGGAACGGAAGTGCTTACACTTTTCCCATTGAACGGCATGAGCAGGACCGGAAGCCTATAGGTCCGGTCAAGGAGCAATTTGTTTATATCCTTCAACTGGTTGATTTGTTTAAACTGGTTGATATTGCAACTGTTGGCGGGAAGCTGGTACCGCCTGAACAGGGAATACAGACCATCCCCGCTTTTAATCTTGACACTGATATAATTTTCAGCAATAAGCGGGGAATAAGCCGATAATAGCATAAAAATGCCGATAATCTGGGCCTTACCTTTTGGGTAGATACACTGTTTCATGGGACAAAGAATTGTTAAACAAATATAAACAAATGTATTTATTGTGTAATATATAAGACAATTAAGATGCCACTTTTTCTTAATTTTAATCGACTTGGTATAAAATACTGTTAATTTTGCCCGAGAAGAAAAATAATGCTGAGAGAGGTCTTTGGATTATTGGGAAAGGATTTTAAAAGTGAATTGCGCAATAAGCAGGCTCTGACTTCGATCAGTTTGTACTTGTTTTCCATCATTCTGGTGCTGTACTATTCCCTGATGAGGGTGGAACGAATGACCTGGACCGGACTGTTGTGGATTGTACTTATATTCCTGTCAATCAATACGGTACAAGGCTGTTTCAGCCGGGAAGTGAAACAAAGGCACTGGTATATTTATACCCTGGCCAGGCCTTTGTCCGTTTATTTTTCCAAAGTCCTCTACAACCTGATCCTCCTGCTCGGGCTCAATGCCCTGGCTATTCTTCTGATCGGTTTGTTTTTTACCCTTCCCGTTACCCATTGGCCCTTGTTCATTTTAACTATGGTATTGAGTACCAGTGGAATATCCTTGATTTTTACCTTTATTTCCCTGATTACTGCCAAGTCCGGGGACCAGGCGGTGGTGATGACCATATTGGCTACCCCTCTTATTTTCCCGATCCTCATGGCAGGCAGTCGTCTGTGCCTCGTGGCGATCGAATTGATCCAGGACAGTAATTATTATAAGGACCTCCTGTCCATCTTCGCCATGAACTTGATTACCTTTGCACTGTCGGTATTTTTATTTCCTATCCTTTGGCGGGATTAAAACAAAATATGGTAAAGTTGGCCTGGTGGAAGTGGGTGGCGATAATAATTATGCCTTACGTGATCCTGATGGGCTTTATGGTACCCCTTGGGCAGGGTATCGTTAACATCAATCCTTTTATAGTCAAATCGCTGAATACCAATACCTTGACCATTACCGGGTATAATACGCGGTTTAATTCTGAAGGCAAGATCAAAGCCTGGCTCCGCCAGGGTGAATGGCATCTGGAGGCCGATCAGGTCCTGGTCCAGGATGAAAGACATGCCAGCCTGGTTTTTTCGATTCCTGTTTTTCCCGATTCCATGCAAAATCAGGTCGATCTCTCCCTGGTCATGGATACCCCGGACGGCCCCCTGGTATTGCCTTCAGCGGTCAGCCTGAGCCAGGATGTGGCCCATGCAACACCCGGATTTCAGGCCGCCGGCCAATGGTCAAAGGAAATGCTCACCGTAAGAGAGGAATCCAATTTTAATTATCCTTTCCGGAACATTTTGGGAGAAACCATTCGAAATACCTATTTCCATGTTCCCCTCTGGTTTGCCATGGTCATGGTTTTCATGTTTTCCGTTTATTATAGTTACAGGTACCTGAGATTCAAAGAAATACAGGATGAATGGAAAACAGAATCCCTGGTCGCAGCTGGTGTCTTGTTTGGCATTTTGGGGACGGTTACCGGGGCGATATGGGCCAGGTTCACCTGGGGCGCTTTCTGGAGTTTCGATGTGAAACAAAATATGACGGCCATATCCCTTCTCATATACGGTGGTTATTTCCTGATACGCAGCAATCTGGGCGATCCGGATGCCAGGGCCCGGATTTCAAGCATCTATAACATCTTTGCCTTTGTCCTGCTCATCCCCCTGATTTTTATCATCCCCCGCAGGTTCGACTCCCTGCACCCGGGCAGTGGAGGAAACCCGGCCTTTGGCAGCCAGGACCTGGACAATACCATGAGACTGGTCTTTTATCCGGCGGTGATCGCTTATATCTGTATCGCCTTTTGGATTTCCCAGATAAGATATCGTATCAAATTGTTATACAATAAAATAGATTAGTCTATTTAGAATATTAGTTTAATCATGAATTTTTCAATTCCACCGATATTTCTCCTCCTGATGCAGGATGCCGATTTTTTCAGAAGCACCGGTAAAATTTATACCGTAGCGGTGGTTGCGCTGGTAATCTGGCTCCTGGTCTTATTCTATCTCATTCGCCTGGAAAAAAAATTAAAAAGCATTGAAGATCAAATGACCAAACATAATGAACAAGAAAAACCAAATTAGTTTTTATGAATCCGTAAGCCGCAATTTTGACAAGGCCGCGCTGCACAGCAACCTGGACAAGGGCTTGCTGGCACAAATAAAGGCCTGTAATGCAGTCTATCACATCACTTTCCCTGCAAAAATCGGAGACGAATATGTGGTGATCGAAGCCTACCGGGTTCAGCACAGTCATCATCGCCAGCCTACCAAGGGTGGGATTCGCTATAGCATGGAGGTCAACCAGGAGGAGGTCATGGCCCTGGCATCCCTGATGACCTATAAATGTGCGATTGTCGACGTGCCCTTCGGCGGGGCAAAGGGTGGGGTTAAAATCAATCCTTTCATCCTCAAGCCGGAAGAAATCGAAAGGATCACCAGGCGGTACACCCTTGAATTGATCAAGAAAAACTTTATTGGGCCAGGCATCGATGTGCCGGCGCCGGATTTCGGGACCAGCAGCCGGGAAATGGCCTGGATTTACGATACCTACATGACCTTCCGGGGTGGAGAACTGGATGGCATTGCCTGCGTCACCGGTAAACCGGTCAGCCAGTTTGGTATCCGTGGCCGTACGGAAGCGACCGGGAGAGGAGTATATTACGGCATCCGGGAATTCTGCGACGAATTACCTGAAATGAAAGCCCTGAAAATGGACCGGGGAGTGGCCGGTAAAACCATGGTCATTCAAGGCCTGGGCAATGTAGGAAGCTATACCGGCACCATTTGCCAGGAAGAAGGAGACGTCAAGGTGATCGGGGTATCCGAATACGAGGGGTCCATTTACGACCCCAAGGGTATTTCCGTGACCGAATTGCTGAAGCACCGCAAGGAAACCGGTTCCATCCTTAATTTCAAAGGGGCCAAAAACCTGCCTGACCGGATGTCGGCCCTCGAACTGGAATGCGACATCCTGGTGCCTGCGGCCCTGGAAAACCAGGTGACCATGCAAAATGCACGGAAGATCAAAGCTAAAATGATCGCCGAAGCGGCCAATGGCCCGGTGAGTTCCGATGCGGAAGAATTGTTGCTTAAAAAAGGCGTGGCCATCATCCCGGACATGTACCTCAATGCCGGAGGGGTCACGGTTTCCTACTTTGAATGGTTGAAAAACCTGTCCCACATGAGATTCGGAAGGATTGAAAAAAGATTCGACCAGCAAGCTTACGGCAACCTGGTTTCCATGGTCGAAAACCTCACCGGAAAATACATCGGCCAACGCGAGAAAAACCTGCTGGTAAAAGGGGCCGATGAAATTGACCTGGTGCGTTCCGGCCTGGAAGAAACTATGGTCAGTTCACTCCAGCAAATCCTTGAAATCAAAAGAAGCAAGAACAAGATCAGCGACCTGCGCACTGCGGCCTTTGTCTGCGCTCTTGACAAGATCGCCAGCGACTATTCCAATTTGGGTGTATTCCCCTGATTTAGAATTATTTCCCTTTACCTTAAAACATTCCCGATATGACTGACTATAAATTAGACAAACTGGATTACCGAATCCTTAAAATCCTGCAGGAAAACAGCAAGATTACCAATCTCGATCTGTCCAAATTAATCGGTTTATCCCCGGCGCCCACGCTCGAACGGGTAAAAAAGCTCGAACAGGCCGGAATCATTGCCTCCTACCATGCCAAACTGGACAGTAAGGCCATGGGTTTTCAGGTCAAAACCTTCGTCCTGGTTTCCCTGAACTGGAAAAGTCCGGATACGATGGACCGATTTTTGGAAAAAATAAGACGCATCGACGAAGTCACCGAAGTGTATATCATCACCGGCGAGGCAGATGCCCTCATTAAGATTGTCTGCAAGGATATTCCAAGTTATGAAAGTATCCTTTTCAAGAAGCTGTCCCAAATCGAAGAGATCGAGCGACTGAAAAGTATGGTTACCTTATCCACGGCAAAAGAATCCATGGTATTGCCCCTGCAATATGAATGAGCATGAGCGCAGGGAATGCCTTGCTCTGGAGCATTGAAGCGGGTCCTGCCTCGCCGGCCTCCTATCTTTTTGGCACCATGCACAGCGCGAGCCCGGCATCCCAGCAGTTTGTACCGAGGGTGGAACCCTATATCCTCGGTTGCAGCGCCTTTTACGGAGAAACGGATATAGGCCAGCTCCTGGAAACTTCATTGCCCGCCCCGCCACTGGAATGGAAAGGCCTGAAATCCCTCCTTGCTCCGCCATCCTATGCCAAAGCAAGGCACTTCCTTGAAAAATGGCAGGGCCTGGACCTGGATGCCCTGCAATATTTACCCCCTTTGTTTATTCCGGCCCTGATTCATGAAAAATACCTGTCCCGTTCCGGGGGAGATCCCCTGGACATCAGGCTCTGGCATTTGGCAAAGCGGGCAGGCCTCGAAACAGGCGGAGTGGAATCCCTGGAAAGGCAGCTTGAAATCTATCAGAAAATTCCTTTCCGGATCCAGCTCCTGCAAGTCAAAGCGCAGATGAAATCGCTCTCCGCTTCATTCCGCCAGCTAAAAAGACTGGAAGAAGCCTATGCTCACGAAGACCTTACCCATCTATACAAATTAAGCCGGAGACAACTCAACGGCATGAGAAGGCTGATGATTGACCAAAGAAACAGGGAGATGACCGCTTTTATCAAAAATATCCTGGTCAAAGGAGGCCCTCCCGTTTTCTTTGCCCTGGGCGCGGCCCACCTCCCGGGCTCCAAGGGTATCTTAAGGATGCTCAAAGCGGCCGGCTTTGCCTTAAGGCCCGTTTCACTCATGTAATAAAAAGCACTGGAAATATTTGATCCTTTCCACCCCATTTTTGTTGAACAACGGTGTACTGATGAAAAAGGCATTCCTTTATTTTTTACTGCTAACCTTATCGTTGGACCTCCTGGCCCAGCAAAAAACATTTACCCTCAGCGGCTATCTGCGCGACTCGCTGAGCGGGGAAACCCTGACCGGCGCCAATGTTTATGTCCGGGACAGGCCCCAGATCGGTACCAGTTCAAACCATTATGGTTTTTATTCCCTGTCCCTGCCGGCCGGCGAATATGCGGTGGTTTTTTCCTACCTGGGTTTTGAAGACAGGATTGAAACCGTCCGGCTGAGCCAGGATCAAAAACTGGACATCCTGTTTAATCCAGGGATCCAGCTCGAAGAACTGGTGGTGGAAGAAAACAAAAGCCTGGAGCAGGTGCAGAGTACGGCCATGGGTAGGGTCGATCTGCCCACCGATCAGATCAAACGGATGCCCGCGCTGTTCGGAGAAGTCGATGTTTTAAAAGCCCTGCAACTTCTGCCGGGGGTACTCAGCGCGGATGAAGGAGGCGCAGGCTTTTATGTGCGGGGCGGGGGAGCGGATCAAAACCTCCTTCTGTTGGATGAAGCCCCGGTGTATAATTCGGGCCATTTGCTGGGTTTCTTCAGTGTGTTCAATTCCGATGCCATCAAACACACCTCGCTGATCAAGGGGGGGATGCCCGCCTATTACGGCGGCCGTCTGTCCAGTGTGGTGGACATCCAGATGAAAGAAGGCAACGCCAGGGATTACGTGGTGGAAGGGGGCCTTGGACTTATCGCGTCCAGACTCACCGTCCAGGGGCCCTTGGTGGAGGACAAAAGTTCCTTCATCGTCTCCGCCAGACGGACCTATCTGCTGGACCTTGCCCAGCCTTTTATCCGCAAGACCGATTTCGCCGGGACCAACTATTACTTTTATGACCTCAACGCAAAGGTCAATCACCGGTTTTCCGACAAGGACCGCATCTATCTGAGCGGCTATTTTGGCCGGGATATCCTGGATTACCGGTCTGGAGAACGGGATTTTGCCCTCCGGATGCCATACGGAAACAATACGGCCACCCTGAGATGGAACCACGTGGTCAGCAATAAATTGTTCATGAATACCACCGCCGTTTACAATGGCTACCGTTTCAGGCTCGACGGAGAACAAGACCTTTTCAGCTTTCGATTGAACAACGGGGTCCGCGATTTTCAGCTCAAACTGGACACGGATTATTACCCTGCACCCGGCCATTTTATCCGCTTTGGGGCCAATGTGATCCATCACCGGTTTACCCCCAACATCCTTAGCGGGGCCAGCGGCGAAACCACTTTTACCAATGATTACAAACCCAAGTACGGCCTTGAATCCGCGGTCTTTTTCCAGGATGAAATCCGGATCAGCGAGCGACTGACCACCAACCTGGGATTGCGGTGGAGCCGCTTTACCCAGATCGGTCCTTTCCGGGACGGGGATAAAGTCTATGATGATTTTGAAGCAGTGAAATCGTTTGACGGACTGGAACCCCGCCTGTTTTTAACCTGGATGCTAAACCCAAGGACTTCCCTTAAATTCGGCTACAGCCAGAACCAACAATATATCCACCTGGTTTCCAACAGCGCAAGCACCCTGCCCACCGATGTCTGGGTCCCGAGCAGCCTTTATGTGAAACCTCAGCGGGGCAACCAGTGGTCGGCAGGCTGGTACAAGACCCTGAAGGACGGGACCTGGAACCTTTCGGCGGAAACCTTTTATAAAAGTCTCCGCAACCAGATTGATTACCACGAAACGTATACCAGCAATCAAAGTACGGAAATTGAAGAGGCTTTTGTCTTTGGAAAAGGTCAAGCGTATGGCCTGGAACTGTTTGTGCAAAAATCCCGTGGCAAGCTGACCGGCTGGCTCGGGTACACCTTTACCCGGAGTTGGCGCTGGTTCCGGGACATTGAACAAGGCCGGAAATTCCCGGCTTCTTTCGATAAGCCGCATGACCTTGAAATGGTAGCCAGCTATCAGGTCTCACGCAAGTGGAGCCTGTCGGCTAATTTTGTTTACGGGACGGGCAGGCCCTTTACCCCCCTGCGCAGTGTCTATTTCATTGATCAGGACCTGGTGACCCGTTACGGGCCGCGGAACAGCGCCCGCTACCAGGATTATCACCGCGCAGATTTTTCAGCAAACTACACCCCTAAACCCGATTCAAAAAAAGCGTTCTCCGGTTCATGGACTTTTTCTGTTTATAATTTATATAACCGCAAGAATCCGTTTTTTATCAACTATGACCTGGACTCCGACCTTTCTGCCGGCAGGGCGAAAGCCACGGCATACCAGGTTACGCTTTTCCCGCTCATCCCTTCAGTCACCTGGAATTTTAAATGGAAATCATGATGGAATCCCCCAATCTCCAAGATCAAAAAACCAAGAACCGGGAAGCCAGGCTCTTTTCCGTCGGGATCCTTATCCTGCTTTTTATGGTATCCTTCTTTCCAGCCTGCGAAGTTGAGTTTATAACCAGGAATATCGACCTGGAACCTGAAATCGTAGTGGAAGGGTTTATCGAAGCCGGACCCGAAGCCCTGCCCGCCTATGTCATCCTGACCCGGTCAAAACCCTTTTTCAGCGAACTTTCCCCGGCGGAACTGGATGCCCTCTTTGTCCGGAACGCTGTGGTCACGGTAAACGATGGCCAACAAACCACAACCCTGGACGAATTGTGTTTTAATGAACTTCCTCCGGACCTTCGCCGACTGGCCGCGGCACGCCTTGGATTGAACCCTGACAGTATATTGGTTAACTTCTGTGTATACATCGACCTCAACGCGGCCATCAAACCCGAAGCCGGAAAATCTTACCATCTGAACATCGTAGCCGGTGATCAACGGATTGAAGCCTCTACCACTGTGCCCGCTTACGTACCCCTGGATTCTCTTTGGTGGAGGGAGGCGCCGGGCAAGCCGGTGGATACCCTGCTCCAACTCATGGCCAGAATTCAGGACCCGCCAGGTCAAAAAAACTTTTACCGTTATTTCTGCAAAGTCAATGAAGGCCCCTTTGAAACCCCTTTTAGTTCGGTCAACGATGATATCCTGATCGACGGAAAGACTTTTGATTTCCGCCTGATACGTCCCCGACAGGAAGGAGAGGAATTCGACCAGTCCACTTTCGGTCTTTTCCGGACCGGCGATTCCATTACCCTCAAATGGACTTCCATTGATGAAGCCCATTTTAATTTCTGGAATACCTTTGAATTCAACAAAGGCAATCAAGGCCCCTTTTCATCCTATACCACCATTGATACTAATATTAAAGGGGGCCTCGGGGTATGGGGAGCCTATTCCACCGGACTATACCGGCTTAGGGTTGCCCGTTGAGACTTGTTGTCCTTTTTTGGGGTAGGTGGAAATACCCAAAACATGATAAAGTGGGCACCAGTTTACCAGGCTGGTCAAAACGAATACAATGCCCAGGAGGGCCAGGATGATGGCCGTCGTGCCGCTGATGGCATTGGTAAAATAAAGCACAGCGATTAGAAAGGCCAGTCCCATTCTTATCCACCGGTCCAGGTTTGATAAATTCCTTTTCATAATCCTTTAATTTATTATGGCAAGTTAGTCTCCGCGTCCATGACCTTTTGATACCATGGTCACCGGTCTCCATGACCCTGATCAGGGACAAGCCCTGCCGGTCCTGCATCCGGCTTGCCTCCATGCCGAAATCCGGTATTTTTGCGCCATGAAAAAAATACACTTCCTGGTTTTATTCCTCATGGGCACAAACGGCTGGATGACTGCCCAGAATCCGCAGGATCTGCTGCAAGCGAAAATCGATGTCGTTTACCTTTCCTCGGATTATCTGGCCGGGCGGGAAACGGCCACGGAAGGGGAAAAGCTGGCGGCGGAATACATCAGGCACCGGTTTGAATCGCTTGGGCTGAAGCCGGCAGGCTTGAAGGGCGGATGGCTTTATCCGTTTAATTTCCAGGAAACCCTCAATCCCCACGATACGGCCAAAAGGTCCCTGGGCCCGGTCAAAACAGGCAACAACGTGCTGGCTTTGCTGGATCACGGCGCCCCGAATACCATTGTCATCGGCGCGCATTATGATCACCTGGGCTTTGGCGGTACGGGGTCCGGTTCTCTGGCTGCAAACGATACGTCCATCCATAACGGGGCCGACGACAATGCATCCGGTGTGGCGGGTTTACTGGCCATTGCGGCGAAACTTAAAAACAACCTGAAGGCCAAAAACAACAACTATCTTTTTATTGCTTTTTCCGGCGAAGAGAAGGGCCTCTTCGGGTCCAATGCCTATACCAAGGACTCCACCTTGTTTCAGGCCGGCAAAGTCAATTACATGATCAATCTCGATATGATCGGCAGACTCAACCATGAAAAGATCCTGGCGATCAACGGGGTAGGGACCTCCCCGTCCTGGAAACCCCGTTTTGAAAACCAGGCCATGGCCAACGGAATGAAAATAAGCGCCACCGAGTCCGGGCAAGGCCCCTCCGACCACACCTCTTTTTATCTCAAGGATATCCCCGTTTTACATTTTTTTACCGGTCAGCACCAGGACTATCACAAACCTTCGGATGACGCCCACAAGGTAAATTACGAGGGGATCCTGCAAATCTCAGACCTGATCATAGGCCTGATCGAAGACCTGGATTCCAAAGGCAAGCTGGCCTTTACCAAAACAAAGGATGAATCCGGCAAACGCGCCGTGGCCTTCAAAGTAAGCATGGGGGTCATGCCCGATTACCTGTACCAGGAAGGGGGCATGCGCGTCGACGGGGTGACCGAAGGAAGGCCCGCCGCGCTGGCAGGGCTGCAGAAAGGGGACATCATTGTCAAAATGGGTGAGAAAGCCATCAAGGATATCTATGCCTATATGGAGGCCCTGGGGTCCTTTCAGAAGGGGGACCGGGTCCATGTAGAAATAAAAAGGAATGGCGAGGTCAAATCCCTTGAAGTCCAATTTTAAACCGGATGGTCAAAGACAGGCTTTATTGTTCCGCCTGCAGCAGGTGGTAATTCCTGAAACCGCCGATCACACGGCCTCCCAGTATCCTTTCTTCGATAGAATGAAGGATTCGGTACCTGAGTTTCTCATGTTTCATCAGGGGCCTGTTTAAAGCCGCAGGCCCGGAGAAACGCAGAAGGTCCTGCCAATTCAACTGGGTCATCCAATCGTTCATGACCGAAGGATGCTTTCCATCATAAACCCGGGCCCGGTCCAACCTCCCGTAATCAAACCGACCTTGAAATTTTTCGTACCCGGGCTTCTGGTAGTTTTTCCCTGCTTCGGCATTCTTCAGGGCCATCCTGTCGGGGGGCCTGACCCAACCGTAGTGAAAAACCCGGGCGGAAAGGGCAATGCAATTGAGTTTACGAGTGCCCTCCGTCCTGAAATAATCAGGATCCTTAAAATCGGGGATATAGCGAAACGATTGGGCATCACGCCAGGAGTGGATTCCGGGGAGGTTCCGGATGATCCTGATTTCTTTTTTGTACCAGCAATGGTCGCGGAAGTAATGCCGGTAATCCCCGTAAAAGTGTAAAAAATCAAAAACAAACCCTTCGACGCGAGGATCCTGGATATAAGCTTCACAAGCTTGCCGGATCAAGGCATGATCTTCTTCATGGATCACCTCATCGCCCTGCAGATAGAACAACCAATCTCCGCGGCAGGCTGCTTTGGCCAGGTCCGTTTGCTGGGCATAGATGGACCCTCCCCGGTACCGGCCGGTATCCCAAACCGAATCCAGGATTTTCAGCTTGGGCGACCTCAGTTCATCCAGCTTCTCACGGGTGCGGTCGCCCGGGTCCCCTTCCCCCAGCACTACAATGAACTCATCGACCAGCGGCAGGATGCTCAGGATGCTTTCAACATAGGGATAATAGAGGGCTCCCGCATTCCGGAGAAAAGTGAATCCGCTGATCATTCAATGGGTCTTTTTCAACAGGAGGACCAGATCGGCCATCCCGGCCGGTGCCTTGCCCTCGTACCATTTTTTAACAGCCTTGACCGGTTCGCTGTGAATTTTCCGGCCGGTGTTTACTTCATACCATTCAGCCAGGTAATTTCCCGGGCGAAGCAATAACTGCACTTTCGCGGGGTTGGGGGAGAGGGCCTCCAGGTAGAGGGCATAATGGCGCCCGTCCTGCATACCCCAACGGAAGGCTCCTTCGACGTGATATATAAAATCAGGGGCCGGCCTGAGGCCCGCCAGGTTCAAGCCTTCCACAAAGGTCCTGAGAAACCTCAATTGTTTACGAAGGGCCGGGCTGCCCCCGCCCGGGGCTTTCTGCAGGGTATCCGTTCCATCCGGATGGTCCGTAGAAAAAGAATAGTCCAGGTGGCTGAACAGCGCGCCCCCGCTCATCATAAAACGCCAGGCCTGCCTGCGGTAGATGGAGTCCAGCCTCCCCGCAAAACCGGTTTCATTGAAACCAATGGCTTTATTCAGTTTATAATTTAAATCCACCGATTCGGGAAAGGCATAGTGAAAATTGTAAATCGAAATGCGGTCATCCGTGACGGGTACCGGAAGTTTGAAATTGGCGATGTTATGGGAAATGAGGTGTTTTTTAGGCCGGTTTTTTTCCTCATCCCGGATCCATCCGGACACCGTCCGGTGCCAGTCCAGGGAAAGTCCGGAAGGTATTTCAATGGTGTTTTTCCAGAAATTTCCTGCAACCTTGAGTTCTTCCTGCCTGAAATTCTGGTTCCAGACGATCAGGGTATCCCGGATATCCGCCCAGGGTTCGTTTTGAATTTCAAAATAAAAATGATCGTATGCATTCAATTCCGCGACCAGTTTCCGGACATAAGTTTCCTGGTATTGCAATAGTTTGCCGTTGTCCGGAGTATGGGCTTTCCGGTAATCCAGTGTTTCATCCAGGCCGTGGATATTGTTTTTGGCATGAAAAGGGTGATAATCCCAACCCGCCCCATAATAGGATGAAAATAAAGTCACTTCCACGATGACGCCCGCTTCCCCCGCGAGGGCCATCAGTTGGTGCAGCCTTTGGAAATAAGCCGGGTTCCAGAGGGTCAGGTCGTATGAGCCGCCTTGGAAGGCCCAGGGCAGCAGCATTTGTTCAGGCTTTGGAGCCAGGGTATTCTTTTCAATCCCAAAAGCGCCCGGTTTTTCAAAATATGCACCCATAAACACCCGGGTATGGTTGAGCCCGTCCTTCTTAAGGGTGGCGAAATAGGTTTCCAGGTCAAAGGCCGTATTCATAAGGGCCCCGTAATGCTCCCCGGACCCGACCAGCACGATGGCTTTGTTTTTATAATTGAAATAATGAGGATTGACCGGATGCAATTGCAGCGTCTGGGCTCTGAGAATGCCATGAATCAGGAATACCAGGCTGCCCTGGAGCACCCCGGACAGGAAGCTTTTGATTCCGCTTGTTTTCATGGAAGGAAAATAAAACATTGTACCGGAAAGATGGTCAATTTGTTACATTTGGTTCAAACAAACATGCATATGATTAAAACGGTGGGAAATGTGACCTTCTGGTCTCTTGCGGTATCCCTGGGCGGCTTTTTATTTGGTTTCGATACCGCGGTAATTTCGGGAGGCGAACAAGCCATCCAGAAATTATGGGACCTCAGTGATGTCATGGTGGGCCAGATGGTGGCCATGGGATTGTACGGGACCATCATAGGCGCGCTTACCGGGGGGATACCGGCAGAACGATGGGGCCGGAAAAACACCCTTTTTGTTATCGGGATTTTATATCTGATCTGTTCGATAGGCTCGGCTATGGCCTTGAACGTAGAGATGCTGATGGCTTTCCGGTTCATTGGAGGCCTCGGGGTGGGCGCTTCGTCCGTGGTCGCCCCCATGTATATATCGGAGATCGCCCCCCAGCATAAAAGAGGCCAGCTGACCGCCTTGTTTCAATTCAACCTGGTGCTTGGGATCCTGATGGCCTATTTCTCCAATTTTCTGATTGGCGCCGGGACGGGGGATTCCTGGAGGCTAATGCTTGGAATCATGGCCATTCCATCAGCAATTTTTATCATCAGTCTCCTGTTTGTACCTGAAAGCCCCAGATGGCTTATTACCAGAAGATCCAGGACGGAGGAAGCAAAACAAATCCTGAAGACGATCGATCCCGGTACGGCGGAGGCTTCCCTCGCAGCCATCCAGAGCCCGCACCCGGAAAATGAAACCAGCCTGGCGCATTTTGTTTCTGGTAAATTCAATTTCCCCATCCTGCTTGCATTCCTGTTTGCTTTTTTTAATCAATGGTCAGGGATCAATGCCATCATCTATTACGCCCCGCGGATCCTCGAAGAAACCGGACTTGGAAAGTCAGCGGCCCTCTTATCCACCGTAGGTATTGGGGTGGTGAACCTTATTTTCACCATGCTCGGACTCAGTCTGATCGACCGCTACGGCCGGCGTTTTCTGATGTTTATAGGCAGTTTCGGATATATCCTCTCCCTTTCCCTGGTATCCATTGCTTTTTTCCGCGGAACCGGCGGGACCATGGTGCCCTGGCTTTTGTTTCTTTTTATTGCTTCCCACGCCATCGGCCAGGGGGCAGTCATCTGGGTTTTTATCTCTGAAATTTTCCCCAACCGGGTCAGGTCCTGGGGGGCTTCCCTCGGATCGAGCACGCATTGGCTTTTTGCGGCGCTGATCGCCGGTTTATTTCCCCATTTCAACAGCAAATACGGGGGCGGCACCATCTTCCTGTTTTTCGCCCTCATGATGGTGCTCCAACTTCTTTTTGTATGGAAACTTATGCCTGAGACCAAAGGGGTATCCCTGGAGGACCTGGAGAAAAAGCTGGTCAAATAATTCCCATCAATACCGGTTACCGCCTATGGACAAGAACCATGTGGTCCGCATCCAGTGCATGGATCAAAAGGGGCTGATCGCCAGGATATCGGGTATTCTTTTTCAACACAATCACAATGTGCTGGTGATGAAAGAATTTGTGGAACAATCCACCAATACTTTTTTTGCACGTCTTGAGCTGACCGGCACACTGAATGCCGATTTATTGTCCAGCCGCTTCCGGAACGTCCTTCCCGAAGGGGCCGAGGTCACCATCATCCCGCGCAGGAAGAAAAAGCTGGTTCTCTTCGTCACCCGGGAACATCATTGCCTCAGCGACCTCCTGGTCAGGCATCATTTTGATGAGTTGCATGCTTCGATCCTGGCGGTGATCGGAAACCATGGGGACCTGGGGCCATTTACCGAAAGGATGGGCATTCCCTTTTTTCATATCCCGCATGAGGAGGATAGGACCGTCTTTGAAAAGCAAATGATCGAAACCCTGGACCGGTTTGATCCGGACTACCTGGTCCTGGCAAAATTCATGAGGATCCTCTCCCCGCATTTTGTGAGCCGGTATCAAAACCGCATCCTGAATATCCACCATTCTTTTTTGCCCGCCTTCAAAGGCGCAAACCCATATAAACGGGCTTTTGAGCGGGGAGTGAAAATCATCGGAGCCACGGCTCATCTGGTCAGCGACGACCTGGACGAAGGGCCCATCGTCGTGCAAAAGACCATCGAAATCGATCACGAACACGAACTCAGGGATATGATCGAAGCCGGGCATGAAATAGAAAAAGCCGTGCTGGCGGAAGCCCTGAAAAAGATCGTGGAGGACAAGGTATTTGTCTCCGGCAACAAAACCATCGTATTGGGCTGAATCGCCTGGATCAGAAAGGCAGGGGCCACAAGACCACGTCCACCCGCCGGTTTTTCAACCTGCCGTCCCAGGTGGAGTTGTCGAACTCGGGGTTAAAAAGGCCGTGATCCTTGATGAATACTTTATTGGTGGGCACCCCGTCTTCAATCAAAAAGTCCAGGGTCGATTCGCTCCGCATTTTGGATAACCATTCGTTAAACCGCACTCCGCCGATATTGTCCGTATGGCTGTGGATGTGGATCTCGTAATTGCCCAGGATTTCATTGGCCAGGAATTCCCGGACCTTCATCTTCTCTTCCTCGGATATATAATAACTGCCCCCGCTGAAAAAAATACTTACGATCTTGTATTCAACCGGGTGTTCGTTCTGGGAAACAAGAAAAACAGGAAACAGGCCGGCCAACAGGAAGAAGATGGTTTTCATATTGAAGCGCTTGCTTTACTAAAATAACGGTTTTGATCCTATTTTCGCTTTTTATATCTTCGGAAAACCGAAACCTGAAACGACCCGTCCTATGGCAAACCTTTTCATTCGAACCGTCTCCTTATTCCTTCTAATAAGCCTTTCCGGTACCGCCACTTCCCAGTCGGTGCTGGATTCCGTTCTTCCCGTCCGCGGCATATGCCTTTCGGTGCCCAAACCGGAAGGGGTAGACCGTTTTGTGAAATTTATCAAGGATGAATTGGTGACCCGAAGGGTGAATACCCTGGTCCTCCTCGTGGATTACAATTATAAATACAAATCGCATCCGGAACTGGTGGCGGAAAACGCCTTATCCAAAAAAGAGGTAAAAAAAATAGTAAAGGCCTGTAAGGCGGGAGGGATCCGGATCATTCCGCAGATCAATATGCTTGGCCACCAGTCCTGGTTTCAGCAAACGGGTCAGTTGTTAAAGGCTTATCCCCAGTTTAATGAAACGCCCTGGGTACCCATGAAAGAGGGCTCAGGGGACCTGAAATGGCCGAATGAATGGGGTTTATACTGCCTCAGTTATTGTCCCCTGCACCCGGACGTTCATAAAGTGGTGTTTAAAGTCATCGATGAATTGATGGATGTATATGAAGCGGACGCCTTCCATGCCGGGATGGACGAAGTGTTTTATCTCGGCGATGAAAAATGTCCCCGCTGTGCCGGACTGGACCATGCCGAATTGTTTGCCGGGGAGGTGACCAGGCTCAGGAACCACCTGGCATCGAAAAACCGGGAACTCTGGATCTGGGGAGACCGCCTGATCGACGGGAAAACCACAGGCATCGGCTATTGGGAAGCCAGTTACAACAACACGCACCGGGCCATAGACCTTATCCCCAAAGACGTAGTGATTTGCGACTGGCATTATGAAAGACCCGATCCCACGGCGATCCTGTTTGCCTTAAAGGGGTTTCGCGTCATCACCTGTCCGTGGCGTTTTCCTGACGTCAGCCTTGAACAACTGAAAATCATGGTGGACAGCCGGAAATCTGCTTCCCGGACCGTGAAAAACAATTACCAGGGCATGCTGCATACCACCTGGACGGGGGCGGAAGAATTCATCGACCAGTTTTACGGCAAAAAAGAAGTCAACACGGGCAGAGGAGGCAATTACGTCGAAGCCTTCAAGGTCCTGTTTGAAGAAATTAATAAATTAGATAAATAAGTTGCCGGCTATGAACAAAATAACCTTTTTCCTGATCCTCCTCTTCTCCGCGATTGCCGAATCGCCGGCACAGGGTACGCTGGATTCAATCCTTCCGGTCCGGGGAATCTGCCTGTCGGCCCCAAGTCCCGATGGCGTGGAAAAGTTTACGGAATTCATCCGGTCCGAACTGGTGCCCCGTAAAGTCAATACCCTGGTATTCCTGATCGGGTACCGGTATCAATTCAAATCCCATCCTGAACTGGTGGCGGACAACGCCCTTTCCGAGATGCAGGTTAAAAAAATCGTCAATGCCTGTAAAGCCGGCGGGATCCGGATCATCCCCCAGATCAACCTGCTCGGCCACCAATCGTCCACAAATAAGGTAGGACCCTTGCTGAAGGCTTATCCCCAGTTCAATGAAACCCCCTGGATTCCTTCGAGGCAGGATTCGAGTACGGTGACCTGGCCCAATGAATGGGGATTGTATTGTTTCAGCTATTGCCCGCTGCACCCGGAGGTTCACCAGGTGGTCTTCGAGGCCATGGACGAACTGGTTGAAGTCTTTGAAGCCGATGCCTTTCACGCAGGGATGGATGAAGTCTTTTTTCTCGGGGAAGAAAAATGTCCCCGTTGTTCGGGACGGGACAAGGCGGAATTGTTTGCCGGCGAAGTGACCGCAATCCGGAACCACCTGGCCAAAAACAACAAGGAACTCTGGATCTGGGGGGACCGGCTGATCGACGGAAAGGCCACCGGGGTCGGTTTCTGGGAGGGAAGTTACAACAACACCTCCCGTGCGATTGATCTGATCCCGAAAGACGTTTTGATATGTGACTGGCATTATGAACGGCCGGATCCGACGGCCATCCTGTTTGCCTTAAAAGGTTTCCGGGTGCTTACCTGTCCCTGGCGCTTTCCCGATGTGACCCTGGAACAATTGAAGATCATGGTCAACCAAAGGAAATTCGCCACTCCGGCGGTGAAAAACAATTACCTGGGCGTCCTCCATACCACCTGGACCGGCGGAGATAATTTTATAGAACAATTTTACGGAAGACAACCGGTCAACACCCGGAGGGGTGGCAATTATGTGGATGCCTTCAAAGCCTTGTTTGATGAAATAAACAAACTGGGGAACTGATCGACGGATGGTATTTCATTGAGGGACCCGGTCCCCTGGTACACGAAAAACCGGAAAATTATTTGGCGTCAAACATGCCCTCATAACCTCCGCTGCTGCGGGTGGCCTTCTGAGGCTCTCCCAAGTTGAGGTAATCGTTGTTGGCTTTTTCCTTGCCGCTCATCAGGAGCAGGTGGCTTTCTTTCTCCCATTGTTCCAGCATTCGGGCCCCTTCTTCTTCAAATACGCCGTTTTGCAGGTCCACGCTGTTCATGAAGTTTGAAGACAATTCCATGAAACGTTCCATCTCACCCACTTTGGCGGCCACATCATCGGCTATGTTTTCAAGGGCCAGGTCAAACATGGCCCGTTTGTCTTTATCGCCGGACAATACCGCCATGGCCGAACGCATGGCTCCATGGGAAGCCCGGATGGCTTTTCTTTCCTCTTCCTTGATTTTGACCTGGTCGCGGGTATCTTCCAGGAGGACCTCTGAATTCTGGTACATTTTTGTGAGCACCCGGTAAAGTATATCCATTTTACCCCGGAGCTCGTCGTATTTCACATTTACTTCCTTAAGGCGGGCCGCTTTCCGGCTGGCGAGGATCATCTGGTTTTCCTGGCCCAGTTCTTTGGCTTTGGAGGCGATCACCATATTCTGCTGGATCTCCTTGGTATTTTCTTCGACCATGGTGGTGAGCTTGCGGATCTGGCCTTTCAGATTGCCGATCTGGGTGCTCATTTTGGATAAATTGTCCTCCAGGTCTTCCACATAATTTTTGAGAATGCCGATGGGGTCAATGGTGATGAAGAGGCCGGTGACCCAGCGCATGATGCTTTTATAGGCATACCCCACCAGGGCCCTCATCTTCGGGTCAAGGACCATGTAGATGATGGCGCCCAGCGCCAGGAGCATCAGGACCAGGGTCAGCATATTGCTGGCCAGGGCAATGAGGGTAGGCAGGGCCTTGTACAACAGGAACCCTCCGCCTGCCAGCAAACCAAGCAGGACAATGGTGCCCGTGACTCCTTCCGGCCTTTTCCAGAAGGACTTGGGTTTAGCGGGAGCCGGGTTGAACGGTGTTTCTGCCATGATATCAATGATTTAAGTTTAAAATTATAAATATTTGTTGAATATTTCTATGTCGCTCCGGAGCACGTCCATGTAGTGCGTATAGGTTTCTTCAAACCTCTCTTTGGTGTCCAGGATCTTTTGGCGGGCCTCTTCGATTTCCTTGTCGGCATTGTCGATTTTAAACTGGAATTCCTTGATCTGTTTTTCCAATTCGAGGATCTGCGCCTGATGCGCTTTGATTTTTTCCTGCAGGTAGGACGTTTCGTTTTGTTTCTGGTTGATGCGGGTATTGGTCTGTTTTTGCAGGGCAGAATCGAATTCAGACTTCTCTTTGTTCAACACACCCTGGTAATGCTGGATGTTTTCCAGGATCTTCTGTTTGGTGATCCCCATGGTGGAAGCGGTGGAAAAGGCGGACCGGATGGCCATTTCCTCGCTCATGCTCATGTCCTGCAGCGCCTTGATCGATTGTTTGAATTTGAGGTAGTCAAAACCCTGCAGGGCCTGGGCTTTGATGGCATTATTGAGAAATTCAAGGCTTTTCCCGTCCAGGTTGGCCGATTGAAACAATTCATTGAGTTGGTTAAGCATGCCTTGTGTTTAATGCGTGTAAAATTCGGGGATTTAACAGGAATTCTTTCATCTTATCGCTGAGTGCCTTAAAAGCCCTTACCAAGTTCGGCTTTTTTCAGATCAAAGGGACTCCGGTTCGCCGGGCAGGTCCAGTACGCTAATCACCGGGATCGCACTCCCGGCAATACCCCTGACACTGCCGTAAAACTGGGAGGTATTGAGCAGTACCTTGTCGATGATTTTCTCCCTTTGCGCCCAGAGCCGGTGCATGGCAATTTTTTCTTTCTGCAAATCATCCTGGATTTGTTTAAACCCTTCCACGATGGCTTCTATCTGCATCTTGAAATCATTGCCGGTGAGGTAGGTATAGAGCAGGTGGAGTTTATCGGATTTGTTCTCCTGGGAACGAAGGGCGGTAGCCACTTCGATCAAACCGTGACGCAGGATGCCCGCCAGGGGTTTAAAGTCTTCATAGCTGCAGATCCAAATCCCCTGGCGCTCACCCATGTGCGGCATATCCTTGGGCATGGCCTGGGTCACCAGAATGCCCAGGTCTGCGCCCACCAGCCTCATATCTTCCTTTAATTTTTCAATCCAGCCGGCCTGGAAATCCTTGGTCCTTTTGCTTTCATAATAAATCGTTCCCGCGTTGGGAATAAGCCGGGTATGGACTCTTTGGATGCAATCGGCCCCCCGGACCCCCTTGCGCACTTCTTCAATCTCGTCCAGGGGAAACTGTTCCCTGAGATAATCCTCAATGGCCAGTTCCTGGGCTTCACCGACCGCCTGGCTGGAGCCCTGGCGGGTCTTCCGCTGCAGGTCTTCGATGAGTTTTTTCTGATCATCCAGTTGTTTTTCAAGTTCCCTTTGGCGCAATTCCGCTTTTCTGGATTCCTCCCTGCGTATTTGCTCACGGTCCTTGCCGAGCTCTTCCGTCATTTTGATTTGCATCTGGAGTTCGAGGTCCGATTTTAAAGTCCCCAGCTTCCGTTTCAGTTGTTCATTCTCGACCGCGGCCTGGGTCAGGGCTTCCAGCCGGGCGGCCTGTTCATTTCGTTCTTTTTCCAGGGTGTCGAGTTTGATTCTGAAATCCCGTTCCTGCTGGATCCGGATTTGTTCCTGGATTTTTATCTTTTCTTTTTCTATGCGTTCTGCAAATAAGGTGTTTTCCTTCCGGATTTTGGCTTCCAGCTCCTGCTCCCGGCCTTCCAGCAGGTTCATTTTCTTCTGAAAGTCGGTGAGCAGGGATTCTTCCTTCTCCCTGAATTTTTTTTCAAGGTCCCGGGTCAGTTGGCGGCTAATGACTTCTTCCGCGTGAAAAGCGTGATTACAGGCCGGACATACTATTTTTTGCATAGGTTGTTTGATCGGGTTAAACCTGCAATATATTTAAAATAGTGGTAATATGTTGAGATGATGTGCGAGGTGGGAAGGAATAGGGAAGAGGGGACGAATCTCCCCTCCACCCTTTACTTCATTAAAATCCCGTCTTAATCATAACACTCAAATTCCTGCCCGAGGCATTGATCCCGCTGGCAAAGACCCGGTAAGAGGTATCCAGCAAGTTTTCAAGGCTGAGCCGGAGCCTGGTGGATTCCGAAACCTGCCACCCGGCATAAATATTTATGGTCAGCCAGGCTGGCATGCCATCCGGGGTAGCATAAGCTTCATTGTCTTCCGAATTGAGGAGGTATTGATCCAGCCGCTTCCAGCCATTGAATAAGCTGTTGAATTCCAGGTTAAACCGATTTTCCTCGTAAAACAAGCCCACCTTACCGGATAAGGGGGGAATATGGTCCAGAGGGGTATTGCCCGATTTACGCAAAATGCGGCCCCGGGTCATGGCGGTGACCAACTGGACCAGGATACGGTCTGTCACCGGAGTTCGGCCTTCCAGGGACAAGCCGGCAATCCGGGCTTTGTTTTGATTCTGATTGGCAAAAACCCTGCTCATGACCCCATTATACCATAAGCTGTCTTGACCCAGGTAACGGAAAGGGGAGGTGATAATAGCGTCAAACAAATAAGTCAGGTAGGAACTGATCTGGATCTGTGAACGCCGGTCTTTTCCCCAATGCGTATAATTAAACTCCAGGCCCAGGCTCTTTTCCGGACGGAGTGCATCATTGGGCACGATCAGAACTCCTGGGGTAGATTCAAATACCTTGGCCAGGTCATCTACATTGGGAACCCTGAATCCGCTAGCCAGAACTGCTCCCCATTTGGTATCTGGTCCCGGGTTGTAACTCAGTCCAAAATTTCCTGAATAAGTGAAATGGGTCTGGCGAACCCGGTCAAATGGGAAATCAAAAAAATCCTTCGTTCCAAACCTTGAATTCAGGGACGTGAAACCGAAACGTAAACCCTCCTGTAAAGCCAGCCTTTCCGAAATGACTTGAGTGAACATGCCATAAAGGCCCGATCGCATCATCCTGTTTCTACCGGCAGGGTAACGCGTGTCGAGCGGTGAACGGGTACCACTTGTCTTGTTTTCCAGGAAAGCTGAAGAATGAAGGCTTTCGTATTGACCGTCCAGTCCGAAGATCCATTGGTGGACCCGGTTTCCGGATTGATGCAGCAGATCGAAGCCCAGCACCTCCACCTTTTCAAACCGGCTTTGCAGGTTGGGATTGCCGGCCCGACGGTTGTGTCTGCTTTCTTCCACCTGTTGGTAATTCAGGTTTATCCGCAGGGGGAAACCGGTCTTGAATTCCCCCGAATAGGACATCAGCAAGCGTTTTTGAGGTCCGTAATACCAGTCGCCGTTCCGAAGCACGGTCATTTTATCCGGATCCGTCAACCGGTCATACCTGGGGATGTCAGAAGAGGTTGAATACTGAAGGTTCAGGATATGGTCCGTCCTTTTTCCGCTTGAATACCGGATCTTTCCAAGCCAATCGGTCTGCCAGTAGCCTGAACCCACCTGCTTCCAGGGCTTGTCATTGGTCTTCAAAACATCTTTTCCGTTTTCAAAATTGAAGTAATGATAGCGGTATCCGTAGCGGTGGTCGTAGAAACCATTTTTCCTCCTTCCCCCGTTGAGGTCTCCAAAATCAGAATAGGTTCCCGAGAGAAGGGCTGCCCAGCGCTTACCGCTCCAGGCCCCTTCGTAATGGATCATTTTCTCCTGGTTTGAAGTACTGTAGCGGGCTGCCACGGAGGATTGAAAAGCTTTCGGCAAGCCCAGGGCAGGTTTACGGGAAAGAACATGGATTACCCCGCCAAGTGCGTCGGAACCGTAAGCCACTGAAGCCGGCCCGAACAGAATTTCCGTTTTTTCGAGCATGTTCGGATCGATGGTGATGATATTCTGCAAATGGCCACCTCGGAAAATCAGGTTGTTTAGCCTTACACCATCCACTACAAGGAGGATCCGGTTTGCCTCGAATCCCCGAAGGATGGGGCTTCCCCCTCCTTGTTGGCTTTTTTGAACGGTGATTCCACCTGTTTTTTGCAGGGCATCGGCCATGGTCTGGGGCATGGAATATTCCAGATCTTTCGCAGTGATCGATTTTACGGTCTGAGCAATCTGGCGGAAAGACATGGCGCTGCGTGTGGCGCTGATCACCAACTCATCGGTTTCCTGGGTATAGGCAATCGTATCCTGGCTGCCAGCCCGGGTGGTCAGTACCAGGCCCAGGACCAGCCATCGTATTTTCATATGATATTTGGTTTAATTTTTTATAAATAATTCCAGATACCGGCAGGGTACCGAAAACGTCAGTGTTAACCCAAATCAATGCATAGCTTTTCATCCTGCAGGGCGAAAATCCGATCAGAATGGGCAAAATCCCGAATGTTTTTACTTTATCCCCGGTAAAATCCGGTCTATCCATTTTTCGGAATAGATCAAAACCAGGTTTTGTAAGAAAGGGGGGAGGCCCGCCCATCAAGTCCGGAGGTTCTGGAATTAAAGGGAACTTCCGCAGGTATAGAAATTCTATTGCTTGTCAAGGGTTTAACCCAAATCATTCAATAGAGTTTCGTTATGAAAGCCGGAAGGCCAATAAAGACTGGCGCTCCCGGACTATTTTTACCGCAAACATAGGCACTCCTATGGTGAGGATAAAAATGGGAAGCCGATCTTAATAATAAATTGACCTTTTCGGCCGGGAAGTGCCGGTATTTGCAGGCATTCCGGTTTGTAATAGAAAATCTATTGCATGGTTTGGGTTTAAATATTCCCATCCGGAGGTGGAAACCAGGTAAGCCAGGGAGTATGCATCCAGCGGATTAGGTATTCCGGGAAGGGCAGGGGGTGAGCCGGTTTGTTGGGACCATTCAGCCGGAGGATTTTCACAATGATCCAGTCAGGTGTCAGCATCCGGGCTACCTGCTGGTCTGGTTGTTTTCCCTTTTCATGAAGATCGATGATTTCCTGGAGAAGATACTGTTCATACCAGTCGTGAACGGCGAAAAGCCGTACGCTATCCCCCCGGCGTTTTTCTGTCCGGATATCATACCTTTTTCCTTCATAAATGAGTTCCCGTTCATCCAGGCGAAACCTGTTTAGTTCGGCAACGGTCAGATTCAGGGTTTCCACGGGATGGTCGCCCATTTCCTCACCCTGCATGATTTTCCGGTGGGAGACCACCCTCAGGTGAATATACATGATCCTGACAAAGGGAAATGCAAGGACCCCCGCCAGGATTAAAAACACAAGGCTTCGGAAAATCACCTTCATGCTGTGGACAAAATTACGTCAATCCTCCTCGATAAAATCCACATCTTTTTTGACCGGGTAACGCATCAGGAAATTGATCCCTTCCTGGATGTTATAATCCTCATAGACGGTCCGGTAAAGGATCTCAATGATGGGAGACCTCATGCGGAAGGATTTGAGAAGGTGATAGACGATCTTCAGGGTCCGGGCTCCTTCAGCCAATTCCTCGGAAGTGTTCAGGACCGTCGTAATTTTCTCCCCCTTGCCCAGGCGTTTGCCGAACTGGTAATTGCGGCTGTCGGTGCTGGTTGCGGTGGCGATCAGGTCACCTATCCCGGCGGTACCCAAAAAAGCACTGCTGCCGGCCCCCATTCTCTGGCCAAAATGGATGATCTCCCCCAGGCCCCGGGTGATGAGGATCGCCTGGATATTCTTGCCCAGCCCCAGACCGTCAAGTATACCGCTGCCAATGGCGATGATGTTTTTCAGCGCCCCGGCGATCTGGGCCCCTTTGAGGTCATTGCTTCCAAAAACAAAAAACTTGTTACTGGAAAGCAATTCGGTTCCTATCCGGACCACTTCGTCAAATTCACTCGCGATCACCGTGGCCGTCGGCTGGCCATCCAGGATTTCCTTGGCAAGGTTGGGGCCGCTCAAACATCCGATCCTGACCACACTGGTTTGCTGGCGGATCAATTCACTGATCGTGAGTACTTTCTCTTTCCGCAGTTCGCTTTTACCCAGGTCTTCCTCTCCGAACTCTTTCACGACAAATCCCTTGGTACCATGAATGAGCACATGCGCCGGACTGAGGAAGGGCGCCGCCTCCTGGATCATGGCATTAAAACTGTCGGATGGTACAATGGGAAAAATAACCCTGGCAGACCGGATCGCCTCTTCCATGGACTGGGTGGCTACGATCCGCTCAGAAAGGGCCACGTTGAACATCTGGTGTTCCACATTGATCTTATGCAGGGTTTCGGGGTTCCTGGTAAATACCCGGACCCGGACATTATAGGCAAGCAATTTTGAAACGGCAATGCCAAAACTGCCGGCTCCAATGACTACCACTTCCTTCATCCTGTTCCAATGTAGGCAGATTTCAAAAAAAACTTTCCCGATTTCACCGGGCCGGTACCGGTCGCCAGTCGGCTTTTTCCAGCCAGGAAAACAATTGCCTCTCGAAATCTATCAGTTGGCGGGGAGGGCTGTGGTTGACTTCGATGGTTTTCATCTGGTTGTTCAGCTTCAGGGTATAGGTCTTCATTGGGAAGGTTGGAATAAATTCATCCTTGCCCGGATAACTGGCCTGCAGGCTCGAATGAAAGACCCTGCCAATGGCTGCTTCCAGTTTTCCCCTTTGCTCCTCATTCAAACGGGTAATATGAGGCCCTGTCCGCTCCACATGCTGAAAGCCGTTCCAAAACACCATCCCGTCATTGGTCACGCTCAACCGGTATACCGGACATTTACCCTGGCAGGGGCCATAGGATACCGTGAACAGGGTATCAATTTTAAAAGCAGGCGGGGGAATGGTATCCCTGGATTTGGTGCTTTCAGGAATCATCACGGCCGCCGGGGGCTTGTTCTCTTCATTTTCCGCTGGCTTATTTTCCGGAATGGCTGCTTGGGGTGGAGGAGACGCCGAACCCGGCGACGCAGGCTTTAATCTCGCGGTAGAAGCGCAAGCCAGCAACAAAAGGAGAGCCAAGAAAAAGACCGGGGGGGCATATTTCATTTTTTCACCTGTTTTTGTCTTTCATCCATTTTTTTCTGCTGTTCTTTCATCATGGTTTCCAGTCTTTCCTGGAATCCGCCTTTCTTTTTCGGTTTATGCCGGGCGGCGTGGAGTTCCTCTTTCATTTTGGTTTCAGGGAATAAAAGCGCCTTACCCCCGAGGGTCTGACCGATATTGAGCACATTACTGAAGGCCATGTACGCCGTGAGGCCGGAGGCAGAATTGTTGAAGAAGAAGAGGAAAAAAACGGGCATGATGTACTGCATGTATTTCATCGCCGGATTCATGGAAAAATCCTGGTCTTTGGTGCTGTAATAAGTAAAAATCAAGGTGGAGACCACCCAAATCAGGGTAAACAGGCTGATGTGGGCTCCGAAAAACGGAATACTTACCGGCAATTTGGCAAACACATCGTAAGAAGAAAGGTCATCCGCCCAAAGGAAGGAAGCTTGGCGGAATTCGATGGATGCCGGGAAAAACTGGTAGAGAGCCAGCCAGATGGGCATTTGTAACAACATGGGAAGGCAACCGCCCAGGGGGTTCACTCCAAATTCCCTGTATAATTTCATTGATTCCATCTGCATCGCCTGCTGGTCCCCTTTGAACTTTTCCCTCAGCTGGTTCAACTCGGGTTTTAAGGCCCCCATTTTTGCCTGGGAATGCAGCATTTTATAGCTCAGGGGAAAAAGCATAAGTTTTACGATAAAGGTCAAAACCAGGATGACAATGCCCTTGCTGCCAATAAAACCGGAAAGGAAATTAAACACGGGCCGGATCACCCATTTGTTAATGCTTCCCAGGATGCTTGCCCCAAAGGAAATGATGTCTTCCATACCATTGCCCTGGGCTTTCAGCAGGCCGAATTCATTGGGTCCGATATACCATTTTAAGCCCTGGGCGCCGGAGACCTGGAAGGGTATGGATACCCGGGAATTGAATCGGGCGAGGTATTCGGAACCCTCCGGGCCCGGAGTCGTCTCGACGGTGAGGTTCCGGAAGGGTTCGTCGGCAAGTAGGCTGGTATTGAAGAATTGCTGGGCGTTGGAGATCCAGCTTACCGGACCTTCGAAAGATTCTTTTTCGGCCCCGCCCGCCTTCAGCCTTTCTTTATCGTCCGCCAAGGGCTTGTAATGAAGCGAGGTCAGTGTTTTTTCATAAGCGATGCCTCTTTCCAGGGGCTCTATGTAATTCTGCCAATCTAGCACGATTTCTTTTTCGGCCAGGTCCTGGTCAAATCCATTCAGGCTGATTTTAAAGTCAACGAGGTAACTGCCCGGGTGCAGCCGGTATTCCAAATCCAATTGTTTCCCATCCGGGGTGACCGCCCTGAAAGTCACGGACGAGGGATCCGATCCGGGTACTGAGAAGATCAGGTTTTTGGTTTCGAGCGGCCTGTCCCTGAGTGGAAGAGTAAGGTTCAATAGATTGCTGGGGTGATGGAGCAGGTAGAGTGGAGCTTTCTGGTCCGGCCCTTTGGAGACCACGACCATTTTTTTATACTCTTTCAATTCAGCCTTGGTGATCTGGCCGCCCAGGCTGTTTAAAGTCAGCTTCAGCACTTCATTTTCGAGGGTATAATCGCTGGCTTTGGCCGTGCTGTCCACGAGCACTCCGGCCATCCCGGCCTGAGGTCCTGCAGGCGCGGCCATGGCCAGGGTATCAGTTCCCGTACCGGAAGCACGGATTTGATTCCGAAGGCTGTCCTGAATGATCTGGACCCGGGTGATGGAGTCCTGGATTCTGGTCTGAATCGCCTCCTGTTGATGTTGCCTGGTGCTGAAATAGGACCACAAAAGCAAAACGACAAAAATCAAGATAAAACCAACAATATTATTCCTGTCCATTATAGTTATTAAAGAGCCGCAAAGGTACATTTAGTTTATGCGATGGACAAGAATCAGCGCATGACCGGAAAGACCCGGGTCTGCGGCCAGTCAACCCAACTTGCCAACTTGCTAACTTGCCAACTTGCCAACTTGTTAACTAAATTCCAAATTGCCACCTGCATTGAAACTTCAGGGTCATGTTCTTATTTCCTTCATTTTCATAGGAATCGGGATCTTTCAAGCGGCTTTTAAATTTAAAAGTGCAGGCCCACCTTCCTTCCAGAACCAGTTGTTTGGACAGGGCCCATCGCTGGTTCAAATACAGTCTCAAGCCCTTTCCGCTGAATGCGGGGACACTATAGTTGTACAGGAGGTCGTTTTCATAGGCGTAAATTCGTGAATCATAGTCCCTGGTCGAAAAAAAGCAGAATCTGGCTGTTCCGGAAAACACGGACTGCACCGGTTGATATAAAAGATCCTGAAAAGCCAGGAAACCCGTGGACGCCTTTGCTCCGGCCAGCTTATTCCTGTTGAATTCGATGCGGCTTCGTGTTTCCAGGCCTTTCCCGTGGAATAAATTCAGATGGATCCTGATTTGCGCCTGTCTTCGTTCAAGGAGCGGAGTTAAAACGGAAGGTTCCATACCGTTTTCCTCACCCGACCTGAACCGCAACTGAAGGTAAGAATCCATTTTATACCTCACGGCATATTGGACCCGGACGAGTTGTTCGTTGCCGGCCGACGGACCGTCGGCCTGATAACTGTACCAGGGCCGGACCCAGAAATCCCAATAGGCGTTGATTTTCCATCTGGATGCCGGTGCGAATTGAAGGCCTGCATAAAAACCCTCTTCGTTGACCGGATCCGCAAATTCGCCAAAGGCGTTGGCATTAAAGGAGTGGTATTTTTTATCATACCTGCGGTAAAGAAGGGCTAGATCCAGTCTTTTGTCGAGGCTGGTCTGCAAGCCGGAGACAATGGCGATCCCGGCCGGGCTGCTGAACGCCGTTTCGCTAAACCAATTGAAATGCCTGAATTTTATTCCCCAGTCCAGGCTGGCCTGGGTCAACTTATGCCCTGAAAAAGAGAAAGCCGTGTAAGCCGATTCCTTCTTTTTGAAAAACTTGTCATAGCGGCTCGAAACCAGATTGATGGCGAGATGGCCCGATCTCCAGCGATGCCTGACCGAACCGCCCGCCATTTGTTCGTTCACTCTTTTTTCATCTTCCAGTTCGGCAGGGCTCCGGTGATATCCGCTTTCCAGAAAACCGGTGATCACTCCAAGTCCCTGCATGGAAGCGGACCCGGTATTGGCATCCTTTTGACGGTTGGAATAAAAAACGGCCAGCTGAAAAGGGGGTTTCGGTTTTAATAGGGCGCAAAGCCCTCGAAAATAATTAAACTCACCGGCCGCGGTATACGGTTTGAACACGCGGTCCGGTTTCCTGATCCCTGTAACCAAGGCCCCCTTCCTTCCCCCCATGCCGGCATGCATCAACAAACCCTGGCCAAGGCTTACCGTGTAATCACCCACCACCAGCTCTTCAAGAATTCTGCCGACCTGCCGGATCCCTGCGTGGAAAGAATAATGGTCGAAACCCGCCTTGTTGTCTTTTCGGAAAAAAGTTTCCCCAGGGTCTTTTTCACCCAGGAAGCCGATGCTCATACGGTTTTCATAAAAATGCCTGAATCGGACCAACAGAGCCAATGGGCTGCCTGTAAATCCAGTCCCTGCGGCGGTACCTGAACCAGTCAACGGTTCTAAATTGCGGCTCAGTCTGATCAACCATTGATGCTGGCTGGAGAGAAACTGGTCCCGAAGACTGATGGTGAATCGGTCCAGGTCGGGCCGAAGCTGGATGAAAGGGCTGATCCGCCTGATCAGTTCGGTATCGAAACCGGGCACCACCTGCAGTTCGTAAAGGCTGATCAGAGGCCCTTGGCTGCGGATATAATGCCTGAGAGCTTCCAGCCGGACCGGATCAAGCAAGAGGAAATCCTGAAGATCCGGATGGTCCGGGTCATTGATATTCAGAGGCTTTTTTCTCCATGATTCAAGAAGTTCTGTAGCTAAACCCAGGTCTGTATCGTCCGGATTTTCACCATGTTCGGCAAGGGATTGAAGAGCCTCTTCAAAAGGAAGGGTTGTGGGCTTCCAGGAAGCGCTGTCCTGTTGTGCATATAGCAGGAAGGAAGGTGCGGGCCATGCAGATAGAATGAATAGGGGAACCAGTCCCCGCGAAGTGAAGGTGATCATAGTGTGTACCCGAAGATACACGCTATGAGATCAGGCAAAAAGCGGGAAATTAATTTTCTTTCAGCATCCCCTTGATTTCATTGAGCTTCATCAGGCTTTCGATGGGGCTGAGCCGGTCGATATCGGTTTCTTCAAGCATCCTGATCACGGCCTGCGCCCTTGGGTCGGAACTTTCAAATATATTGAGTTGGAAGGGGGCGGGCATGCCTTTAAGCTTATCGGCCGTTTTTGTATCAGGACCCGCAGCCTCAATGGATTTTTGCTCCAGGTGTTTGAGAATATTATGCGCCCGGCTGACCACACTCTGGGGCATTCCCGCCATACGGGCGACATGGATCCCAAAGCTGTGCCGGACCCCGCCTTCTTTGAGCAGCCGGAGAAATATGACCTTGTTGCCGACTTCCTTGGTGGACACATGGAAGTTCTTGATCCTAGGGTGTTTATCGGCCAGTTCGTTCAGCTCATGGTAATGGGTGGCAAAAAGGGTTTTGGGCCTGGCAGGGCTATCGTGGAGGAATTCCGCGATGGCCCAGGCAATGGATATCCCGTCGTAAGTACTCGTGCCTCTCCCGATTTCATCCAACAGGATCAGGCTTCGGGCGGAGGTATTGTTGAGGATGAGGGCCGTTTCGTTCATTTCCACCATGAACGTGGACTCTCCGCTTGAGATATTGTCCGAGGCGCCTACCCGGGTAAAAATCTTGTCTATGATGCCGATGATCGCCGATTCAGCCGGGACAAAACTACCCATTTGGGCCATCAGGCAGATCAGGGCGGTTTGGCGCAAAATGGCCGATTTTCCTGACATATTGGGCCCGGTGATCATCAGGATCTGCTGGTTTTCATTGTCCAGATAAAGATCGTTCGGCACATAGGTTTCCCCGGGAGGAAGGTTTTTTTCGATTACGGGATGCCTGCCTTGCCGGATATCGATGATATAACTGTCGTCCAGCACCGGACGGTGGTATTGATTCTGATAGGCCAGGCGGGCAAAGGACATCAGGCAATCGACCCGGGCAATGAGTTGGGCATCGTGTTGGATGGGATGGACGTACTCCTTGATCAGGTTCACCAGGTCCCGGAAAAGACTTTCCTCCAGGTCAATGATTTTTTCTTCCGCGCCCAGGATCTGGTTTTCCAGTTTTTTCAATTCATCGGTTACGAATCGTTCCCCGTTTGCCAGGGTCTGTTTCCTTACCCAGCCCGGCGGGACCTGGTCCTTGTACCGGTTGGTCACTTCGAGGTAATAACCGAAGACGCTGTTGAAGCCCACCTTGAGCGGGATCCCGGTCTTTTCATATTCCTGTTGTTGAAGTTGGAGCAGAAGTTCCTGGGCATGCTGCACCACATAGCGGTGTTCATCCAGCGCGGCATCACAACCCTCCTTGAAAATGCCGCCTTTATTGGTCAGAGCCGGCGCATCCTCCTTGATCTTCTCTTCAATGTTCGTCCTTAGTTCGGCGCATAATTGAAGGGCTTCGCCGTGGTGCCTCAACTCTTCGTTTCCCGAGGAGACCAGCAAGTCTTTGAAGGGGGGAAGGGCTTCCAGGGCGCGGCGCAACTGGACGGTTTCTCTCGGGCTGATCCGGTCCATGGCCGCCCTGTTGATGAGCCTTTCCAGGTCTCCCACCTGCCTGATCAGGGATCCATAGCGGTCCAGCTGATCGTATTGCCGGTGAAAATAGGTCACGGCATCCAGTCTTTGGTTAATCGACCTGAGATCCAGCAGAGGAAACATCACCCATTTATACATCAACCGGGAACCCATGGGGGACAAGGTCTGGTCCATAACCTGTAAAAAGGATTTTCCTTTGTCAAGGGGGCTTTCCAGCAATTCCAGGTTCCGGATGGTGAAGCGGTCGAGCCAGACGTACTCGGATTCCGGTATGCGTTGAATATTGCGGATATGCCTGATTTGGTTTTCAGTCGTTTTGAGGTAATGCAAAGCAGCTCCGGCAGCCACCTGGGCAAGGTCCATGTCCTCGATGCCAAACCCTTTGAGGCTGTGCACTTCAAATTGTTCCAGCAATTTTTCCCTGGCGTACGCATGTTGAAAGATCCAGTCATCGACCGGATAGGTGTAATAGGCATTGCCCCAGGTGGATTCAAATAACCGTGCACTGTTTCTGGCCAGAATGATTTCGGCCGGATTAAATCCCTGGAGCAGTTTTTCAACATAGGAAGTGTCGCCTTCAGCCACCAGAAATTCCCCGGTGGAGATATCGATGAAGGCCAGACCGTGCCTGGATTTGTTTCCAAAATACAGGCAGCCCAGGAAATTATTTTTTTTCTGGTCAAGAAACTGGTCCCCCGTGATCACACCGGGAGTGATCATTTCCGTCACCGCCCTGCGAACCACCCTTCCAGGGACTGGTTTTTCCATTTGCTCGCAGATCGCTACCCGGTATCCGGCTTTTATAAGTTTGGGCAGGTACAGGTTCAGGGCATGGTAAGGGAAGCCCGCGAGTTCCGTGACCGTAGCCCCGTTGTTTCTTTTGGTTTGAATGATCCCAAGCACCCGGGCGGCCACGATGGCATCTTCACCAAAAGTTTCATAAAAGTCGCCAACCCTGAACAGCAGGATGGCGTCGGGATACTTGCTTTTGACCTGGGCATACTGGCTCAGCAATGGGGTAGTGGTCCCTTCTTCCCTGGCAACGGACTTTGTATTTTTCGATGGTCTGGCCAATCCCTGCTTTTGGGCAAATTTAAACAGTTGCTCCCAAATCCGTTCTAAAGCCCGGAGCGGCCGGCTCTTTCACTTGTCCCTGTTCAGCAGAAATTAATCAATTCGTGCTTATCTTTACCCCGAATATTAATAAAATTGATGATATGTCCAATGCTCTCAAATCTTTGAATGAAAACGAGGTTCAATCGCTGACAAACGCCCTTCCCCTTATTGCCATCCTGATCGGAAAAGCGGATAATACGCTGGATGTCAAAGAACTGGATCTGGCCAAAAAAATAACCCATATCCGGACCTATAACTCCCCGGAATACCTCCAGGCCTTTTACGAAAAGGTCGAAGAACAATTTGAGCCTTTACTGGCAAAATTCAATTCGGAACTGCCTGAAGATGCCGCGCTGCGCGGAGAAACCATATCCGGAAAACTGGCTCAACTCAACCCCATCCTTGCAAAGCTGCACCCCAAGGCCGGTGCCTTCCTGTACCGGGGCTTTGTACGCTTTGCCCAGGAAATAGCCAAAGCTTCCGGTGGATTCCTTGGCTTCATGGCGGTAAACCCCGAAGAATCAAAATGGGTGAAGCTGCCCATGATCAACCCGGTGGAATACGAAGACCAGGAAAACGGGGATGAAGAGGAATAATCCTCAATGCAAGACCGAAAAACGCCGGGTATTTACCGATTGGCCTATTTGTAAAGTATACCAGTAAGTCCCGTTTTGAAGGTGGCTGACCGGGATGGAAAATGAATTCTCCCCCTTGTCCAGACTCATCGGCATATCAGAAAGCGTCCTTCCAGAGAGGTCCCGGAGGATCAGATGACCCTGTCCAGGCTGGAAGGCATGCACTCTTATATTTAATTGATCGTCGGCCGGAACGGGAAAGGCACGGTGGCTCACCTGGTCCGCCTGAAGTTCCCTGGCCGGGCTGGTCAGGCAGGCCTGGGATCCGGGTTCGGTGACCGTCAGAAAATACTTACCGGGAAAAAATGGCCCGGGAAAGGCCACATCGAAAGAGCCTGCCTGGGTGATGAGTTTTAGATTTATAACCAGATCATAAGTGCCCGGGGTATTTTCCTCCGTGGCCCTTCCTTTCAGCACGACACAGCCCAACTGGTTTTTTGCCATGATACAATTGCCCGGGTTACAATGATACCGGATCCCTTTAGGCAGGCCGGATACCGCATTAGAGGTATCCAGGATGGCGCTTTCAAGACCTATGGTGATGGTCGTATTGCCAAAGGGGACCGTAATCAGATCGGGAATATTGACCGTGAGGGGATATTCATAATCCTGGCCGATACAAACAGGCCGGGTGATGCCCCCCGTCATGGTACTGTCGTTATAAGGCCGCGGATATATGCCTGCCGTACTGTCTTTGTACACGGGGTCCGGAAGGCAGGCGGGGTTTTGCGCCCGGATATTGTACATTTGGAAAGAGGCAAGAATAAAAAGGACCCATGATTTTTTCATCCCTGAAATTTTTTGAAGTTTACCATCTGATTCGTTTTGCGAAGATACAACGCAGGCGATTTAAGGCCACGCCTCCCGGCTTGTTCGTGATCCTTTTCAACCTGGTTTTGCTTTCAGGCTTGTATGCCCAGACCGGTTTCAGAGGGACTGTGATGGAACAGGAAACGGGCAATGGCCTGGCCGGGGCAACCGTCCGGATCGGTGAACGAGGCATTTTTACCGATTTTGAAGGGCATTTCCAGTTGGCTTTGGAACCCGGAAACTACCTGGTGACCATTTCCTACATTGGATTCAAGACCAGGTCGGTGGACATAACAATTCCGCCCTCAGGCTGGGCCGAAATGGATATCAGGCTGGAAGCCCTTATCGGGATCCTTGAGACCGCGGTGATCAGCGATTCCCGCTACCAAAAACCGCTGGGGGAGAGCACGGTCTCCCTCGAACTGATCAAAAAAGGCCTGATCGATCACCTCAATTCCACTTCTGTGGATGAAGTCCTGGATAAGGTACCCGGGCTCAACATGATTGGCGACCAGGCCAATATACGCGGGGGTTCAGGCTTTAGTTACGGGGCAGGCAGCCGGGTATTGTTGATGGTCAATGATATCCCCGCGCTGCAGGCCGATGCTGGTTATCCCAACTGGGACGACCTCCCGGTAGAAAATATTGAACAGATTGAAGTGATTAAGGGAGCCGCTTCGGCAATATATGGTTCGGCCGCACTCAACGGCCTGGTCCATGTAAGGACCGCTTTCGCAAGGACGGAGCCCCTCACCCGGGCTTCCCTGTTTTACAACCCCGTGATGGCCCCAAAGGACAAATCCCAGCAATGGTGGTCTTCAGCGCCTTATACGGCCGGAATGTCCCTGAGCCATGCGCGCAAGGCCGGAAAATGGGACCTGGTCGGGGGCCTTTATGCCCTGAACAACAAAAGTTATAACCAGACTTCCCGATCCGATTATCAAAGGGTCAACGGCAGTGTGCAATACAGGATCACCGACCGCCTGGTAGCCGGAACTCATTTTAATATAAACAACCGGGAAGGTAACAGCTTTTTTTATTGGAAAGACGGGGTCCATGCGTTTTACCGTCCGGATTCCCTCACGCTGAGTCAATCCAATTCATTCAGGTACCATGTCGATCCCTACGTCCACTATTTTGATCAAAGGGGAAACAAGCATAGTTTTTTGTCCAGGGTCTATGTGGTCGACAATTCCGTTTCCAGCGGCCAATCCAACAGTTCCTCGCTCTGGTACGGTGAATACCGGTTCCAAAAGGCCTGGACCGGTCTTAAACTGGTCACGACGGCGGGACTGGTGTACGCCCACAACAGGAGTGAGAGCCCCTTACTTAACCTTCTACCGTTGAAATCGAACCAGGCTGCCGCTTATATCCAGGCAGAAAAAAAACTCGGGTCCGGTACCACCGTATCGCTGGGCTGGCGTTGGGAGGACTACCGCCTCAGCCGGCCCGAGGTCCTGGCCGGCGATACCCTTTTGGGGGGCAAAAAAAGGGACCATAAAAATCTTTTCCGGCTGGGGCTGAACACGAAGGTGGGAGAAGGGACTTTTCTCCGGGCTTCCCTGGGCCAGGGTTTCCGTTTTCCCACCCTGACCGAACAATTTATCACCACTAGTTTTGGCTCCACATTTATTTCCCCCAACCCAGGCTTGAAAAGTGAGACCGGCTGGACTGCGGAGATCGGAGCCAAACAGGGTTTCCGGATAAACCGGCTGACCGGCTTTGTGGACGGGGCCTTGTTCTGGTCCAGGTACCGGGATATGATGGAATTTGTTTTTACCGGCTTTGTCAAAGGGTTTCAGTCCCAGAACATTGGCAACACCGACATCAAGGGTTATGAGCTGAGTCTGGGTGCGGGTTCCACCGGCAGGCACCGTTGGTCCTTCCTGGGGGGGTACACCTATATTAACCCAAAGTTTGTCCATTTTACGGAAGAAGACAACCGGCGGTCCTCGGCGGATTTTAATATCCTCAAATACCGGTCCCGGCATTTGTTTAAGCTGGATGTCGAGGATGCCTTCGGCGACTGGATCCTGGGGAGCGGCATATTGTACACCAGCCGGATGGAAGCCATTGATGCCATCTTTGAACTGGTCATCAGCGGTCTGAAAGCGTTCCGGGAAGTGCATAAGGGGTATACGGTCATGGACCTGCGCATTGCCAGGAAATGGAAGCCCTTCACCTTTAACCTGATCCTGAAAAATCTATTAAATGAGGAATATTCAAGCCGTCCGGCCCTGATGGACGCCCCAAGAAATATCACGTTCAAAATGGATTACAGGATAGAAAAATAAAAAAGGCCCCGGGTGGGGCCTTGATTATGCAGTGGCTGGCATCATTTTGGTATCCTGAGCATCTGTCCCGGATAAATTTTATCGGGATGTTTAAGCATGGGTTTGTTGGCCTCGAAAATTTCCGGGTAACGCATGGGGTCACCATAGAAATGCTTCGCTATTTTGGATAAGGAATCCCCGGATTTTACTTCATAAAATTCCGCCTCAGGCTCGCTGACCAGGACCGAGATGCGGTCATCCACCGATCCCACGCCTTCAATATTGCCCAGGGCGAGGATCAGTTTCTCCCGGTCGGCCTGGTGTTTGACCTGGCCATATACGGTGACCTTATCCCCTTCCATATCAAGGTCGAGGTTGTCCACTTCGATACCCAGGCCCATCAGGTAACTTTCCATGGCCGAAATCTTTCTTTCCCTTTCCACGGCAGCAGGGTCTACCGCCGGGGCTGATTCTTTCTTTTTACCGAAAAGCTTCTCTCCGGCACCTTTTAAAAATGAAAATAATCCCATAACACTAAAATTTTATTGTTTAAAAAATCTACCCTAAAGTTAATCACATTTTTGGCCCAAACCGGCCTTTTGCTTATCCCTTATCTTTACCAAAAAAAGAGCGGGTCCCCCGACCGGGGTATTCAGGTAAAAGCACTATATTTGTGCCGCTTTTTAAATATATATCTACAATAATTATAATATGTTAGGTAAAGGTTTAGTGAAGTTTTTCTTTGTCCTCCTCGCGGTGGTATGCATCATGCAATATATTTTCATGCTGCCGACCGGACGGATTGAAAGAAAAGCAGACAAATATGCGCTGGCCGCCGTGGATTCATTGCCGGATAGCCTGGATGCCCACACCGTGCAGAAAGCAGCCCGTGCCCGCTTTCTGGATTCCATCTCCGATGAAGTGGTGTTCAGCATCCCGGGGATCAAAAAATATACCTACCAGGAACTTAAACAACAGCAACTGGCGCTGGGGCTGGACCTGAAAGGAGGTTTGAATACCATATTACAGGTGGATCTCAAGGACTTTCTTCTCCGGCTGTCCAGGAACAGCCAGGACCCTGACTTCCTCGCCGCCCTGGATAATGCGGAAAAAAGATTGCAAAGCGATAACCGGAACTTCATCACCATTTTCGGGGAGGAGTTTCAGAAAGTAGCCAAGGGCAAATCCCTGGCCTCCATTTTCCAGCGGGATCCCGGACTCCGCACTGAAATCAACCTAAGCACTTCCGACGCCGCCGTGCTCAATATTCTGAGGACCCGGGCCAATGAAACCGTAAAACTGACTTTCGACCGCCTGGTCAACCGTATCGATAAATTCGGGGTCGTCCAGCCTAACGTCTCTCTGGATGCAGCCCGGGACCAGATTTCCGTGGAACTGCCCGGCATTGAGAATCCGGAACGGGCCCGCCGCTTGCTTCAAAGCACGGCTAAACTGGAGTTTTGGGATGTATACCGCGCCGGTGACCCGGGCACGACATCTCCAAGTATCCTGAATACCCTGGTGGATGCCGACGTGCTGCTCAGGAAAAGGATGGGAGAGGATACGATGTCCATGGATTCCACCACCAGGGTGGACACCCTCATCACCCCGGTCTATGATTCCATAGGCAACGTAATAGATACCACCTTCACCTATGATACGGTCACCGTGGCCGCAGATCCGCTTGCCGGAAGGGGACCCCTGCTGCGCCTGTTTACTCCAAATTTTGTCAACCAGGACCGCACCAGTTTTACTTTCTCCCCGGCCATCATGGGAGTGGCGGAAGGCAAGGACCGGGAAAGGGTCATGGCCCTGCTGACCGATCCGGACATCAAAGCCCTGTTCCCCCGGGAACTGGAATTCCGTTGGGGGGCAAAACCGGAAAGCCTGACCAGCACCACGGATGGAGAAAATTCAAATATGTATTTTCTCTATGCCATCAAGAAAAAAAGAGGCTCCGACGAGCCCCCCCTCGAAGGGGACCGGATCGTAAATGCACAGCCCAGCACCAACCGCACCGGGCAGACCACGGTCACCCTCAAAATGGACAATGCGGGCGCCAAGGTATGGGCCGACATGACCACCAAAGCCGCCCAGGACAACAACCGGGAGGTCGCCATTTGCCTGGATGACGAAGTGGTATCCGCCCCAAGCGTCAACGGCCCCATCACCGGGGGCGATACGGAAATCATGGGTGCTTTCACCGTCCAGGAAGCCACCGACCTGGCCAATATTCTCCAGGTTGGAAAATTGCCTGCCCAGACCAAAATCATCCAGGAGTCGCTGATCGGCCCCTCCCTGGGACAGGAAAACATCCGCAATAGCCTTTGGGCCATGGGGATAGGTTTTGGCCTGGTATTGATCTTCATGGTCTATTATTACGGCAGGGGTGGTATCATTTCCATTCTGGCCCTCGTGGCCAACCTGTTTTTCATCATCGGCGCCCTCGCTTCCCTGGGTACGGTACTCACCCTTCCGGGTATTGCAGGTATCGTATTGACCATGGGTATGGCGGTGGATGCCAACGTCATCATCTATGAGCGGATCAAGGAAGAACTCAGGGCGGGAAAATCGCTGCTTACTTCCATCTCGGAAGGATTCAAACATTCCATGTCCGCGATCCTGGACTCCAACGTCACGACCTTACTGATCGGTTTTGTATTGATCTATTTTGGGATCGGTCCCATCAAAGGATTCGGGACGGTATTGATCGTTGGTATCGTGTTCACCGTATTTACAGCCTTGTTATTGTCCAGGCTGATGGTGGACTACTGGACTTCAAAAGGAAGGCAGATCGATTTCTGGACCAAAGCCACCCAAAATGCGTTCTCGCATTTTAATGTGGATTGGATCGGCATGCGGAAAAAAGCTTACCTGATCTCCGGGGTCATCATCCTCGCCGGGATTATATCCATTTTCACCCGGGGCTTTGACCTGGGCGTGGATTTTAAGGGAGGATATTCTTATAATCTCAATCTGGGGAGCACCCCCGTGAAGAGTGAGGATTTGCGTAACGCACTGACTTCCTCCCTTGGAGGTTCCCCGATCATTAAGGCGATCGACATATCCAATACCTATAATGTCACCACCGATTACCTGATCAATGATCAGGAAGCCGATGCTCCGGACCGGGTGATGGCCAAGATCTACGATGGGCTGAAAACCCTTCCCGGCGCCGAACTCCTCAGCCTGGAGGATTTTAAAAATCCGGACGGGAAAGGCGTGCACATTCTTTCCTTCACCAAGGTGGTCCCCACCATAGCCGATGATATCCGGACCAGCGCCATCTGGTCCACGGTAGTGGGCCTTATTGTCATCTTCCTGTATATTTTGGTCCGGTTCAGCAAATGGCAATACAGCCTTGGCGCCACCCTCGCCCTGGCCCATGACGTGCTCATCACGGTGAGCGTGTTTTCCTTGTTTCACGGCTGGTTCCCGATTTCCCTGGAAATCGACCAGACCTTTATTGCAGCCCTGCTGACCCTCATTGGTTATTCCATCAACGATACCGTGATCGTCTTCGACCGGATCCGGGAATACATGAGCCACTACACCACGCTGTCACAACGGGAAGTGGTCAACAAAGCCATCAACAGTACCTTGACCCGTACGGTGATCACCTCTATGACCGTTTTCTTCACCGTCTTGGTCCTTTTGATTTTTGGAGGATCCTCGATCAAGGGATTTGCTTTTGCCATGACTGTGGGTGTTTTGGCCGGGACCTACTCATCCATCTTTATGGCCGCACCGGTCCTGGTGGATCTGGAAAGGGTAGGTAATAAAACGGATAAATCTGTTGCTCATAAAACGTCAGCTGCAAAACCCGCCGTAAAACCGGAAGCCGCAAAACAAAAATAAACGACCGTATTCAAGCTAATTCAAGGGCTTGCTTGACTTTCAGGCAAGCTCTTTGTATTTTAGTCCGGGATTGATGCCCCCCGGATGACTAACACATTTTTGAAATCCTTTTTTGTTATAACCGCGCTGATTATTGCCGCCCGGTGCACGACGGTTCAAAAAGCAAAGACCGGGGCCGATGCCTTTGACCGTAAACAATATTTTCTCGCCGCCAGCCTTTATGAAAAAGAATTCGGGGCCAACGCCGAAAGAAATATCCGGGCAAAACTGGCTTACGGCGCCGCCATGTCCTATCAGAAGACCAACGAAACCGCCCGGTCGATACCCTGGTTCAGGGAGGCCGCGGAGCTTGGCTTCGGCGATGTGGCCTGGAGGCAATACGGCCTGGCCCTGATCCAAAACCGGGCCTACGACGAGGCCATCGCGGTTTTTGAATCCCGGCTCCAGGAAAAAGGCAATTCCGAAGAATTCAGGCTCCTTTTATCTTCCGCAAGGCAAGCCAAAGCCTTATACCTGGACAAATTGGATATTTATGAAGTCTATCCGCTGCCCGTCAATACGGAAGCGTCGGAATACGCCCCGGTGATCAGTGTGAGAGGAGAGCTCCTCTTTACTTCTGACCGGCCCAGCGGGACCGGTGAAGAAAACTATAAATGGACCGGTAGGAAATTTTCAGATCTGTTCACCGCCACGGAAGGCAGCAGTGAAGCGACCCTGCTGGATCCCGCGATCAACACTACTGCCAATGAAGGCACGGCCTGTTTCAGCCAGGACGGCAATATCCTGTTTTTTACACGCTGCGGCCTCTCCCTGGACCAACCTGACGCCTATTGCAAACTGTTCGTGACCAAAAGGGACGGGGCCGGGTGGTCGGAACCCCAGGTGCTGGCCTTCCAGAAAGAACAGGTGAACTATATGCATCCCTGCCTGGCCGCTTCCGATTCCGTTTTGTTTTTTGTTTCCGACCATGAAAGGGGGGAGGGGGGCTTCGATATTTATTATTCGGAATGGAAAGAGGATGACTGGTCTGAACCGGAAAGGCTTGGAAAAAGGATCAACAGCCCTTCCAATGAAAAGTTTCCCTTCATGTTCAGGGATACCCTCTATTTTGCCTCAGACCGCCTGGGGGGACTCGGAGGCCTGGATATTTATAAATCCTTTGTCAATGAAAATGGTGACTGGCAACCTCCCATTAACCTTAAATCACCCCTCAACAGCAGCGAGGACGATTTTGCATTGATCATTGATCCGGGGTCTTCGGAGGATGGCCAGGTGCATGGTTTCTTCAGCTCGTCCCGCGAGGGGGGTATGGGCAAAGACGATCTGTACCGCTTTGTCCGGACCAAAGCCGACGAATCCATCCTGATCGCCCAGGAACCCGGAAAACCGGAAGACAGTGCCGCCTTGAAAAAACCGGTCCGCTATCAGGCCTACCTTTCGATTCGTGTGGTCCAGACCATCCGTGAAAACCCGGATGATCCCAACAGCCGTGTGATCGGGAAAAATCCCATACCCAATACCCTGGTCCTGTTGCGGGAAGGGGCCACCCCGATCCAGCTCCGCACCAACAACAACGGGAATGTGCTCCGAGAAATCAACTACGATGAAAATTATTTTGTGCTGGCCACGGCCCCGGGGCTGCTCAACGCCAGCAGAGAAATCAGCACCTACAATGAGCGCGATGAAAACAACCCAACCAAAACGTTCAATGTGGAAATCACCCTGGACAGGCCCTTCACCGGCAAGGAAGTCCTCATCCCGGATATTTTTTATGACCTCGACAAATGGGACATTCGCCCCGATGCCGAGCCCCCGTTAAATACCCTGGTCCAACTGCTGAAAGACAATCCCCGGATCCGGATCCAATTGTCCTCCCATACCGACTGCCGGGGCACGGATGAATACAACCTGGACCTTTCCCAGAAAAGGGCGCAGGCAGCCATAGAATACCTGATTAAAAACGGGATCGACGTAAACCGTCTGCTCCCAAAAGGCTATGGGGAAACCCAGCTGATCAATAAGTGCATTTGCGAACAATGCACGGAAGACGAACATCAGGCGAACAGGAGGACGACATTTATTGTCCTGGAATAAGAGGGAGAAAGGCGAAGGGTGAAAGGTGAAGGGCGAAGGGAAAACAATTTAGCCTAAATCGATTTTCTGGAGATCGTTCCACAATTTCGCTTTCATTTCCCGGCTCCTGGCAACCTGGTCCAGTGAATCCACGAAATACAAATGAAAAGGGTGGCAGGGGGCAAGCTGATAGGGCCTTGCCTGGATATGAATTCCGATTTCCGCCGGAGGCATCCCAAACAAGAGCACCAGTTTTAATGCGGGTTTGGCCCAGAGCAATTGATAATTCACTGCGGTCTCGGCGGGATGGTGGACCTGGAGGATCTCTTCGGGTTTCCATTGGAATGCCGCCGTCATTTTTTCAAGGAAGGCCTGTTCATCCGGAGCCGGCTTTTTGTGGACCAGTACCACTTTCGGAGATTCGAGCCAATCCTGGACCAGGTCCGGGACCCGGTAGTGTTTGACGGTTGCAAGAAACTCCTTCATATGAAGCGGATTAAGGGATGCGGGCAAATCCGGTGGATTTACAGGTATGTTGTCGTTGTAATAGAAAAGTTTAAGTGGTATACTCGCAGCCAAAGGGCGCGAAACCTCCTGCCTTCCTCCGGCAACCCATTCTGAAAATATTTATATTTGCAAAGATAACCATTCATCCATTCCTATGTCATATCCCATTAAAATTGAGAAGACCACGCAATCCAGAATAAACCAGGTTGATTTAAACCGGGTCGCTTTTGGCCGCACTTTTACCGATCATATGTTCGTCGCGGATTATGTGAATGGAGAATGGACCAACCTTGAAATCAAGCCGGTGTCGGATATCCTGATCCACCCCGCCAACCTCACCCTGCATTATGGCCAGGCTATTTTTGAAGGGATGAAAGCGGGAAAAGACAAGGATGGCCAGCCCGTTTTATTCAGGCCCGAGATGAATGCCCGCCGCCTGAACTTTTCGGCGCGGCGGATGTGTATGGCGGAGCTTCCCGAAGAACTCTTCCTCCAGGCCCTGACGACCCTGGTGGACCTGGATGCCGACTGGATTCCGGAAAATGAAGACGGCGCCCTCTACATCCGGCCTTACATGATCGCCATGGACAGTTTTATTGGCGTAGCCGCTTCCGAGACCTATCGATTCCTCATTTTCCTGATGCCGGTAGGCCCTTATTATGCCAATCCGGTCAACCTTTGGGTCGAAAGAAAATTTGCCCGTGCCGTAAAAGGGGGCACCGGGGAGGCCAAGGCTGCAGGCAATTACGCCGGGTCCCTCTACCCGGCCAGGCTGGCGCGTCAGCGCGGCTTTGACCAACTGTTGTGGACCGATGCCATCCATCACAAATGGGTGGAAGAAAGCGGTACCATGAATGTCTTTTTTATCATCGGGGACGCAGCCGTCACCCCTTCCCTGGACGGTTCCATCCTTCATGGCATCACCCGGGATTCGGTGATCACCTTACTCAAAGACAAAGGATACGAAGTACAGGAAAGGCCGGTCAGCGTGGACGAATTATTTAAAGCGTACGACAAAGGCATCCTCCGGGAAGCTTTTGGGGTGGGTACCGCCGTCGTGGTCATTCCATTTAAATCCATCACCGATGAAGACCGTGTGATCGAGCTGGACCCCGGCTCCTTCCAGATCGCCCCCATGCTCAAATCCGAACTGAATGCCATCAAAAAAGGGCTGATCGAGGACAAATTCGGTTGGGTTCACCATGTCGGGGTGGGAGTTGGGAGTTAGAAGCTGGAAGCTAGGGGAGGAACTACGACCCCCTGGAACTACCAGGCCAAAACGCCCTAACTTCTAACTACTAGCTTCGAGCTTCTAACTTGGAAGCTGGTAGCTGGAAGCTGGAAGCTAGGGGAGGAACCACAAACTCCCCAGAACTGCCCGGCCAAAACGCCCTAACTTCTAACTACTAGCTTCGAGCTTCTAACTTGGAAGCTGGGAGCTGGAAGTTGGTAGCTAGGGGAGGAACTACAAACCCCCGGAAATGCCAGGCCAATACGCCCTAACTTCTAGCTTCGAGCTTCTTACTTGGAAGCTGGGAGTTGGAAGCTGGAAGCTAGGGGAGGAACTACAAACTCTCGGAACTGCCAGGCTAAAACGCCCTAACTTCTAACTTCTAGCTTCTAGCTTCTACCCAGCCTTCTCCTGCTCAAAACACCTTTCCAGCAAGGATACCA
>JAKQHS010000189.1 GCA_029557915.1 Bacteroidota bacterium | reverse complement strand
TTTCACCTCCATGCGCCGATATTACTGTGCCGATCTGATTGGCAAGGACGAACGTCTTCAGATATTTCCTGGAGGGGGGGAATGCCTTGATCAGGAAAATACGATGCAATTTCTGTGCCTCATGCGGATCGATGTTCAGCGCTTTGAAAACCTCATAGTCCCTGTCGGTGAACGACACCTCCTGAGAAAGTGAGATATTTTCATGCAGAAGATCGGAGGAAAAGCGGTCTTTGACCAGGACCAGAAAATCGTCTCGCATCAGGTCGGAGATGGAATAACCGACAAGCTCGGCCATTCTTTCCATCTTGGCGCTGTTGGTGTTTCTTTTGCCATTGATCAAGAGGGAGAGATGCCCGAGGGTGATGCCCAGATGTGAGCACACTTCCTGCCTTGATGTATGTCCCAGTTTAATAAGAAGATTGACATTATCCCAGAATTTCATATATCTCCCAGGTCACATTTTTCAATAAATGTAAATAAAATACTTGACATTACCCGCTGTTAAAAGTATATTCAATAGGATATTTAAAGACATGAGTAACAAAAAGCTCTATGAACCAATCCAGCATAAAAAGAATGATTTACAGCCAGGGCTACACCCTGGCCCAGATGGCCGCGCAGCTGGGCGTCAGCGCCGGCTTTTTCTCCATGGCTTTGAGCGGCAAACGGAAACTGAACCTCGACCGCTTTTTTAAGCTTTGTGAAATACTAAACCAAAATCCAGGCATGCTTTACAAGGAATTGAAATCGCAAGAATAGACACCCCCTGATAAAATAAAAGAATCCGGCCCGCACGCGGCCAAGCATAACGGGCCGGATCACGTGACCAATGAGAAAGCGAAATCCCATAGGGCTTTCTGCTTTTTCACGGCCTTTTTAATATACAAAAAAAATCACCAGAGGTCAAGAATTACCGTTTGTAAATTTTACAAAATTGAAATTTGCAATTACGAAACTGGGAGGACATGATGAAGCCAAGCTTGGAGGAGACTGGAAGGATGTGGCGCGAAAACCAACAGCTCCTGCGCCTTTATTTTGAAAAGTTGATCCGGCTCAACAAACTCGGCAAACTCTCGGTGATCGCCGAGGAGACCAACATGACCGATGGCGAATTCTATTCAAAGATCAGCATTACCCCGCGCACGCCGCTGACCCGGGCGGAGCTGGTCAGCCTGGAGCATGAGCTTTATAAACGGGACCCTGAGGCCTACGCCCAGTACCTGAGGGAGTGGCACGGCAACCCCGATATCTACATATCCATGTGGGAATCAGGAGAGGTGATACAATGAGCGATTGGGATGTGTTGGTGGACGCCTGGAAACGGATGTTCGGCGACCGGGACCTGGTGACCAAGGAAGATGCGGCCAGGTTCCTGTCGTGGAGCACCCGGACGGTGGACCGCCGGATTGAGGCTGGGCTGATCCGGCCCATATTAATCAGAGGGTCCGGCAAATTCAGAAAAACCGGACCCAAAATGCGGGAAAGCACGAGGGAATGGGAGGTGCGGATTCCCAAAACCGAAATACTGAAGCAGTTCATCCTGGTCGATGAGCTGGGAGGAAAAAACGATGCGAAACTGGGAAGAAGAAGTTTTGCGGTGCAAGCGGTGCGATGAGGAGCTGGAGCCGCATCCGGTCCTTTTTCATACCT
>JAKQHS010000180.1 GCA_029557915.1 Bacteroidota bacterium | reverse complement strand
TCTCATGAAACAGGAATTCGGATTTGACCCCTTTGTTTTCCGCTTGCTGAAACTGGCTCATGGCCAAAGTGGGTTGATCCGAGGCCACATAAATTTTACCGAGCTCGAAATTAAAATTGCCCTCCCTGGGATTTACAGCCGCCGCGGCTTCAAAGGAAGCGATGGCCGAGGTCCGGTCATTCAAGGCTTCCAACACCAGTCCCCGGACAAAATAAGCGGAAGCAAATCGATTGGAGATTTTTACCGCCCGGTCCAGGATGCCCAAGGCCTCCTCGAGCAATTGATCCTTCTGCGAAGAAGATGCGGCATAAAACGACTCATCATATTTGACCCGGGCAAGCCTTACCTGGGCATTTATATTCCGGGAACCTTTCGCCGCGGTAACGGTATAGATGGTTTTATTATTACGCCAGTCCGGGATCCTGAGAAAGACCTGAAGCGCATAAAGACCCAGGACGGCTAGCAAGACTGCCCGGCGGCCATTGCGCCCCAGCTGGTACTTTTCGGCAAGCCGGAGGAAAACGGGAACCGCCAGGATAAGCAATCCAAGCGACGGCAGCAGCAACTGCGCTTCTGTGAACGTCCTGGCATTCATTAAAAAAAGATTGGAAACGGGCAGGTAAAACGCGAGGCAAAAAAAGAGGGCATAGCTGTAAATCGATCTGGCCTTCAACCCCTTTGCCATAAAATAGATTCCTGCGCCCAAAAGAAGAAATCCAATGGCTGCCCAGGGATCGGACCAAGCCGAAAGATTCAACTGGTTGTAAGAATAATCCGCCTGGAGGCCCACCGGGAATAAAAACAAGCGGACCACATGGCCCGCCATCGCAAAAGCCGCCCAGGTTCTTTCCATGCCCGAAAAGATCAACAGGGCATTGTCTTCCAGGCTGAGGATTGGGGCGGTCACTCCGGCTACCCCGTATTTAATAATAAAAGAGAGCAAGGCCGCAAGTCCTATTGCGGTAAAATTCAAAGCCTGGTTTTTGAGCCGGTTTCGTTGGAAAAACCAGACAGTAAGCGGGGCCAGCAACAGCAGCACCCACGCCTGGCCCTTGGAAAAGAAGGCAAGACAGGAAACGATAAATACCATAACGGATCGGAAGACCGTGCCCTTGGTGGTGCCCAGGCAAATGAGGAGGGCTGAAAGGATGCCCAAGGCCGCAAGGATCTCATCCCGGTGGTGTAGGCTGGCCACCCCTTCGCTGTGCAGGGGATGAAAGGCAAACAAAAATGCAATGGCCAGCGAAACAGGTTTAGGCCATGCCGTCAGGATCATGGCTATAAACCGGTAGGCCAGGACGACCAGCAAGCAATAATAAATCACTTGCAAAAAGTGCATGGGCCTCGGATCCATGCCAAATAAGCCGCCTTCCAAGGCAAACAGGCTTTGGCTGGCAGGAGTATAGTCCCCGGTAGGCCGGCCTTCCGTGTCCACCGGCAGGTCCGTAAACAAACGGGGTATCCCTTTCCATCCTTGCCGGACCAGGTCATTTTTTGAAATCAGGCGGGAATCTTCCGTAGTAAAATCAAACCGGCTGGTCGCCAGGTAAAGGATAAAGGTCATACCGAACAGGATCAGGGTCCAGGGGTAATTGAATTCCCGCTCTTTTTTCAACGGTTTTTTTTCCGGTGTATTATTTTTTTTTGACATACCAATGAATACGGGCGGCAAGATAGGGATGGAGAATGAATCGGATCGGGATTCATACCAGCCGCCTCCCCTATTTTCCCTAATTTTGTGCTCTCAAAACATTAATCCAAATGAAGCTATTGTCTGTCGTTTTATTGGTCTTTTCCATGTTCTTGGCCCGGGGTCAGGGGCATTCCATAATTCCCGCACCGGCATCCTGGACTGAAGGAACCGGCACTTTCAACCTCAGTGCCAAAACCGGAATAGTGATCATAGGTTATCCGGTGGAAGCGCAAAAGGTAGCCGATTTTTTCCGGTCCATGCCGTTGATCAAGAACCTGAACATGAGCGGCAAGGTGACGGGTGCCGGAAACATCCGGTTGGAACTCCTGGACAGTGCGGATTCCGGCCTGGGCAAGGAGGGATATGACCTAGACATCAGTACGTCCGGGATCCAACTTCGCGCCAACAGTGCCGCCGGCCTTTTTTACGGAGTTCAGACCATACACCAGTTAATCCCGGTTACAGGCCCCATCACTCCAACTTCCACGCTGAGAATCCCTGCCTGTAAAATCCAGGACACTCCCCGCCTGGGCTGGAGGGGCCTGATGCTCGATGTCAGCCGCCATTTTTTTACGGTGGATGAAGTCAAACAGTATATCGATGCCATGGCCATGTACAAACTGAATACCCTCCATCTCCATCTCACCGACGATAATGGCTGGAGGATTGAGATCAAATCCCTTCCCAAGTTGACTTCGGTCGGCGCCTGGAGGGCCGAAAGGCATGGGACTTTTGGGGACCGGGCTCCGGTGAAAGAAGGCGAACCTGCCACCTATGGCGGTTTTTACACCCACGAGCAAATCCGTGAACTGGTGGCCTACGCCCAGTCAAAATATGTGACCATCGTACCGGAAATCGATGTTCCCGGCCACTCGATGGCTATGCTGGCAGCTTATCCCGAGCTTTCCTGCACCCAGGAGAAGGTGTACGTCAAC
>JAKQHS010000141.1 GCA_029557915.1 Bacteroidota bacterium | reverse complement strand
CGAAATAATTTTTTTTGAAGTCCATTGCAAGAATTTCTGTTACAAGTATCTCCCTTTTTCCAATGGCATTTTTGCATCTTAGAGTCACTTTTCAGTGACTCATTTTTATATTGCCATCAACCGTTAGCAAGTTAGCAAGTTGGTAAGTTCAGATCTTGGGCCACCAGCCCGGCACTTTTGATTTATAGTGCTGGTATGTTGCCCCGAATTTTTTCTCGAGATAAGGCTCTTCTCTGAATTTGCAGAACAGAAAGTTGAGGATAAAAAACAGGGCAGCCCAAATTAAAATAGGAGCCGATCTGAAAAACAGGCCCTCGGCAACCAGGATCAGGAGGATTCCCCCGGTCATGGGATTCCGGCAAAACCGGTAAGGGCCGGTGGTGATCAGTTTTTCCTTGGGGCTCCAGGGAGCAAGGGTGCCCCTGCCCTTTTTTTCAAAAAGGAAAAGGGACCAGCAAAACAGCATGACTCCAAGCGAGAATAACACCAGACCCATAATTTTGACGGGAAGGAAATCCGGGATATACTCCGGCGTGTACCGGTAAACCGCCAGGGGGATGAGGCAGGTCACCGGCAGGGGGAGCAGGAGGATATCCCGGAGGTGCTTTAGGATGGCCCGGAGTGCAGTCCATTTCATAAGGCGATCGCGTTCATTTTTTTTCTTCTTTGTACTTCGGATAGCGGCCGGCCTCTTTCAGGGCCTGGGTGAGGATGTATTCAAGTTGGCCGTTGAGGCTCCGGAATTCATCGGCAGCCCATTTTTCCAGCGCCTTCATGGTCTGCTCGTCGATGCGGAGGACAAATTTTTTCTTTTCCATGATCTGGTTTAAAACCGTTCACCCGACGGCATCACTGGTGCAGGGTCCCGGCATTGACGATGGGGGTGGCATCTTTGTCGGAACAGAGCACCACCATCAGGTTGCTCACCATGGCCGCTTTCTTTTCTTCATCCAGTTCAATGATCGCCTTCTTGGAAAGATGGAGCAAGGCCTGCTCGACCATGCCGACGGCGCCTTCCACGATCTTCATGCGGGCTGCAACCACGGCCTCGGCCTGCTGCCGGCGCAACATCGCACTGGCAATCTCCGGGGCATAGGCCAGGTAGCCGATCCTGGCTTCGATCACTTCGATCCCGGCGATCGCCAGGCGCGCCCGCAATTGAGTCTCCAGGGCGTGGTTGACCTCATCATGCCCGGAGCGCAGCGTCATCTCATGCCCCTCATCATCCATATTGTCATAGGCATAGGATCCCGCCAGTTCACGCAGGGCGGCCTCCGACTGCACTTTTACAAAACTGTGGTAATCCGTCACATCAAATGCGGCTTTGTAGGTATCCTTCACCCGCCAGACCACGATCCCGCTGATCATGATCGGATTGCCTTTTTTATCATTGACCTTGATCCGCTCGCTGTCGAAATTTTGCGCCCTGAGGGATATTCTTTTTTTGTGGTAAAAGGGATTGGCCCAGAAAAAGCCATTGTCCTTGACCGTGCCTTTATACTCCCCGAAAAGTAAAAGGACCTTGGATTCATTGGGGTTGACCAGGAAAAACCCCGGAAAGAGAAAAAGGCTGTCCAGCACAACCAGCACCACCCCTAACCACCGGATTTCGGTAAACAAAATAATCCCCAGTCCGGAAAAGAAGATCAGGAGGCTGATGGTGAGGAAAAGATAACCATTAAATGATTGGGTAACATGTTCGGTTTTCATTTTGATATTAATTTGATATCAAAAGTATAGCATTTTATCTTTTTTGTCAAGGGGGGAGAAAAAAAATCTTCAGCAGCAGCTTTTTTAAGGTAATAGAATGACCAGGCCCGAAGCCTCCACATCAATCCTTAATTCTTAATTTCTTAATTCCTTAATTCCCTTCAATCCACCCCAAACTCCTCTCCACCGCCTTCTTCCAGCCCCGGTAGAGCATCCCGGTTTTCTCCATATCCAGTTTTGGTTCGAAAAGGGCATCGCATTGCCAGCGACTGGCTATTTCACCCTTGGTCCAGTAACCGGTGGCCAGGCCAGCGAGGTAAGCAGCTCCCAGGGCGGTGGTTTCAAGGACAGCCGGCCTTTCCACCGGGGTGCCCAGGATATCGGCCTGGAATTGCATGAGGAAATTATTGGCTGAAGCGCCGCCGTCAACCCGGAGGGTGTCCAGTGCGATGCGGGATTCTTCCGCCATGATGTCGAGGACATCTTTGGTTTGAAAAGCCAGGGATTCCAGGGTAGCCCGGACCAGGTGGGCCCGGGTGGCCCCGCGGGTAAGGCCCTGGATGGTCCCGCGGGCATACATATCCCAGTAAGGAGCCCCCATGCCCGTGAAAGCCGGAACCATATAAACCCCACCAGCATCCGGAACCGAAGTCGCCAGGGCTTCCGTTTCCGATGAGTTTCCGATCAGGCCCAAGCCATCTCTCAGCCACTGAATGGCGGAGCCCGCATTAAAAACGCTGCCCTCCAGCGCATAAAATACTTTGCCATCAAGGCCCCAGGCAATGGTGGTGAGCAGGCCTTTGGTCGACCGGTAAGGGATCGTGCCCGTATTCATCAGCATAAAGCAGCCGGTTCCATAGGTGTTTTTGGCCATGCCGGGTTCAAAACAAGCCTGGCCAAACAGGGCCGCCTGTTGGTCGCCGGCCATGCCGCTGATCCGGACGGGTTCACCAAACAGCACCGCCTCCGTTTCCCCGAAAAGAGCGCTCGAGGGCATCACCGAAGGAAGCAGGCTGGCCGGTACATGGAGGGCTTTGAGCAGGGTGGGGTCCCAGTCCAGACTTCGGATATTGAAAAGCATGGTGCGGGAAGCATTGCTGTAATCCGTGGCATGCACCTTGCCGCCAGTCAGTTTCCACAAAAGCCAGGTATCGATGGTTCCAAACAAAAGCTGGCCGGCTTCTGCTTTCTCCCGGGCGCCGGGCACCTGGTCCAGCAGCCATTTTATTTTTGTCCCTGAAAAATAGGCATCGATGACTAAACCGGTATATTCAGTGATGTATTCGGCCAATCCTTCCTGCTTGAGCTTTTCACAAATGGGGGCGGTCCGCCGGTCCTGCCAGACCAGGGCGTTGTAAATGGGTTGTCCGGTGATCCTGTCCCAGATGACGGTGGTTTCCCGCTGATTGGTAATGCCAATAGCCGCAACCTGACCGGGACTTACCCCTTTTTTCTTCAATAGGTTTTGGGCGACCCAAAGCTGCGTTTCCCATATTTCAAGGGCATCGTGCTCCACCCAGCCGGGCTGGGGAAAGATCTGGGTGAATTCTTTTTGTTCCAATCCGGCGATATTGCCCTCCCGATCGAAAAGGATTGCCCGCGAACTGGTAGTGCCCTGGTCCAGGGCGAGGATATAGGTTTCCATGGCCATGGAAGTAAAAATAGGAATTAAGGATTATTCGTTCATGAATTAAACGCCAGCTAACCTCAACCCTCAATCCTCAATCCTCAATCCTCAATCCTCAATCCTCTTACCTCTAACCTCATATATTATACTTTTATTTAATACAATTACCTAAATTTGTCTCGCAGATCATGATTCCATTTAGTGCAAAGGACCGTACCGGATATTTTCAAAAACTGGCTGATAAAAAAGTCCATATACTGGTTATCGGGGGTGGGATCACCGGCGCCGGCATCCTGCTGGATGCAGTCAACCGGGGCTTTGAAGCAGCCCTGATCGAGAAGCTTGATTTTGGAAGCGGGACTTCCAGCCGTTCCACCAAACTGATTCATGGGGGACTGCGTTACCTGAAACAAAGGCAGTTTGCACTGGTCAGGGAAACCGGCAAGGAAAGAGCCATCGTATTTAACAACGCCAGGCATCTCGTGGAAAAGAAAAAAATGCTCCTCCCGATCTACAAGGGGGGCACCCTGGGCACCTGGACCACCTCCATTGCTCTATGGATCTATGACTACCTCGCCAGGGTGGGCCGGAATGAGCATAAACTCATGTTGAAAAAAGAAACGACCCGCAGGACGGAGCCCTTGCTCAAGCAGGAAGGACTGAAAGGTTCCGGCCTTTATTATGAATACCATGTGGACGATACCCGCCTGACCCTGGAAGTTATTAAAAAAGCGGTTGAAAACGGAGGTACTGCCCTGAATTATGCGGAAGCCATGGGATTTATTATGGACCAGGGGCGAATCGCGGGCGTAGAAGTCGTGGATAAATTGACAGGCACCCCTTTTACCATAAGGGCGGATTACGTAGTCAATGCCACCGGACCTTGGTCGGACCAGGTCGCCGGGCTTGACCAACAATCCGGAAATATCAAAAGGGTAGTCTTGTCCAAAGGGGTGCATATCGTGGTGCCTTATTATAAATTGCCGGTCAAACAGGCCGTATATTTTGAGAACCGCAAAGACCGGCGCATGATCTTCGCCATACCCTGGTGGGGGCATACCTATGTCGGTACGACCGATACCGCTTATGATGGCGACCCGGACCATATCCATGCTACAGCGGAAGATGTTGAATATCTCGTGGATGCCGCCAATTCGGTCTTCACCCGGTCTCCGATCCGGACGGAGGACATCAGCTCCACCTGGGCGGGAGTCAGGCCCCTGGTTTATGAAAAAGGCAAGTCCCTGGGGGAATTGTCCCGCAAGGACGAAGTATTTAAAAGTCCCGGGGGACTGATCACCATTGCCGGAGGGAAACTGACCGGCTACCGTAAAATGGCTGAAAGGGTGATTCAACTGATCATCGATGACCTCAAAGACCATCCGGACAAACCGAGGCCGGTCCTTCATGAGGAAGCCCTTACCGACCTGTCCAATATCAGCGGTTCGGAATTCAGATCGGATGAGGAATTCAGAAAACTGAAGTTGTATTGCCTCTCCCTGAGGCATCACCTCGAGGTGGATGAGGACACCATGGAAAAACTGTTCCACCGTTACGGAACCAACACGGAGAAAGTGGTGGCCCTGGCGGAAACCTTCACTTCGGAAGTCTCCGATCCTTATCTCCGGATTGAACTGGGAAGCCTGCTCTATGGCATCCGGCAGGAAATGGTTTGCAGTCTTTCGGATCACCTGGTGCGCAGAACGAGCCAGTTGTATTTCGGAAGGAACCAGATCCTGAAATACCTGGAACCCCTGTCGGCCTTGCTGGCCTCCGAACTGGAATTAAGCCCCTCCCAACTCCTCAGCGATAAAAACTCCTTCCTCAAAGAATATGAAGCCGTGATGTCCTGGCAAAAAGAAAAAAACCCTGTAACGGATACTTTTATCCATTAAGGGTTGCATATGAAAAGACTCACTCTTAATTCTTGAAATAAAGGTATCGGTCATTCAAAAAGCCAAACCAGAATTATGGATTAAATGAAAGGAATCGTCGACAAAGATTTTCAATACCCGCAATGAAGGGCAAAACAACCGGACACGGAAATGAAGAAATCAGGAAGAAAATGAACCGTAGAGCATTTACCAAGTCCCTCCTGGGTTCCGGAATGGCATATGGTATTGGGGCACAAAGCAATATGAAAAAACCGACTTATCTGAAGTCCGGGGACCAGGTCGGACTGATCTGTCCTGCGGGGCCCATCAGCGATGAAAGGCTGGTCCGGAGCATCAACAATCTTTTGAATCTCGGGCTGAAACCCATCCCCGGAAATTATATCCTGAATCAAAACGGTTACCTGTCAGGCACCCGGACGGAGCGCCTTGCCGACTTGCATCAGATGTATCGCGATGAGCAGATCCGGGCGGTCTGGTGCATACGCGGCGGTTTTGGCTGCACCCACCTGTTGCCCCACCTCGACTATGACCTGGTTCAAAGGTCCAACAAACTGCTGCTGGGATACAGCGATGTCACCGCACTGCACTGCGGCCTGTACACCCGCCTTAAGATATCAAACCTGCATAGCCCGGTGGCCTCCTCCGAATTTACGCCCTATACCCTGGAACAACTGCAGAAAATCATATTCGGCATGCCGGGCCAGGTCATCCGCATTGGCGCCAGCCCGGAAAATGACCAGCTGTTCAACGAAGGCAATACCGTTTACGAAAGATATGTGATTCGCGAAGGCATTGGCAGGGGGGTGCTTTGGGGGGGCAATCTTTCCCTTCTCTCCGCATTGTGCGGTACCCCCTATCTGAAAATCAATCGTGATTTTCTTCTGTTTGTGGAAGACATCGATGAGGCCCCTTACCGGATCGACCGTATGCTGACCCAGCTGATGCAGGTATTGCCGCTGCACAGGCTGAAGGGGGTGGTCCTGGGGGTGTTTGAAGGTTGTGAAAAGAAAGCCAATACCCCTTCCCAGTCGCTGAAGGAAGTCATGCTGGACCGGTTTTCAGATTTTGATGTGCCGGTTATGTATGGTTTCCCTTTTGGCCATATCAAAAACCAATGCACCCTGCCTTTTGGGGCCGAAGCCGTGATGGATACCGGTTCATTTCAATTGACCGTAAAACTGCCCTGAGTTGAAACTGACCATCCACACCTATATCCTGAAAACGCGCAAGGTGTTCACCACTTCGCATGGCAGTGCGGATCATCGCAGGTGCCTGATCGTCGAACTGGAGCATGAGGGATGCAAGGGATACGGGGAAGCCACCGAGATCCTGTATTATGGGAAAAACCTGGAAGCCATGGTCCGCCTGGTGCAAGGGAACAAGGAATGGATCGAATCCCTTCCGATGGCAGATCCCCTGGACCGCTACCTGGAGTTTTTCAGCCGGTTTTCAGAAGATCGATTTGTGCTTTGCGCCCTGGACGTAGCCTATCACGATCTCTATGGAAAACTGAAAGGACAGTCGCTGACCCGCATGTGGGGCCTGGACCGAAGTCATAATCCTCTTTCCAGCCTTACGGTGGCGATTGACGAGACGGAAAAAATGCTTGAACACATTGATCAGAATCCCTGGCCGGTTTATAAGGTCAAACTGGGCACCCCGCAGGATATGGAAATCATGCAGGCCATCCGGAGGCATACGGATCACCCCCTGAGAGTGGATGTCAACGAAGGTTGGTCGGCTGCGCAAACCATTGCTTATTCTTCCACCCTCCGGGATCTTGAAGTGGAATTCATCGAACAACCCATCCCTGCCAGGGAGCATGACTCCATGGCGGAAGTGTTCCGGAAAAGCGCCCTTCCATTGTTTGCCGATGAATCCTGCCATATCCCTGAGGATGTGCCCCGTTGTCTTCAACATTTCCATGGCATCAATATCAAGCTGATGAAATGCGGGGGACTCAGCCCCGCCCTGGAGATGATCCGCCTGGCCCGGACGCTTGGACTCAAAATCATGATCGGTTGTATGACGGAAACTTCAGTAGGCATTTCCGCCCTGGGTCAGATCCTGCCCCTGGTGGATTATGCGGATATGGACGGGGCCTTGCTGATCTCCAACGATCCTGCTGCCGGCGTGCACCTCGAGGATGGCCGGGCGGTTTATCCTGACGAAGGGGGAACCGGTGCGCGGCTGATCACAGAAAATCCCCTTGCCTAGATGTATTATGCTTCCCATATCCCTTCAAGGACCACCCATGTGGGCGGTGAGGAATATCTTTTTTTCAGCGGGACCGCCTACCTGGGCATGCATGCCCGCCCCGAATTTGGGGACCTGGTTTATGAAGGCATCAGAAATTGGGGTACCAATTACGGAGCAAGCAGGCTGGGCAATGTATCCATTCCCGTTTTTGACCAGGCCGAATCGAAGCTGGCTGCGTGGCTCGGGACTTCATCGGCCCTGGTGGTCTCTTCAGGAACTTTGGCCGGCAGGTTGGTTCTTGAAGTCCTGAGTGAAGATTACGAAACCCATTATTCGCCCATCGCCCATGTCGCCATCAATCCCTCGTATAAAAAACACGAGCCCCATCGCTTCGACGCCTGGATAGAAAAAACCCTGCAAAACATCCGGGTCAGCGACAAAGAAAAACACCTGATCACTTTCAATTCCATCGATTCGCTTACGGGGATCCAACCTACCCTGGACTGGGTGGACGCCATACCCGGAAACAAAGAAGTATTGCTGATTGCGGACGATTCACACGGCATTGGCGTAATGGGTACGGAAGGCCGGGGAAATTTTCCACTCCTGTTGAGGAAGCATCCGAATGCCCTCCTGATCGCCTCCCTGGGCAAGGCTATGGGCCTGCCGGCGGGGCTGATCGCGGGATCCGGGGAGATCGTGCAAAGAGCCAAAGCGCATCCCTTGTTTGGAGGAAGTTCACCTATGGTGCCGGCCTATGCCCATGCCTTTCTGCACAGCGACGAATTATATGCCAAAGCACGCCGGCAACTTTTTGAAAATATGAAACGGTTTGAGGAAGGGGCCCGGGACAGCGGCCTGATTACCGGCAGCCGGAACTTCCCGGTATATTGTACTCACTCCCATGAGCTGGCCCCCTTCCTGGAGAAGCGAAAGATCCGGATATCCCATTTTGCCTATCCCAGTCCTGCGGATAATTTATACACCCGGGTGGTGGTGAATGCATTGCATACGCAGGAGGATATGGAGAGGTTGATTGAGGGGATTAAGGGGTTTAGAGGTTGAGGTTGAGGTTAAGGTTGAGGTTAAGGTTGAGGTTAAGGTTGAGGTTAAGGTTGAGGTTGAGGGGCCTGAATTTCAAATGGTATCCAGGTTTATCCTTGTAAATTTAGCTTTTCATGAATATGCACGGGATCAAACCATTTTTCTGCTTTATCCTTATCCTCCTGTCATCCTGCAAGAAGGAACCCGGGCATACCGGCTCCCTTTTTGAAAAGCGGGCCGTGGACCTCCACCCTTCGCCCTTGCCTCTAAGCCCGGAAGAGAGTATAAAAAAAATACAACTGCCACCGGGTTATTCCGTGGAACTGGTTGCCGCGGAACCCCTGATCCGTGATCCGGTGGGCATGGCCTGGGATGGGAATGGAAATCTCTATGTCGTCGAGATGAG
>JAKQHS010000140.1 GCA_029557915.1 Bacteroidota bacterium | reverse complement strand
CCTCCGCTATTTTTTTAAGTTTCAATAATTGTACCGGATGATAACAAAGAAAAAAGTAACAAAAAAGAAATGCATTAATAATAATGGTAATATGTTTTAAAATACCATATTACAAGTCTAAAGGAAGCTTAGCTTCGGCCTCCATATCTCCCACGAAGGGCACAAAGCCACCAGGTTCGGATGAAGCTTGGCTTCGGCTCATCAGACATTTTGTGTTATTGATCTGAATAAATCAATCTCCATCGGCGAGCCTACCCTTAACTCAATCCTCCGGCCTCCCCAATATCTTCTTATCCCGGTAGGCCTTCTCAAGGGTTGAATCTACGGGATGGATATCCGATACAGGATCCGTCCTTCCCGATAGCACAGGCTGACCCGCATCCACCCAGGCGGAATACCATAAACTGCCCAGTGCCAGGATGGCATCCCTCATCCTGTTTTCAACCATGCCTTTCATGGCGGACTGGTAGGCTCCCGCATAGGCCGGGCATTGGGTGCGAACGGTGAGGCCCGCCCGCTGATCAAAACAATATTGTTCGTCCGGGGGAAAGGTCCGGCTGAGCCTTTTTTCAATGCCCAGAACGGAATCCACCAGTTGATGGCTTTGATGGATCATGTCCCAGGAGAATTTGCCGACGTCGCGGATATACCTGGCCTTCCCTACCAGGTAATCATAGGATTCATCGGCAAACAATTCCGGGATCCGGCTTTCCCAAAAGGCGTGCAAACCCGTCTGGCCGGTTTGCTGGCCGTTGTAATTACTCGTGGTATGTAGGGGGACATGGGCATCGGCGACATAGTGTCCCAGATCGGTGGCCAGCCGGAGAATGACCGGGGCTTCCCCGGTTTTAAAAGCATTCACCAGCCTCTGATACATTGCCTGGATATGGTAAGGCAGGATGCCATGCCGGCTGAAAGTATCGATCCAAAACAACGATTGTCCCCCGGCCAGCAAGGTTTGACCAAAATAATGATTGAAGCTATCAGTAGTAAGGGCAGGAAGGTCCTGACCTCTTTGATCCACCTTCAGCTCCTCTTTCAGGAACCGGCGGAAGGCATGCCAATCTACCCGCTTGCCGGAATCGGCGCCGATCCGGATCCATTGTTTTTTTTGATCGCGGACGATTCTTTCCTCCGGAAATATAGATTGAAGATTTCCACCGGGTGATTCAACCACCAGGTCACCATAAAGAATCAGGGCATCGAGATAGTCCTGGGGCACCCGGGGCCAAAGGTCCAGATCGATATAATGCCGGATGGCTTCATCGGAAACCGCATACCGTCTTTTATCCGCATCCACGGCATGGGCGGTGATGAATTCAATATTCGTTTTGAAGAGGGGCATCATGTCCGGGACCAGCGTAAAGACGGCGAGCCGGTTGATGCGCTTGTGGGCAAAAAAACCCCAATTGGGCTTCCAGGCTATAAAAACCCAACAGGATACCAATATGCCAACGGCAATCAGGGTGTTCTTCGATTTCATCTGACTTTATTAAAAAGCCGCGGATGACCTGAATATTTTTTGTAAGATACGGGTTTGAGCAAGAAAAAAATCCTGCCCGTCATAAACGAATAAGCGCTCCACCTCCTGCTGGCCCTCTACATAAATGGGAAAAAATTTGAGGGTCCTGGATGAATCCGGCAGGAAGTTCAAGTCGAGCACGGCATGCGGCCGGGAAGCCAGCACTTCGGGAATGCCTTCAAAATCGTTTTCGATGCTCTCCACTCCAATACCGGAGAACACATCGAGGTAAGCACGGATCCCGGATTCACCAGTTTGCATCAAACGGCCGCCGTAATCATACAATTCAAACCGGCCTTCCATTCTTTTAATTTCAAATCCCTCTTCGGGATGGTCCGGATAACTTAATTTTAAACCGGTCAGGCTTTCCGGCCGGTGCCTGAACAGCATCCGGTCCCTCCAGTCTTCGACCGGCATAGTAAACCGGTTGGCGAGGCTGCCTTCAAACCCGGGCACATGAACCACATAAGGCCGCTCAAAGCCATCCATCAAGGCATAAGTGCCCCTTTCATCATTGGTCATGCCGCCGATGCGGTAAGATTTGATCGGATCCCCTCCACGGTCCAGGAAAACCAGCCTGACCCCATGCCCGCGAATCGCCTGCATCATTTGCGCGATGGCCGCATCCGGAGGGTAAAACATCACCTGCACACCCGGGAGGATGCGGAAAATATTGGCGATGGCATCGGGACGCACGGGAAATTTTCCGTTGATCCACCAACCATCCGGTCTGCGTTCAAGGTTTTGTTTTTCACCATCCGGCGCATAAATTTCAATACGGTGGACGGCGGCGGTATCTGAAATCCGGAAATCGGTTTCCTGCCGGGCAGGGTCCGTCTTGCATCCATAACCCACCAGCCAAATCAGCAGGATCACCAGTCTGGCATTAATGCGCATATTGCTTTTTTCTCCAGTAATTAAATACCGCGGCCAGGAGAAAAACGAGTGCTGCCGGGAAGAGGATATTGAACCATCTCCAGAGATCGGCCTCCCGGCTCAGCCTGGCTGAGTCGAGCATGCGCAGCCGGAGTTCCTTATTCCTGGCCTGCATGACCTGGTGCTCGTCGATGAGGTACTCGATGCTGTTCAGGACGAGGTTCTTGTTGGAAGGATAGGTTTTTTGTTCGTAGATATTAAAACCGAGCGGCGCGGGTTCGCCGCGGCTGCTGACCGCGTTGGCGACCAGGTCACCGTCGCTGTACACGATCATGCGGGTAGGTTTACTTTCGGTCTTGAAGCTTTGGCCTATCTGGCTTAAAGTGGCCTGAAAAGGCCCGGTTAACCGGTTTTCAAAGGCGGATGGGAATACCCCTTCCAGCAAAAGGCCCAGAGGCTGACTCTCCCGGTTGAACTGTTCCGGTTTTTCCAGACTGCGGATCATTTCAAAATTGACCGGCGAAGGGCTCATTTGGGTCCGGCTGTATGCACTGCTGGCCAGCAGGACGGTCTTTTTCACCGCTGTTTTGGTGCGCACGGTATCCACGGTAGCCGGATAAAAAAGGCTGATGCGGTCCAGGTTTTTCACGACCGGATGATTCGAAGCCGGCACGACCAGGGGATGGTAATACCAAAACCGGGGTTCAAACTGCGGTGTATTGTTGGAATAACCCGCCAACAAGGGAATGGTGCTGCATTCATAATCCAGCACGATATTGGGCTGGATCCGGCATCCGTATTTAAACAACAGCTCCTCCAGGTTCAGGTCGTAAGGCAAAGGAATAAAATCCAGCTTACTGCGGTTGGCGGCATTTACGGTATCCGTATTGACCAGCAGGGGGTCAATAAACCACAACACCTTACCCCCGTTCATGATATATTGATCGATCAGGAAATTGTCGCGGTCGCTGAATGCCCTTTGCGGCTTAGCAACCACCAGGACATCTATTTCCGGGGAGATCTGCACCACGCTGTCGAGGGTCAGCCGGCCGGTCGAATACACCGGGCGCAGGGACCGTTCCAGGTCGGCGGTATTAATCTGTGGAAGTTCCCCATGACCCCGGGTAAATACCACCACGGGATTTTTACTCATCTGGAGCTTCTGGATCGCGTTGGCAAATTTATATTCCAGCAGGCTGGCAGACCGGTTGAGCACCTCGTCTTCAGAAATATTGGGGTCCATGCTTTCCAGGAGGCTGACCGGGATCATGCGCTCCCCGAAATAAAAAAGGGCATAGGGATACACGATTTTTTGTTCCTGCTCCCGGCCGTTATAAACGGTGAGACGCGTCGGGACGATGCCATCCCGACCCAGGGATTCCTGGTTGGACCGCACCAGTTCGGGGTCGCCCTGGAGCGGGTCCACTTCCTCAAACAAGATCTTTTTATTGATCCGGTTGAAAGAAGACAAGGTTTCAACGGCCGTCTTCTTCAACCGGGTAAAGGCGGCCGGGAACTTACCGGTAAATAAGATTTTGACATAGATATTGTCGCGGACACTGGCCACCAGTTCCTTCGATTCTTTCGTGATGGTATGCCTCTTGTCCCCGGTAAGGTCCAGCGAAAACAGTTTCAGCCCCGACATCAATAATATACCCACCGGCAATAAGAGCCACTTTTGGAACCGGTTTGAGCCAAGCCCGGTCTGACCGTTAGCCTGAACGGCGAAAACCGCCAGTTGTAAAAACAATACGTTGAGGGCTATGAAATAAAAGAGATCCTGGCTGGTAAGCACTCCCCGGCTCAGGGACTGGTAGTGGTATTGTATGCCTATCCACTGAATCATGTAGTCCAGGGTGCCTTCAAACAAAGGAAGGGTGCTGAGGAAGGACGGTCCGGTAAACATCAAAAAACTCAGGCCGGCAGCCAGCAAAAACGCGGTCATCTGGTTGGGAGCCATTGCGGAAGACAAGATCCCGATGGAGGTATAGGCCGCAGCCAATAAAAACCAACCGATGAAGGAACCCAGGGTGCCGCCAAGGTCCAGGTTGCCTTTGGGAAAGCCCAATTGGTACACCGACCAGGTGTAGACCTGGCTGATCAGCAGGAGGACCGCCACCACGATCAGGATGGCAAAATATTTACCCAGGATCAAAGATGAAACAGAAATGGGTTTGCTTTTAAGCAGGTCCAGGGTGCCCGTGATTTTCTCTTCGGCGATGGACTTCATGGTCATGGCCGGCAGGATAAAAAGAAACATCCAGGGCGCCAGGTCAAACAAAGTCTGCAGGGTGGCGAACTTATTGTCCGGAATGCTGGTACCCGGAAACAGCCACAACCAAAGCCCCACCAGCAAAAAATAGGCAGCCATGGCCAGCATCAGGCTCCAGGAGCTCAGGTAGGATTGCAGTTCTTTCCGGATGATGGCATTCATGGGTGACTAAGCATGGGCTGCCCCGGAGGTTTGGCCGGTTAATGAATGAAAAAGGTCCTCCATTTTGTTTTCCACCCATTTGAGTTCATTCAAAACCAGATGGTTTTCCACCGCCCATTGATACACTTTCTGACTGAGCAAAGGGTCTTCATCCCGGATCAGGAAGGATTGTTCTTCCGTTCCTGGGACGATCTGATTCCAGCGTTTCCGTAATAAAGCGACCGGCACTTCGCCGACAAAACGCACATAAACTTCATGCCTGGCCTGCAACTTTTTTTTCAGTGAAACCATGGGTTCATCGGCGATCAGTTTTCCCCGGTGGATGACGATACAGCGGGTACAGATGGATTCCACCTCCTGCAGGATATGCGTAGACATGAGCACCGCGTGTTCCTTTCCCAGGGACCGGATCAGGTCCCGGATCTCCAGGATCTGGTTGGGGTCGAGGCCGGTGGTCGCTTCATCCAGGATAAAAAGATCGGGCTGGTGCAGGAGCGTTTGGGCGAGGCCTACGCGCTGGCGGTAACCCTTGCTCAGTTGTCCGATTTTTTTATGTTTTTCCTGGCTGAGGCCGCAGGCCCGGATGGCCTCGTCAATCACAGGTTTTGCATTTTTTACCCCGTGGATCCTGGCCATGAATTCCAGGGATTCCCTTACATAAAGGTCGGTATACAAGGGGTTGTTTTCCGGCAGATAGGCGATGGACTGTTTTAAGGACGGATGGTTTTTATCCAGCACACTGCCCTTGATCTTTACGGACCCTTCATCCGGTTCCAGAATGCCGGAGATCATTTTCATCGTCGTGGATTTACCCGCCCCGTTTGGACCCAGAAAGCCGACGATCTCCCCGCTCTGGATCCGGAAAGAGACCTGGTCCACCGCGGTCTGCGGGCCATATTGTTTTACGAGCTGATCAGCTTCCAGGATCTCCATGGGGCATTAAGGATTGGGGCATAAGGGTTGAGAGGCTGGCGCCGAGTTGAGTTTTTCGGAGAAGGCCCGGATATCCATGGCTTCATCCAGGGACCAGGGCCCGATGCGGGTCCGTTTCAAAGAGAAAAGATAAGCGCCGGAGTCCATGGCTTTACCCATATCGTGGGCCAGGCTCCGGATATAGGTTCCGGCGCTGCAGGTTACCTCAAAACTTACATAGGGCAGGTCGATGTGTTCAAGGTCCAGCCGGTGAACATCGATGAACCTGGGCCTGGTTTTTACCTCCCTGCCCCGGTGCGCGGATTTATAAGCTTTTTTCCCGTTGATTTTCACCGCTGAAAATACCGGGGGATGTTGCACCAGGCGCCCGGTAAAACGATTGGCGGTCTCCCGGATCAATTCCGGAGTGATATGGCCGGTTGGATAAAGGGCATCGACCGGCCTTTCGGCATCGTAACAGGGGGTGGTGGCGCCAAGAAACAAGGTCGCTTCATAGGTTTTGTCCATTTCATGGATCATGGGGGTCAGGCGGGTGAATTTACCCGTCAGGATCAGCATCAAGCCGGTGGCCAGGGGATCCAGGGTGCCGGCGTGGCCTATTTTGATTTTTCTGATATTCAGGCCCGACCGAAGGGCCAGTTTGCATTTGTTGACCAGGTCAAAAGAAGTCCAGGTCAGGGGTTTGTCGATCAGCAGGAGCCTGCCTTCCTCCCAATAAGCCGGATCCGAAAACTCATCGTCAAGCCTTACGGGTTTTATGTTTAACAGGTCCATGAGAAGGTATAAGTACCCGCAAAAATAGGGCTTTGGGAGCGGCCGTGTGGAAATAGAAAAAGGGCCGGGATCTTCAGTTCATCGCCGGGATCAGGATTCCGCGGATGGTTTGGTGTCCGGTTTGTTTCTGAATATGGCATAAATGGCCAGGACCAGTCCGCCCAGGATCACGATCGGGGAGATCACGGTGCGCCTGAAACTGTAGATCAGTTTTTCATCCCAGACCTCGTTGCTGGGCATGCGGCCGCCCATCATGAGGGCGTATCCCAGGATGACCAGGCCGACGCTGATCAAAAGCCACCGGATATTGTCTTTGTTGAAGGTAAACTCTACCGGCGTATTGGTGAGGGAAGTCGTGGTTTTCCTCCTGGCTGCGATGGGAGTGGAGGGCCCGGAAAAGACTTCGGGCTTTTTGGTCTCCGTTTTGATGATTTTTTTCGCCGGGTTGGTTTGTTTGGACATGCTCAAATTTTGCCCAAAATTAACTTTTTTGCTATATATAAAACGAATTTATACAGGGAGGGAAATAAAACATAGGCACCCGACCTATTGTTGTGTTGCAGCCGGATACCGGGCATCTTTTCGGATTCAGGATCTTCTTGATTCCGGATCCGGGAGGACATTTCCTACAAATACCTCAAATTTGGCTTGAAATTCGCTTGTTTAATCTTGTTTATGCACGCTAATCGGATGCTGTTCAGACTGAGGATGGGCATGGTCTTTATCCTCTTTTGTTCCTATTTATATGGGCAGCAACAAGGAGTCTTCAATCCGGGTTTTGAAGGGGAACCCCAGGATGCTACCATGCCCATCGGCTGGATGGGCTGTGAGGACGGCACCACTCCGGATATCCTTCCCGGCCCCTGGGGCGTATTTCAGCCGGCCTATGAAGGACAGACCTATATGGGCCTGATCGTGCGAAAGAACGGGACCTGGGAATGTGTCGGGCAGCGATTGTCCGAATCCCTCAAGGCGGGCAATTGTTATTTTTTCAAACTGATGCTGGCCAATGCAAAAACTTATAATGGGTATAATAAAGCGGCCGTCCTCCGGGTCTGGGGAGGCGACGACCGTTGCGAGAAAAAACAAAAACTTTTTGAAAGCGCGCCCGTCAGTCATGCCGACTGGAAACCCTATACGGTCCGCTTTAAACCCAAGCAGAACATCAGCTTCCTCATCATCGAAGCCTTTTACAATACCAAACAACAACATACCTACAACGGCAATATCCTTATCGATGCCATGACTTCGATCCAGCCCTGCGACCGCGCCGAACTGATCGTAAAATCGAAGCCCGCTTTCTGACCGGAAGCGGCGTGCCGGTGCCTTTGAATGGCATTGCACCGCGATGCATTTATTATGCCGCCATATCCATCTATTTGATACCTTTGCGCCCGAATTCATAACATATATTAAAAAATCCGAATGGAAACCGTACACACCAGACTCCCCTACAAAGTCAAGGACATCAGCCTGGCCGAATGGGGAAGAAAAGAAATCAAACTGGCGGAAGCCGAAATGCCCGGGCTCATGGCCCTGCGCCAGCAATATGGCTTGTCCAAACCCCTGAAAGGGGCCAGGGTCGCCGGATGCCTGCATATGACCATCCAGACCGCCGTGCTCATTGAAACGCTGGCCGAACTCGGCGCCGAAGTGTCCTGGTCCTCCTGCAATATTTTTTCTACCCAGGACCACGCCGCTGCGGCCATTGCGGCCGAGGGCATCCCGGTCTATGCCTGGAAGGGCATGAGCATCGAAGAATACGACTGGTGCATCGAACAAACCCTTTACGCCTTTAAAGGAGGCAAACCCCTGAACATGATCCTCGACGACGGAGGGGATTTGACCAATATCGTGCTGGACCAATTTCCGGAACTGGTGAAGGAATTGACGGGCATCAGTGAAGAAACCACCACCGGGGTCCACCGGCTTTATGAGCGGGTCGCCAAAGGCACCCTGCCGGTCCCGGCCATCAATGTCAACGATTCCGTGACCAAGTCCAAATTTGACAATAAATACGGTTGCCGCGAAAGTTGCGTGGACGCCATCCGCAGGGCTACCGACCTGATGCTGGCTGGCAAGGTGGCCGTAGTCGCGGGATACGGAGATGTGGGCAAAGGTTCAGCGGCTTCCCTGCGCGGGGCCGGATGCCGGGTGATCATCACCGAAATCGATCCCATCTGCGCCCTCCAGGCCGCCATGGACGGTTTCGAAGTGAAAAAAATGAAAAACGCCATCCAGGAAGCGGATATCGTGGTGACCGCCACCGGTTGTCTCAATGTCGTGACCGGAGAACATTTCAAAATGCTCAAGGATAAAGCCGTCGTCTGCAACATCGGTCATTTCGACAACGAGATCGATGTGGCCTGGCTGAATAAAAATTATGGAAATACGAGGGACCAGATCAAACCCCAGGTGGATAAGTACACCATCGAGGGGAAAGACGTGATCCTGCTGGCCGAAGGCCGCCTGGTCAACCTGGGATGCGCCATGGGCCATCCTTCCTTCGTGATGTCCAATTCCTTTACCAACCAGGTTTTGGCCCAGATCGAACTGTGGACCAATAAAGGCAAATACGAAAACAAGGTCTATATGTTACCCAAACACCTGGATGAAATGGTTGCCCGGCTCCACCTGGAAAAAATCGGCGTGGAACTGGACGAACTGGACCACGAGCAGGCCAGCTACCTCGGGATCAGCCAGGAAGGCCCCTACAAACCCGATTATTACCGCTATTAATAAGGCCGGGTATATCCGGGGTAAAAGGACGGTGATTATAAAGAAAGATCAGGATCTTTTGAATAAGCCATGAATTCTGAGTTTTACACCTATTTTCAACTGGGCCTTCAGCACATCGCGGACCTGAATGCCTACGATCATATCCTCTTTATCGTTGCCCTCTGCGCCATCTACCGGCCTGAGGACTGGAAAAAAGTACTCATCCTGGTGACGGCCTTTACCATCGGGCATTCGCTGACCCTGGCCATGGCGGCCCTGGACCTGATCCGTTTCCGCCAGGAACTGATCGAATTCCTTATTCCGGTGACCATCCTCTTCACCGCTGCCCTGAACCTCCTGCCCGGCGCGGAGAAATCCCGCCAACACATGCCCCTTTGGAAATATCTGCTCCCCCTGGTCTTCGGCTTCATCCACGGCATGGGTTTTTCCAATTATTTCAAAAGCCTACTGGGCAAGGAAGAAAGCGTGGTCAAACCCCTGTTTGCCTTCAACCTGGGCATCGAAGCGGGCCAGATCGGCATCGTGGTCGCCCTGATGATACTCAGTTTTTTGGTGATGGGTCTGGCAAGAATCAAACAGCCGGTATGGACCCGGCTGGTTTCGGGGATCGCCGCCGTGATGGCGCTGTTCCTGATGTGGGAAACCAAATTCTGGTGAATTTGGTTATAGGGAAACAGATGATTGAAGGCTTCCTATTGAATTTTATCCTGGCCATGTGCTACCCCACCCTGGTGGCAGGGGCGGATTTGCATGATATCCACGTCAGCAAATGCGAGATCCAGCTCAACGAAGAAAGCTCCTCCCTGGAAGTGGCCACCCAGATCTACCTCGATGACCTGCAGTCCATTCTTTCGAAGCACGGGGCGGACAACCTCCACCTCTGCACCGAGCGGGAAAGCAAAGACGCGGATACCTTTCTGAAGGCTTATCTTGAAAAAAAATTGCAGATTTCAGCCGATGGCAAGCTGCTTTCCCATCAGTTTGTCGGCAAAGAGCCTTCCGAAGACCAGATCGCCGTGTGGTGTTATATCGAATTGAAAGTCCCTCCCGGTTTTGCCTCGCTCAAGGTCAAATACGATGTCCTCATGGACCTGTACGACGACCAGAAAAACATCGTGAACATCAAGGCCCGGGGAAAAAACGGATTTATGCTTTTCAGTACCAGGCATTTTGAAGAAACCATCCAATATAAATAAAGCAGGGCAACCGGTTTGAGCGATAAAATCATATCTTTTTTCACCTTCCTTTTAAAACAACTGGTCATTCTTCCCATACGGTTATACCAGGTTTTGTTGTCGCCCCTGCTGGGAGCCAATAAATGCCGCTTCCAACCCACCTGCTCTCATTACATGATCGGCGCGATACAGGAATGGGGGGTCCTGAAAGGACTTTGGCTGGGCCTGAAACGGATCTCCAGGTGCCATCCCTGGGGCGGATTCGGAGAAGACCCGGTCCCTAAAAAAGAAAAGAAATAAACCTCGGGCAGGTAACGAAATCCCCGGATGCTTACACTTTAAATAAAGGCCAAACAGCCTCTTGTATTCAAATCATCCGTAGCCATGTCTGCCCTGTTAAACATCCAGATCCAACCAAAACCGGAACCGCACGCCACTTTATCCGGGAGATTTTCTCCCATCCTTCAATCCAGAATGCAGGCATTCCGTGGAAAAAAGATTTCCGGGAATGAATTCGAATCCCTTTATGCGCTGCCCTCCGTCCTGGAAGCCGTCCTGGTTTCCATTCAATTGCAGCAGGCCATTAGAACAGAAGGATTGGCGGAAGCGAAGATCGGCCTTCATGCGGACCTGTCCCTGAACGCTGATCAACCGGTCCGGCCGCTGGACCTGGAGATCCTGGACCGTATCCTTGAACTGGGCGCCCCCAATACGGTAGTGATGTCTGAACCCGTGGCGGAACAAATAAATAATCACCCTGAATTCCGGACGGGGAAGATTGGTAAAATTCACCATAAGGCCTATGCAGGAGGTTTAAACATTTATTCGCTTCATGGTTATGGGCTCAGCAGCCTTCCGGCTTCCCGTTTTTATGAAAGGCTGAAAGCCAGGCTGAAAATCGCCTCCCTATTTTAATCCAAACAGTTGACCTGACGAGGTCCCGAAAACAGCATTTATGGCGGCCTGTCGCAAATGCCCCGTGCTTTGTCGTTTTTTCACTTTTGCCCGTTCTGAGATATCCGTTAGGTTTGTATGAAAATAACTCCATAAACCAAAATTGAATCTTATGTCAAGCACTGAAAAAACCGTTTTGACCATTGTGGCCGGCATCCAGGCTCCCGTTGAAAAAGTATGGGCATGCTGGACGGAACCCAGGCATATCATTAAATGGAATGCCGCCTCCCCGGACTGGCAATGCCCTTATGCGGAAAACGACCTGCGCCCGGGAGGAAAATTCATGTCCCGCATGGAGGCCAAAGACGGGTCTTATGGCTTTGATTTTGCGGGAGAATACACCCGGGTGGATCCACTTCGTTTGATTGAATATACCCTGGGGGATGGCCGAAAGGTCCAAACCACCTTTGTTTCCTCAGGCGGGGAAACCCGGATCATTTCCCACTTCGAAGCTGAAAATTCGAATTCCCTCGAAATGCAGCAGCAAGGCTGGCAGGCCATCCTCAATAATTTTAAGAAACACGCGGAATCCGCGGGTACGGAAACTATGCAATTTGAGGTCAAGATCCAGGCGCCGGTTGAAAAAGTATATTCCAATATGCTGGACGATATACAGTACAGGGCCTGGACTTCGGTTTTTAACCCGACCTCCCATTATAAAGGCTCCTGGGAAAAAGGCTCCAAGATCTTATTTATCGGCACCGACCAGGACGGCAATACTGGCGGCATGGTCAGCCGGATCCGGGAAAATATACCCAATACCTTTGTCAGCATTGAACACCTCGGTGTAGTGCAGGGTGAGCAGGAAATCACCAGCGGCCCGCAGGTGGAAGCCTGGGCAGGCGCCCTGGAAAATTATACTTTCCGCCGGGACGGAACCGGTACCCGCCTGGTGGTGGATCTGGAGGCCAACGAGGAATACAAGTCTTATTTCGAAGAACACTGGCCCAAAGCCCTGGACAAGCTGAAATCCATTTGTGAAGGTTATCCCGCTTCTGCTAACTGAACCACCTATTGATTAAACGATTAAAAAAGCTCAGCATATGGCCAGTGTAAGCACCTATTTAAACTTCCAGAGAGAAACGGAAGCCGCCTTTAATTTTTACAAATCCGTATTCGGAGGTGAATTCATCGGAGCCGTCTCCCGGTTCAGGGATATTCCTCCCACCGAAGGCATGCCCGAATTGCCGGAAGCGGATAAAGACCTGATCATGAACATCGCCCTGAAGATCCTTGGGGGCCACCTGCTCATGGGCACCGATGCGCCGGAGTCCATGGGTTTCAAACTCCGTCAGGGAAATAATGTATATATCACCCTGCATCCCGATACGCGCGCCGAAACGAAAAAACTGTTTGATGCGCTTTCGGACGGTGGCGTGGTCGAACAGGAATTGCAGGATATGTTCTGGGGGGATTATTACGGCAGCTGCAGGGACAAATTCGGGGTACAATGGATGTTCAATTGTTCGGAAAAGGATAACCGCTGATTTCTTAGTGCGGTAGTATTCATCTTCTCCTGCACCCCGTCAGGGTGCTCCCCGCCTGAAGGATTGGCCATGGTCGTATCTTTTCCCGTGAGGATCACCCGTCCTAAGATATCGTATTTGGTAAATATCCGGAAACCATTGGGATCGGATCGCGCTACTTCGCGGTCCAGGCGGTCGTAGGTATAGGTCGTGGTGCCACCGGAAGGTATTTTTATTATTAGATAAGCTGTTGGAGGTATTGTTCAATTCAATAACAAAATAATCACAAAGCTTTTTCCTCGCAAAAATTTCTTTTCTACCAGGGGCGCTTCCTGATGAGGAGTCCAGGCTATCAAGGCAGTCTTTACTGAATTGGTGATCATTTCCTACAACTCCGGGATGGTCATGGCAGGGAGGTTGATTTGATCGGTCATATTTGAATTGTTATTATATTTTATTCAAATATGTGATCATTCTGGCCATCATCGGAATTACATAGTGTTGTTTTGTTTTAAAATACTGATATAGCATTAAATTAAATCATGACTTTTCTGCCTTAAGAACAGTTATTATTTTCTATTTATCTTTTTTCCTTCGAGAGTTTTTTATCTTGTTTAGGATAGCATTAATTGACTTCTTATCAATTTCTAACATTGTCAGAATTGAAATAATCTTTTCTTCATTTTTTCCCTTAACTGCTTTATCATATTCATTCATCAAACCACTTTGATATAATCGTTCATTTACTGTCATTCCAGAATATTTCATAGGTAAGAAATTTATTATTTTTAGAATGGAGGATTAGCACCTGAAACTCGCTTAATAACTACATTTTCCGGTTTAATAATTTTTTCTGGTAAGCCGCCACTATTCCCATCTAGTGGAAGTGCTGGCCTAGAGGTAATAATGTCTTTTTGTTTTACAGTGCCTTCAATAACAAATCGGCCAGAATTATTGGATCCACTTTCACCACCCGAAGGTAGCCCAGCTTTATCTCTAAAGTTAGAGACTTTATTTGGATTCTTGGTTGTCCATGAAGCTCCACTACTTTTTGCGTCATCTCCGAACACCCTAAAAACATTCACTTTTATATTCCCGATTGCTTTATTCACCAAGGCAGCACCTACTGCCGTACCTGCGCCAATGGCGGCATCTGAGGCCAAAGAATTTACCGTAATCTCTTTGCCTTGTATTGTATTGTTAGCCGCTCCTCCAACTGCATTAGCGACTGCACCAGCTCCAGCAGCAGTTACCAAGCTCGCGCCCATTGTCAATCCTGCAGCACCACCTGTAATTCCGCCTTGTAATGCACTCCCGCCAACGGCTTTCCAATCAGAAATTTTACCATTTTTATAAAGCTGCCGTCCAGCTTCAATGCCCCCTCCTATTAGAGCCCCAATCCCCGCTCCAATCAATCCAGTTATCGGTGTATTGCCATCTGGATCTAAAAATTTAATCGGATTATTAAACCCATAGTTAAAAGGACTCCATTCGAACATCTTATCTGCCATTGGATCCACCTGTCCCCACCTTCCAACCGCCGGATCATACCATCTGGCCCCATAGTCATACAACCCCAAAGCAAAATCATCATTGTATTCCTTCCCATTGTATTTGTATTTATTCTCCGGGCTAGGTGGCGCTGACCATCCCCCTTGCTCCATCCCAAATGGGTAATAGTGGTTCTCCTGCAAGAAGTAAGCACCCGGCCAACCACATATTGATCAAGGCAAGAGTGGGGCATAGATTTACCTGAAAAAAGGATGAAAAAGGATCAAATGACCAGGCCGGAAGGCCTGGAATTAATTTCCGCCTGGAAGTTGAGCAGAAAGACAAG
>JAKQHS010000139.1 GCA_029557915.1 Bacteroidota bacterium | reverse complement strand
CCTCCGCTATTTTTTTAAGTTTCAATAATTGTACCGGATGATAACAAAGAAAAAAGTAACAAAAAAGAAATGCATTAATAATAATGGTAATATGTTTTAAAATACCATATTACAAGTCTAAAGGAAGCTTAGCTTCGGCCTGGTATAAATCCAAAGATCAGATATTCCCCCTTTTCAACTCCTCAACCGCCCGGTTTGCAGCTCTTGCCGTCATCGCCATGAAGGTGAGGGAAGGATTCTGGTTTCCCGTGGAAGTCATGCAGGCCCCATCGGTCACAAATACATTTTTGCAGAGGTGGATTTGGTTCCAGTCGTTGAGCATAGAGGTTTTGGGATCACGGCCCATGCGCACTCCGCCCATCTCATGGATATCCAGCCCCGGTGCCTGGTGATTGTCCCAGGCCCCGAGTATTTTGCAACCGGCGGATTCCAGCATATCCCGGCCCGCTTCCAGGAAGTCCTGGACCATTTTATCGTCATTCTCCGTATACCCGATGGAAGTGACCAGTTGCGGGATACCCCAAGGGTCGGTTAGATCGCTGAGGCGGACATGGTTTTCATATACAGGCACTGTTTCGCCCTGCATGCCCATGGAGATCCGCCAGGGTCCCGGGTCGGAAAGGGCGTTTTTCAAATCTGCTCCGATACCGTCCTGGCGGTGATCGCGGCCCCACCCTGCCCGGGAGGCCACATAATAAGCCATATAACCACCCAGAAAGCCGCTTTCCCTGAGGTAGACGTTCCGGAAAGAAGGAATGAAGGCCTGGGTCGGACGCCTGCCGTAATAATACTGGTCTTCAAATCCATCGTAAGCGGCAGCGATATTGCCCCGGTAATTATGAAAGGTGATAAAATGGCCCAATAAACCATGGTCGTTGCCCAGCCCGTTTGGAAACCGGTTCGATTTTGAATTCAACAGGATCAGGTTGGTATTGAGGGTGGCGGCATTGACAAAAATAATTTTAGCCCGGTATTCTCTCAGGTCCCGGCTTACGGCATCGACCACCCGGACCCCGCTTGCCTTTCCCAGGTCTTCATCATAGACGATGGAATGCACCACCGAGTCCGGCAGGATGGTCAGGTTACCCGTTTTTTCGGCCCAGGGTATGGTGGAAGATACCGAACTGAAGTATCCTCCATAGGGACAACCGCGCTCGCACTGGGTGCGCATCTGGCACTGGCCCCTGCCCTGTTGGAGATGGATGTCCTGGGGATGGGTGAGATGGGCGCAGCGGCCTATGATCACCCTCCGGGAAAGATTGTATTTCTTGTGAATGGCTTCCTGGATATGTTTCTCCACACAGTTGAGGGCAAAACCCGGCATGACTTCGCTGTCCGGCAGGTTGTCCAGCCCATCCCGGTCTCCGCAAATGCCGGTAAACCTCTCCACATGACCGTACCAGGGCTCGAGATCTTTATACCGGATCGGCCAGTCTACCGCGTAACCGTCCCGGAGGGGGGATTCAAACTCATAATTGCTCCAACGCTGGGTCTGTCTTGCCCATAACAGGGATTTCCCGCCGACCTGGTATCCGCGGATCCAGTCAAAAGGCTTTTCCTGGACATAGGGATGCTGGCGGTCACGTACAAAAAAATGCTCGGTGGTTTCATTAAAAGCATAACACCGGTTGATCACGGGATTGGCTTCGACATCATCCTTCGGCATGTTTCCGCGAAGCGGCACTTCCCAGGGATGCCAGTTGGCCGTTGGATATTCTCCATGGCGGACCATGGGCCCTCTTTCCAAAACGAGGGTCTTCAAACCCTTTTCACAAAGTTCTTTAGCCGCCCACCCCCCGCTGATCCCTGAACCGATGACGATGGCATCGTAAACCTGGCCGGAAGGAGTGGTATTGATCTGCACGACGCAATTTATGTGGAATTGCGGAATTGTGGAATCGTTGAATTGCGGAATTGTGAAATTGAGGAATTGTTTCCGGAGTACATTTTTATTCCTCTGATCAATTTACTATACCCCGATTTCTCTGACCTCTTACCTCTAACCTATGACTACCGACCACTGACCACTGACTACTGACTATGTTTGGACGAAGCTTAGCTTCGGCCCGGTATTCATACTTGTGAAAAATGGGAATTGTTGAATTGCTGAATTGTGAAATTGTAGAATTGTTTTGGGAGTACATTTTCACATTTTTTTAGCATAAAAAAAGATTCAATCCATTAAACCATCATGAAGGTTATCAGTCCATAGTGTACAATTTGAAAAAACCTCTATCCATTAGCTGAATCCCCCGGATCAAAGGCCGGGGCTCGTTGCAGCCCATTCATTCGTCACCATTTAAAACTTTTATATCCATGAAAAAACTTTTTTTTATGGGCATGCTTGCCCTTGCCCTTATGATGGCTACCGGTTGTGAAAAATCAACCGAATCCCCATCCAGCGAACCCGATACTATCCTCAACGCTTTAGCCTTATCCAATACCGAAGCGCAGGACGCATTCACTGCGGTGGAAGAACTGGGTGATGCAGCTTTAGAATCCCGTGACAACGGTTCCTGCCCAACCATCACCAGCACCGCTCCAAAAGGAAGTTTTCCGAATACCGTCACGATTGATTTCGGCTCCGGCTGCCTCAGTCCTTCAGGCAGGTACCACGCAGGCAAGATCATCATCGAACAATCCGATTCGATGCACCATGCGGGCGCTGTCCGGACCACTTCTTTTACCAACTTTTATGTTGACAGCCTGGTCATGAAAAACGGAACCATCACCCTGAAAAATGAAGAGATCGATGAGGAAGGAAATCTGACCTTTACCCGCCAGGTGAGCAACCTTGCCATGACTTCTCCGCGGGGCACCCTGGTCACGAATGCCCTGCATACACGCACCCAGGTCAAAGGAGGAGGAACCCCGAACCGGCACGACGATGCATGGAAAATCACCGGGGAGAGCCAGTGTACCGTGGATGAAGAAGTAAAATTTTCCACCCTCATCAAAGATGCCCTGGTGCTCAGGGGGGACTGCCCCTTCATCGTAGCCGGCCTTGAAGAGGTGACGCGCAACGGACGCACAGTATTGGTCAATTACGGCGATGGCACCTGTGACCGCATTGCGCGTGGCACTCTGGAAAACGGAGATCACATTGTTATTGTACTGAACCGAAGGAATTAGAAGTGGCTGGTGGTTGGTGGTTGGTGGTTAGTGGCTGGTAATGCCAGCTGACCACTGACCACTAACCACTGACTATTAACTATTAATAACTGACTATTGAATATTGACTATTGACTATTGACTATTGACTATTGACTCCTGACTATTGACCTCTGTCTACTTTTTCTTCCCCGTATCCTTCAAGGTCACGGTCCGGTTGAACACCTGGTACCCTTCCCAACTGTCGGGATCGAGGCAGAAATAACCCAATCTCAAAAACTGGTAGCGATCCCCGGCTTTAGCGGAAAGTATATCCGGTTCTGCTTTGGCATAAGGGATGACCTTGAGCGAATCCGGATTGATGAATTCTTTAAAATCACGGCCTTCGTGGCCATCGGGGGATTCATCGGTAAACAAACGGTCGTAAATGCGCAGTTCGGTGTTTACGGCATGCTCGGCGCTGACCCAGTGGATGGTCCCCTTTACATGTAGGCCTGAAGTATCCTGGCCGCTGCGGCTTTCAGGGATATAAGTCGCCTGGATCTCCTCGATTTCCCCCGTATGGGGGTTGGTCACGGCTTTTTCACAGCGTATGATATAGGCGTTTTTCAGCCGGACGAGGCCTCCCGGGTACAGGCGGAAATACCCTTTGGTTGGGATCTCCATATAGTCTTCGGCTTCCACATACAATTCATTGGAAAAGGGCACCAGGCGGGACCCGGCTTCAGGGTCTTCCGGGTTGTTCAACACTTCCATCTGCTCCACCCGGCCGTCCTCGTAATTGAGGATTCTCAGTTTCACCGGTTGCTGGACCACCATAAAGCGGTAGGCGATTTTATTCAGGTGTTCCCGGATGCAGAATTCAAGCAGGGATACATCGATGATGTTTTCCCGTTTGGCCACTCCGATGCGGTCCGCAAAATCCCGGATCGATTCGGGGGTGTAGCCCCTCCTCCGCAATCCGCTGATGGTGGGCATGCGGGGGTCGTCCCAGCCTTTGACGTATTGTTCATTCACCAGCTGCATCAGTTTGCGTTTGCTCATTACGGTATAACTCAGGTTGAGCCGGGCAAATTCATACTGGCGGGAGGGAAAGATGCCCAGCTGATCGATATACCATTCGTACAGGGGACGGTGATTTTCAAATTCAAGGGTGCAGATGCTGTGCGTGATCTTTTCAATGCTGTCGCACTGCCCATGGGCAAAATCATACATCGGGTAAATGACCCATTTGTCGCCGGTGCGGTGGTGATGCGCTTTTTTGATGCGGTACATCACCGGGTCCCTCATATGCATGTTGGGCGAAGCCATGTCGATCTTTGCCCGGAGCACGCATTCCCCTTCCTCGAAAACCCCCTCCTTCATTTTGCTGAACAAGTCCAGGTTTTCTTCCACGCTCCGGATGCGGTAAGGGCTTTCTATACCGGGCTGGGTGGGACTGCCTTTCTGGTCCGCGATGGCTTCGGCGGAGGAATGGTCCACATAAGCCTTTCCTTTCCGGATCAGGAGCAGGGCGAATTCATACAGCTGGTCAAAATAATCCGAGGCAAAAAACTGGCGGTCCCCCCAGTCAAAGCCCAGCCAGCGAACGTCCGCCATGATGGATTCCACGTATTCCACTTCTTCCGTCTCGGGATTGGTATCGTCGAAGCGAAGGTTGGTCTGGCCGCCGTATTTGTCCGCCACGCCGAAATTCAGGCAAATGGATTTGGCATGCCCGATATGCAAATAACCATTGGGTTCGGGTGGGAACCGGGTCAATATCCTGCCGCCGTGTTTACCTTCTTCGAGGTCCCGTTCGATGATTTCCTCAATAAAATTCAATGACTCTGACATAGCTGAATATTACATTCTTTCGGGCATATCGATGCCCAGCAAATTAAACGAATCTTCGAGCACCCGGCCCACGCAATCGCTGAGCACCAGTCGGAATTGAAGGGCCACCGGATCGTCCGCCCGGAGGATAGGTACTTCATGATAGAACCGGTGGTATGCCTTGGCCAGGTTGTAACTGAAATTGGCCACTTCCGATGGATCGTAAGCTTCAGCGGCCTTAGCCACCGTCTGGGGATAGGTTTCCATCAGGCTGATCAGTTCTTTTTCTTCTTCGGCCAGTCCCTTATAGTCCTGGTAACCGGCTTCGCTCCGTTCCCCCGATTTTCTCAGGACCGACTGGATGCGCACATAGGCGTTCTGTACATAAGGCCCGGTCTGGCCCTGCAGGTCAAGGGATTCTTTGGGATCGAAGAGCATGCGTTTTTTGGGATGCACTTTGAGCATAAAAAATTTAATGGCTCCCAGGGCGATCTTGCCGATGATCTCCTCTTGTTTGGCCCGGTCAAAATCACCCAGGTCCCCCCTCTCTTCCGCCGTCTTTTCCGCTTCACGGATGATTTCCGCCACCAGGTCGTCCGCATCCACGACGGTGCCTTCCCTGGATTTCATCTTGCCTTCGGGAAGTTCCACCATGCCGTAGGAAAGATGGTACAAACCGTCTGCGTAGGGTTCTTTGAATCGTTTTAAAATTTCAAAGAGGACCTTAAAATGATAATCCTGTTCGTCAGCCACCACATAGATGAGTTTGTTCATTTTGAACTTTTCGTAACGCATCTGGGCCGTGCCGAGGTCCTGGGTAATGTAAACGGAAGTGCCGTCGCTGCGCAAAACCACTTTCTGGTCCATACCGGCGTCCGAGAGGTCTATCCAGACCGACTGGTCCGGTTTTGAATAAAAGATGCCCATTTCCAGGCCTTTCCGCACCGCCTCTTTTCCAAGCAGGTAGGTAGTGGATTCGAAATCGGTATGGTCAAAACGGACCCCCATCCGATCATAGGTGGCATTAAATCCGTCATAGACCCATTGATTCATCCGGCTCCAGAGTTCCAGGGTCGCCGGATCATGGTTTTCCCAGAGCAACAGCATTTCGCGGGCCTCCCTGCCGAGCAGGCTGTAAGCATTAAAATACTGGTTTTTGAATTCCCTGAAAAAAGCCGGTTCATCCAGCTCTTTGTCCTTCCGGTTTTCAAATTCCTGATGTGCCTCGGGCGTGGATTGCCAGGCAAGATATTCTTTGGCAAATTCTTTTTCGAAAAGGACATAATAATCCCCGACAAAATGATCGCCTTTGATCCCCGTCGTGGAGGGGGTGGCCCCTCCGGCCCATTTACTCCAGGCGAGGATGGACTTGCATATGGCAATGCCCCGGTCATTGATCACCTGGACCCGCCGGACCTCATAGCCGGAGATCTCCAGCATGCGGGCTGTGGAAGAGCCCAGCAGCATATTTCGGATATGGCCCAGGTGGAGGGGTTTATTGGTATTTGGGGATGAAAACTCAACCAGGACGGTTTGATTTTTGGGTTTGCCGTGACCAAATTTCGGATCGCCCTGAATGTGTTGAAGGGTCCGGGTCCATATCGCGTCATCCAGGGTCATATTGAGGAAACCCTGGACCACTTCGAAGGAAGTAATTAAACGATTTTCCAGCATTTTATTACCGATCTCCTGCGCGACGGTCATGGGGTTTTTCCTGAGTTTCCCGGCCACCGGGAATACCGTGAGCGTATAATCCCCTTTAAAATCCTTTTTTGTCGGCACGACCAGGAGCTCGGAAGCGGGCCATTCCACAGGGTAGAGTTCCTCGATGGCCTGAGCCAGCTGGTTTTGCAATAATTCTTTGATCATAAAAAGGTGGGCAAAGGTACAAAATCCATTGCAGGATGATTTTTTGCGCTTCCTCCGATCTCCAAGAATTCTTGCCCCCTTAACCTCAACCTCAACCTCAACCTCAACCTCAACCGCAACCTTAACCTTAACCTTAACCTCAACCTTAACCTCAACCTTAACCTTAACCTCAACCCTCCTCAACAGGCCATTCAAAAAAAGAAAACAGCGTGGAACCGTATTTCCTTTCTTCCTTAAAACAAGGGTGTTTGGTAAAATTATAATTGGGATTGTGTTCCAGGATAAAAACGCCGCCGGGTGAAAGCAGTCGGTTTTCAAAAATCATATCCGGGATCCTGCCCAGTTCCTTCAATGCATAGGGGGGGCCTGCGAATATATAATTAAACGTCTTCTGCGCCCTGCCGATAAACTTGATCGCATCATCCTGGACGATGGTCAGGCAATCGTCCACTTTCCAATCCTGGGAGGTTTTTTTTACAAAATCAATACAACCCCGGAACAAATCGACATAGGTGACCTCTTTACACCCCCGGCTGATCAGTTCAAAACTGTGGGAACCGCTTCCCCCAAACAGGTCGAGGGCATGGAGGGATTCGAAATCCAGCCGGTTTTCCAGGATATTAAACAGCCCTTCCCGGGAGAAATCGGTGGTGGGCCGGGTAGGCCAGTTTTTAGCAGGTGGATTCAACCTGCGGCCTTTCAACCGTCCCGCTATGATCCGCATGCGCCCTGGATGATTTCCTTGATCATTTCCGGCCCTGGTGGCTGCAGCAGGCTGACTTCCGGAACGAATTTTTTCAATATCCGGAGATGGGCCGTCGAGGGGTCATTGGTCCAGACCTTGAAGGCCTGCTGATGGCTTCGGTATTTCTCTACCAGTTTTAGGGTAAAATAGGTGCTGTCGTCCGGAGAAGGCAGCCGGAGTTTCGAGGCTTCCTTGAGTACTTTGTTTACCTGGACGAGGTTGTACATCGTATCCTGTATGCGCAGAGTAAACAGGCCGGTATGATGCCGGTCAAACCAGGCCTGGGCATAGGCAGCCAGGCAGGTCATCCAGTGCAAGGTCTCGGATGCATGATATGGTCCGAATGGAGCCGGGAGGTAATAGATGATTTTGGAATAGGTGGACGGCCAGGTCTCGGTCCGGACCGCCGACTCACCGTATCCGGGATAAGGCAGAATGGCCTGGAGCAGGTTTAACCCGGATTTTTCATCATAAAGGCTCTCCGGCACCAGCTGGAATGGAGTATCCAGAATGATTCGCATCCCTCCCTGGGCTGCATGCTCTTCCAGGGAAGGGAACAAATCCGCCCGGGAATAAAGCGTCAAGGGGTTGATCCCTTCCTTTAAAATAAAAAAGATGTCATCGAATACGATCCATGACATCTTTTTACGGGTTAATGGTTTAGTCGGTATCTCCGGATGTTCCACTTATTTGCCTTCCCAGTTGCCGGTAACACTTGGTGAATTAAGGTCCCCGAATTTCACCCTGGATTCCGGGTCATACCGGTTGTCAAATTTTTTGTAGGAAATATCAGCAAACTTGCCCATGAAGGCTTTGCGCTGAATGCCTACCTCGATGACATCGATCATGATATTCCCTTGTTTTATAGTATCGGTCTTGAGGTCAAAACGGGCCCCGTTGGCGTAAGGTACAAAAGCCAGGGAATCGAGGTTTAATCCCATCCGTTTGATGGAGTCAATCGCCGAGGTAAAAAGGGTGTCGTAGGTGATTTTACCGGTAAATTCCGGATCGTCCGGGTCCCCGATCACCTTGATATCCCTGAATTGGCCGGTTTTGAGGCCGTTGGCCAGTTCTTCAAAAGTCGCTGCATAGCTGCCATATATGTCGCGGTACATTTCCTGGCACTCGCGGATGGTTTTGAGGCGATTGATCACTTCGTTCGTCCTGCTGTCCCTTGCAGCCTGGAATTCAAGCGGTTCTTTGATGCTGATATAGAGCATATATAAAAACGACAGGCTCAAAAGAATCAATACAGCATTGATAATGGTCTTCATATTATAAAATTCTTTTTTCTGAGGTCACAAGTATAGCACTTTTTGAAGGAAACTAATATCCCAACTGTTAACAAAATTAAATAGATGAGAAAAAAAGTATTTTTGGCGTCTTTAACCCGCTTTTTTTTGCCGGTCATCCTTGCGATAGAATCCAGTTGCGACGAAACTTCTGTCGCGGTCATCGAAGACGGGCGGGTGCTCTCCAACATCATTGCCAACCAGACGATACACTATGAATACGGAGGGGTGGTGCCTGAGCTCGCCTCCCGGGCCCACCAGGAAAATATTGTGCCTGCCACCACCCGGGCCCTGGAGTATGCCGGCAAATCCCTGGAAGATCTGGATGCCGTTGGGATCACTATCGGGCCCGGCTTACTGGGTTCCTTGCTGGTCGGGGTTTCATTTGCAAAAAGCCTGGCTTATTCGCTTTCCCTTCCCCTCATCCAGGTCAACCATATGCAAGCCCATGTCCTGGCCCATTTTGCAGAGCCCCCCTATCCTTCCTTCCCCTTTATTTGCCTTACGGTTTCAGGCGGACATACCCAGATCGTCCTGGTCCGAAGCCCGGCGCAAATGGAGGTCGTCGGTGAAACCCTGGACGATGCCGCCGGAGAAGCTTTTGATAAAGCGGGAAAAATCTTTGGGCTCGGTTACCCCGCCGGTCCCCTGATCGACCGTCATGCTAAAAACCATCCACCGGAAATCCATTTTCCCCACCCCCAGGTACCCGGATTGAACTTCAGTTTCAGTGGATTAAAAACAGCGGTTTTGTACCACGTCCAGCAACATACCGCGCAAAATCCGGACTATGTAACAAAACATATCGGCGTGCTTTGCGCTTCCCTGCAGCAGACCATTATCAGCATCCTCATGAAGAAACTGGTCCAGGCCGCCAAGGAACTGAATATCCGCCACGTCGCCATTGCCGGGGGGGTGTCGGCAAACAGCGGCCTCAGGCAGGCGCTTCAGGACGCGGGCATTCAACACGGATGGGAAACCTTTATCCCGAAATTTGAATATTGCACCGATAACGCGGCCATGATCGGCATTGCCGCTCATTTTAAATACCAGAATGGAGATTTCAGCAGCCTGGACATCACCCCCTCCTCCCGCCTCCCATTTTAATCACCCCTCAATCCTCAACCCTCACCCCTCAATCCTCAACCCACAATCCTCACCCCTCAACCCATCACCGTCAATCCTGCCATTAACAGGCCGATCAGGATGCTGATGAGTTTTCTGACCGGCATTCCGTGGTGGTGTTTATGCTCGGATTCAAACAAAATGGTTACGGCCACATGCAGGAGAGACCCTCCCGCAAAAGCAAGGACCTGGTGATAATGGTCAAGCAGGAAAGGAATGGAGGAAAAAAGCACCATGCCCAAAGGCGTGATAAAAGAAAATAAGGATACGTGGAGCCAGGTGACCCGGGTCGTATAACCCAGCATACCGAGCAGGATGAACAAGGTGAAACCCTCCACCAGTTTGTGCAATAAAACCGCCAAATAGATGGATCCATGCTGATGTCCGTGAAAATCGATGCCGGCAAAGGGCAAGCCGTCCAGGATGGCATGCAATCCCAGACCGATGAAAAGGGAGAAAACAAAAGTTTTACCTGCCGTGGGCGGGACATGCAGATGTCCGTGTTCGATGCCGCTCGTCCAATAATCCATTCCGGTCTGAAGGAAAAAACCGGCGATAAACAGGATGGCCACCGAATGTCCTTCCTCGTGGAAAATATCGGGCATCAGTTCCAGGATCAGTACCCCAAACAAAAATGCGCCGCTCAGGGAAAGCAGGTCCTGCATGATCAGGCGACCCGGTTTCCGGGTCATGAGCGCCGCGATCAACGCCCCGCCCAGCATCAGCACTATGGAGGAGGCCGCGTATTGCCAGAGACTCATCATCGATACAGGAAGAAATTTGAAATTTTAGAACCGGTATACCCTATAAAAGTGCCCAGCAGGCTGCCTGCCAGTATATCCAGCGGAAAATGGACTCCGACATATACCTGGGCATAGGCGATGCAGGCTGCCCATAGCAGAAATAAAAAACGAAGGTTACCCAGGAAATTAAAGCTGGAAGCCACCATGAAGGAGGCCACGGTAAAATGATTGGTCGCGTGCGAGGAGGTAAAACTGTATCCGGACCCGCAGCGCACAAGGACCCTGCGCTGTCCTTCCAGTTCAACCTGGTTGCAGGGCCTCAGCCTTTCCACATTTTTCTTGATCAGGCGGCTGCTGACCATGTCCGAGACCGAAAGCGTGCAGATCAACAACAACAGGTACAGGCCTCCCTGCTTACCGTAATTGAATAGGATAAAACCCACCAGGAAGACATACAAGGGGCCCCATACGTATTGATTGCGCATAAACTTCATGAATACATCCAGCCAGGCTGAGGTCCAAACCTGGTTGATCAGATGAAACAACCGGTAGTCGATATTCAGCAATTCCTCCATGAAGCACCGGCAAAATTAATTTAAAGTTTTGCTTCCAGGGGTTTTATCCGCAGATGGGGGTATGACCATCCCCCTTCTTCGGGAGCGGTTTTGCATTTTCAAATAAACCAGGCTTGCTCCTGAAAGTGTGGGATAGTCATGCACACTTCGACTCATTGTACGGAAAACCAATTAATCGGAAATCACTAGATTTGAGTAAAATATAAACCGCACGGAACGCTGATAAAAACAGGAGGCACCGGGACTTTTATTCACTTTGCTCCTCTGTGTCCTTCTTGCGATTTCTGCATTCTCTTCGGTTTAGAATTTCCGCCGTATATGATCTCTTCCGTTCTCAGCAATCATTCAAGACCTGTTGCCATGGCTTCTGCAAAACGTCAGGTACCTTGCCAATCAAACCCATTTTGAAAGTACTGGTCACCGGGGCATCGGGATATATAGGGAGCCATACGGCCATCGACCTGCTCCAGCACGGCCACGAGGTGATCGGCCTCGACAATTATGTCAATTCCTCTCCCCGGGTATTTGACCGGATTGAAAAAATCTCCGGCAAGCCCTGCCTTTCTTATCAGGCCGACCTCAGGGACAAGGACAGCCTGGGTAGGATCTTCGATGCGCACCCCCGGCTGGATGCCATCATGCATTTTGCCGCACTGAAAAGTGTGGATGAATCGGTGGTCCACCCAGACCTCTATTATGAAAACAATGTCAGCGGCCTGATCAACCTGATCCATTTCCAGAAAAAACATCGTGTGCCCCGGTTGATCTTTTCCTCCTCCTGCACCGTATATGGCAATGCCGACCAGCTCCCCGTCACGGAATCCACCCCCTGGAAACAAGCCGAATCCCCTTATGGTCTGACCAAACAGCTTGGTGAAATGATCCTGCAGGATTTTACCCGGCATGCCGGATCCATGAGTTGTGTATCCCTGCGATATTTTAATCCGGCCGGCGCGCACCCGGGCGGGCATTTGGGAGAAGCCGCCACCAAAGAAGTGCGCAACCTGATCCCCCTGATCATGGAGACCGGTGCCGGCAAAAGGCCTTTCCTGAGCATTTACGGCAATGACTATCCTACGCGCGATGGAACCAACGTAAGGGATTTTATCCACATCATGGACCTGGCCCGGGCCCATACCCTGGCTATGGATTACCTGGGAAATCTCCCTGCAGGAACCTATGAAGTATTCAACCTGGGCACGGGAAGGGGCGTGACCATTTTGGAGGCCATCGAAGCCTTCAACCGGGTAAGGGGAGAAAAATTGCCCGTAAAATGGGCCGGCAGAAGGCCCGGGGACGTAGTCGCCATCTATGCGGATTACCAGAAGGCAAAAAATCTCTTGGGCTGGCAACCGGCTTATACGATGGAGGACATCATGGCCCATGCCTGGGCCTGGGAGAAAAACAAGTCGGAATTGATCAGTTGAGCAGCCACTTGATTCCACCATACCAGCGCATTCCCATATTGGGTGCGTAGAGGCGGGTGGCGTCAAAATACCGCGAGCCCGTGGCGGTTGGACTTACGATCTGGTATTCCTGGACATAATTGGTGGCATTTTCCATTCCCGTATAAAGTTCCCATTTGCCAATATTCCGGCTGATGTGGAAGTTGACCATCAGGTAGGACGGCGATTGATCCGGCTGACCTGCACTGCCGGGGGTCGGGTATTCTGAAATATCCAGCATCCGCTGGGGCCCCACCCACTGAACCGTGACATTCCCCAGCCACACGCTTTCGTTCGAATTGAGATCAAGGGTGAATAAGGCACGGTGCTTCGGTAGGTACAGCCTGGAAATCAGGTCCTGGCCGTCAGCCAGCCGGTACCGGGCATCGGTATATTTATAAGCCAGCTTGAAGCCAAAATTGGCATTCATCTGGAACTGGTTCTGGAGAAGGAAATAGTTGATCCGGGAACCATGCTCCACATAGCGGTTGATGACATACCTGGTTTCCGATTCGATATCCTGGATGTTTTGTTTCTTAAAAAAAGTATGGTAGAAATCGGCGGATATATTCCATTCCGTCGGGCCTCCCAGGTAAATTTTCTGTATATAGCTCAGACCATAATTGTTGGCGATATCCAGACCAATCGAGGGCACCTGGAAATACCGGCCCATCCCGATAAAATGAAGATTGTCTGAAATGATATTGGGCATCCGGTAAGCACGTCCGGCCGAAGCCCGCAGGGTACCATACTCATCCACCTGGTATCTCATGGAAAAACGGGGCGTGGCGTGGACCCCGTAATCCCCGTAGCGGTCCAGGCGCATGCCAAGGGTAAAGCCGAATATCGATTCGGTCACGTCGGCATTGTAGGAATATTCGCTGAACAGGCCCGGAATAAATTCCTTCCGGTTGAACAGGAAATCGGAGAACCCTTCATCGGTCACGCTCCGCCTCATGCTCAGTCCGCTCAGCAGGCTGTGTTTCTCTGAACCGAATTTTTCCTGGTACAACAGGTTGGCATAGGCCGACCGGTCGCTGCCGTTGGCTATCCTGGCATAGGCGGCATCGTATTCATGGCCCTGAAGATGCCATTGAAAACCGATGGAACGGCCCGGGTCCTTAAAACCCACATACCCGACATGGCCGAAAATTTCCAGTCGTTTTTGCTCGTGTTCATAGAGGAGCAATTCTTCCTGGTGGTCCGGGCTGGGATGCCGGGTCTGGCCCCCCTCCCTTTTGTCCCAGATGCCGTGCACATTAATCTGGGTCTCCCATTTCAGGCCATAATAATGGAACCGCTGCATGGCATTGATCTGCTTTTTCTGCGGCGCGTCGAGGAAGGCATCTTCATTTTTGTCCTGGTGGTGTTGGTCCTGGTTGGCATGCAGGAGGGTGCCTGTGCTCCATTTTTCACCAAGCCTTTTGTTGGTCACCACGTTCATTTCATAGCGGCTTCGGTGATTGGCATAGGCGTTTACAAACAATCTCGGCCCGTCCCTGGGATCCACCAGGTCCACATTGATCTGGCCGGCCAGGCCTTCGGCGCCATTGGCTACGGTTCCGGCTCCCTTGCTCACCTGGATCCCTTTGAGCCAGGGGCCAGGAATAAAATCAAAGGCGAAAGGGGATGCGAAATTGTACATCGTGGGCCGCGAATCCAGCATGATCTGGGAATAGATTCCCCGGATGCCCAGCATTTCGATCTCCCGGGTGCCCAGGGCCGCATTCGTATAATTGGCATCCACTACCGCGCTGGTTTCAAAACTTTCGGAGAGGTTGCAGCAAGGCGCTTTACGCAGTTCCCGCATGCTGATCACCTCCTTATTCATATTGCTGCTCAGGGGGGTGAAACTGTCATTGGCTTTGGCCCGGACTTCCACTTGCTGCAGGACAATGTTTTCACTCAGCGTAAGGCGTATTTCATGTTGCCCTTCAGGAATCTTATATTCAAGCGTTTTAAAGCCGACATACTGGATCACCAGGATGCTGTCCGATCTGAGCCTTTGGATCTGGAAATATCCCGCGCTGTCGGAGACGGCATGGGCCGACATGTTTTTCCAGGCAAGGGTAGCCCCTTCCAGCGGCATTTTTTGTTCATCGACCAGCCATCCCTTTAATCCCCCCTGGGCTTGAAGATGCAAGGCCAGGATCAGAAAATAAATAACCCTCATCCATCTCCCCAAAAACTTAACCGGTATCATGGTCCAAAATTACGGGAATTGAATCAACCGCTTTGACGGCGAACCGGAATGACTAATTTTAGCCCATGAGAGGCCTCTGGCTCCCGTTTTTTTTCATTCAGATCATCCTGGGATTCGGCCAGACCTGGCAACAAAAAGCCGATTACCGCATCCACTGCCGGCTTGACGACCAGGCCCACCAATTGCAGGCCCGGATGGATTTGGTTTACCATAATCGGTCACCCCATACCCTGGGTCAATTGAAATTACACACCTGGATGAACGTTTTTAAGACCCCAAAGTCCGCCTATTCAAAACAATTGAATGCGCTCGGTATGGATCAGCGACTCGGGCTTAAAAAAAAGGACGAAGGGGCCTATACTTCCCTGGCTATTTCCCAGGAAGGCAAGCCTTTGAACTACTCTTATTCCGATCCTGCAGCGGAAATCCTGGTCCTCAAACTGGCAGATCCCATCCCACCGGGACAGGCCGGAACCATTACCATAGAGTATGTTTTAAAGCTTCCTTCCAATATTTCAAGAGGCGGCCACCTGGGTCAGTCTTACCAATTGACGCAATGGTATCCCAAAGTCGCTCTGTATGATACTTCCGGCTGGAGGGTGATGCCTTATCTGGAACTCGGAGAATTCTACAATGAATTCGGGGATTACGAAGTCACCGTCGAATTACCTGCAAACTATATCGTGGCGGCTACCGGCCAGCTGGAAAACCCGGAAGAAACTGAATTTCTATCCCGGTATGCCGATTCCTGCGCTGCAAAGCTCCCTTCGACCGGACCGGCTTTGCTTTCGGTTCCCTCCGCCAGCCATTACAAGTCCCTGAAGTATAAAGCGACTAATGTGACCGATTTTGCCTGGTTTGCCGATAAACGGTTCCTGGTAAATCGTAAGCTTTTTGAGCTTGGCGATCGCAAAGTGGAAGGATGGACCTTTTACCTGCCCGGACGAAACCCGGTTTGGAAATCGGCTATTTCCCACCTGGCCTCAGCTACCCGGTATTTCGACAGTCTGGTTGGCCCCTACCCCTGGCCGCTGATCAGCATGGTGCAATGCGAGAGGCATGGAACCGATGCCATGGAGTACCCGATGATTGCACTCATCGATGCCGGTTACGAGCAGCCGGGAAGCCTGGAAGAAGTCATCGTGCATGAGACGGGACACCAATGGTTTCAGGGCATCCTGGCCACCGATGAAAGAAAACAGACCTGGATGGATGAAGGCCTGGTCACCTATTATGAACACCGCTATTTCCGGGAACGCGGCGCTCCGGGCCTGTTGGCGGATCTGATGCTTGGCCCGCCAACGGATTATGACCGCTTGCCGGATTTCGATTGGTACCTTCAGGCCAATCGCCGGCGGGATGCTCCTTCAGGAGCTGACCCTCTAAAATTCAGCCTTCGCGGATATGTCCAATCCGTTTATGAAAAGCCGGCGAAAGGCCTCCTTTTTATGGAAAAATCTTTGGGCACCCAGGCCTTTGACCGGATGATCCAGTCCTGGTTCAGGCAATGGCGCTTCAGGCACCCGGGAGCCTCAGATTTTCAATCCCTGGCCGCAGCCCATGGTGCTTCCTGGTTTTATCCTCTTTATATTTCGGGGACCACGAAGGCCGATGCTGCCATCGAACCGGATACCCGGGATGGTGTTTTCCTGGTCAACCATAACCTTGATTTTCCTATTCCATTGGAATATGCCGGATTCCGGAATGGAAACAGGCTTTTTACAAAACAACTGCCACTCCTCCTGGGCCGGGATACTCTCAGGCTGAATACGGACAGCCTGGACTATATCCTCCTGGACCCGGATTTTCTGCTGCCTGAAATCAGCCGGGAAAATAATATCGTCCGGATCCGGAAATCCGTTTATACACCCTCCCGTTCAAAACTTCATTTTGTGGCGGGCATTGATCATAGCCTGGTCAAAGACTTTTACCTGTCGCCGGCCCTGGGATATAACTATTACGATGGCTTGATGGCCGGCGCGGCCTTGCATAATCTGAGCCTCCCGGTCAAACCCTTCAAATATGCGGCCATGCTGGCTTATGGATTTCAATCCAAGCTCCCGGTTTGGCTCGCGGGTTTTGAATACCATCATTTTCTCAAAAACCGGGTGCTGGAACGGATCGATTTCGGACTGGAAAGCCGGCATTTTACCTTCCACAAAGATTCCGACTATGGATTCACGGACCGGTACTTCAAACTCGCACCATTGGTACGGCTGGTCCTCCGGCCCGATGGTCAGCGAGGGACACAGAAAGAATTGGTGTACCGCAACATCTTCATTCAACAATGGTATGGCGAAGGCACGGATTTTACGACCCGTGCGTTCACCCGGAAATCCAGGTCTTATTCGGTAAACGAACTGAAATTCCAGGCAAACAGGACCGGAAGTTTAAACCCATTTGCTTTTAATGCCACCCTTGAGGTCGCAAAGGGATTTACCAAAATATCCGGCAGTTTCAGCCAGAAAATTGCCTATGCCTATGGCCCCCGGCAAGCCGGCCGTTTTCATTTATTTACCGGTATTCAAACCTATTCCGGCCGGCAACGGATCTACAACACCCATGTGTTGAACGGTACGCCGGGGCCGGGATTTTTGCAACGGGATTATAAATACGACGAACTTCTCCTGGGCCGGGGTGAGGAAATGAATTCTTTTTCGCAGCAAATCTTTATGAAGGACGCTTATTTCCGGAATGCGGGACAGGTGGGCATCCTGGGCAAATGGTTGGTCGCCGGAAGCTACAGGACTACCCTGCCCGGCCTTCCCCCGCTCCGCCCTTTTATACAAATGGCCTATGCCCCCCTCAACCAGGAAACAAAAGCCCGGTTTTTTTATACTTCAGGCCTAAGCCTGGTATTGATCGAGGATGTCTTTGAAATCAACTTCCCTTTCTTTGAAAGCAAGCGGTTCCGGGAGAGTTACCCCCTGAACGATAAAAATAAATACCTGGAAAAATGCACCTATCTGCTGAATTTTAAGGCCATGAATCCATTCCGGTGGCTGGAGAGGTTGGGGCAGTGAAGGGCGAAGGGCGAAGGGCGAAGGGCGAAGGGTGAAAGGCGAAGGAAGGAAGGGAGAATTAATTCATCATTCGATTCTATTTTCGCCCCATGAATATTCTCATCATCGGAGCGGGAGGCCGTGAGCATGCCCTGGCCTGGAAAATCAGGCAAAGTCCTTTATGTAAAGCCTTGTTCATAGCACCGGGCAATGCCGGCACCGCCTTGGTCGGTACCAATATCCCGGTCTCTGCCCATGATTTCCAGGCGGTCGAACAGGTCGTCCGGGATCACCGGATCGACCTCGTGCTGATCGGTCCTGAAGAGCCCCTGGTCCTCGGACTCACCGATTACCTGGAGAGCCGGTTCGGCGAACAGGAACTCATCGTGATCGGGCCCACCAAATCCGCAGCGATGCTGGAAGGCTCCAAAGCCTTTGCGAAAGCCTTTATGGAGGAATTTCAGATACCCACCGCAGCATACCGGTCCTTTGGTTTGGAGGAACAGGAAGCCGCCGAGAAGTTTTTAAATTCCATGTCCTTGCCCATTGTGCTCAAAGCCGACGGACTGGCCGCAGGCAAAGGGGTGGTCATATGTCCGTCCAGGGAGGAAGCCCTGGAGGAACTAAGGGCCATGTTCCTCGGCAAATTTGGCCATGCCGGCCAGCGGGTCGTGGTGGAAGAGTTTTTATCGGGACGGGAATTTTCGGTCTTTGCGCTCACCGACGGCCGGGACTACAAGATTCTGCCGGTTGCCAAGGATTATAAAAAGATCGGCGAAGCCGACCGCGGACCCAATACGGGCGGGATGGGGGCCATATCCCCGGTTTCCTTTGTGGACCAGGCCGTCATGGAAAAGGTGGAAAGCCGGATCATACGGCCAACCATCCGGGGAATCCATCAAAGGGGTCTTAAATACCAGGGCTTTGTATTTTTCGGCCTGATCGAAGTGGACGGCGAACCCCTCGTGATCGAATACAACTGCCGCATGGGGGATCCGGAAACCGAAGTGGTCATGCCCCGACTTGAAAACGACCTCCTGGAACTGCTCGTGGCGACCCACCGGCATCAGCTTGGGTCACAAGTGATCCGGGAATCTCAATTGTACGCGGCCACCGTCATGCTGGTGAGTGGAGGTTATCCCGGAGACTATGAGAAGGGCAAGCCGATCGGGCTGCCTGACTTTACGCACGATTCAATCCTGTTTCATGCCGGTACGACGACCGATACCCGGTCCGGCCTGGTCACGGCCGGGGGCAGGGTGATGGCTGTTACCTCTATGGCTGTGGACAAGAATACCGCCCTGGCCATGTCCTATTCCATCATCCCTCACATCCATTTTGAGGGGAAAAATTTTCGCAGGGACATTGGTTTTGACGTGGAATAGGTCCGTCAATCCTCTTCTTCCTCTTCATCAAAATAACCCTGTCCGTCATTGGCCTTTTTATAAAACAGGGTACTGGCCTTGGAATGGCGGAAAAGTTTACGGGCTACCCGCAGAATATCTTCCGGGCTCACTTTCTTATAGATGCCGTATTCCAGGTTGGCCCGGTTTGCATCGCCCAGCATTTCAAAATAACCCAGGGTGATGGCTTTGTTCAGGCCATTGATTTCGCTGAATTCCAGGGAAGCCTCGATCGTATTTTTCATCTTATTGAGTTCGCCGGCCGGTACCCTTTCGGTTTTCAGGAGACGGAGTTCCTCCCAGATGGCCTTCAGCACCTTTTTTATGGGTTGGCCCGGTATCGCCTTGGCTTCGATCATAAACAGTCCGGGGTCCAGGGTGGCGGTAATGTAGGCATCGATCATGCTGACCAGTTTTTTACCGCGGACCAATCTTCTGAACAATCTTGCGGACTGGCCGTTGGATAGTACATCACTGATGAGGTCCGCAACGTAAAAGTCAGGATGTCCCCTTCCTTCCATGTGAAATGCCAGGTAAAGGGCTTCCGCGGGCGCCTTTTTGGCTGCGGTAAGTACCCTTGATTTCTTTTGATCCGGTTCTTTGGTATGTTTTTTAACCGGCCTGCCCTTGGACTTCACTGGCCCGAAATGTTTTTCGACCAGGGGGAAAAGTTGTTCCGGGGGCCGGTTACTGGCTATGGACAGGACCGCGTTTGCCGGCTGGTAGTAGGTATTGTAAAATTTGCGGGCCACGGTGAGTTTTAGGTGGCTGATCATTTTTTCATTCAATCCAATCGTCGGCCAGCGGTAAGGATGCCTGTGGTAAGCGAGGCCGGAAACCAGGTGAAAACTGTCCCCATAGGGTTTGTTCAGGCAGGTCTCCTTATACTCCTCCAGGACCACCTGTTTCTCCCGGTTGAAAATCCCCCGGTTGAGGATCAGCCCCTGCATCCGGTCGGCCTCCAGGGAAAGGGCCATTTCAAGGTTTTCGGATGGCAGGGTGATGTGATAGTTTGTGCTGTCAGAGGAGGTGAAGGCATTGTTTTCGCCCCCCGCGTTTTGAACCGCCTGGTCATAATTGGGCACGTTCCGGGTACCGCTGAACATGAGGTGCTCAAAAAGGTGGGCCATCCCGGTCTGGTCGGGAGGATCGTCGCTCGAACCTACAAAATAATGGACATTGACGGAGGCCAGAGGCGTTGACTCGTCCTGGTGCAAGAGGACGGTCAGGCCATTGCCAAGTACCTTACGGTCGAATTTCATCATAAAATCAAGGCTGCAAAATAGGGCGGTTTTGCCAAATCCTCCCCGAGCCCGCCATCCATCCCCAAAAACCCGGCCGCCCGGCTTAAAAAAAATGTAAAATTCAAAGAATCAGTTCATTAAAAACTATATCTTTGCGCCCGAAATAACAAATTAATTAAAAGTAAAAGCCAAAAAATCGTATGCCGGCTTACATGTCCAAAGAAAAAGTACAAGAAATCATGACTCAGTACGGGGGCAGGCCTGAAAACACAGGTTCTGTTGAAGCCCAGATTGCTCTTTTCACATTTAGAGTCAATCAGTTACAAGAGCATCTCAACCAGAACAGGAAAGACCATTCCTGCCGCAGATCCCTCCTGACCATCGTAGGAAAACGTAAACAATTGCTAAACTACCTGGCCAAGCAAAATCTGAGTAAATACCGTGAATTGATCGAGCAGTTAGGTATCCGTAAATAACCCAGGTGCAACCAATCCGGAAAAAACCGGCTTGCTTGCCCGCCTGCCCACCTTCCTTCGATTATTTCCATGTTCTGTTGTTCGAATGCTCTACCCGTTAGAGCCTTTTCAGTTTAACCTTAATTATTCTAAAAAATTTATGGGAAAAAAAACTCCTGTTTCAGTTTCACTTAATCTCCCGGACGGTAGAGAAATCCGGTTGGAAACTGGCAAAATGGCCACGCAAGCGCATGGCTCCGTCGTATTGTATTGCGGCAACATCATCCTCCTGGCCACGGTGGTATCCAGCAAGGAACCCAAGGCTGATCTGGACTACTTTCCACTCTCGGTGGATTATGCCGAACGCTTCTATGCCGCCGGACGCATCCCCGGCAATTTTTTCCGCCGCGAAGGCAAACTTTCCGATTACGAAGTCCTGATCTCCAGGCTGGTAGACCGGGCCATCCGCCCCCTCTTCCCCGATGAATACATGAATGAAACCCAGGTGCTCCTCAACCTGCTTTCAGGGGATGTAGAGTCCCTTCCGGACGGATTTGCCGCCCTGGCCGCCTCCACCGCCCTCGTATTGTCAGACATTCCCTGGCAGGGACCGATTTCGGAAGTCCGCATTGCAAAAATCGATGGACAATATGTCACCAATCCTTCCCGCAGCCAACTCAAGCAGGCCAGCCTGGAATTTATCATTGCGGCTACGGAAAAAGACCTGCTCATGGTCGAAGGAGAAGCCAATGAATGTGATGAATCCGAATTGATCGAGGCCATCCAGGTCGCCCACGAAACCATTAAGCTCCAATGCAAGGCGCAACTGGAGCTCGCTGAAAAAGCCGGCCTGGCCGCCATCCCGAAACGGACCGTGACCCCCCTCGTCATCGATGAGGAACTGGACAAACTCGTCCACCTGGCCACCGACGAAAAACTTTATTTCATTGCCCGTAATCCCACGGATAAAAAGACCCGGAAAGACAATTTAGACGCGCTCGCCGCTTCTCTGAAAGAATTTATCATTGCCTCCAAATCGGAGGAATATTATACCGAAAACAGCAAGATCATTTCGGGACTGTTTGAAAAAAATAAAAAGAAAATCATCCGTGAAGTCGTGCTCTCCGAAGGCAAAAGGCTGGATGGACGCTCCACCGATCAGGTGAGACCGATCTGGACCGAAATCGATGTCCTGCCCGCGGCCCACGGTTCCGCTATCTTCAACCGCGGGGAGACCCAGGCGCTGGGAGCAGTGACCCTGGCTTCCAAGGCGGATGAAATGCTGGTGGACACCGCTTTTGAACCCCACGATGAAGGATTTATCTTCCATTATAATTTTCCGCCTTTTTCCGTTGGGGAAGTAAAACCCCAGAGAGGCCCCGGCCGGCGTGAAATCGGCCATGCGAACCTCGCCGCGAGATCGGTCCGGAAAGTAATGCCCGTTGACAATCCCTATACCATCCGGATCGTCTCCGACATCCTGGAATCCAACGGGTCCACTTCCATGGCTTCGGTCTGTGTTTCCTCCATGGCCCTGATGGACGCGGGGGTGAAAATCAAATCCCCGATCTCCGGGGTAGCCATGGGCCTCATCAAGGAAGGCGACCGGGCCGCCATACTCACCGACATCCTCGGGGATGAGGACGCCCTGGGCGATATGGATTTTAAGGTCACCGGCACCGAAAAAGGGATCTGTGCCTGTCAGATGGACATGAAAATCGACGGCCTGGCTTATGATCTCCTGGAAAAAGCGCTGGCCCAGGCCAAAGCCGGACGTTTGCATATCCTCGGTGAAATGGCCCAAACCGTCAGTGAGGCACGCGAAGACTACAAACCCCATGCTCCTCGGATCGTGGAAATCCGCATTCCAAAAAGCCTGATCGGCGCGGTGATCGGACCTGGCGGCAAGGTCATCCAGGATATCCAGGCCACCACGGGTACCGTGATCAATGTGGAAGAGGAAGGCGATGAAGGCATTGTCAGCGTAGCGAGCCCCAATAAAGAATCCATTGATAAAGCCATTGCGAGGATCCAGTCGATCGTTTTCGTACCTGAAGTCGGAGAGACCTATGAAGCCAAAGTGGTGGAAATCCTGCCTTTCGGTGTGGTCGTGGACTTTAGCGGGAAACAGGGTCTGCTCCATGTGTCGGAAATCTCCTATACCCGGATTGAAAGTGTCGAGGAAGTCTTCAGTATCGGGGACGAACTCAAGGTCAAACTGATGGACATCGATGCCCGCTCAGGCAAGTATAAACTTTCCCGGAAAGCTTTGATGGACCGGCCTGCCGGCATGCCCGAAGACTCCGGAAACGACCGCGGCGGCGACCGTGGACGGGGTGGAAGATCCGGAGGCGGATCTTACAGGGACGGCGGCTCAGGACGCCGGTCCGATGACCGGGGTCCGCGCCGCGACAGCCGTGACCGTGGAGGACGCGACGACCGCGGAGGACGCGATGACCGAGGAGGACGCGACGACCGTGGAGGACGCGACGACCGCGGAGGACGCGACCGGGACCGGGACAGCCGTGATGGCGGACGCGACCGCGACCGGGGCCGGCGAAACGATGGACCGGACAGAAGGCCGTCCAGCCCATCATCCCGTCCGGAAAGGGAAGCGGACCGGGAAGGACCTGCTCCTAATCCGGATACCTTCCAGCAACCCCCTGTGGACAAGCCCAACTACGACGCCCCCAGGCCGGAAGGACTGAACTGGGAGGATTGATCCGGGCCGCGTTTTAGACAGGCAGCTACTGAAAATAAGGTTTGTATTAGCCTTATTCATAATAAAAAGTTAAATCAACAAAAGGGAGCGAGCGTTTTGCCCCCTTTTGTGTTTATTAGAGAAACTTTTAATCCTATAAAGGTGTAAGGTATATAGAGGAATAAATTATGCGCCAATTAAAAATCACGAACAAAATCACCAACAGGGAATCTGTTTCCCTAGAGAAATATCTGAACGATATCGCCAAACTTTCCATGCTCACTCCGGAGCAGGAAGCGGAGTATGCCAGGAGGATCCGGGAAGGAGATGAGGAAGCCCTTGAAATCATGTGCAAGTCCAACCTTCGCTTTGTCGTATCCGTAGCCAAACAATATCAGAACCAGGGACTCTCCCTCAGTGACCTGATCAATGAAGGCAATGTAGGCCTGATCAAGGCTGCCAAACGTTTCGACGAAACCAAGGGGTTCAAATTTATTTCCTATGCGGTGTGGTGGATCCGCCAATCCATCCTCCAGGCCATTGTCGAATACAGCCGGATCGTCCGGATGCCGGTCAATAAAGTCGGCTCCTACAACAGGCTCAACGAAGCTTATATCACCTTTGTCCAGGAATTCGAACGCGAACCTACGCCCGAAGAACTGGCTGAAGCCCTGGGCGTCGCCGTGAAGGATGTAAACCACGTACTCAAGAGCAATATGCGCCACGTCTCCTTCGACGCCCCCATCGGGACCGACGAGGATGACATTTCCATGATCGACATTTATATGCACGAGACGGAAGACAGTCCTGACCTGGCCCTCATGAAAGAATCGCTTAAGAAGGAAGTGGAATACGGCATGACGGTCCTGGCCCCAAGGGAAATGGAAGTGCTGTCCGCCTATTTTGGACTGGATGGCAACAAACCCCTGACGCTGGAGGAAATCGGGGACATGTTCGGGCTGACCCGGGAAAGGGTGAGACAGGTAAAAGAAAGGGCCATCCGGAGGCTTAGGCGTTCTATGCACCAGAATTCCCTGAAATCGTACCTGGGATAAAACCGGCCGATGATAGCCCGGGCTTTTATTTTTTTATTTATCACCTTCCTTATTTTTAGTTTTGCCCGTGTGATTTCTATACTGGACAAACTCTTTTCAGGCTTCAGGCCCGTCATCCAAAAACTGCGCAGGGACCTGCGCCTGCTCCAACCGGAATTAAAATCCTGGGCGGCCGATAACCTGGTCAAATGGGATCGGCAGGAACTGGAATTGCTCAGCCTCCGCCAGCACCGCCAGGTAAAAAAGTCCATGAGGTTTAAAATCAGCCGCGGGGTCTTCCAGTCGATTTACCACGAACCCCTGTTGATCTATATTCAGAAAATGTACCGGCCCGAAGAAGGCGTGCTTTTAGTCCGCAATTCAAATCATGAATTTGCCTACATCATCCACCACAAGGAGACGGAAGTGTTTATTGATGAAGAATATTTTGGAAAACTGGACAGCCAGGGTCGCCTTTGGTACAATCAGCGCAACGTGATCGCCAGCATTGACCGGGGAGAAAATGTGCTTCTCGAAATAAAGGTGAATAATAAACTGGCCGGCAACCTGCTCAACGAAGCAAAAAAGGAAAGCCGCAATCCCAGGGCTTTCCAGTATGTTGCCGAATTGGACGCGACGGAAGAAAAAGTATTCCTTGCCATCGCCTTTTTTGAAATGATCCGCAGGTCGCCCAAAAAATAAACGACCGCTCCCCTTCGTACGGGTTATAAACGTTACCAATTCCTTAAGTAGGGTAACGGAAAATTGTTAACATGTATCTTTGTGAGCTTCATTAAGTATAGATGACCGTAGATACCTTACCGCTTTCGTCCTTCCCATTATTGAGCAAGGTGGATCAAGACTTAAACCGGGAAGACAGCCCGCTGGACCAGTTTTTAAAATGGAAACCGCAACTGGACGTATTTGGAGAAATCATCCAAAACCGGGACCGGGAGGTCAACCGTGAAAAGTTGCACCAGGTCCTGTCCGAGCAGTACCAAAATTTGGGTATCGAGATCAAGATCCGGGACCGGATTGACGCCTTGCTGGATGCCCGTACGTTTACGGTCTGCACCGCTCACCAGCCTTGCCTCTTTACCGGCCCCGCCTTTGTCCTTTCAAAGGCCATCAGCACCATCAAACTGGCACAACTCATCCAGGAGGCCCTGCCCGCTTACCGCATCCAGCCTGTTTTTGTGATCGGCGCCGAGGACCATGACCTGGAAGAATTGAACCATTGTTTTTTATTTGGTAAAAAGATCACCTGGGAAACCAGGCAGTCAGGCCCCTTGGGTCGATTTGACCTGGAACGCATCGAAGCCTGCATTTCTGAAGCGGAATCCCTGCTTGTACATACCCCTTTCGGCCCAGAGTTGATCCGATTGCTCCGTGAAGCGCATGCAGGCGGCCGAAGTTTCGCGGAGGCTTTCCAGTACATGATGCATGTTTTATTGGGTGAACACGGGCTCCTCGTGATCAATATGGATGACCGGAGGCTCAAGGAAGAATTCAAGCCCTGGATCCTGGATGAAGTCCTCCACTCTTCCTCCAAACCCCTGGTCACCGGCACACAGGCCCGGTTGATGCAACTCGGCTACGAAGCATCTACCCATGTCCGGGACATCAATTTTTTCTATTTTGACAAAGGATACCGGGACCGGATCGAAAGGGAAAACGGATCCTTTCACATTTCCAACCAGGGCCTGAAACTGGATGAAAAATCCATGGCCGCCGAAATTGAGCAGCATCCCGAAAAATTCAGTCCCAATGTCATCCTGCGACCCATATACCAGGAATTGATCCTGCCCAACCTGGCCTTTGTGGGCGGCGGAGGCGAACTGGCCTATTGGATGGAGAGGAAATCCCAGTTCGAAGCCCTGGGCGTGCCCTACCCTGCCCTGGTGCGCCGCGATTCATTCCTGGTCATCCAGCCGGAGCAAAAAAACCTGCTGGATCAGTTTGGGCTGAAAGTCGCCGACCTGGCTGAACGCACCGACCTGCTGATGAACCGGATGACGGAAAAACTGAGCAGCCATGAGCTTAGTTTGCAGGAAGAGATCCTCGGCATCACCGCCTGGATGGATAAAATCAGATCCCGGGCGGAATCCGTGGACCCTACCCTGGGCCCTTCGATTGAAGCGGAAAAAGTCAAAATGGCCAAGAGCATTGAACACCTCGAAAAGAAAATCCTTAAAGCGGAAAAATCAAAGCTGGAAGTCAAACTGAACAAGATCCGGAAACTGAAAGAAAAGTTATTGCCTGAAAACGGACTGCAGGAAAGAAGGGAAAACTTTATGACCTTCTACTCCGAACATGGGCCAGCTTTCATTCGCACCCTGGTGCATGATTTTAATCCGCTGGACCGTCAGTTCAAACTGATCCAGATCGAAGCCTGACTATTGTTCCTTATTGGGACAATTGAAAAATTGTGAGCAACTCATCGAGCCGGGTCCTGAGTTTGGCCCGGTCTATGATAAAGTCCAGGAAACCGTGCTCGAGCAAAAACTCAGCGGACTGGAAATCCTCCGGAAGGTCTTTTTTAATCGCTTCTTTGATCACCCTCGGGCCGGCAAAACCGATAAGAGCTTTGGGTTCGGCCATATTGATATCTCCAAGCATGGCATAGGATGCTGAAACCCCTCCCGTAGTGGGGTCCGTCATCAGGGAAAAATAAGGCAGCCGCGCATCGGCCAGGGTAGTCAGTTTGGCTGAAGTCTTGGCCAGTTGCATCAGGGAGAATGCCGATTCCATCATCCGGGCCCCCCCGGACCTGGATATGATCAGCAGCGGGGACTCCGATTCAATGCAGAGGTCTATGGCCTTGCAGATTTTTTCGCCCTCCACGCTGGACAGGGAACCTCCTATGAAGCTGAAGTCCATACAGGCTACCACCAGGTTTTTTTTATTCACTTTTCCACTGGCCACATTGACGGCCGAATTATAACCCGATTTCTGCCTGGCTTCTTCCAGGCGCCTGGAATATGGTTTTAGGTCTTCGAATCCAAGGATGTCCACGGCTTCCAGGTTATCCAGCAGAATGGTATATTTTTCCTGGTCAAAGATGATTTCAAAATATTCCAGGCTACCGATCCGGACATGGTGATTGCACTTGACGCATTTGTAAAAATTCTCCCGAAGCTCGGTTGAGGTGCTGGTATGTCGGCAGACTTCACATTTATGCCAAAGACCTTCAGGAGCTTCCTTCTTGTTTTTGGTGGTGGTCTGTATACCTTCCCGTAATCTTTTGAACCAACCCATGCAAATTTCCTTTCCGCTGTCGCGGAAGGCGGCAAATATAACGAATCCACTTAATTTAGCGGTTCAATCCTAAAATTCCGTCGAATGAAGATTAGCCTGATTGGTTATGGCAAAATGGGGAAAGAAATAGAACAGTTATGCATAAAAAGAAATCATAATATATATTCCATTGCTGATCCTGCATTGAATACAGGACTCGACGTATTAACAGGCTCAGATCTTGCCATTGAATTTACGGAACCCAGGTCCGCCGCCAATAATATCCGGTACTGCATCGACCGGGGTATCCCGGCGATCAGCGGGACTACCGGCTGGCAGCAGGACCTGGAACCGGTGAAAAGTTATTGCCTTGAGAAAAAAGGGTGCTTTTTTTATTCCTCCAACTTCTCGATCGGGGTCAACCTGTTCTGGAAGGTTAGCCGCCTGTTGGCCCGGGTCATGGATAAACAGGAGTCCTATTCCCTCGGCCTGCATGAAATCCACCATGACCAGAAAAAAGACGCTCCCAGCGGTACCGCGGTGACCCTGGCCCAGCACATGCTGCTGGAATCTTCCAGGTTCCGGGATTGGCGGCAGGTGGATGCCTTTACCCATGCTTTGCGGGAGAGCATCCCGGTCTCTTCAGAAAGAACCGGCCAGGTCCCGGGGACCCATATCGTCGAATACCGTTCCCCTTACGACCGGATCGTGCTTACCCATGAGGCCTTTTCAAGAACAGGATTTGTGGAAGGAGTGGTTGCCGTCGCCGAATGGCTCCAGGGAAAACAGGGTGTTTTCGGAATGGATGATTTTTTCGGAAAGGATTAAAATGTTCCCTCAGGGGCTGACGCGATTATCAGGATCTTATTTTTTCATGTTTTTAGGAAACAATCTGGTTTTCCCACCCGTGCCTTTCAGTTTGCCCTTCCGGTCAAATTTGGTGGAATCGCCTTGCTGGGCGGGGCAACCGGTACCCACACCACAGGAGGTTCCGGCTATCAATACGCTGGTTAACAAAATAAAATAAATAAAAAAATTTTTAAATATCTTATCCATGTGCCCGAAATTTGTAATAAAAAAAAACCCCACTGACAAGGACTGTCAGTGAGGTATGAACACACTATGAGAACACCCTATTCTTATGTCAAATTTGATGGTGATAACTTATTTAATTATCACTCTACAAATTTAAAACATATTTAATATAATTTGCAAACTATTCTCAGTTTTTTTTCAATGATATTAAAAAAATCTGTCGATGAGGTATTGCAGGCAGCCCGGGTTGAGGAGGTGGTGGGTGATTTTGTCAACCTGAAGCGGAGCGGGGCCAATTTGCTGGGCCTTTGCCCCTTTCACCATGAAAAAACCCCCTCTTTTTCCGTCTCTCCATCCAAAAACATTTACAAATGTTTTGGTTGCGGAAAAGCCGGAGGGCCGGTTCAATTTATCATGGAACATGAATCCTGCACTTTTCCGGAAGCCATCCGTTACCTGGCCAAACGATATAACCTGACGCTGGAAGAAAGGCAGGAACCCAGGACCGAACAGGAATACCAGGAAGAAATGAAAAGGGAATCCTGGGGCCTGGTCAATGATTATGCGGCCCGGCTGTACCATGAAGCCTTATTCAGTCACGCCTCCGGCAAGACCATCGCCCTCCCCTATTTTAAGGAACGGGGCATCCTGGAGAGCACCATAAAAAAATTCCAGTTGGGTTACGCGCCGGAACAGAGGGATTACCTGGTCCAGCATGCCCGGGAACAGGGGTATAACCTTCAATTGCTCCGCGACCTGGGACTGACCAATAAGAATGACTTTGATTTTTTCAATCACCGGGTCATTTTCCCCATCCATAACCTCGCCGGCAAGGTGATCGCTTTCAGCGGCAGGAAAATCGGGAAGGGGGATTTCGGTCCCAAGTATATGAACAGCCCGGAAACCCCGCTGTATTCCAAAAGCAAGGTGCTCTACGGCATGCATCTTGCCAAAACCGGCATCCGGGCGAATGATGAATGTATCCTGGTCGAAGGTTATACCGACGTCCTTGCCCTCCACCAGGCCGGAATCCAGCAGGTGGTGGCCTCCTCCGGCACCTCCCTCACCGTGGAACAGATCCGGTTGATCAAACGATTTACCACCAACATCAAAGTCCTGTACGACGGGGACGAGGCGGGCATAAAAGCCACCCTGAGGGCCCTTGACCTGATCCTGGATGAAAACATGAATGTCCGGCTGGTGATCCTGCCTCCTGAAGACGATCCCGATTCCTACCTTCAAAAAAACGGGTCCGAATCGTTTAAAAAATACATCACCGAACATTCGGTCGATTTTGTGCTCTTCAAGGCCTCCCTGATCAAAAAGGAATATAAAAACGATCCTGTAAAAAAATCGGAAGGCATTGCCGACATCATCCAAACCATAGCCCGCATTCCGGATGCCATCAAACGTTCGACCTATATTAAAATCTGTGCACAGGAACTGGACGTCCCCGAAAATATCCTGATCTCGGAAACCAATAAAAAAATCCGTAAAGAAATCTTTCAGCGCCGGACCGGCACGCCCGGAGTGGATTCGGACCAGGCCCAGGAAGGCAATCGCACAGACTTCCCCGCCGAACCCCAACGGTTGCCGGCCACCGAGTGGGACGAACACCAGGAAAGGTCCCTGATCCGGGTCCTGGTGCTTTATGGCCATTTGCCGATGGACGATGGGTCCGAGAAGACCATGGCCCAGTACATCAACGAAAACATGGATGAACTCTATGAAGCCTTTGAGAATAAACTTTATGAAAAGGTATTGAAGGATTACATGCACCAGTTGAGTGAAAACAGGCCTGTAGACACCCATTATTTCAGCAGCCATCCGGATGCAGACATCCGTAACCTGGCCATTGAATTCTGCACCAGCCCCTATGTTTACAGTCACAACTGGGCCGACCGCTGGGAAATGGAATTACAAACCCAGAAACCTCCCGATCAGAATTACATCAAAGACTGCTTTCAAAGCATCCTCCGATTTAAACTGAAAAAAGTGCAGAAAATGATCGCGGACAATAAAAAACTGCTCGAATCCCCGGACTTGGATGAAATGCACCAGTTAATCTGCCTTAAAGCCCAGCATGAACTGCTGAACCACCGCAACGAACTGGCTGACCTGCTGGGGATGAGGGTGTTTTCGTAGGGTTGAGGATTGAGGGTTGAGGGGTGAGGATTGAGGGTTGAGGTACGAGGACAGAGGTACGAGGTCAGAGGTACGAGGTCTTAGGAATAAAAATGTACTCCCGTAACAATTCCGCAATTCAACAATTCAGCAATTCAACAATTTTCATTTTTCACAAGTATGAATACCAGGCCGAATAGTCAATAGTCAATTGTCAATAGTCAATAGTCAATGGTCAGTGGTCAGTGGAATTGGTGTGTAATAAATTGATCCTAGGAATAAAAATGAAGTCCCAAAACAAATCAGCAATTCAACAATTCAGCAATTCAGCAATTAGTATCCCTTCACCCTTCGCCCTTCACCTTTCTCCTTTTAACTCCTACAGCCGCGGGATCTCTAACCTCTGACCTCTGACCTCTAACCTCCTACCGGTGGGGGACACCTATTTATTCCACCCATTCCGTCACAAAAAGATTGGTATCCCGGGTACCCCCATTGAAGCGGTTGGAAGCAAAAACGAGATATTTCCCGTTAGGAGAAAACATGGGGAAGGAATCGAAGGTCTGGTCGAAACTGACCTTTTCCAGGCCGGTGCCATCTTCGTTGATCATATACAAATTGAAAGAATATCCCCTGCTGGCCGCATGGTTGGAGCTGAACAGGATCCTTTTGTTGTCCGGTAAATAATAGGGCGCCCAGTTTGCCTTGCCCAGTTTGGTCACCTGTTTCAGGCCTGAACCGTCCGTATTGCAGACAAAAATTTCCATCTCGGTAGGCTGGACCAATCCTTGTTTCAGGAGGTCGAGGTATTCCTTTTTTGCCTCCTCCGTTTGCGGGCGCGAAGCCCGGAAAACCAGTTTTGAGCCATCTGGGGAAAAGAAGGCGCCGCCGTCGTAACCGAGTTCCGAAGTCACCCTTTTTACGTTTTTACCATCGGTATCCATGGTGTACAGATCGAGGTCCCCGTCCCGGACGGAGGTAAATACAATTTTATCGCCTTTCGGGCTTACCGTGGCTTCGGCATCATAACCCGGATGGTCGGTAAGCCGGGAAACGATTTTTCCTTCCAGGTCGGCTACATAAATGTCAAAACTTTCATAAACGGCCCAGACATACTTTCCGCCGGTCCGTTCAGGAGCAGGTGGACAGGTGCTTCCTGCCGCATGCGTGGAAGCATACAATATTTTTTTATTGCCGGGCATAAAATAGGAACAAGTGGTCCTCCCGGTGCCCGTACTGATGCGGACGGGTTTATTGTTTTTAAGGTCGTCCTTCCCGGGAGTCATTAAAAAAATCTGGTCGCATCCGTTGGACCAGGAACCAAAATCGCTCTGAAAGGTCAGGTGTTTACTGTCAAAACTCCAGTACGCTTCCGCATTGTTGCCGCCAAAGGTCAGTTGGGTGATGTTTTTAAAGTGTTTCTCTCCTTCATACCGGAGGGGATCTGTTCCATCCGTCCGGGTAATGACCGCAGGGGGAGAACAAGTGATCAACAAACTGAAGGCAAGTATAAAGCCTCCTTTAAAATGAAAGTTCGTCATCTGCTTTAATTAATTTTGGGCCCATGATTATCGGCATAGGCGGGGTTAGCCGGGCAGGCAAAACGACCTTGTCCGAAAAGTTAAAAAAACGGCTCAAAGGTAATTCGATAAAGCTTTTCAATCAGGATGATTATGTTAAAAAAACCGGCCTGCCCATCATAAAAAATCATATCGACTGGGAACATCCGGATTCCATAGACTGGAAAAGGCTGAAAAAGGAGGTCAGGGCCGCAAGGGCAACGACCGCATTCGTCATCGTGGAAGGCCTCTTTGCCTTTTATGACCGGGACCTGGCAAGGACCTATGATCATTCGGTCTTTGTCCAGATTGACAGGGAGGTCTTTTTTTCCCGGAAAAGCCGGGACCTCCGGTGGGGGAAAGAACCGGCATGGTTTATCCGCCACATCTGGAACAGCTACCAGAAATACGGAAAACTGCCCCGTACGATCAAAGAGGTGATCTGGGTAAACGGGGCCATGCATACCGACCTTGATCCCCTGGTCCGGTTGATCCTGGCAGGAGCCGGTTCCTGACCGGTTTCAAAGCCGGGCGGCCTAATTGTTTTTCAACTGGCATTTTTCTGCAAAATAATCGGTAAACCGCCTCAGGTCTGTGGACAATTCTTTATTGGCGGTGGCCCTCAGGTAAGTGTCCGCCAGGCTCCTCAGGGTGAAATACATCATCCGGTTCATCTCATGTACCTGCATATCCTTGGTCCACAAATCGATCTTAAGGGTATCTCCGCTGGGGGCGTCATAAAGAGACAAGAGAAAGGCGCGCGCTTCCTGGCTGTTCCCCGCTTCGGGGCCCTCGTCTGCCGTCCAATGTATGGATGAGGGGATATCCTGCTCATCGAGGCTGATTTCGAGAACAATTTTATTTTTTCTTTGATCCATGGCGCAAAGAAACAGAGTAAAATCCGTCAGTTCTGTTCTTTTTTACCCATTTTGGCCATGACGAGGGAGGGATAATAAAATACCCCGCTGCGGGTGCCCTGGGCCGCCCGGACCATAGACATGGCTACTTTTTCCCCTTCTATCGGGGTGATCCCGGCAAAAAGTTTAGGGCCGAGTACCCGCAGCGCCATGCCCGCCCCGGCCGCAAAGGATTCCAATGGCCTCAATTCTTCCCTGCTGCCGATGAGGACCGAGGGCCGGAAAATATGGATGCTCCAAAAATCCCTGCAACGCACGGACTCTTCGATCTTACCCTTGACCTGATTGTAAAAAAAGACGGAAGAGGAATCCGCCCCCATCGCCGAGACCAGCATCACTTGTTTCATCCGGTGCAATTCTGCGTAAGCCACCAGGTCGGTGATGTAATCGTATTCCACATGGTAAAACGCTTTTTTGGAACCTGCCTTCTTCATGGTGGTTCCGAGGCAGATAAAAAGATCATCACCCCGGACCTGGCCTGCCCAGGCTTCCATATTCTCAAAATCCACCTGGAAGGCAGTCATTTTCTCATGCCGGAACCCGGGAACCCGGCGGCCGAAGACCAGGACGGACGAATAGGCCGGGTGATTGAGCAGGTACTCGAGGCAAAATCCTCCGATCAAGCCTGAAGCGCCGAATATCACGGCCTGTTTGGTCGACGATTTGATCACCAATTCCTGATTCATCCCGGCGAAGATAAATGACCAAAAGCTTAATTTTGACCCGTATTGCACCTCCCCAAATACAAGGCATGAAAAGATATCTGAAAATCCACGATCAGGATAATGTAGTGGTCGCACTGGAAGAATTCAAAAAGCTGGATAAACTCGAATTTAACGGCCAGTCTATCCTCATTTCGGAAAACATCCCTGTCAAACACAAGATTGCCATCCGTGATTTTCTGCGCGGAGAAGCGGTGAAAATGTACGGTCTTACCGTGGGCAGGGCCAAGACCCCCATCCTCAAGGGCTCCCGGATCAGCACGGAAAATACGGAACACGCCACCGAATCCTTCGACACCCTCCAGGTCAAAACCGATTGGAAAAAACCGGATATCGGCCGCTTCCAGGGAAGGACTTTCAAGGGTTACCATCGCAAGGACGGGTCGGTAGGGATCCGCAATTACTGGATCATCCTCCCCCTCGTTTTTTGTGAAAAGCGGAATGTGGCCGTGATCCAGGACTCCCTGGTCAAAGCGCTCGGTTACCAGACTGTTGAGGAATTCGGTGTGGATACCCGACTCCTCGTGGATTTATTCCGGTCCGGTGCAGCGGCCCCGGAACTCCTTAAAGCCGATATTCTCAGAACCCAAGCGGAAATTCACAATCGCCGCGTATTTAAAAATATCGACGGAATCAAAATCCTTAACCACGATATGGGATGCGGAGGGACGCGCCAGGATGCGGACTCCCTTTGCCGACTGCTTGCGGGATATGTACTCAATCCCAATGTGGCCGGGGCGACCGTGTTGAGCCTGGGCTGCCAGAACGCCCAGGTCTCCCTTTTCCAGGAAGCCCTCGACCGTTTTAACCCGGGGCACGGAAAACCGGTCTATATTTTTGAACAACAGAAGTATTCCTCCGAGCGAGAACTGATCGCCGATGCGGTCAAACAAACGTTTTGCGGATTGATTGAAGCGGATAAAATAGAAAGAACACCGGCCGGGCTGGAACATCTCAGCCTTGGCCTGGAATGCGGCGGTTCGGATGGCTTTTCGGGCATCACGGCAAATCCGGCCCTGGGACATGCCTCCGACCTGATCGTCGGCCTGGGAGGTACCACCATTCTCTCCGAATTTCCGGAGCTCTGCGGTGCGGAACAAGACCTGATCAACCGTTGTGAAACCCCTGAAAATGCAGAAAAATTCGCCCGGCTGATGAAAACCTACAGCGCCAGGGCGGAAGCCGTGGGTTCCGGTTTTTACGCCAATCCCTCTCCCGGCAATATCCGCGACGGATTGATCACGGATGCCATGAAATCCCTGGGCGCTGCGCTCAAAGGAGGCACCGCCCCGGTGAAAGGGGTCCTGGATTATACCGAAAGGGTATCGGAAAAAGGTTTTTACCTGTTGTGCACCCCGGGCGGGGATGTGGAATCCACTACGGCCATGACTTCCAGCGGATGCACTATGATTGCCTTCACCACCGGTCTCGGCACTCCGACCGGAAACCCGGTAGCCCCCACGATCAAGATCGCCACCAACACCGCCTTAGCCCGCAGGATGCCTGATATCATCGACCTCAATGCAGGCACGATTGTAGATGGCGCCGATACCATTCCATCCAAAGGCGAAGAAATCCTCGAATACGTCATCCGGGTTGCCAGCGGCGAAGCCATACCTCACGCCGAACGACTGGCCCAGGACGATTTTATCCCCTGGAAACGGGGAATCAGTCTGTGACTAGCTTCCAGCTTCTAGTTTCCAGCTTCTAGCTTCTAGCTTCTACCTTCTAGCTTCTAGCTTCCAGCTGTTAACAGAGAATTTGGACCTCATGCTCCCTTTTGCCTTTCACCCTTCCCCCTTTACCCTTTTACCCATTTGCTCCCTTCACCTTTCACCCTTCGCCCTTTACCCTTTTACCCTTTTGCTCCCTTCGCCTTTCACCCTTCACCCTTCACCCTTCACCCTTCGCCTTTCACCCTTTTGCTCCCTTCCCCTCACACTCCTCCTCCCCCCTTCCACCGACTCTTTGGCGCTTCCTGCAAATACCTCCTTCCCGTTGATCAGGACCGGTCTTTTAAGAAAAGTGTATTCTGAAAGGATGAGTTTGCGGTAATCCTTTTCCGACAATTTTTTATCCGCCAGGCCCATCGTTTTGTATTTCAAGGCCCGCCGGCTGAAAAGCGCTTCATAGGAACCCAGCACGCCGGCCGCTATATCCAGTTCTTCGGCGCTGATATTTTTTTCCTTGATGTTCTGGAGGGTAAATTCCTTGCCTGGTTTCCAGTCTTTTAATATTTTTTGGTTGGTCTGGCAGGTCGAGAGATGAAAGATCTTTTTCATGGTGTAAAGTTAGGCCGGTATACCGTATCCCACGGCCATCGAGGAGGAAGAATCAATGGGAGTTTTCCCAATGAAGATTCCCTATCCCCAGACTATCCGTTTTGGTAGAGCTTGAGCGGATTTGCCGGATTTTTTAAATTAGAGCAGAAATCCCGCGGCAACTGATCCATGGCCATCGCACCATCCGAACTCATTCTCAATTCCAAAGGCCATGTCTACCACCTGGACCTGCACCCCGATATGATCACCCCGGTCTGCATTACGGTGGGCGATCCGGACAGGGTGTCCATGGTCAGCCGGTATTTCGATCAGATTGAGGTCATCCGCACCCACCGGGAATTCATCACCCATATCGGAAGGCTGGGTACCCGGAACCTCATGGTGATCTCCACCGGGATCGGGACCGACAATATCGATATCGTGCTGAATGAGATCGATGCCCTGCTCAATATTGACCTGGAGACCTATCTGCCCAAAAAACACACGACCTCTATCCGGTTCATCCGTATCGGCACCTCGGGTTCCTTTCATCACGGCATCCCGGTGGATTCCCGGGTCGTCAACCCGCTGGCCTTCGGTATTGACTCCCTGATGAAATTTTATCCGGGAAATAAAATCAGTCCGGACGCCGGATGGCTCAGTGGCCTGGAACCGGATGCCAAAGAATTGTTTACTGATGCCTACCTGGGCTGGGCCAATGAAGACCTGGAAAAATGGGTGGGCGCGGGGATGCACCGGGGGATTGCCATCAGTTGCCCCGGTTTTTATGGCCCTCAGGGCCGAAACCTGAGACTGCAGTCCAATATCTCTGTGCAATTGCTGGACCAACTGGCCACCCTCTCCTATGAAAACTTCCCCTTCACCAATTTCGAAATGGAAACGGCCGGACTTTATTCCTTATCGAAGGCCCTGGGCCATGAAGCGGTGAGTGTAAATACCATTTTGGCCAACCGGGTAAATGGCCAGTTCAGCAAAGACCCGGAAAAATCAGTGGATGGCCTTATTCGAGAGGTGCTCGAAAAAATCGACAAACAGGAATAATCCTGTCAGCTGTTGGCTTTCTTGTGGTCCGCGAGAAACTGGGCCAGCCCGATATCGGTGAGCGGATGTTTCAGCAATCCCAAGATAGCCGGAAGCGGACAGGTGACGACGTCAGCGCCCGCCTTTGCCGCCGAGACGATGTGCATGGAATTTCGGATGGAGGCCGCCAGGATCTGGGTTTCAAAGCCCTGAAGGGAAAATATTTCCGCAATCTCGGCGATCAATTGCATGCCGTCCCAGTTGGTATCGTCAATCCGGCCAATAAACGGGGACAGGTAGGTCGCTCCGGCTTTGGCGGCGAGGATAGCCTGCCCGGCGCTGAACACCAGGGTGCAATTGGTGGCGATTTTATGATCTGAAAAATATTTTATGGCTTTGATCCCTTCCTTGATCATGGGAACCTTGACCACGATATTCGGGGCCAGGGCCGCCAATTCCTCCCCTTCCCGGACGATCCCTTCAAAATCCGTAGCGATGACTTCGGCGCTGACATCTCCTTTGACCAGCTCGCAGATCGCCTGGTAATGTTTGATGATATTTTCTTTGCCAGTGATCCCCTCTTTGGCCATCAGGGAGGGATTGGTCGTGACCCCATCCAGGATTCCCAGGTCCCTGGCTTCCCGGATCTGGTCCAGGTTGGCGGTATCAATAAAAAACTTCATAGGAGGTTGCGATTGAGTATAATTTATTGGTATTCACAGCAAAAGTCAAAAAAAAATGGTGAGAAATCATACACATCGCTCAACCGTTTTATCCTTGCTGCCTTTCGACCCTGGGGAGGTTCAACAGGAGCTGATTGCATAATTCTCACCGGGGCCAAAGGTAATGGAATTGTTGAATTGCGGAATTGTTGAATTGTAGAATTGTTGCATAACTGACTATTGACTATTGACTACTGCAACCATTTTCTTCCTAAAAGGTTTCCACACTTCATCCATCCCATAAGGCAAACAGGATATGTTCAGCGGAACCTTTTTGACCGGGTGGATAAACTGGATCCTGCAGCAATGCAAGGCGATGCCCGGCGCCTGGAACTTGCTTCCGTATCTTTTGTCACCGAGGATGGGGCATCCCATATAGGCTAGTTGGGCCCGGATCTGGTGCCTCCTCCCGGTGATCAATTCTATGTCCAGTAATTGATGGTCCTCCTGGACGGCCAGGATGGAGTATTTGAGAATGGCTTCCTGGTCCTTTTCGCTACCCTTCCGGAGGCTCACGCTCATTTTATACTCCTCCCCTTTCCTGGAGAAAAAATGGGTGAGGGTTCCTTCCACCGGCATTTTATTTTTCTCCGTTACTGCAAAATAAAACTTCCTGACTTCCTTCTTCCTGAGCAGTTCATTAAAACGTTCCTGCCCTTTGGAGGTTTTGGCCAGTATCAGGACGCCGGTGACCGCCTTGTCGAGCCGGTGGAGCACTCCGATAAAGGCTTTTCCCGGTTTTTGATCGCGTTTGCCGATAAATTCCTGCAGCCTCGGGATCACCCCGTCTTCATCCGTCGATTCGGCCTGTACCGGGATGCCCGACGGCTTAGAGATCGCGATATAGTGGTTATCTTCGTATAAAATATGGGGAGTCCATTCCATGATCCGGAACGTGAAGGTAGGGAAATCAGCCTTGCCTTTTCTCCCTGCCCCAACGATACCTTTATGATGGATGCCCTGGTCAACCGTAAATTGCCCTCCGGCCCGGATTTGAAGGTGCATTTAATGGACATCCAGCAACTCAACCAAGCCGCGGTTGCCGCAACCTTCGATGTCACCAAGATCAGTGTGGCGGCCTATCCCTTGGTATCTGATCAATATGAATTATTGGATGCGGGCGCGGCCATGGGTTTTGGATGCGGGCCCCTGGTCGTGGCTAAAACAGCCTTGAAGGAGAAAGACCTTGACCGTCTGAAAATCGCTATTCCGGGCAGGCATACCACCGCAAATTATTTGTTCCATCATTTTTTCCCCTCCGCCGGCCAACCCTTTTTCACCGTATTCTCTGAAATTGAAAACCTGGTATTGTCGGGCGAAGCGGGGGCGGGGGTGATCATTCATGAAAGCCGTTTCACCTACCGGCAAAAGGGTTTGTTTTGCGTCGCCGACCTGGGTGCGCTTTGGGAAGAAAGATACCACTTGCCTCTGCCCCTCGGAATTTTTGTCTGCCGTAGGTCCCTGGATCCCGGATTAAAAGAAAACATGAATCATTTAATCCGGGATAGCATCCGCTACGCCTTTGATCACCCGGCATCCCCCAGCGCTTATGTTTTGAACCACGCCCGTGAAATGGAACCGGAGGTGGTAAAACAACACATCGGCCTTTACGTCAACGAATACAGTCTTTCCATGGGCACCGCCGGCAGGGCGGCCATCGATTTCCTGATTCAATCCGAAAACCTTATCCATAAATAGATTACCGTGTTACGCGAAGAAGCCATCTCAAAAGTCCTGGAAGAGGCCTACAGGCATGAGAAAATGAATTTGTACGATGCCTGTTTCAACCTGTTTTCAGAATCCGAAACCCATCTCAGCGATTGCAAGGCCTATGCCGATGAACTCATCGATGAAAAACTGGCCAAATACATCGATGAAAAAAAAACCATGCTGGAAATCACCAACTATGGCAAATTCTGGATGCTCAAGGGCGGTTATATTGAATACCTGAAACAAAGTGAAAAAAAGATCAAGAATGAAAAGGTTTCCCTGGAGGACCGGCTGGAAGAGGAGCTTGTAGAGGCGCGCCTGAAATTCACCCGCTACCGGATTAAAACATTCTGGATTTCATTCCTGCTCTCCATCCTGGGTTTTCTTTTTTCCCTGATCAGCCTGCTGCTTGTTTTCTTCAAACTGAAAGGCTGAATTTTACCTGGCGATCACCAGTTTTTTGCTATACTGTCCGGAAGTGGATGAAATCCGGGCCAGGTAAACCCCGGGCGGATAAACCGACACATCCAGTTCAAGGCGGTTACCGGTAAAAGGATAGGCCTTAATCAACCTACCGGAAAGATCCAGGATATCCAATTTTCCCCTTAGTTGGCGGTCTCCCGTCGTCAAAACGGTAGTCAGCCGGGCCGGATTGGGATAAATACTTATTGAAAATCCCTCCCCCTGAGATCGGTAGGCCGTACTGAACTCACTGGGCAGATCGCTCTGGTACCAGGCCAGGCCTCCCCTCAGATTCCCGGTGAGGATATCCAGTTTTCCATCCCGGTCAATATCCGCAAGGGCGGGATGGGTTTCATCCCCTTCGTGAATGGCGCCCCAGCGAGTGGATACCAGGTTAAAGGGAGTGCTTACGGCGGAGGGCGATTCATACAATAAGATATCCTGGGCGCTCGTCCCCACCGCCAGATAACGCTTTTGGTTGCTCCGGAAAAAAAAGGGGGCCGAATTGCCTGTGGCAAAACCCGGTACACGCGTATCAATGGAACCCAAATTGTCCAGCGTTGGAATTGCAGAAAATTGCGCGGCCTGGGCGCTGCCTGTATTTTTAAAAAAATTGACGTTCCCGTTTCTTTCCCCGACTACAAGGTCAGGAAGGCCGTCTCCATCCAGGTCTTCAACGGCAGGCGCCGAATACTGGCCCACATCGATTCCGCTGTACCCGGTAAGAACGGAATTAAAAACCATGGCTTTGTCCTTTCCTCCCGTATTGACCGCAAAATATAGTCGTCCCAATACCTCTCCGACGAGGAGATCCAGGTCACCGTCTCCATCCAGGTCTCCGAAGGCCGGGGCAAAACTGTACGATTCCGGACCATACTTTCTGAAGTCGAGCCAGTTGCTGTCGGTCAATTGAAAGGAAGGTTTGGTGGCCGTTCCCGTATTGGTAAAAAGCGCCAGTCCTGCGCGGGTAAGCCCATTGCGGTCAAAATAGCCGCCCGAACCGACGACGAGGTCCAGAAGCCCATCCCCGTTGACGTCAACCAGGGCGGGAAAGGTGTTTTCACCCAGGTCGATCATTTCATCCACGAGGTAGGCATTGCTGTTATAAAGAAAATTCTGTTTGTTTGCCGGATCGACCTCATATTTCCACAAACAATGGTAATTGTCTGATCCAAACTGAAAATTGGAAGCCGCAAAAAATTCCTTCAGTCCGTCATTGTTTACATCGGCCAGGAAGGGGCTTACGAAATAAGGAATATCCACCGGTTTGGAATGGACGGGAAAATGGGTCTCCTGGGCATCCATATAGGCGGAGAGGGTATCCCCTCCATTGCGGAGATAGATCAGGCCGGAGGAAGAGATATCCCCGATAAGCAAATCGTAGTCACTGTCCCCGTCGCGGTCAAAAGCCATGGTGGTAGAGCCTGCGTGCCGTACTTCCAGCTCAGGTTGAAGGCCCGAAGCGCATTTGTTCGGATTGTTGCTCAGGGTGATCGCTTCCGAAAAACCGTCTTCCACGAATTTCCCGTAACAGAACTCCCCGATCACAAAATCAAAACTGCCGGCTGCCAGCTTTTTATCCGCGGCAAGGTTTTTATACCAGATGACCAGGCTGCCGCCGGTTTCATAGCTCAGTACATCCAGGTCCCCGTCCCGGTCTATGTCTTCAATGGCCGGATAATCGATATTGCTGACATAGACGTTGAGGCGGCTCGATCCGGAGGTATAAAAAAGGATATTCGCCCGGTCATTGGGGAAGGATCTTTTGACCCATTGAAGCGAACCTGGGGTTCCCTGGCCATCGTACACATCGATGCCCGCGATGCCCGGTGTAGTCGAATAAGAAAAAATATCCTGGATCCCATCGGCATTGTGATCTTTAAAAACCACCCACTCCTTGAGCCTTGGAAACAGGGATTTCAGGTCGGGCCGGTAAACCAGTTTGCCTTCCCAGGTAAAGGGCAGCCAGGCGCCCCCTACCCGGTCAAAGATCACTACATCCGTCGATCCGTCCCGGTTGAGGTCCGCATTGTGGATCTGCGGTGCATTCAGTCCTCCCGCCCAGGGATAAAGGAGGGTTTTAGTCCCTATCACAACCGGAATATCGAGGGCTTTGAAGGCCTGTCCTCCTGCCCGGGTATTTAAAAAAAATATGCTGATCAGGAAGAATAAACCGGAACGAAACTGCATACGCGAAATTACTTGAAATAAATACGGCATGGTACCGGACAAATCCATTTGTCCATAACTCCCCAATATTATAAATCGGCTATTCCACCGCTTTGAGAGGTCGTCAGGCCGGCCTGGTCGAAAGCCCCCGGGTCTTAAAGGCGATTCCCCTAATTTTGAGGCATGAAAAGGCGATGTTTTTTTGTCCTGGGATTATTGTTTATTAGTCTCCAGGGGATCCGGAGCCAGACGATTTCGGGTACGGTGACGGACGACAAGGGGCTTGCCATGCCTTTTGCCACCATCCAGGTGTTTAAAACGGATAAGGGCGGCGTGTCCAACCAGGATGGTTATTACAGCATCGAGACCGGTCCGGGCGTATTCCAGTTGAGGTATCAGTTTGTAGGTTACCGGAACCTGGATACGCTGGTGACCGTGACCAACAGGGACCTGACGATCCATGTGCGCCTCCGCCCCGAAGCCCTCACCCTGCCCACCGCCATCATTGACGGAAGCAATGAGGACCCTGCCTACACCATCATGCGGAGGACCATCGCCAAAGCCCCCTATCATGCCAACCAGGTGGAGACCTACGGGGCTATGGTTTATATCAAAGGGAGCGGCCGTTTGCTCAAAACGCCCTTTCTCTTTCGCAACCGGATCAAAAAAGAACTGGCTAAGGAAGGCATTGATTCCACGGTTGCCTTCACCCAGGAATCCGTTTCCCGCCTATCCTATAAAAGGCCCGGACAATACCGGGACACCGTCATATCCGTACGTTCGACCGGGGATGCCAACAACACCAGTCCAATGAGTTTTGTGTATTCCAGCTTTTATGATCCCAAGGTTGCCGGGGCGGTCTCTCCGCTTGCCCCCAACGCATTCCAGATCTATACTTTCGAATACCTGGGATATATCGAAGACCACGGCAAGGTGATCAACAAAATCAAGGTGACCCCCAGGGGCCGGGGGGACCAGGTGTTTGAAGGAATGCTCTACATCACCGATCAGCTTTGGAGCATTCACAGCCTGGACCTGGTGACCTCTCTCTGGGGCATACGCTTTGCCATCAAACAGGTATTTGCCCCCGCCAGCGGGGACGTCTGGATGCCGATCGACCAGATCTACGATGTCACGGGAGATGTTTTTGGTTTTGGTTTTGCCTATAAATACCTGGCGCACCTGTCCAATTATACAATAACCCTCAACCCCGACATCCAGGTGCCCCTGGTGGTGCTGGATGATAAGATCGATAAGCTTGAAGCCAAAGCCGCCAATGAGAAGATCAATAAAAATCCTTCCCCTCTCAGTTTTTCCGGGCTGGAACCCGGACAGGAGCTCAGCGCCAAACAACTGAAAAAAATGATGAAGGAATATAAAAAACAGGAACTGGAAAGCTTACCCGAGGCGGATACCGTGGCTATATCCTTTAATGAAAGCAAGCAGACGGTGGACAGCCAGGCCTATAAAAGAGATAGTGTGTATTGGGCGGAGATCCGACCGGTGGCCCTGACCCTCCACGAAATCCGGGGTTATAGCCGGATGGACAGCCTCTCCGAAGTCGAAAAACAAAAAGCGGCGGAAAAGCAGGAAGACTCCTCGACGCTCAGCATCACTATGGGTCCGGATGGCACCCGGATGAACGTCACCAAAACCCATTCCGCTTTCAAGCTGCAGCATCTTTTGTTTGGCTCCCGGTATAATTTAAACAAAACCCATTATATCTCCATTTTACCGACGATCGGGACCTTCAATTTTAATACGGTCGACGGTTACCATGCCGGATTCGGACTGGAAACCGGTAATATCAAAAAGAAGAATAAACGCTTCGAATGGAAACTGAGGCCAGAAATCCGCTATGCCTTCTCCAGGGAGGCCGTAAACTGGAAACTATCCGGACTCCTGCAGAAAAAATCAGGTAAAACCGGCGACGGACCCTGGGCCCTGAAGCTGGAAGGCGGCAATGCAGTGGATTCGTATAATCCTTTTCTGCCGGAAAATTCCTATTTAAACGGCCTCTACACCCTGCTCTTCCGTAAAAACTACCTCAAACTCTATGAGAAAAAATACCTGGGCCTGGCTTACGAAAAAACGTTTTCACGCTCCTTTTCCCTGAAAGCTTCGGCAGAATGGGCGGACCGCACCATCCTGGAAAACCATACCAACTACAGCTTTTTCAACAGGAAACGGATCTATTTAAGCAACCAGCCCAACACCTTTGAGAATTCCGCTCCTTTATTTGAAGCCCACCAGGCCCTGGTGACCGACCTGTCCGTCCGCCTGGTCCCCTTTCAGCGATACGTGGCCCAGGGCGCGGTAAAAGTCCTTGACGATTCCAAATCGCCCGTCATCACCCTCGGTTATAAGCGAGGCTGGGAGGCGGGGGACAGCCGCTTTGATCACTTTTACCTGGGATGGAAACACCATATTGGCATCGGCGCGGGGGACGATTACGATTACGCCATCCAGGCCGGATCTTTTGTGGGAAACACCACGCCCTATTTCCAGGACTTCGCCCAGTTCGCAGGAAACCGCTATGTGTTTTCCCCATCGGATCCCGTAAAATATTTCCGCTTGCTGGATTATCATCTGTACAGCACCAATGACTCTTATCTTTCTTTGCTTTCCAATTACCAGTTCCGCCGTTTTATTTTCACCACTTCACCCTGGGTAAGGAAAAAAGGCATCCGGGAAAACGTGATGATCAATGTACTGAAGACGCCAGGGACGGAACTGTATACAGAATTTGGGTACAGCATCAACTATATACTCCGGGTTCTCCGCCTGGAAGTCGTCACCGGTTGGCAGGATATGAAGTACAAGGAAACGGGTTTCCGTTTCGGGGTGGCGACCGGGTTTAAGAACCTGTTTAAATTCTGAGGCGGGTTCTGAATTGGAACAACAAATAGATTAATCACTTCCGGTCGCCAAAAAATGATTAATTTCAAACCAACCAAAAAACAAAATCATGAAGCATAATCTACTTTTCGTTTCATTACTGGCCTGTACCATGGGTTTTGCCCAAATTCCGGATCAGGCCGTTCAAAAAGAAACGATCGCTTTCCTCGGCTTTAACGAACAGGCTATAACCAGCCTGGCAAAAGCGATTCCAGAAGATAAATACGGATGGAAGCCTGCTGATGGAGTTCGCTCGGTGCGCGAAGTCCTTTTGCATGTAGCCGGAGGTAACTATTTTCTCCTGATGAATATGGGAATAGCACCCCCTCCGACGATTGATCTCATGGGAATGGAGAAAATGGAGGCGGACAAGGATAAGATCCTGGAAATACTGCAGGCATCGTTCAAGCATGTCAGCGACAACCTACTTAGTTTTAAAGATTCACAGCTTAGCGAAAAAGTCAAGTTTCCATGGGCTGAAATGACGAGACATGCAGCTTGTTTCCTTCTGATTGATCACACAGGCGAGCACAAAGGCCAGCTCATCGCATATGCAAGGTCCAATGGGATTGTCCCGCCCTGGAGTAATTGAGTGGTCAGGAATCAGTAGTCAGTAGTCAATAGTCAGTAGTCAGTAATCAGTAGTCAGTTTTTCAGTTTGCCGGTTGATCAGTTTATCGGCTTGCCCATTCAATAACACTGCTGTTCCAACTTCCGTAGCATTCCAAAGACACCGCTTGTCCTAATCCCTGCCAGTTCGTGCAAACATTCACCGGTTTGGCAATTTGCTTTATCTTCATTCCACATATTATCCAATGATCTATGAGTGGAGGTTTGTTTCGTAAAAAATCGGTTGAAAAAATATTAAAGGATGCGGCGCTGACGGAGGAGGAGGGCCTGTTTGCTCATCTTAAACGGAACCTGGGCGTATTTGATTTGACCATTCTCGGTATAGCCGCCATCGTCGGGGCCGGGATTTTCTCCACCATCGGCAAAGCCAGTTTTGACGGCGGGCCCGGGATTATTTTTCTTTTTTTATTTGCAGCCGTAGCCTGCGGTTTCTCCGCCTTTTGTTATGCGGAGTTTGCCTCCTTGGTCCCCGTATCCGGCAGCGCCTATACCTATTCTTATGTCGCTTTTGGGGAATTCATCGCCTGGATCATCGGGTGGAATTTGCTGATGGAATATGCCATCGGCAACATCGCCGTGGCCATCTCCTGGTCCGATTATTTCACGACCCTGCTGGAAGGCCTGGGCATGCACGTGCCCGAATGGCTGACCATGGATTACTTTACCGCGCAGAAGCAGGTTTCGGAAGCGCAACAATTGGCCTGGAGTAAGGCCCCCATGATCGGGGATTTGCGGATCATCTGCGACCTGCCGGCTTTCGGCATCTCGGTATTGATCGCCTGGATCACTTATATCGGCATCCGGGAGAGCAAGGTATCCGCCAACATCATGGTCGCCCTCAAAATGTCCGTGATCCTCATCGTCATCGTCGTGGGCGCCTTTTACATCAAACCCGAAAACTGGTCCCCTTTCATGCCCAACGGCGTCGGCGGGATCCTCAAAGGGACTGCGGCCGTGTTTTTCGCTTACATCGGCTTTGACGCCCTCTCCACGATGGCCGAGGAATGTAAGAATCCCCAGCGCGACCTGCCCCGGTCCATGATCTACAGCCTCGTGATCTGTACGGTCATCTATGTCCTGATCGCCCTGGTGCTGACGGGCATGACCCACTATACCCGCCTGGACGTCGGGGATCCGATGGCCTTTGTGTTCAACGAAATCAGCCTCGACTGGCTGGCCGGTGTGATTGCCGTCAGCGCGGTGATCGCCACGGCGAGCGTATTATTGGTCTTCCAGGTGGGACAACCGAGGATATGGATGAGCATGAGCCGGGATGGCCTCCTGCCTCCGGTTTTTTCCAAAATCCATCCCAAATACAAGACTCCCTCCTTTTCAACCATTCTTGCCGGGGTGGTCGTGGCCGTTCCCGCTCTTTTCCTCAACCTGGATGTGGTGATCAGCCTGACGAGCATTGGTACCCTGTTTGCTTTCGTACTGGTCTGCGGAGGCGTGCTGGTCCTTTCCGGTGATCCCAACCGCATCCAGCCCAAATTCAAGATTCCCTACCTCAATGCCAAATATGTGATGCCCTTCATCGGCTTTGCCATCCTCTGGTTGCTGGGGATCAAGATCGCCCATATGTATAAGGAAACCGGCTTCTGGCACGCCCTGCCCTATTTGATTTACCTGGCCCTCACGGTTTGGGTCACCGTCCTGTCGGTGCTCAGGAATTATTCCCTGATCCCGGTGCTGGGCCTTTTGTCCTGTTCCTACTTGTTGTGCGAATCCGGGACCAGCAACTGGATAGCCTTCCTGGTTTGGCTGGCAGTGGGACAATTGTTGTATTTTGTTTACAGTTACCGGCACAGTAAATTAAAAGTCACCAATTAAAACTACTCGATATGGATGGTAAATCTTTAATTACGACCCTGGTGCTTGGCGCCGTCATCGGTTGGCTGGCCGGCCAGGTAAAACGGGGATTTGGCTTCGGCTTATTGGGCAATATCATCGTAGGGATCCTCGGAAGCCTCCTGGGGAGCTGGTTGTTTGGCTTGCTCGGGATTTCCCTGGGCAGCGGCCTTTTAGGGACGATCCTCACCGGGGTAATTGGCGCAGTGGTCCTGCTGGCTGTGATCGGGGTGATCAAGAGGTCTTAGCCGAAGCTGGAAGCTCGCACCTCGTACCTCGTACCTCGCATCTGGCATCTCGTATCTCGCATCTCGTATCACAAAAGTTACGCCCGTAATTTTGGCGGAATAAACCCGGCATGCCAAAACAGACATTAATGACTACGTGGTTCCGTATCCTGCTGCTGGTTATTCCCCTTTCGGGCAATATCCGGGCGCAGGAAAAATTTGAAAAAGAAAGCCGCATTGGTGAAAAAGAGGTTCCCACCCAGGCTTTGTTGTTTTTAGCTCCCTTGAATCTTTCTAAGGTTAAATGGTACAAGGAAGAAGGGCTGAACGGAACAAGCATTGAAGTAAAATTTAAAGCCGGCAAAGCAAGGTACAGCGTTGAATTTGACACCCTGGGCCGGGTGGAGGATATCGAAATTGAAGCGGATTGGGACGATCTGGCATCCGGGCTCAGGGATTCTATTGCCGCCTCGCTCAATAACCATTGCATACAACATAAGGTGATAAAGGTGCAAAGGCATTTCAAAGGGGACGAAGCCGAACTGTTTTCGATCATCAGGGATGGTAAAAACATCCCGTCCCTGACCCATCAATATGAACTGATCGTCCGGTGCAACCAGGAACATCAGGTGGACCAGTTCGAATATTTGTTTTCCGATACGGGCCAACCGGTTTCCAGGTCAAAAATCGTCTTTCGAAACAGCAGCCACCTTGAATACTAAGATCACCTTCCTGGCCCAGGTCCTGGCGACGCTGTGGCTTATTCCTTCCGCATTCGCTCAAAGTACTTACCGTATCGGGGGTCTGCCGTCCTTAAATTTGAATTTAAAGTTGAACAACGACTGGTCTCTTAATACAAAATTGGAATCCCGGCAACAGTTCCGGAGCGGCGAATGGAATGGCAAAGCCATCGACCAATATGAATACCTGCTTACGGACCTTTCCCTGATCGCCGCTAAAAAAATAGGTTTAAATTCCAGGCTGGCAGGCGGCTACCTGGTCAGGTCCGGGGAAGGGGAATGGTTTCACCGGTTCATACAACAATTCGTCGTGGTGCAAAAGTTATCCGGATTCCGTTTGGCACACCGGATCCTAAGCGACCAGACTTTCTCAAAACATGAAAAACCCGGGTTCAGATTCAGGTACCGGATAAGTTCCGAGATCCCCTTGAATGGGGAATCGGTGGACGAGGGCGAACTTTACCTCAAAATAAATAATGAATATATAAACAGCTTGCAGGCTATGGAATACGACCTCGAAATCAGGCTTACGCCCCTGCTAGGCTACGACATCACCGAAAGTTTTAAAATTGAAACAGGGCCGGACTACCGGATCAATTCATTTATAAACGGGAATACAAGACACAGTATTTGGATGATGTTGAATTTTTTCATCGAAATATAAGGGAACCTGCGTCCCAGCTTTCTTCCCGAAATGGGCCTGATCCTTAGGGTCAGACCCGCAGCACTCCCCTGAACCCTCTTGCCGCGTAATACGATTCAGCTCCGTTGTGGTACACGAAGACCGTGCCGTAGCGGTAATCACCAAACAGAGCGCCGCCGAGCCGGCGGATATCCGGGGGGGTGATGATCCAGCTCGATGTTTTGGCATCAAAATTCCCGAGCTTTTGCAGGGCCCGGTATTCTTCCTCCGTCAACAGTTCAATGCCCATGGCAGAGGCCAGGTTCATGGCGCTGTCCGCCGGTTTAAATTCTTTCCTGGATTCCAACGCCCTTTGGTCATAACAGAGGCTTCGGCGGCCCTTTGGACTTTCCGGAGAACAATCGTAAAAGAGGTACTCGCCCGTCTTTTTATCCAGGCCCACCACATCAGGCTCTCCCCCGGTGGATTCCATTTCATGGAGGGACCCCAATTTCTGCGGCTTGGCTTTGAGCCTGGCTTCGATCGGGGCCCATTCCAGGCCGGCATGCCTGCCCGGATTTTTTTCAAACCGGGTCCCCAGTGTGGAGAGCAAGTCTTTGACCTGCTCGGCGGAAAGTTTTTTGGGTTGATTTTTCATATCGATGCGATTCTGATCTTATGCAAAGTTTTGCCCGGCAGGCTGGGTCATTATTTTTCTTTCGCTTGGCCTGAAATACCAGGAACTCACCGTCAGCGCCAGGAGCAAGAGGGAGGGCAGGAATTCGATCCAGGGATCTTTCAGGGCAAAGTGCGAAAATACGGCGCCGGACATCAGAAAGAAAAAGCCCGCATAAGCCCACTCCTTCAACAAGGGCAACCCGGGCAGCAAAACGGCGATAACCCCCAATAGTTTCCATGCTCCCAGAATGGTCAGGAAATAGACCGGGTATCCCAAATATTGGATTCCATATACCCCGGGTGGAGCTACCGCCCCCGGTGCTTCCACCCTGAACAATTGCACCAAGCCGGTCGAAACCATACCCAGGGCCAACCACAAGGTGGATACCCAATAAATGATTTTATCTCTCTTTTTCATATCGGTCATTTTAGTTTGTTTACCACTTCCTGAAGCCGGTTATGCGCCATATTGATTCCCTGGGCAAAAGGAAGCCGGAGCATCTGGTCCCGGAGGGCAACCGATTTGTACACGATCTGCATATTGAGCCTGCTGGTCTCCTCCGTGATCTTTTCGAATTCCAGGAACTCCAGCTGGACCGGGAAGGGCGTGTTTTCCATCTCGAAGGTCCGAGTGATTTTCCGGTCAGGATCAAACTCGTGGATGGTCCCGTTGGCACGGAACACAACATTCCCCTGGGCGTCGGAGGTTTCAAACTGGTAGCCGCCGTGCCTTCTGTTTTCCAGTTTCAGGACCTTCGTACCCATCCATTGCTCCACGATCCCGGGTTCGGCGTAGGCTTTAAAAAGCAGGTTGAGGGGCAGGTCAAATTCCCTGGTGATCCATATTTCCTGGCTGCCTTCACCGGCGATAACCTTTGTTTTTCGTTCCATATATTTTAGTGTTATTCCCGGCAACTACCGGGGGTATTTTTTCATGATGGCTTCCAGTTTATTGAACCGGTCGTCCCAAAGTTTCAGGAAGGGTTCAATGAAGTCCGCGATCTCTTTTATTTTTTTGGGATTAAAATGATAATAGATTTCCCTGCCGTTTTGCTCGGGTTCCAGCAGTTCACATTCGGTGAGGATTTGCAGGTGTTTTGAAACCGTGGGCCTTGCGGTCTCGAAGTGTGAGGCGATCGCCCCCGCGGTCATGGAATGGGAAGCCACCAAGAGCAGGATGGCCCTCCGGGTAGGGTCCGCGATGGCCTGGAAAACGTCCCGTCTTAGATTCATTGTGTAGCTATTTGACTACAAATATATGTGTAGTCATTTAACTACGCAAGTTTTTTTCAAAAAAATTTACCAAACTTGGCCGGGTAGGCCTGTCAGCCGCCAGGCAGGCTTCCAAGTCTCGTTTATCTGAAAATGTGAACTTGAATTTTGTCAATACCCTTTAAGATCTGAGGTTCAGGTTAGTTTATTATCTTGGTTCAGTTTGGGGTCAGGGCCTAAGGAAAACCCAGCCGATGCAATGTTTGGTATTCCGGGGGAATGAATAAACTGGATTATTGGTTCATGCTCAGGTCAGCGATGTAATAAATCATCAAGGGATAAATAGATATAATGAAACATTTGAATTCCCGGCTGGAAGCCTTTTGCGATGGGGTATTTGCAATAGCCATGACCCTGCTGATTATTGACATTAAATTGCCTGAATCGGATATACAAACCACCGGTCAGTTATGGCATGCCATCCTGGGGATTACCCCTTCCATAGCCAGTTTTCTGCTGAGTTTTATTGTGGTTTTGATCACCTGGATCAATCACCACAACCATATGCAATTGATCGGCAAACCGTCGGGTTCATTTCTTTATGCCAATGGTTTTTTGCTCCTCACCGTCGTCTTTATCCCCTTTCCGACCTCGCTGCTGGGTGAATTTCTGTTCACGGACCATGCCTCTCCGGCAGTGATTCTGTACAATGCCGTTTTAGCCCTTCAGGCAATAGGCTGGATCCTGATCTCCCGGACAGCGATCCGCAACCAATTATGTAATGGCGAAAAAGCGGTAGGTCAAATCCGTCTCAATGGCCGGTTTGGGGTCTTTGCGTTTGCCCTGTATTCTTTGTGCGCCGTCCTGGCCACCTGGTTTCCGCTGCTCATCGCCGCTTTTACAACCATCACCTGGATATTCTGGCTGATCTTTGGCATCCGGATCAAACAAGAAGGGGAGCAATTGCTTCCATGATTGAAAGCTGTAAAAAAGATAAAATAAAAAACCCTCTAAATCAATTACTTAGAGGGTTCATCAGTAGCCTCGAAGGGAATCGAACCCCTATCTGGAGAACCGGAATCTCCCATTCTATCCTTTGAACTACGAGGCCTTCAAAATGAGGTCGCAAATATCCTTCAATTTTTCAAGTATTCCAAGACCATCCCCTCTTTCAACTTATGCTCCCTTCACCCTTTACCTTTCGCCTTTCACCATTGTCCCTTCACCCTTTACCTTTCGCCTTTCACCATTATCCCTTCACCCTTCGCCCTTCACTTTTGTTCTTTATCCTTTTGCTCCCTTCGCCCTTCGCCTTTCGCCCATTGTTCCTTCCTCCCTTTCTCCCTTCCTTTCAATCCTTCGCGATCATCCTATAACTCGTCACCACCCCACGGATCAGGGAAGAACTGAATCCCTGGTGCTCCATCTCATTCAAGCCGGCGATGGTACAGCCTTTCGGTGTAGTCACCTTGTCGATCTCCGACTCGGGGTGGGTGTCCCGCGTGAGAAGGAGCTCGGCCGCTCCTTTGACCGTCTGGGCCGCAATCAGGCTGGCCACTTCCGAATTGAAGCCAATCTCGATGCCCGCCTGGATATTGGCCCGGATATAACGCATGGCATAAGCCGTACCGCAGGCCCCCAGCGCGGTGGCCGCTTCCATCAGGGCTTCATCGATCACGGTCACCTTGCCCAATTGTTCAAAAAGAGTCTGGCAATAATTGAGCTGGGCGGCCGTGGCCCCGTCCCCGCTGATGCAGGTCATGCTCTGACGGATGGCGATCGCGGTATTGGGCATGGCGCGGATGATCGAAATTTTCTTTTTGACGATCTCGCGGATGGTCCGGGTCTCCAGGCCGGTGACCACGGAGATCAGGAGGTGTTTTCCGGGGGTGAAGGCGGACGCCACCGATTTTAGAAGCACCGGGACCTGGTAGGGTTTTACCGCCAGGATCACCACTTCCGAAGACTTGATGGCTTTGGCATTGTCCGAGAGGATGGATACGCCCTGCTCAGCCAGTTGCTGCAGGGCGTTCGGATTGCGCCGGGTGACGATCAGGTCCTTGGCTTTTACAAATCCGGAGGCCAGGAGGCCTTCCGCGATCGCCGTACCCAGGTTGCCCCCGCCAATGATGGATATTTTATTCATGACTGAATATTCAAATTTTCATGCAAAGATGAAGTTCTTATTAATATCATTCCGTGCGGTAATCCCAAAGAGCCCCCGCCAACCACTACCCACCAACCACTACTCCCCTCTTTTTCCAAAACCAATAAAATGGAATGCCGGTCAGAATCAGCAGGATGCCCGCCAGCGCTTCCATAGGCCTTTGGGAGGGGGTATAAATCAGCAAGCCGAGGCAGAACAATACAAAAATACCTGGCACGATGGGATAACCGATGACTTTATAGGGCCTTTCCAGGTTGGGCGCTTTTTTCCGCATGATGAACACGCCTAAGGCGGTGGCTCCGTAAAACAGGAAGGAGGCGAAAATCAACATATCGGTCAACTGGTCAAAACTGCCAGAAAAAATCAAAAGCACGGACCAGCCGCACTGCATCCAGAGGGAATAGGACGGGGTCTTATATTCGGGATGCACATACTCCGCTTTTTTAAAGAAGGCGCCGTCGCGGGCCATGGCATAATACACGCGGGAGGACATGAGGATGGTGGCGTTGGTGGCGTTGAAGGTCGTCACCAGGATCAGGCAGGAAACAAAAAGGGTCCCCGCCCTGCCCAGGTACAGACCGACGATATCCACCGCGGCGATCCCGCTGCCGGTAGTCTGCCTCGCGATGATGGCATCGATCGGGGAGATATAATGATAAACCAGGTTGAGCAATACATAAAGCGTCATCACGATGAGGAGGCCAAAAAGCAGGGCCAGTGGGATGTTGCGCTGCGGATTCTTGATCTCTCCACCGAGATAACCCAGGTTGTTCCATCCTTCATAGGCCCAGAAAGCGCCGAGCATGGCCGTAAACATCAGGGCCAGGAAATGACCTGAAAAAAACGGTTCGGCGATATAGGAAGCGGAAGGCTGGGTAAGGTTGCTCCCGCTGCCGACGCTGCTCATCAGGCCGCTGATGATGAGAAAGACGATGGCGGCGACCAGGGTGTAGGTCAGGGTGCGGGACACGTTTTCACCCAATTTAAGTCCTTTGAAGTTGAGATAACTCAGCCCGACGACCAGAACGGTAGCAATCAGCTTTACCGTGAGGTTGTCCAGGACATTAAACATGCCGAAAAGGTTCATCGAACTGTTGCCTATGGCCGGCAGCCGGATCAGGTGATTGAGCGACTCCGCAAAGACGTAGGCGATCGAAGCGATGGATGCCGACCGGATGGCAGTAAAACAGCCCCAGCCGTAGAGAAAGGCGAAGAAGGGATTGTATATTTTTTTAAAATAGGCATATTCTCCTCCGCTTTCCGCAAACATGCCGGCGATCTCCGCATTGCTGAGCGCTCCGAAGAGGGTGATGGTTCCCGCCAGGATCCAGGCTAGCAATACAAAAGCGGGCAGGTGGAGCGAATCCGACATCGGCGCCACTTTTTTAAACACGCCCGAGCCGATGATCGCGCTGATCACCAGTACAATACAAGACAATAAGCCCAGCGAGCGCTGAAGGCTGGTTTTGTTATTTTCCATTTACTTGCAATGATTTATTTGTTTGTTTCGGCGAAGGACTGGGCGACCACCTGCTGCAGGGTCTGGTGCTGCACCTTGCTTTTCACCCAGCTGATGATGTCCAGGTAGATAAAGGCCTGCTGCTCATAATGGTCTTTGGAAAGGGTGACCAGTTCCGGGTAAAAAGAGGCAAACAACTCTTTTTCCTTGAAGGCGTCCGCATTCATCAGGCGGTTGAAAAAATGCAGGGTGGCCTTCTGCATTTTATTGAGGTCGTGCATTTTTTTGAGGAAATAGTTGGTGGACCGCACCAAATAGGACAACAATCCCTTATTCCCCATTTCATAATGCGCGATCAGGTTGAGCAGGCGGGCGTAGCCCTGGAGGTCTTCGCGCAGGGACACTGATTTCAGGTCGATGATCCGGTCCAGGTAATTGCTGGCGGTGCGCGGGTCGCCCGCCCCGATATACATCCAGGCTATTTTGAAATAAATGACGAGGATGCGGTGCTCGTCCAGTTTTTCCTTGTATTTGTCCAGCCGGCGAAGCGTTTTGGGCACGATGTCCAGGCCCTCCCGGAAGCGACCCTCCAGGAAGTACAGGTGAAACCGGGAGGTATGCACATAAATGAATGACAACAACCTGGAATTTTCATTAAAGCGCTGGTAATTGTCCTTCCTGAATTTTTCCAGGTCTTCGAGCGCCTGTTTGAAGACCTTGTATTGTTTGAGGTTATAACTGCAGGTCAGGATGTAGTGCATGGCGTGCATGTACGAATCCGGGTCCCTGCCGATCATAAAGGACTTGCTGACAAAAAGATCTCTCCAGATCACGGCATGTTCCATGCACTGACGGAAATCCAGCAGGATAAAATAATACCAAACCATGCATTGATGGTAGGTGATGGCGTCCAGGGTGCTGAGATGGCTTTCATTGACCTTGGGCAGATGGGATTTGAAGTAAACCTGGATGGCTTTCTCGTCCTTATTGTTCTGGACATGGCCCATCTGTACGTATTTGCCGTAGATGAGGATTTTAAGGTTGGACAGTTTGATGGATTGACCGACGATGCCCGACAACTGGTCGGCCTCGTCCGTCAGTTGTTTGGTCCGGTCCTTATGTTCCCGGGTAAGGTGGCTGGTCTCAATCAGTTTTTCAAATTCAATGATCTCCAGCAAGAGGATTTCCTGGTCGTGGTTTTTGGCCACCTGCTTGATGCGTTCCAGCAAACGGAGGGCCTGCAGGTAAAGGCCTTTGCCGTGCAGGATCCGCGCATAATCGATCTGTTCGCGGATCTCCAGGTCCACTTTTTTACTGGAATGAATCAGCCGCAGGCTGGTCAGGACATTGGAATATAAATTCCGTTTGAGATTGGCGTATTTGACGCCGGCAATCCCTCCCAGCTTCTTTCGTATGAAATCGTCCTCGATATCCTTGCTCTTTTCCAGGATGTCAAACAGTTTGATAAACTGGGTGCCTTCCTGCCGCTGCAGACGGCTGCTGAAGAGTTTAAAATGCCTTTTTTCCGCCTTGGAGAGGGAGTGTATGAGTTCAATAAGGTGGTCCGATTTTGCGATTGGCATGACAAGAAAAATTGTTATAACATATTGATATTGAATTTAATACAAAGTCTCTCTTTTTTTGTTGAGTACAATTTTTTCCATTAATTAAAACGGGTCAGGCCAGAGGAATTGCATAACTTTTCGATCCGCTTCATGCCAGCGGGCTGTGCCCGGGCATGTGCGATATTGTCACAATAATAATACAAATAACCGTTAGATGGATAATAGTGACCAGAAAGGCCTGTATGTGCCGCAATTGGAAAAAGATTCGTGCGGGGTGGGATTGTTTGCCAATTTAAATGGGGATAAAGTGCACCGGGTCGTCGACCAGGCGCTCACCATGCTTGAAAATATGGAACACCGGGGAGCCTGCGGCTGTGAACCCGAAACCGGCGACGGAGCGGGGATCCTCGTGCAGACCCCCGATCGTTTTTTTACGAAGGTTTGCCGCGACCTCGGATTCACTCTTCCCGCTTTTGGACAATATGGAGTCCTGATGTGCTTTTTGCCCAAGGACGACCAACTTTTCAACAAGACCATGGACCAGGCCCGCCGCCTCATCGCCCATTCCCATTTTCATATCCTGGGCCAGCGGGACGTGCCGGTCAACAACTTCGGCCTGGGCAAATCCGCCCTGAGCACCGAACCGCGCATGGTACAACTCTTTGTCGCACCCAATGCTCCCCTCCTCGTACGGGAACTCGAACGCCAGCTTTATGTCCTGCGCAAATACATCATCCATTCCGTTTACAAAATCCTTCCGGAGGTCGAAGACTCTTTTTACATCTCTTCCTCCTCCTATAAAACCATCATATATAAAGGCCAGCTCACCACCCATCAGCTCAGGTCCTATTTCCCCGACCTGCAGCACGCGGATTTCGCTTCGGCCATCGCCATCATCCACAGCCGCTTTTCGACCAATACGGTCCCCAAATGGAAACTCGCCCAACCCTTCCGGTACATAGCCCATAACGGGGAGATCAATACCATCATGGGCAACCTCAACTGGTGGCGCGCCAAGGAAGACCATCTCCAATCCGAAATATTCACCGCCGAGGACAACCTCATGCTCAAACCCATTCCATGGAGGGGCTTGTCGGACAGCGGCAGTTTTGACAATGTACTGGAATACCTGGTGCAAAGCGGACGCTCCGTGCCCCACTCCCTCATGATGATGATCCCCGAAGCCTGGGAACACGACGAGCAGATGGCCCAATACAAAAAAGATTTTTACGCTTACCATCAAAACCTCATGGAACCCTGGGATGGCCCGGCCTCCATGTGTTTCAGCGACGGCATCGTAGTCGGCGCCACGCTGGACCGCAACGGACTCCGGCCAAGCCGCTACAGCCTGACGGAAGACAATGAACTGGTGGTCGCCTCGGAAACCGGGGTCGTGGACCTCGACCAGGCTAAAATCATCCTGAAGGGAAGGCTGCAACCCGGCCGGATCCTGATCGCCGACCTGGATCAGCACCGAATCGTCGGCGATGAAGAAGTCAAAAAAGTGGTCTGCCAGAATAAACCCTATGGGGACTGGCTGGCCCGGAGAAGAAAAAGGATAGAAGACCTGGGAAAACCGATGCCCTTCGAACCCCTTTCCGCAAAAGGGCCGTCCCTGGTGGAAAGGCAGCAATGGGCCGGCATGACCAAAGAGGACCTCAAAGTGATCCTCCAGCCCATGGTCATGGAAGAGAGGGATCCCCTGGGGTCCATGGGCACGGATACCCCGCTCGCCGCCTTATCGGATAAACCCCAGCACCTCGGCAATTATTTTAAACAACTTTTTGCCCAGGTGACCAACCCCCCGATCGATTCCCTGAGGGAAAGAAGCGTCATGGCCTTCACCAGCAGGCTGGGCGCCTCCGGCAATATCCTGGAGGCGGACGAAAGCCTTGCCGCTTTTATTTATATGGAGCACCCGGTGATGACCCATAGTGAAATGAACCTCCTGAAATCCGTTTCCAATCCCGATTTCAAGCTCTGTACCCTGTCCACCACCTTCGCCCTGACCGGCCCCTTCTCCCTTGAGAACGCCGTCAAGGCCCTCTGCCACCTGGCCGAAGTCAAGGTGCGGGAAGGCTTCAACATCCTGGTCTTGTCGGATGCCGATATCGTCCAGGGCAAGGCCGCGATCCCAAGCCTGATGGCCACCGGCGCCATTCATCACCACCTGATCCAGACCGCCCTCCGCAGCAAAACCTCCCTCGTGGTACAGGCGGCGGACATCTGGGAGTCGCACCATTTTGCCCTGCTCTTTGGATATGGCGCAAACGCGATACATCCCTACCTGGCCCTGGAGACCGTGTGGTTCAGGGAACAGGAAACCCTGCCGGAGGATTATAAGACCATTGAGAAAAAATTCATCAAAGGGCTTGAAAAAAGCCTGCTGAAAATCATGGCCAAAAACGGGATCTCCACCCTGCAATCCTACCAGGGGGCCCAGATTTTCGAGGCCGTAGGCATTCATGATTCGGTCATTGAAACCTGTTTCCGGGGTACGGTTTCCCGTATTGGAGGCCTCAACTTTGAAGGCATCCAGAAAGAGATCGGCCTCCGTTACCAAATCCAACCCAAAGGGGAATTGCGCGACGCGGGGATCTATCAGTGGAAACGCAACGGAGAATTCCACCTCTTTAATCCCCAGAGCATTCACCTGCTCCAGATGTCCACGCAACTGAATGACTATTCCACCTTTAAAAAATACAGCAAGGTCATCGATGACCAGGACCAGCAGGCTTGCACCCTGAGAGGACTTTTTCACTTCAAGAAGGGAAACCCCATCCCCATCGAAGAAGTGGAACCCATCGAAAACATACTGAAACGATTTTCCACCGGTGCCATGTCTTTCGGGTCCATCAGTTATGAAGCCCATACGACCCTGGCGATCGCCATGAACCGCATCGGCGCCAAGAGCAACAGCGGCGAAGGCGGTGAAGATCCGAAACGATACCTCATCCAGGAAAACGGGGATTACCTCCGTTCCGCGATCAAACAGGTTGCCTCCGGCCGCTTCGGAGCTACCTCCTATTACCTCAGTGAAGCCGATGAACTTCAAATTAAGATGGCTCAAGGCGCAAAACCGGGTGAAGGAGGGGAATTGCCGGGTCATAAAGTCAACGATTGGATCGGAAGGGTGAGACATTCCACGCCCGGAGTGGGCCTGATCTCCCCTCCCCCGCATCACGATATCTATTCCATCGAAGACTTGGCTCAACTGATCTTCGATTTAAAAAATGCCAACCGCAATGCGAGGATATCCGTGAAACTGGTGAGCAAAGCCGGGGTCGGCATCATCGCCAGCGGGGTGGCCAAAGCCCATGCGGATGTCATCCTGATTTCGGGACACGATGGGGGCACCGGGGCCTCTCCCCTGACTTCCATCCGCCATGCCGGCCTGCCCTGGGAACTTGGCCTGGCTGAAAGCCATCAAACCCTGCTGAAAAACAAATTGCGCGACCGCGTGATCCTGCAATGTGACGGCCAGCTCCGCTCCGGCAAGGATTTGGTGACCGCCACCTTGCTTGGTGCAGAAGAATGGGGCATCGCCACGGCCGCCCTGGTGGTGGAAGGCTGCATCCTCATGAGAAAATGCCACCTCAACACCTGCCCGGTGGGGATCGCCACCCAGGATCCCGAACTGAGAAAAAAATTCCACGGCAAGCCCGAACATGTGATTTCCTTCTTCACCTTCCTTGCCCGGGAAATGAGAGAGATCATGGCTTCCCTGGGCTTCCGGACCATCAATGAAATGGTGGGAAGGACGGACCTGCTGGAATGGAAACCAAACCAAACCTGGAAGACCCAATACCTGGACCTGGACCCCATACTTCAATACCAGGCCCCGGAAGAAGGGACCGGCACCTTTAAATCCGTGCCCCAGGATCACGGCATCGACGACATCCTCGACCGCAAGCTCATCGAACATGCAAAACCCGCGCTGGAATCCGGCCAGCACATCACCGGCATATTCAATATTAAAAATACCGACCGCGCTACCGGGACCATGCTCTCCTATGAAATCAGCCGGAAATGGCATGGGGAGGGTCTGCCCCCGGCCACGATCCGGTACCGGTTCAGGGGCTCTGCGGGCCAGAGTTTTGCCGCTTTTGGCGCACGAGGCTTGCATTTTATCCTGGAAGGGGAATCCAACGACTATTTCGGCAAAGGCCTGTCCGGCGCCACCCTGGTCGTAAGTCCCGACCGGAAAAACAAATTTGATCCCTCCGCCAACATCATCGTCGGCAACGTGGCCCTTTATGGCGCCACCTCCGGGGAAGTTTACATCAAGGGCATGGCCGGGGAACGTTTTGCTGTCCGCAATTCCGGCGCCTCCGCCGTAGTCGAAGGAGTCGGTGACCATGGTTGTGAATACATGACCGGGGGGCGGGTGCTCATCCTTGGCAAGGTGGGCAAAAACTTTGCCGCCGGCATGAGCGGGGGCATAGCCTATGTGAAAAGCACCTGGGAGAACCTCGATAAATGGTGCAATAAGGAAATGGTGGAACTGGAACCGCCCGCGGAGGAAGATTTTGAGGAAATCCGCAAACTCCTGCGCAATCACTTCCACTATACCTCCAGCCGGATTGCCCTGGACCTGCTTGAAAACTGGGAATTGAAAAAAGATGAATTCATCAAAGTGATGCCCGTGGATTACAAACGGGTACTCCTGGAAAAGAAAAAACAGATTGCCGAATTCGTCACCGTTGATAAATAATTGTTATGGCCGATCCGAAAGGTTTTTTAAAGTACGACCGTGAATTGCCCCCTTCGCGCCCGATCGAAGAGCGCATCAGGGATTACAGGGAAATCTATGTGGAGGAACCCGAAGAACACACGCGGCAACAGGCTGCGCGCTGTATGGATTGCGGGGTCCCCTTTTGTCACAGCGGTTGTCCCCTGGGCAATATCATTCCCGATTTTAATGACGCCGTCTACCGGGAGCAATGGGACGAAGCTTTCCACATCCTGAGAAGCACCAACAATTTCCCGGAGTTCACGGGCCGGATCTGTCCGGCTCCATGTGAAGCCAGTTGTGTGCTGGGCCTGCATTCCTCCCCCGTGACCATCGAGCATATTGAAAAAAGCATTGCGGAAAAAGCGTATGAAGAGGGTTATGTAAAGATCAACAAACCGGCCCACCGGACCCACAAGCGCGTGGCGGTCATCGGCTCCGGTCCTTCTGGACTGGCCGCGGCCGACCAGCTCAATCAATATGGCCATGAAGTCACCGTCTATGAGCGGAACGACAAACCCGGCGGACTCCTGCGTTACGGCATTCCCGATTTTAAACTGGAGAAATGGGTGCTTGACCGCAGGCTGAAATATATGGAAGAAGAAGGCGTGCATTTCCGGGTCAATGCCAACGTCGGCTTCGGCATCGATGCCCGGGAATTGCTGGAATCCCACGACGCCCTCGTCCTTTGCGGAGGCTCCACCATCCCCCGCGACCTGCCCATCCCTGGCCGGAATCTGAAAGGCATCCACTTCGCCATGGAATATCTCGAACAATGCAACCGCCGCAATGCGGGTATGACCATCGACCCGGCTTCCGAGATCAATCCCTCCGGCCGCAAGGTCCTGGTGATCGGAGGCGGGGATACCGGATCGGACTGCGTGGGCAACAGCGTACGACTGGGAGCCAGCCAGGTGACCCAAATCGAGCTGCTTTCCAAACCGCCCCTGGAGCGTACCGCCACCAATCCCTGGCCGCTGTGGCCCATGATCCTGCGGACCTCCTCCTCCCATGAAGAAGGCTGTGAGCGTCACTGGGCCATCCTCAGCAAAGAATTTGTAGAGGGGGAAGCAGGAAGGGTCAATGGACTGAAAGCGGTGGAAGTGGAATGGAAATCAGATCCCCACACCGGCCAAAATAAAATGCTTGAGATCCCGGGCACCGAAAAAATCCTCGAATGCGATTTTGTATTCCTGGCCATGGGCTACCTCCATCCCCAATACGAGGGGGTATTGCAAACGCTGGACATAGCGGTGGATTCAAGAGGCAATGTTTCGGACAAAAATTACCAGACTTCCCATCCTAAAGTATTTTCAGCCGGGGATATGCGTCGTGGCCAGAGCCTGGTGGTCTGGGCCATTGCTGAAGGCCGGCAGGCTGCGGAAGCGGTAAATCAGTATTTAAGTTAGTAAGTTAGTAAGTTGGTAAGTTAGCAAGTTGGCAGGTACTTCGTGTCTTCACCTCATTGAGGGAGATCATTTATGCCCTTTGTGTCCGCGTGGGAAACCCTTTGTGCCGTTGTGGGAATTGAACTGTGTTCTTTGCGTCTTTGTGGGAATAAAACCGTGTCCTTTGTGTCGTTGTGGGAACAATCGCTGCGTCTTTGCGGGAATGAAACCGTGTCCTTTGCTTCGCTGCGTCTTTGTGGGAATAAAACCGTGTCCTTCGCTTCGCTGCGTCTTTGTGGGAAACGACTACCGTGCCCTTGCGGGGAACCACCCCAGCGAACACTCAATGAGCCCCCAGCCCAACCATCACCCCCCGATCCGCCAGCCCCGCCAACAAATCTTCGGGATCCCTGAAATGCACCGTATCAAAACCCGCCCGTATCGCCGCCTGCACATTTTTCGCACTGTCATCAATATAAATCGTCTCTGCGGGATTTAAACCATACCTCCGGATCAGCAGGTTGAAGATCGCGGGATCCGGCTTCTTCATCTTCTCCTTCCCCGACACCAGGATGCCTTCAAACCAGTGCAGGAAATCGTAGAGTTCCAGGGCTACCGGAAAGGTTTCGTTGGACCAGTTGGTGAGGGCCAAAAGCCGGTACTGATTTTCCTTGAGGGTACTGAGTATGTTGACCGTCCCGGGAATAGGGCCCTTGAGCATTCTCTGCCACTGCCCATAATATTGACGGATCAGGGAATCGTATTCGGGGAAATGCGTGCACAAGACCTCCGTGGCTTCCTCCAGCGAACGCCCGGCATCCTGCAATTCATTCCATTCATTGGTGCAAATATTGGCGAGGAAATCTTCCATCTCCTTTTCCTGCTCAAACAGGTCCCGGTACAGATATCTTGGATTCCAGTCGATCAACACCCCGCCCAGATCAAAAACCACGGTCTTTTTCATGCTATTAAAAGGCAAAATAATAAAATTGTACCTGCGATAAACCTCTTTTTATTTGGATCAGTTCAAAATTTTAAGACCTGGCAGGTATATTTTTGGGTCCCTGAATCGTTAACATAATATTAAACCTCATCATATGAATAAAGCACTCCTCTGCCTGGCCTTTCTATCCTTATGCTTTTCCACCGCTTTTGCCAAAATCATCGTGGTCAAAAATGAAGGCGATGCCTTCTCTCCCGCGGTCATCTTCGCCACCGTCAGGGATACCATCGAATTCCAACTGGCCACTTCCCACAACGTGGTAGAAGTGTCCAAACCGGTCTGGGATGCCAATGGTTCGGTTTCCAACGGTGGTTTTCTCCTACCCTTTGGAGGGGGCCAACTGACCGTCACCACCGTCGGCACCTATTATTTTGTATGCGAACCCCATGCCATTTTCGGGATGAAAGGCATTCTCCACATCGCCGAGGCGGGGGAAAAATATATTGCCCGGCTCTCGGGTATGCAGGAAGAATTCCCCTTCGCCGGACTGGGTACCGGAGAGGTCACCGCCAACCTTCTTGATGATACGCTCACCGTGAGCGGGAGTTTTAAGAACCTCACCGGGAACTTTAATCCTAATGTAGCCGGCGGCGCCCATATCCACCGGGGCCTGGCCGGGACCAGCGGGGGCATCGTGCTTCCCCTCAAATCCATCGTCGACACCGCCTTGAAATCCGGCGTTTTTCCCGCGGATTCCAACCGCTTTATTCTCACTGCCGCTCAGAAAGAGCAATTGCAAGGCAGGGAATTTTATGTAAACATCCATACCACCCTGATTTCCTCTGGTGAAATCCGTGGCCAGCTATTGCCCCAGTCTGAATTTTATTACCAGGCCAATCTTTTCGGCAGCCAGGAAGTACCTCAGGTCATGACCACAGCACATGGAGCAATCGTGGCGGAACTCAGCGGATCCAACCTGGTGATCACCGGTTCGGCTAAGGACTTGAGCAGTGGGATCAATACGGGCATCCGGATGGGCGGGCATCTTCACTTGGGCTACCCGGGCCAGAACGGAGGTATCCAAATCGAGTTGACCCCCACCCTGGACACCAGCGGCACCAGTGTCCAATACCTTGCGGCTAACAACACTTTTTCGCTGAATGTAAACCAACTGGCCGCCCTGCGCAACCAGCAGTTGTATGCCAATATCCACACCAATCAATACCCCGGAGGCGAAATTCGCGGCCAGCTCACGCCCATGTCTACCGCCAAATTCAGGGTCCATCTGTCCGGGGCCTATGAAGCCAATCCGGTCAATACCCTCGCCAGCGGAGGCCTGATCATCAACCTGATCGACTCCACCATCACGGTTGCCGGCAGTTTCTCCGGTCTGGAAAGCAATCTTGCCGTCAATGTATCGGGAGGAAGCCACCTCCACCGGGGCATGGCCGGTCAAAATGGTGGCATTGTCCAGGCCATAAAAGCCACCCTGGATGCCAGCCAGAGAGCGGGCTTGTTTATACCGGACTCCAATACCTACAAGCTGACTCCGGTCCTGCTGGATGATTTATTGTCCAGGCGGCTTTATGCCAATATCCATTCCCTCAATTTTACAGGAGGGGAAATCCGGGGACAGGTCATCCCCGAATGCGGAAACGTTATGTACGGATTTTTCACCGGCATGCAGGAAAATAAACCGGTGCAATCCACCGGCAGGGGCGCCGTGGTCGCCGAAGTCAATGGGACCCGCCTGACGGTTTCCGGCTATGCCGAGCGTCTGCTGGACAAAGTAAACCGCAATATCGGTTCACACCTGCACCGGGGCCAGACAGGCGCCAACGGCCCGATTGTGATTCCATTGTCCATGAGTTTCCCCACGGCCGACAGTCTCAGCCTGGTCTATCCCGCGGCTCAGAACATGTACACCGTATCCAATGCCTTCCTGGATTCCCTCCGGAGGCGTCAGATCTATGCCAATATCCATACCTTGAGGGTGGGCTCAGGCGAAGTGCGCGCCCAATTAAATCATGAGGCCCTTGCCTATTTTTTCACACGGCTCAGCGGCGCCAGCGAAAACCCACCTGTTCGCACAACGGGTGCAGGAGCGTTATTCGCCGAATTTGGCGGAGGGACCACCCGGAATATCATCGTGCATGGTTCTTTCAGCGGACTGGAAGGCAAATATGCGGCCAATGTAGCCGGTGGATCCCATGTGCACACCGGGATCGCCGGAAGCAATGGGGGGATCCGGCAGGGACTTACGGTTAGCCTTGGACCAGACAGTCTGAGCGGGGCTTTCCTGCCCGGCAATAATGTTTACAATATCGGCGACGGTGGCCTGGATTCCCTGCGAAAGCGATTATTCTATGCCAATGTCCATACCACCAAAGCCATGGGTGGGGAGATCCGCGGCAATTTTATGCCCCTGGCCAACAGTTATTTCGCGGCCAACCTGAGCCCGATCAATGAAGTGCCTCCACTTGGAGGTACGGCCGCGGGTGCCGTAAAAGCGGAATTGCTCGGAGACCGCCTGACGGTCACCGGTTCCTTTGCCAACCTCAACGGGGATTTCAACCGCAATGTCGCCGGAGGAGCGCATATCCATACCGGGGCCACTGGGACCAACGGAGGCATTGCCGTCGGCCTCAAAGCCGAAACCAATCCGGATAATAAAGGAGGGCGCTTCTTTTCAGATTCCAATTCGGTCACCCTCACGGCAGGCCAGATCGTGGACCTGCATGCTGGCAATTTATATGTCAACGTACATACTACCACCAATGCAGGCGGTGAAATCAGGGGCCAGTTGTTATTCGAGCCCAATGCTTTTCCGACGGCCCCGGTCATATCCAGCCCTGCTCCCGGGGATACCATTCGGACCGGACTCAAACCCGATTCCACCTATTCCATCACCTGGTCCGCAGGGACCGATCCGGACAACAATCCACTGGTTTATTTGATCCAGGCCTCCATTGTCCCGGAATTCACCCTGATCCTCAATACAGGTCTGGTAGGCAGTAATACGGCTTTTACAGCAACTATAGGATCCATTGACAGCACCCTGGCCCTGCTGGGCATTCCGCCCGGGGGCTCCGTGACCCTGCAATTCCGGGTCCTCGCTTCCGACGGCAGTTTGTCCACCCCCGGTCCCGTCATACCTCTCACCTTCCAGCGTGGGATATCCACCCCCGTGGTCGATGAATTTTTGAGGTCTTATTCGATGACGCTTTTCCCGGTGCCGGCCACCCAATTCGCCCTCCTGGAATTGAATGCGGCAAAGTCCTCCCCCATGGATCTGCAGGTCCATGAAATGAATGGACGTCTGGCCTACCGGGAAAAGATCCAGGTACAGAACGGGCACAACCGCTTCCGCATCGACGTGAGCAAATTCTCCCCCGGCATGCACATCCTTTCCCTGGCGGTGGAAGGGAGGCAGGTTGCGAGTATGAAATTGATTAAGGAATAAGGTGAGGTCAGAGGTCAGAGGTTAAAAGGGGGACAGAGGAGTTAAAGATATTTTATATGAAAGTCCTCTTTTGTAGGAGTTCTCCGCATTTTGATTGATCCATTTCTGTACTCCTTCCTAAGGGCAAGGAAGATTGTTTTATTTTATTCAACTGCCAGGCACCTTGGTTCCCCCGTGGGTCTGCCCCCAGGTGGCATTTGAGAATTGTAGTCAGGAGGGGGGACAGGGGTGTTGTAAATATTTTATATCCATTTTTGCAGTAGTTCTCCGCATTTTGATTGATCCATTTCTGTACTCCTTCCCAAGGGCAAGGAATATTGTTTTTTTTGAGTATACTGCCAAGATCTTTGGTTCCCCCGTGGCTTGCCCTAACTGTAGGATTTGAGGATTAGTTGTCGGGGGCCTGCCCCAAGGGTAGTATTTGAAAATGGTAGTCAGGGGGGACAGGGGTGTTGTAGATATTTTATATGATGGTCCTTTTTTCTTTTAGTCCTTGGTTCCCCGGGCGCTGGTCATTCCCACACCTGCGGGAGCAGGTCTTTTCTGATTGATAACTATACCTGGAAGCCCGCTTGGACGGGATTATGTGCCACCCTCCTGTCTTTTCCACTCTAGTTTTCGTACAAAATCCTGTACTTTTATTTGTACAAATTTAAAACTATGCAAGCAGTTTCCATTTCCCAGTTGAGATCAAACATAAAAAAATACCTGGATGCGGTCTCCCAATCCGTGGACATCATTATAGTTCCCAGGAATAATGAAGAGGATGCCGTGGTCATCATGTCCATCAAGGAGTATAACACATTACTGGAGACGGGGCACTTGTTGTCGACCAATGCCAACAGGGTCAGATTGCAAGAATCCCTGGACCAGGCTAAGACCGGTAAAACCATAAAATTTAATTTATCGGATGACCTGGCAAAATGAACTTTGAGTTTACACAAAATGCCTGGGATGACTTTGAATACTGGATGGAAACCGATCGCGTAATGCTGGACAAAATCAAAGAACTTCTTAACGACATTAAAAAATCCCCCTTTCAGGGATTGGGTAAACCTGAACCTTTGAAGTATGATTTAAAGGGTTATTGGTCAAGAAGAATTTCAGGCGAACACAGACTGGTGTATAAAGTAGATGGAAAAAAAAGGGAAAATCAAAAATGCACCATCCTACAATGCCGCTTTCATTATGAGTAATCTTTGCCCTAAAGACCAGGGGCAGTCCGAGAAACCAGGTAAAAGTCGGCTTAGGTGAAGCGGAATGCACAGAACAAAAGACCCCAGGTGTCAATTGCACTTGAACAACCTTGGCATGCTTGGCCTTTTAAATAGATAGATCAGCCAATTATAAACCCGCTTCCGCTCACGCGGAATCAAGACCGGGAACGCAGAAGGAATTAAAGGAAGAATTTCCAATATAAAATTATATCTATACGTACCTTGGAAATAATATAAATACCTAATTCGCCCCATCACACACATCCCATGATCCGCCACTACTTCAAACTCGCCCGGAGAGGCCTCCTGAAACATAAATACTACACCCTGATCAATGTCTTCGGACTGGTTGCAGGGGTGCTTTCGGCCCTGATCATCACTAAATACCTCGGGGGTGCTTTTCAATTTGACCGTCATCACGAACACAAAGACCGGATCTATGCCCTCAGCCAGGAGGAATCCGTAAACGACGGGATTAAAATAAAAAGCGAGGCCACCTACCAGGGGCTTGGGGACCAGGTCCGCCAATACCCGGAAGTCCTGCAAGTGGCGCGCTACAACCACCATCTGGAGTCTTTAGTCCTCGCAGATTTGGATTCGGGCGACCGGCGATCCTACCATGAAAAGAATATATTCTATGCCGATTCGGGTTTCCTTAAAATCTTCAGTTTTCCACTTCGTTATGGCGACCGCGGGACCGCCTTGTCCAGGCTCCATTCAATCGTCCTCTCCGGACCGGCTTCCCGGCGTTATTTTGGTGCGCAGAATCCGCTGGGAAAAACGCTGACGATAAGGGTTCCCTGGGGCGCGGAAACCAGCTATGAAGTGACGGGAGTGTTGGAGGATATCCCTCAAAAAACCCAATTTCAGTTTGATTTTTTGATCAGCCTGGGCGCCACGGATCCCAATGAATCCTGGATCGTGCCCGACGGCTCCACTTTCGTGCTCCTGAAAAACCGGGCCGATATCGGCGCGCTTTCCGCCAAGATGACCACCGCTTTACATGAACTGCCGCCCTTAAAATCCACCCATCGCAAAGTGTGGGTATCGATGGACCCCCTCACCAAAGTACAATGGTCCGGCATGCAATATCTGCTGATGGCCGCGGGCCTTTTTATCCTGATCATTTCCTGGGTCAATTATATCAACCAGGTCATCGCGCAATCCTACTGGAGGATGAAGGAAACGGGCGTGTTCCAGGTGCTCGGTGCCACGCGGCTGAATCTGAAAAAACAATTTATGGTGGAATCCGGCCTCATCGGCCTGATCTCCCTGGTCCTGGTCCTGGTCCTTTACCGGCTTTTCGAACCGGCCCTGCAATCCTTTACCAACGGTCAGATCCTGCCCTTGATCGGGGATCCCACACCCATCAATGTCGTTTTCCTGGGGATTTTTATAGGGGGCAGCCTCCTCGCGGCAGCCATCCCGGCCATCATCCTGTTTTCATCCCGGTTGGGGCCGGGCTTGCGAAACATCGACCACAACCGGTTTGGAAGCACAAGCATCCGGCAAGGCCTGGTGGTGCTACAGTTTTCCATGTCCACCATCCTGATGATCAGCGTCCTGGTGATTTCCAGCCAGTTGAAATACATGAAAGACAAGGACAAGGGCATGGAGATGGAAAATGTACTCATCGTGCGGGCGCCGATCATAAAAGACACAACCTGGGTGGAAAAAAGGAAGACGGTGGAGCGGTTTAAAAAGCAATGTGAAGGGCTTCCCTTTGTCCTGCAGGCCGTCTCGTCCACGACCGTGCCCAGTGAGGAATACAGGCAGGAAACCTATCTCAGCCTCCAGGGCAGCGAAGCCAAATACATGGTCCATCAAAACGGGGTGGACGACCGGTTTTTTGACCTCTACGCTATAAAATTTGCAGCCGGGGGCCCTTTTATCCCCAATGCAAACCACAAAAACAGGAACAGCATCATACTCAACGAATCGGCGGCCAGGGGCCTGGGCCTCTATGATTTTGCCAATAGGATCAATACCCGGATTGTGGATCATGAATCCGGGGAAGTCTATGATCTGATCGGGATCGTCAGGGACTATCACCAGACCTCCCTCAAGTATTCGATAAGACCCATTGCATTTAAGTTTAATCCTTTCCGCGGCCATTTCTCCCTGAAAATGAAAGAGGACGGCCCGATGGGCCCCTCACTGGAAAGAAAGCTGGCCGACATCCGGCAGATCTGGGAGAAGACTTATCCGGACGCTTCTTTCGAGCCCTTTTTCCTGGATGAAAAATTCGCTGCCCAGGACAGGGAGGACCATTATTTCGGCAAAGGTTTTGGATTCTTCACCCTGCTTTCCATTGTCATATCCTGCCTGGGCCTGTTTGGCTTGTCCCTGTTGATTTCCAACAAAAGGCAGAGGGAGATCGGGGTCCGGAAAGTATTCGGAGCCAGCGCCCTGGACATCCTCCTCCTTTTCCTCAGGGGTTACCTCGGTCCCCTGGTCCTGGCTCTGCTCCTGGGTACGCCCATTGCCTACCTGCTCATGAATAGCTGGCTGCGAAATTTCGCTTATAAGATCGATCTGGGGCTGGGCCTGATGTCCCTGGCCTGGTTGGCCCTGAGCCTTATCTTCCTGATGACGGTTTCCTTCCATACGCTGAAGTCCTCGATCGCCAATCCCGTGGCTACTTTGAGGGATTAGAAGGATTGACTAATTTCAGGCAGGATGGGGATGAGGATCCCCGTCCTGAATTTTTATCTAAACAGCAGCCTCATGAAACGCAGCACCTTCCTCCTGATCGCCGCCTTAGTACTCTTGGCCTATGGTTTGGCCATGATTTTTGCTCCCGGCCTCCTGCTCGACAACATCCTTATGGCGCAAGCCCCTTCGCAAAGCCATACCGTCGCGCGATGGCTGGGCTTTGGAGTTTTATCCCTCGGGATTATAAACTTCCTTGCGCGCAACGACCGGGACAGCCACTCCCTCAAAGCAATACTGATCGGTAACCTGGTCTTCCACCTCCTGGGCCTGTTTTTTGACACCAACGATTATTTCAACGGGGTGGTGAGCCTTTCCGGCCTGATCTCCGGCCTGGTCCCCCATGCTTTGTTGATCATGGGCTTTGTGTATTATCTTTTGAAATGGCCAAAAGCAAAACTTTAGATAAGCCCTGAATTTAAGGTTGCCAAAATGTGTGCAACCGGATTGAATCGTATGCAAACGACTACAATCGTTTATATCCGTTTGAAAATGATGGAACACAGGCTTCCCATATGAGTAAGAGTGAGGTTCATTGTTAATATTCTCTTGATTTTTTTATCTTAAGCCTTTAATTATTTTGAAAACCAATGAGAATATCTTCACTGCTCCTAAAGGGCCTGGCATGGGGGTTCAATCTTCTCAAAATGAAGGAATTACATACCCAAGGAGGGGCTTGGCTAATCTGATGGAAACAAAAAATTACAAATTTCAATGGGTCGGTTAGTGAATCGCATTTGATAGTGATATAAGGAAATATACGCAATAAATATGCGTAAATAAAGATGTTAGCACTCACCCTAAAAGACGACACTGACAATGAAGAACTTTATTAAAAACATATTTAACAAGGACAAGAAAGAAGTAGAAAAAGTGACAATAGAACCTTTAACTGAAAATCAAAAATTAGAAATTTTGGGTGACTCAATTTCTGACGTAGGATATTGGAGCTGGTGGACAACTGACTTGCCGAAAGTTATTCAAATTGAGTTCGGTGGAACACAACTTTATTTTCCACCATCAGACAATTCTCAACCACCAAACTCGCAAATTGCAATTCAGTTTATAAATCCCAAATCAATAAGTTTTTTAACAAGAGAAGAACTTAAAAGTGATGACGAAAACTGGTTTGATGACTTACATAATGACAAAATGGGACCTCCAACTTGTAGTCACGGAGAATTTACTTTCACAGACCAATCCTTAATGACAGAAATTATTAATGATGCAAAAACTATAAAGACAATTCACGGCTATTCACCAAAGGACAATTTATTTCAGACCGAAACATATAAACTTGTCTTTTGGGCAGGTGACTATGGTGTTGCAGTTTCATCAGACGAGATTAGACTTTTGACAAAAGACGGAGAAATTAAATTAGACCAAATCCCATCAGTTCATTCTCAATGGTGGACATATTGGAGAAAATATTGGGACTTAATCAATACTAAAAATGCTTTGCCAAAAGATTACGCTTGTGAAGTAACAATACCATTAAAAAATGACTGAAACCCAAATGGACATACAAGAAGGGCGAAGTGCAAACACACGTTTGGCGTCATGCGGGTGAAGTGCAAACTTGGAGCTTTGTGCTCATATTCAAGTTCAGTGTTTGGTAGACAGTTTTGTGCTCCGAAATCCCGCACGAACGCCAAGCGTGGGAACGTAAGTCAACATAAATACCGACACAATATCAAATGACAGCAAAAGAAAAGCAATCATATTTTATCAAGACATATTTGAAGCCGACTTTGAAAACATTCGGTTATCAAACCAGTGGACAAACATGGTGGAAGGACAAAGGAGACTTTTTTAATGTGATCAACCTTCAAAATTACTCTTGGAACTCAACCGACAGTGTAGACTTTCGCTTTAACATTGGTATTGCATTAAAGGCGACAGTTAAAGACCAGCAGAAGAAAAAGGCCACTTATAGTGACTTGACAACACACCTTGACGAAGGGACATTTTTGCCAGATAGAAAAAGCAGAAAATTTGCTGACAATCAGGGATATTCAATACAAGACAATACAGATATTGACCAATTTATTTCTGCGTTTAGGACTGACTTTGAAACATACATATTACCAGGACTTGAAGAACCAAAAACATTGAAAGATTGCCTGAGTTTTTACGAACGTTTTCCGTTTTGGGGAGACCACTTAAAAAGAGTAATGACAGAAAATAACTTGATAACTAAATGACTAAAGAAATGCCGGTCTATAACAAGGGTTTAGCGATAGCGGGCGGAAAGTGGTTAATTGAAATGTTCCCGATAAATTGGGACAAGTTGTGCTTCTATTTTATCTCGATGCAACCTAAAAATTTACTGTTTTCTGTCCTGCACTCTTCATTTCTTTAATGGTAAAGCTTAGAACGAGCATCAAGACAGTGGTTACATAAACTGAACTTCTGAAATTAATTAATATTAAATATGAACGGACAGTAAGCACCCGGCCAACCACATATTGTTCAAGGCAAGCGGGGGGCATAGATTTACCTGAAAAAAGGATGAAAAAGGATCAAATGACCAGGCAGGAAGGCCTGGAATTAATTTCCGCCTGGAAGTCGAGCAGAAAGACAAGCCACGAATTTTGCGAGGAAAGGGATATCCCATACCACCGGTTGCTCTACTGGCATAAGGTATATAAAAAGGTTACCGGAGAGGAATTGGGTCAGAAACCTGAAAAGGGTTTTATCCCGATAGAGGTGGGCGGGGAGATAGGCAATCCGATGGTTGAGATTCATACGCCTGGGGGTTACCGGATCAGATGGTATGGGGCGTTGCGCCTGATGGAAGTAATTCAAGGAGTGCAATAAGGCAGGCCGGGGATGCTCCATTTATCTAGGCACCAGGGATACTGGCTGTATAATGCGGATACGGATATGCGCAAAGGTCTTGACCGGTTACACGGGATCGTGAAAGATGAAATGAAGAAGGATATTTTCCAGGGGGACATTTTTATATTCATCAATAAGCGCCGTAACCAGATCAAATTGCTTCATTGGGAGGGAGACGGGCTGAGCATGTACTATAAAAGGCTGGAAAGGGGGACCTATGAATTGCCCAAAGTCAACGCATCCGAGGGCCGTATCCGGATGAGTTCAGAACAGCTTCAATACATTTTATCCGGGGTGGTGTTGAACAGTGTAAAAAAGCGAATAAGATATGAGTATGGAGGCAACTTACATGACGAAAGATCGTTATGTAATT
>JAKQHS010000126.1 GCA_029557915.1 Bacteroidota bacterium | reverse complement strand
GTCCAGAATCTTCTTTTCCTTTTGGGTAAGCTTACGAAGCAGGATTTTGGTTGGTCTGGCCATGAGATTCGCGATTTATTTCGAATCTCAAATTACAATCTTTAATAATTATTAGCAAATATTAGTTGTTACGGCACTAGAAGCTAGGGACGCACTGGCTTAGCAGTTTAGTAAATTCTTTTTCTTTAAAATTTGTTGTAGACCCTCCCCTGGCTCCCAACTTCCAGCTCCCAGCTCCCAGCTCCCTCAAACCTCAAACCTCAATCCTCAAACCTCAAACCTGATCCCCTGCGCCAGGGGCAATGATTCCGAGTAATTGATGGTACTGGTCTGCCTTCGCATATAGGCTTTCCATGCATCGGAACCGCTTTCCCGGCCTCCCCCGGTCTCTTTTTCGCCCCCGAATGCGCCTCCGATTTCCGCACCGCTGGTCCCGATGTTCACATTGGCGATACCGCAATCGGAACCCTGGGCAGATAAAAACATCTCCGCTTCCCGGAGTTCATTGGTCATGATGGCGGAGGAGAGTCCCTGAGGCACCCCGTTCTGAATGGCTATAGCTTCTTCGAGCGTTTTATACTTCATTACATACAGGATGGGAGCGAAAGTCTCCGTCTGCACGATTTCCATGGACGGAACCACGGCCGCGATGCATGGCCTGACATAACAGCCGCTTTCAAACCCTTTGCCCTTCAACGACCCGGAAGGGGTCAGAAGCTTTCCGCCGGACTGCCTGATTTTTTCAAGGGCCGCCAGGTAGGCATGGACCGCTCCTGCATCAATCAGAGGGCCGCAGTGGTTGGATGGGTCGAGCGGATTACCGATCTTCAGTTGCTTGTAGGCCTTGATCAGGGCTTGAACCACTTGGTCATAAATGCTTTCATGAATGATCAGCCGCCGGGTGGAAGTGCATCGTTGCCCGGCAGTGCCTACGGCTCCAAACACGGTACCTGCGAGTACTATTTTAAGATTGGCGGTCGGGGTAATGATGATGGCATTATTCCCGCCCAGTTCAAGCAAGGCCTTACCCAGTCTGGAAGCCACTTCCCGGGCCACTTCCCTGCCCATCCGTACGCTCCCGGTGGCGCTCACCAGAGAAATCCGGGGATCCCGGCTGATCCATTCTCCGGCGGTGCGGTCGCCCTGGATCATGCAGAGGACTCCTTCCGGAACCCGGTTGGACCGGAGCGTCTCCCGGACAATGTGCATGACGGCCACTGCGCACAATGGGGTTTTTTCACTGGGTTTCCAGATGGTGGAATTGCCGCATACCAGGGCGATCATGGCATTCCAGCTCCAGACGGCCACGGGAAAGTTAAAGGCGGAAATGATGCCCACCACACCCAGGGGGAGCCACTGTTCAAACATCCGGTGCGCAGGGCGCTCGCTGGGCAAGGTCAGCCCGTAGAGCTGGCGGGAAAGCCCGGTCGCAAAATCACAGATATCAATGATCTCCTGCACTTCTCCGAGGCCTTCCTGCAGGCTTTTCCCCATCTCATAAGAAACCAGCTGGCCGAGGGCTTCTTTATGGCTGCGAAAGGCATCCCCCAATTGCCTGACGACCTCACCTCTTTTGGGAGCAGGCCAGGTCTGCCATGTTTTTTGTGCCTGAGTGGCCTGCCTGACCACGGTCTCATAATCGGCCTCGGTGGTCTGATAAACGGAGGCGATCCCCTTACCGTCCACTGGGGAGAGGGAGAGGATTTTAGTACTGCTGAAGCCCCCCCATTCCAGGCCGGTAGAGTATGCCGGATTGTTTTTTTTTACTCCGAGTTTTTTATTTAATACCACGGTACCCTTAAAAAATTTCCCCATTAATCGTCAGGGAAAAATAAATATTTTCCTGGGATGGATCGGCGACCTTGATTCCCAGATCTGACGCCTTGATCACGATCTGGTCGGAAAGGATGGTGATGTATTTCGGCCGGTAATCGATCCTCACCCTCACATTCACGGGAATGGTCTTTCCCTTCATTTGCAGTTTGCCTTTAAAAATATGGGTTGCATCCTGGTCATTGACAGCTTTGAGGCATTCTTCCAGTGTAAAATTGCCATTGGGATATTTTCCCATATCGAAGGCGGAACTGCCTTTCATAAAGGCTTCACGTCCTTCATTGCGGTTGGCAATCATTTCGATGGTCCGGAAATCGATATTCAAATTGGCCTCGGAGACCAGGCCGCCGGCGATATGGAGCGTGCCTTTATTAATGGTCATGGCTCCGTCTGTGAGCTGGTTTTGGAAAAAGCCCTTAAAAAACAGCCGGCTTCCTTCCGGAGTGATGTTGAAATTATGGTCGAGTTTTTCAAAATCATTGACGTCTGCGCTGCTGGTCGTGGTTTTTAACGGGTCGGTGCCGTTTTGGGGAGACGCCGTCGAAGAAGAATCGCTCTTGCAGGCAAACAAAAGGACCAAGGAAAATCCCAGGAATAAAGCTGCTGATTTCATGAATGGAAAATTTGAGGATGCAAAAATAGGAAAATCCTTCAATCCATGCTTTGTGCAAAGACCGCCGCACCGATGATGCCGGCGTGGTTTTGCAGCCTGGCCGGGATCACTTTAACCTTCGAGGTGATCTGGCCTTTGTAATCCACCCATCGTTTACTCAATCCCCCGCCCAGGATGATCAGGTCCGGGGAAAAGATGAACCGGAGGTGTTCGATAAAATGATTAAACTGCGAGCCCCAGGCTTTCCAGCTCATTTTATGTTTTTCACGGGCCGTGTTGGAGGCATAAAATTCATAATCCGCTTCCCGGTAGTTGAGGTGGCCGAATTCCGTATTGGGGATCAGCACTCCGTCGCGGAACAAGGCAGAACCGAGCCCTGTCCCAATGGTGATGAAGATCACGGTACCTTTCTTCCCTTTGCCCAGTCCGAAATGCATTTCCGCCATGCCTGCCACATCGGCGTCGTTGGCCACGTGGAATTTACATCCGCGGATCCGGTTAAACAGCTTTTCGGAATTGGTGCCGATCCATTTTTTATCGATGTTGGCGGCATTTTGAACGACGGCATGGTGGACAATGGCCGGGAATCCGCAACCTACCGGCCCTTTATAATTCATGGCGGTGATCACTTCCCGCACGGCTTTCAGCACGTTTTCAGGGTTGGAAGGCCGGGGTGTTTTCACCTTTAGCACTTCGCTCTGCAGACTTCCGTTGGAGATGTCCACGAGGCCCGCCTTGATGCCGGTGCCTCCGATGTCGATGCCGAGTATGATTTTATTTTTTACTGCGTTGGTCATTTGGCAATAATTGTAATTTTCATCCAGATGTTTTCAAGCGGCCGGTTTCGGCTGTCTGCCGGTGCGGCTGCTATTTTATCAATGATGTCCAGGCCCTCGGTGATCCGGCCAAAGACCGTATAATCCTGGTCCAGAAAGGAAGCGCCGCCCAGGGCAGCATATTCTTTTTTCACACTCTCCGGATATTTAAAACGGAATTTGAACTCCTGGAGGGTCAATTCGGTCGGGGCGACCGGCCTCCCAGAAACGATATAGAACTGGGAGCCGGAAGATTTTTTCTCCGGGTTGTTATTGCGTGCCGCGGCAATGGCCCCCTTGACATGGGCCAGGGAATCCACGAACTCGGCCGGGACCTGGTAACCCGGTCCTCCCATTCCCAGCGCGGCGCCCGGTTTTGCATTTTTTGAATCGGGATCGCCTCCCTGGATCATAAATCCGGGAATCACCCGGTGGAACAGGATGCTGTCGTAATACCCTTCTCCGGCCAGTTTGCTGAAATTGTCCCGGTGCAAGGGCGTTTCATTGTAAAGAAAACCTTTCATGGTCCCCAGCGGGGTTTCTACCTGGATTTGAATCGTATCCTGTGCTGTACTCATATTAATGACGGTGATTAAAATTAAGAAGATCTGTTTCATGTACAAGGATTATCGGGAGATGGAAATCATCGGGATAAATCATTATTTGAGACGTATTTTCATCTTGACATCCTGGAGGGGGCGGTTTGCCTGGTTGGTCGGCTGGTTCATGATTTTTACCGCCACCTCCATGCCGCGGGTGACCTCCCCAAAAACGGTATAGTCTCCATCCAGGGAGGGCAGTCCCCCTTCTGCCAGGTATTTGGCTCGCTGCGCCGGGTTGTATTTGATTCCTTTGGTACGCTCCCATTGATCCAGTTCCTGTTCGGTCAGTTTGTTGCCCAGTACAATATAGAACTGGGAACCGGAGGACATTTTTTCCGGGTTTTGATTACGGGCGGCCGCAAGCGTTCCCCTGAAATGCGGGGCCCCGATTTCCGCTTTGATCTGGTAACCCGGGCCTCCTCCGCCCAGGAGGGTTTCCGAAGGGGCGTTGCGGGATTCCGGGTCACCGCCCTGAATCACAAAATTGGGCATCACCCGGTGAAACAGCAGGTCGTCGTAAAAATTGGATTTCACCAGTTTTATAAAATTGTCCCGGTGCTGGGGGGTCTGATCGTAAAGTTCAATCTCTATCTCGCCCATATCGGTTTCAATGATGGCCCGTTGAGGACCGGATTGGGCACAGGCAAATAGGAAAAGGGATAGGATTGACAGGATTATCGGATTGTAAGATTTTAAGTTCATTAGATCAGGAGGATTGTTCGTTAAAATATTGGATGATTTTTTTCTTCAGGTATTTTTCCTGGGTCTCCAGGCCTTTTTCCTGGAATACCCGAAGGGGCTTGAAATGGGGCCAGCCGTCGCTGTCCAGGCCATCCCATTCGTAATAACCGTCCCTGCTCAACAGGGTGCAGACCGCGACATGCATCAGGTCCTGTTTTTCCTCTTTTTTAAATTTGGTGGATTTCCAACGGCCCAGTTCATGAACCCCAATAAAAAGCAAAATGGCATTGAGGTCAGGAAGTTTTTCGACCCGGAGCGTATCTTTGATCCGGTGCCTGGTCTGCAACCAATCAAAATCAAACTGCCAGTCATCATCCATCACGCAAAAATAAGGATATGAAAGCAATCGCGGGCTTCCCCGCGGAATCGTAAATGCCCCGGTCACGCATTACTTGCGAAAGACAAAATACACGGACAGGACCAGGAGGAGGAAGGCCACTCCGTGATTCCATTTCAGGGATTCATTTTTGAAAAGGATTACGGTGAAGACCGAAAACACCAGAAGCGTAATCACTTCCTGGATGACCTTGAGCTGGACCAGGGTGAACGGGCCTCCGTTTGCTTTGTATCCGATGCGGTTGGCAGGCACCATGAGGCAATATTCAAAAAAGGCAATGCCCCAGCTCAGGAGGATGATGGAGATCAGGGTCATTTTGTGCATGCCTTTCCATTCGCTGTATTTCAAATGCCCGTACCAGGCCATGGTCATAAATGCATTGCTGGCCAGTAAGAGGAGGATGGTGTAAAGCGATTTCATAGATTCAAATAGTGGCGGAAAATTAGGAAATAAGTGGTATTCTGAAATGGGGGGTGAGTTATGTGGTACATGTCAATCCCGCGCCTGCGGGTCGGAATACAATAAGAAACAGGAATTTCATATAAAATATCTTCAACACCCCTGTCCTCCCGTGACTACCAATTTTCAAATATCACTATTGGGGCAGTCCCCCGAGTACTAGTTTTCAAATATCACAATTGGGGCAAGCCTGCAGGGGAACCAAGGAGCCTGGCGATGTACTCAACTAAAACAATCTTCCTCGCCCATGCCGGAATATGTACAGAGATGGGTGAATTAAATTTATTTCGGAACGCCAAGGGTTAGGTTCCCCTTGAGGGGACAGGGGCCGGAGAATAATTACTAAAAAAGAAAATTCATATAAACCTCTTCAACACCCCTGTCCCCCCTGACTACCAATTCTCAAATGGCTCCTGGGGGCAGGCCCACGGGGGAACCAAGGATCCTGGCAGTATACCTAAATAGAACCATTTTCCTTGCCCTTGGGAAGGAGCACAGAAATGGTCTATTAAAATTTCTGGAGAACTACTACAAAAAAGGAATTTCATATAAAATATCTTCAACACCCCTGTCCCCCCGACTGCCAATACTCAAATACTGCCCGGGGCAGGCCCCTGAAACAGCCCCCTAAATTTTCAGACATAGTTACAAAAAAATTTTAGTAATTATGGACATGAAAACCACATCAAATGGAGTCCGGAAATTTACCCGGGAAGAAAAACTTCGAATTCTTAAGGAAGCGAAACACCAGGGAGT
>JAKQHS010000104.1 GCA_029557915.1 Bacteroidota bacterium | reverse complement strand
TATTATTCACAACAATACTCAGGCGGGCCTGCCCGACTTGCTTTCCTTAACAATCCTCAGGCGGGCCTGCCCGACTTATTATTCACAACAATCTGCAGGCGGGCCTGCCCGACTTGCTATCCTTAACAATCGTCAGGCAGGCCTGCCCGACTTGCTTTCCTTAACAATCCTCAGGCGGGCCTGCCCGACTTATTATTCACAACAATCTGCAGGCGGGCCTGCCCGACTTGCTATCCTTAACAATCGTCAGGCGGGCCTGCCCGACTTATTATTCACAACAATCTGAAGGCGGGCCTGCCCGACTTGCTATCCTTAACAATCTTCAGGCGGGCCATGGCTTAATCAAAATCCCCTTCTCAGCATCTCCGCATATTCATTGGGCAAAGGGCTTTCTTCCACCGCCCTGGCCGCCTTTTCAATATCATAATCAAAGCGGATAAATTCGGCTTGGATCGAATTTTTATTTGTAATGCTGCTGTTTTCCAGTATAGTCAGCATGACATAACCTCCCTTGGGATTGCCGTCTTTGGGTTTTCCCACAGAGCCTAAGTTGACGGCGTGCCGGTAATGACTCCCTTCAGCCTGGCCTTCGGGCAGTATCCGGTGGTAGGGTTTGTGGGTATGCCCAAAACAAAGGATGTCGGCATCTGCCTGTTCCATGATCCGCAGGAGGCTTTTTTCATCCCTGTCCTCAAACAGGTATTCATTAATCTTCCTCGGACTTCCATGAACAAGCAAAAGATTCAATTTGTCCCGATTGAGCTGGAATTCAACCCTGATATGGGCCGGCAGGGTCCGGAGATAGGCTCTTTCATCCGGTTTTACCACTGAATTGGTGTAGGAAATGGAGATTTTGCCCATCTCTTTTTCTGATTCCGTTTTATAAGCGCAGCCGCAGTCGTCGCTTTGCAGCCCTATACCCTGATCGTAATTTCCGGCAATGGTTGGTATCCCGCGCTTTCTGATTTCCTGGATGACCTCATTGGGCCAGATATTGTAACCAACCAGATCACCCAGGCAATAGACCGCATCCGGTTTTTGTTCCCCAATACTCTTTAAACAGGCTTCCAGGGCAGGCAGGTTGGCATGAATGTCGGAAAATAAGGCGATTTTCATTTGGACAGGTATTTTGAATGTTGAACAGACGGATAGAAACGTTTTTGGATCCAATATGCCACATTGACCAAAGCGATCAGGGCAGGCACTTCCACCAAAGGGCCGATAACGCCCGCAAAAGCCTGTCCGCTGTTTATGCCGAACACCCCAATGGCGACCGCAATGGCCAGTTCAAAATTATTCCCTGCAGCGGTAAAGGCGATGGAGGCACTGGTGGAATAATCGGCTCCCATTTTTTTTCCGGCTACAAAACTGACCAGGAACATGATGACAAAATACAGAAGGAGCGGGGCCGCAATACGCAGCACATCCAGGGGGATCTGAATGATCAGGTCTCCTTTGAGACTGAACATGATCACGATGGTAAACAGCAAAGCGATCAGCGTGACCGGGGATACGAAGGGAATGAATTTTGACCGATACCAGGCCTCCCCTTTCCATTTTGACAAGAATATACTCGTAAGAAACCCCGCGAGGAAAGGAATGCCCAGGTAAATGGCCACCGATTCCGCAATCTGTCCAATGGTGATGTCGACCTGCAAACCGGAGAATCCCAAAACCGGTGGAAGCACGGTAATGAATACATAAGCATATACACTGAACATCAATACCTGAAAGATGCTGTTGAGCGCCACCAAACCCGCGGCATATTCCCTGCTCCCACCCGCCAGTTCATTCCAAACGATGACCATGGCAATACACCGGGCTAGGCCTATGAGGATGAGCCCGGCCATATATTCAGGATGGTTTCCCAGGAAAACGAGAGCCAGTAAAAACATGACGATTGGCCCAATGATCCAATTGAGCAATAAAGAAACGGATAAAACCTTCGTGTTTCGGAAAACCTCCTTCAGTTTATCATACCGGACCTTTGTAAAAGGAGGATACATCATTAATATCAACCCAATGGCCAATGGAATATTGGTGGTCCCGGATGAATAGGAATTGATAAATCCGGCAGCCTCCGGGAAAAAATAACCAATGGATACCCCTGCAGCCATGGCCATAAATATCCACAGTGTGAGATGTCGGTCCAGGAAACCCAGCTTTTTCCTTTCCATGTTTGTTGAAGTTTGTTAACCTATATCATATATTGGTTTATTGCAATATTGCGATGGTTTATGGGCAAAAAAATCAGGGACCTGCTTTTAAAGATTGATATGAACCAAAAAATGCGTCCCATTCATGCTGTATCTGTTTCCACACGTTTTCATCAATACAATAACGCATACTATTGCCCTCAATACAACCCTTGATGATCCCGATGCTTTTCAATTCCTTTAAGTGCTGGGAAATGGTCGCCTGCGCCAGGCCTAATTCATCGACCAGGTTGCTGCAAATACAATGCTGGTCTTTGATCAGGTGTTGGATAATGGCAATCCGGGCCGGGTGCGCGAGGGCTTTCAGCAAGGTGGCCAGCCTGTTTTGTTGATCAGTGAAAAAATCCGTCTTGGTCAAGCCCATAACATCGCAATATTACGATATTGCAGGCTTTCCACCAAATCCATCTCGATCAATTAAACCGTCGGAAATCTCCCGGTAGCATCCGAACCATACCTAATTGTCAGAGCCAGTTGCCCGGCATGGTAAGCGGTATGTGAAATGATCCTCCCCAGCGCTTCGGCTTTGGTTTTGGTCCCAAATTCCCGGGTGGTAATGGTCTGCAGCCAGTCTTCGGTTGAGACTTTTTCGAGAATCGATTTCAGGCTTTCATAAGCGAAAATCTGGTAATCCATCAATTCTTTCAAGTTGGTCCATTCACCGGTATCCCGCTGGGCGATCAGGGTTTTAGCATGAACCGCAAGAGCTGAGGCTCCGAATACATTTTTTGCAAACAGCAGTTCCACATCCGAAATATGGCGAATGAGGAATCCTGCGCTGTTTTTTGTATTGATTAACTTTTTGGGTAAATCCTCCTCCTGCAGGCCTTCCAGCAGGTTTGAAAACCGGGTCCTGGCCTCTTTCCAGGTTTGCAGGTAAGCTTCCGTTGCAGACATTTGAATCAACCTTTTATTCCGACAAATTGAACCACATCGGCCAATCCCTGGTGATATTTCCCTTCTTTCAGGGTAATTTGAAGAGATTGAAGCCATTCGATCTTCAATCCCGCAAAATCCTCACGCAGCATATCCTCAGTATACAACATGGCCGGTTCCTTTGGTCCGCCTGAATGGTTTTTTAATTGCAGGGGATTAAAGCCTTCCAGAATGATCCGGCCGCCGCTTTTCAACCATCGGACAGACTCCGGGAGTATGTGTTTCCGGACCTGGGGAACAAAATGCGCATAAATAAAAGCGACGACCTCCGCGCTTTCATCCGGGTAATGCGCCGTCAAGGCGTCTTCGGCCGCATATTCGATGGCCTGGCCCTTTTTTTCAGCCAACAGGAGGGCCTTTCTCCTTCCCTCCGCACTGGAATCAAAAGCATGCACCTGCCAGCCCAGGGAGGCCGCATATACGGCATTCCTGCCCTCGCCTTCACAGGGCAAAATGACGGTGCCCGGTGTCAACTTTTGGATTTGTTCCTTAAAAAATACGTTGGGTTCTTCACCGTAAACGTAATCCTTCTCCCGGTATCGTTCGTTCCAAAATTCGCTCAAGGGCTACACTGAATTGACCCGTTTATTTTTTAAACTGAATGGCCCCTACCTCGTTTTTCACCGGAGCCAGGCTATTGAGGTACATCCATAAAGCGGTGATGTCTTCATCCGACATCCGCGAAAAAGGCCCCCAATCCATAGGGGAATGAGGAATGACCCTTCCCAGCCTGAAACGCTGAATAAATTCTTCGGGCGTTTTAAATTTAGCCAGAGCTCCATCCGGGTCCGGGGTGATATTCGGGGTCCGGAGCCATTCCTCGGGATCCGCTTTCATAAACTTATGCAATTCAGGCCAGGGCTCGAACTCCATGCCCCCTGCAAACTCAGGGCCTGTGGCCTCATAAGTCATCAGGTCCCGGCTGGTGTGGCAGCCTACACAATTGGTCACATAACGGGCCAGGTACTCTCCCCGTTCCACGGTAGCCGCCATCGGCGGTGCAACGGCAGGAGCCTGGTTCTTTTCAATCGGCTTGAAGGTGGAAGTCAGGCTGCGCACCGCTTTACCCATAAACGTATATTGGTTTTCAGGGACTGAGTGTTCCACCGGTTTAAGCGAACGCAGGTAAGAGACGATGGCTACCAGATCATCGTCCGCCATATTCCAGAAAGGCATCAGCAAGGGCAGGCTTGCCTGGCCGTCCGGCCGGATGCCGTGACGCATCATCCGGAAAAGCTGTTCGTCCGAATACCGGCCGATCCCGGTCTTTTTATCGGGAGTAAGATTTCGGGTGTAAATGGTACCTAAGGGGCCCATTGGAAAACCTATCCCTCCTTTAAGATCTACCTCTTTTCCTTCATCCGAGGCTACTAAATCTTCAAAGCTTGAAATATGGCAGGACCTGCAGTGGGCGGGTCCGTTTACGAGGTAATTTCCGCGGGCGATCACCGCCGAATCGGTACTGGACTTCAATGCAGGTCCGGGCCAATCGTATTTTTTATTCCAGTTGAGGGAGACATAGGTGTAAAATCCAATGAACGCCACGACGAGGACGGCCAGGATGCCAAGGAGCATTTTTTTGAGCATGATTAAGTTTGGAGTTTTTCGATCAGCAGCTTCACCGGCTGGAATTCAGCAATCCGGCCTTTGTCTGTTGAAGGTAAGGAAACCGGCCTTTTCCGCCAAATCCCATTAAAAACCTTGTTCGGACGAATTTCTACGATCCTCCAAATCTTTTATGATATTTATTTCTATGCATAATTTCCAAGTTTTACAAAGGGGGTTCCGCGCAGAATTGTTGCGAACACCCTGGCGACCAACTTGTTTTTAACATTGTTCATGACCACT
>JAKQHS010000098.1 GCA_029557915.1 Bacteroidota bacterium | reverse complement strand
CTTCGCGGTTAAAAATTCAAACAGTTCGAAACCACAGCTCAAAACCCGTTAAAGAACTGTTACATCTTTCAAAACCATTGTAGCTATGCAACCCCGGTAACTATTTTTGGTCTTTGGAGTTACTGTAATAAATTAAGCGGTCGCATGAAGTTTGTATTTGTTCCCATTGTTTTTGCTTTTTGTTCCGTTTACTGCACCGCGGTCCATTCAAAAGACAGCTCCCCGCGAGAACTTCATGCGATAAAATGCGAGGAGGTGCCGGTTATTGACGGGGTGTTGGACGATGCCGCCTGGAAACAAGCCCAGGAGATCACGGACTTTACGGAATTCAGGCCGAAGATCGGGGACAAGGAAGCCCATGCAGAGCGCACGGTCGCCTATCTCATGTACAACGACATCGGTATCTATTTCGGTGGCCGCTGTTACGAACCCTCCACGGACCGGATTTCCAAAGAATTGCAAGGCCGGGATGGTTTCGGTGCCAACGATTATATAGGCATCATTTTTGACACCTACAAAGACAACCTGAACGGTTTCGAATATTTTGTCACCCCGCTCGGCGAACAATGGGACGCCAAAATGGCGCCGGCCAATAACAGCAACAACGGCGGAGAAGATTTTTCATGGAACGCCGTGTGGAACAGCGCCGCGCGGATCCACGACGAAGGTTGGGATTTTGAAATGTTCATCCCATTTTCCGCCATCCGTTTTGGAAGCGGAGACGTGCAGGACTGGGGCCTGAACATTACCCGCAGGAGAAGGTTGACCGAAGAACAATTTACCTGGAACCCGATCGATCCAACCGTCAACGGATTCCTCACCCAGGAAGGCTACTGGAAAGGGATTAAAAACATCAAACCCCCGGTGCGCCTGCAATTCTCCCCTTATTTCTCCATCTATGCCAACCATTACCCTTCACAGGATCCGGCGACCAGGGACTGGAGCAGCCAGGTCAACGGAGGACTGGACCTGAAATACGGCATCAACCAGGCCTTTACCCTCGATGCCGTCCTCATTCCGGATTTTGGCCAGGTCCAGAGCGACAACCAGGTCCTGAACCTCTCCCCTTTTGAAGTGAAGTTTAACGAGAACAGGAATTTCTTCAGCGAGGGTACGGAACTGTTTAACAAAGGAGGACTTTTTTACTCCAGGAGGATTGGCGGGACACCCCTCCATCACGGCCGGCCCGGAGAATCCCTGAGGGAAAATGAATACATCCTGAAAAACCCGGCGGAGACCAAACTCATTAACGCAGCCAAAATATCCGGACGCTCTCAATCGGGGCTGGGGATTGGTTTTTTAAATGCCATCACCAAACCCCAGCACGCGGTTATTGAGAACAGAAGTTCGGGAGAAACCCGGGAAGAAACGACCAATCCCCTCACCAATTATAATTTTATGGTCCTGGACCAGACCCTGAAGAATAATTCATCGGTTACCCTGGTCAACTCCAGCGTGATGCGCGAAGGCAGGGACTACGACAGCAATGTAAGCGCTTTCCTCTTTGATTTCAATGACAAATCCAATACCTGGAACGTCAACGGCAAGGTTGCCCTGAGCCAGTATTTTCAGAGCGGGGAGGAGAACCGGCCAGGCACTGCGTACAACCTGGGTTTTGGCAAAGTGAGTGGTCAGTTCAGTTTTCGCTTTTGGCAGGAATATGCCGATCAACGTTACAGCCACAATGACCTCGGCTATTTCACCAATAACAATTTCCTCAGTCATGGGGTCTATGGCTCCTACCGGATCATCAAACCCAAAGGCTGGTACAACCGGATCAATTTTAACTTCAACACCAGCATTTCCCACCTGGCCAGCCGGATCGGGGACATTGATGCCCGTTACCAGTCGGCAAATGTCAACATGAACATCAATGCACAAACCAAAAAACTGCTTTTTGTGGGTTTGTTCACCGGATATCAGCCTGCCCGGAATGATTTTTGGGAACCGCGGGTCACCGGGCAGTATTTCCGCCGGGGTCCCAGGGCCCATGCCGGACTATGGCTGGAAACCAATTCCGCCAAAAAATATTCTTTCTATACCGAAGTGTTCGGCGGTCGCTTCATCAACTTTTATGATATCAATATCTTTGAAGGGCAGCTCAGCCAGACCCTCCGTTTTTCTTCCCGGTTTTCCCTCAGCCACTTTATCAGTTATGAACACGTGACCAACAGTGTCGGTTTTGCCACCCAACTTTCTTCCGGCGAGGTGGTCATGGGCCGTAGAAATATCAATACGGTTTCCAATATTGTAAGCAGTAAATACAATTTCAATACAAAGATGGGCATCACCCTGCGGGTAAGGCATTACCAAAGCGGGGTGGATTACAATTCCTATTACCACCTGATGTCCGATGGCAGCCTTTCCCCCAATGAGTCCTTCAGGGAAAACGTGGATCAGAACGTCAACTTTTTTAATGTCGATATGGTCTATACCTGGCAATTCGCCCCGGGCAGCTTCCTCAACCTGGTTTGGAAAGACGCCGCCTTCTCCAGCGAAGACCGGAATGAATCCCGCTACGTCAGGAACCTCAACAACATCCTGGATTCAGACCATAACAACAACCTGTCGCTGAAAGTCATTTATTTCCTGGATTACCTGCAATTGAAGAAGAGAACCGGATAGACTACCTGGTCCGCTTTTTTCTCCTTTTACCTTTCTCCCTTTCGCCTTTTGCTCCCTTCACCTTTTACCTTTTACCTTTCTCCCTTCCTCCCGTCTCCCTTCCTCCTTTAATTCTTACCTTTGCAGCCGGAAACAGGTTGTTTTCCAACAATTCTTATTTGTGAACGAATTCGAAAAATTGGGTGTGGATGCCCAATTGACCAAAGCCATCCAGGAAATCGGCTTCGAGAAACCCACTGAAATTCAGGAAAAGGCCATCCCACTCCTGCTGACCGGGACCAGGGACTTTATCGGCCTGGCCCAAACCGGCACCGGCAAAACGGCCGCTTTCGGGCTGCCCCTGCTCCAGCTTACGGACCCTTCAAAAAAACATCCCCAGGCCCTGGTGATCTGCCCGACCCGGGAACTTTGTATGCAGATCAGCAAGGACTTTATCAGCTATAAAAAGCACAAAGCGGGAATTCAAACCTGCGCGGTGTACGGAGGGGCGTCCATATCCGAACAATTGAAGGAAATCAAAAAAGGAGTTCAGATCTTGGTGGCCACCCCCGGCCGGCTGATCGACGTGATCGACCGCAAGGCCATCGACCTGAGCCATATCCATTATATTGTCCTGGACGAAGCCGATGAAATGCTCAATATGGGTTTCAGGGAGGATATAGAATATGTCCTCAAGCATACCCCCGAGCGCCAGAGCAGCTGGCTTTTCAGCGCCACCATGCCTCCCGAGGTGCGGGAAGTGTCCAAAAGATTCATGAAAACCCCTCATGAAGTCACCATAGGCAAGGTCAATATGGCGAGCTCCTCCATTGACCACCAGTACTTCCTCGTCCTGCACAGCAACCGGTACGAAGCGCTTAAGCGGCTGATCGACTTTAACCCGGGAATTTATGGCCTTATTTTCACCCGAACCAAACTGGACGCCCAGCAGATCACGGAATCCCTGGTGCGCGAAGGTTATGATGTGGATGCCCTCCATGGAGACCTCAGCCAGCCCCAGCGCGATAAAGTCATGGCCCGGTTCCGTACCAAACAACTTCAACTGCTCATCGCCACGGATGTGGCCGCGAGGGGGATCGACGTCAAAGGGATCAGCCATGTGATCAATTATGAATTGCCGGATGACCCCGAAATCTATACCCACCGCAGCGGGCGTACGGGCCGGGCCGGCCTCACCGGCATCTGCATGAGCATCGTGACCCCGAAAGAAAAAAGCCGGATGGACCAGATCGAACGATTTGTAAAAGCCCCTTTCCACAAACTGGACATTCCCTCCGGTACTGAAGTATGCCGCAAACAGTTTTTTCATTTTATCGACAAGATGTTTGCCGCGGACATCAGCCACGGAGAATATGAAACCTACCTGTCTGCCCTGAAGGAAAGATTTGAAAACGTGGACAAGGAAGAAATCATCAAGCGCATGGCCGCCCTCGAATTCAACCGTTTCCTCCAATATTATGAAAACGCCGCAGACCTTAATATCCGTAAGGAAGAGAAAGCCGGAAAGAAAAAAGATAAATTTAAAAAAGGCGGGGAGCCGGGAAGAGAAGGATTTGCCAAAGGGGGAAAATATAAATCCTTATTTATCAACCTCGGCCAGAAAGACGGGTTTTACAAGGCTTCTTTTCTCCAGTTTGTCCTCGACAGCAGCAACCTGAGGAAAGAAGTCCTGGGGAAAATAGATATGAAAAACCTGAATACGATCCTGGAAATAGATTCCGCCTCGGCATCAAAAATGATCAAAGCTCTGGATGGGAAAATGTATAAGGGGCGGAAGATCAAGATGAATGTCAGCAATCAATAGTCAGCAATCAGTAGTCAGCAATCAGCAATCAGTAGTCAGTAGTCAGTAGTCAGTAGTCATTAGTCAGTAGTCAGTAGTCAGCAACAGGTTAGCAGGTTCATAAGTCCGCAAGTTTATCTCGTTTCTCGCTTCTCGTGTCTCGCTGCTCGTCTCTCGCTTCTCGTTTCTCGTGTCTCGCTTCTCGCTTCTCGCTGCTCGTCTCTCGCTTCTGTCATAAATAAATAAATGAGTAAGTTAGCCGGAAGTTTGTTTATCCAAGGTTATGGTATTAATAAAGAGAAGGAATAAAATAAACCTTTTACTGGCCTTGTTCATTGCCGGTTGGGGAGTCCTGAGAGCCGAAGAATCCATCCGGTTTACCGTATCGATGCCGGATCCCTCCTCGCATCGTTTTCATGTACGGATGCAATACGAAGGATATTCCATCGCGGACAGCCTGGAATTTCACATGCCGGTCTGGACGCCCGGGTATTACCAGCGCCTGGATTTCTGGAAGCAGGTCAGTCATTTTAAGGCTCTGGATGGCCTTACGGGCCATGCTCTGGACTGGAATCAAGGGCAGAATGTCTGGAAGGTTTCAACCGGCCGGACAGGCTCCCTGGTCCTGGAATACGAGGTGCTGACCCTCCGTCCCTTTGTAGCCCAACCCTGGCTGGATACGGCCAGGGGCTATGTGCTTCCCGCAGGCCTTTGCGTATACCCGGCCGGAAAGATCCGCCTGCCCGTCCTCCTCGAAGTGGAGCCTTATGGACAATGGACGACGGCAACCGGTCTGAAAGGCATCCGCGGCAAAACAAATACTTATTATGCCTCCGATTTTGATGTCCTGTTCGACAGCCCCGTCCTGGCGGGCCCCATCGAATCCCTTCCCTCCTTCCGGGTCCGGGGAGTGCCTCATTATTTTAAGGGAATTCAATTGGGCACTTTCGACAAACAAAAATTTATCGGGGACTTGAAAAAAATAGTGGAGACCGCGGTGGACCTCATAGGACATATTCCTTATGAAGACTATACCTTCCTGGCCATCGGTCCCGGCGCCGGCGGCATTGAACACCTCAACAACACCACTTTCAGTTTTAACGGGAACAATCTCCACGATCGTTCGGCCTATTTGCGGATGTTGTTTTTCCTGGCCCATGAATATTTCCACCATTACAATGTAAAACGAATACGGCCCATTGAACTGGGTCCTTTCGATTATGACCAGGGCAACCGGACCCATTCGCTGTGGTGGTCGGAAGGGGCATCGGTCTATTATGAATACCTGGTCGTCAAAAGGGCGGGGCTCTGTACCGAAGAAGAAATGCTGGACGCGCTTCGTAAAAACATCGCGGCTTTTGAAGACAAACCGGGTAAAGCCTTTCAAACCCTGGCCCAGGCAAGTTGGGCGACCTGGAGCGATGGCCCCTTCGGAAGGGTCGACGATGAAATCAACCGAACGATTTCTTATTACGACAAAGGGCCGGTGGTTTCGATGCTGTTTGATTTCAGGATACGCCGGATGACGGGTAATCAAAAGTCCCTGGATGATGTGATGAGAGACCTGTATTACCGGTTTTACCTGAACCGGAAACGCGGTTTCTCGGAATTCGAATTAAAACAAAGCATGGAAAGGGTCGCCGGCGGAAGGATGGATGACCTCATGGATTATGTCTATACCACCCGCGACCTGGACTACCGGGCCAGTCTTGCGGAGGCTGGATTGTACATGGATGACACCCTGCGTCAAACCCGGGGAGGGTGGACGGGCATGAGTACCCGGCGACGGGAGGATACCCTCCAGGTGTTTTCCGTGGAATACGAATCTCCCGCATGGAAAAGTGGGTTCAGACGCGGAATGAAAATCCTGCGCGTAAACGATAAGGTTGGTTTTGCCATTGAACCTGTGATGCCAGAACTGAAACCGGGGGAAACTTTAAAAATTGAAATTTTGGAAGAAGGGAACCTTTCCGACCGGATTTTAGTCTTGGGTCAGAAAACTTCAAAATCGTATTTATTAAAGCCCCTTCCGAAACCGGACGGCCTGCAAAAAGCGATTTATAAAAGTTGGATGGGGCAAGGCGGAGGACGAAAAGGCCTGTAAATTGGTGTGTCGGCGGCAACTTCTTTCTTTAAAAGCAGGAACTATTTGTTCCCCCTGAAGTAGGACGTTGCCGCCGTAGCCAATCTCAGTGGTCAGCTGCTCCTCAAACATCGTATCTGATTGACCACCAATGAATTAGTATAAAGGGTTAATTCAATTGAGGCCGCAAATTTCGTCATATTCAGCATACGGTTTTACGTCAACGTATCCCGGTTTCGTGACAATTTTTAATTCTTCGTCCACCCGATTTCAAACCCTTTTTCATAAAATAAATAATTTTATATCAATGCGGATAATATGAACATGCAGGTTTCCACGCTGAAAAACATACTGGTGTTGGCCAGTCACCTCATTGGAATTCCGGAAAACAAACTCCTCTCCAGCCTGGGACTCAATGCCGGCGAATTTGAAGACAATAACAAACACCTGGACTGGAAAAAAGGAGCCAAGGCCCTTTCGAAGGTAGCGCTCCTGGCCCGCGATCCAAAGCTGGGCATCCGCATCGGAACGCTCACCATGCTCCAGGTCTCCGGAAATGAACTGAGCAACCTGATCGTCCACAGCCCCGACTACTTGGCCGCCGTAAGGAATTTTTGCGAGTTCAGCCGGATCATTGGTTCCATGTACCACTTTACGTTTACAGTTAAAAACGATGTTTGTACCATCCGTTTCACCCATGGCATCCCGGAATGGAAAGACGAGGATCTGATCTCTTACCGCCTGCTTACGGAGATCAGCATGACCTCCATGATCAACCTCCTGAAACAATTGTCCCAGGGCAGGATCCGGCCCTTAGCGCTTGAATTCGATTATACCCTCGATCCGGAAGTCAGAAAGGGCTTTAAGGAAATGATTGACATTCCGATGTTAGAGGACCAGAAGGAAAATGCCCTTTTGTTGGCGAAAAAGGAGCTGGTCCTGAAGAACCCGAATTATTCGGAAGTTTATTATAAAATGGCCCTGGCAGAGGCTACCGACCGCCTCAAGGAAGTGGAGCAGGGTCAGGAAATTCCGGAGCTGGTCCGCGTCGAGATCAGGAATATCCTGAAGGATCCGAATGAAAACCTCAAAGCTTCCCTGGAAGAGGTAGCGGCCAGGATGAACCGGTCTTCCAGGACCTTGCAACGCGAATTGAAAAAGGAAGGAATGAGTTTTGAACAGCTTAAAACAGAAGTCAGTAAAGAATTTGTGGACCGGCTTCTACAGAGCAGGAAAAAAATAAGTCCCGGAGAACTGGCGGATAAAATCAAACTTTCCCTTACCGCCTTCCGCGAGTGGTACAAGCGGAATTATGGAAGGGAGTTTACCTAACAGGGTCTGTATTTCCTGGCTGGGCTTAGAGTAATTTGACTTTTCGCCGGTATTCCTCCAGGGCTTCATGCAGACGGTCCATGGCCGTATCATCGCCCACATTGTGCGAGGGATGGATAAACAATTTGACACCCCGCTCTTCCAGGATTTCAGCTACCGTGATGATCGTCAGCCAGACCGTGGTGACGAAGGCAAGCGTGGAAACCGGCCCGACCTTATCCACATGATGTTTCAGGGATACGGCCGCATCTTCCAGAGGCGCGCAGGAGTCCACCACGATATCCGCCACCTCGAACAGGGATTTCCCGGAAGAATGGCGGGGCTGCTTTACCCTGGACGCTTCGGCGGAGCCGTAAGCGATCACCGTCATGCCCCTTTTTTTGGACTCGAGCGCCACATCGACATTGAGATTATTGATGCCGGAATGGGAAAAAATCCACATACAATCCCTGGAATCAAAATCGTAACTCTTCATGATCTCTCGGCCATAGCCTTCCGTTCGCTCCAGGAACAAAAACTGGTGGATGCCCATATCCCCGACGATATGCGTGAAAAAAGACAAAGGAAGTTCAATGATCGGATGGAAACCCACAAAACCGCCGATGCGCGGATACATTTCCTCCACCGGGATGGTGGCATGGCCGCAGCCAAAAGTATGCACCCAGCGTCCCGCCCCGATGGAGTCGGCCATCGCCGCGGCCGCCTTCCTGATATTTTCCAGTTGCGAAGCTTCGATGGTGTCCATCACTTTTTTGGCCCGGTCGATCCATTGTAATGCCAGCATTTTTATTGATTGTTTTTTGATTGCGAATATATATTTTCTTTATGGTTTCGGAAGAAAAGGAAGAGCAGCGACATCATACTGAGGATGGCCACCCATTGCAGGTAATGAAGCATGCCGATGCCCCTGAGTTCGCTCAGGAATCCCATTAAATAGTTGATCAGCATATTGCCGGTGAGGGCAATGACCAGGGCGATGCTGAAAGCGGTCCCCGACCATTGGGCAAAAAGCTCCGCCACCAAACCCAGGATCACGGGGAAAGCCGCCGCAAAGCCAAGGCCAAGGAGGCAGGCGGCGCCCATTGACCAGGCATATCCTTGCCCGGAATATAAAATGCCCACGGCCACAAACTGCATCAGCAGGGAGGCAAAAAGCACTTTTTGGGAAGAATATTTTATCAAGACCCTTCCGAGAACCAGGCGCCCCAGGGTTAAGGAGAGGACCAAAAGGGACAGGCAGAACAGGGATTGTTCACGGCTCAGGGTATGCTGGTCTTCGAGATAACTGGCCAGCCAGTTGTTGGCCAGCCCTTCGCTCCCGGATGCAAAAAACAAAAAAAAGCCGGCCAGGAGTAAAGTCCTGGACTTGACCAGGCGGACGGCCTGGTTGATGGAAAAACCCTGCGCCTGTTTGGGCTTGGGAAACCGGATCCAGGCATAAAACAGGATAACCAATAAAATACTCCAACCCACCCAGGCCATGATCTGATCGGCCCTGAAACCGCCCTTCAACAGATTCAGCACCGTAGGCATCGAAAGGGCCCCGATTCCATAAAAAACGCCCAGCAATCCAAGCCGGGCTGCCTTGGTCTGCTCACTGATGTCTGCCACGAGGGCATTGGTAGCCCCATTCAATACGCCGCCGCCCAGCCCAATCAAAAAGACAAAGACCATCAGCAACAGGTAATCCGAAGAATAAGCGATGCCCACCAGGCCCAGCAGGATAAAAAAAGAATGGACCATCAAAAGGCCTTTGTATCCATAACGGTCGGCCACAGGCCCAAATAAAAAAGAACCGGTCAGGATGCCCAACGGCAACAAGGAGAACATGGAACCGGCCTGCAATTCCGAAATGCGATACCTCTCCCTGAGGTCCGGGAGGGTAGAACCCAGGGTGATCATTACGATACCAAATATCAGCATACCGAGGCAAGCCCCGGCAAACACCAACCGCTGGTCATTTCTTTTCCAGGCCATCTTTCCATTTTTTATAAGCAAACCAGGCTGCGCCCAAAATGCCCGCTTCATCTCCCAATTGGGAGGGGAGAAACTGCACCTGCCGGATGCTCACCGGCTGGGCCCACCTGGACGCCTCTTCGTAAATAATGGGTATATACCGGACCGCGGGGCCAAATACCCCTCCTCCGAAGATGATTTTCCCCGGATTAAATATGCTTACGAGGTTGGCGCAGGCCATGCCCCAATACCGGATCGCCTCGTTCATGAGTTTTTGCGCGGCAGGATCGCCCTTTTCCAGGGCCGGAAAAATATCTTCCGTATTCCATTCCGGCCGCCCAAGCTGCCGGGCCTGGAAAGCAAGTCCATACCCGGAGGCATGGGTCTCAAAACATCCTCTTTCTTTGTAGCCCGCGGCATATTCAGGGTTGAGGGCCATCCATCCAATCGCGCCGGATATGTCATTTTGCCCGCGAAGGACATGGCCATCGGCCAGGATGCCCGCCCCGATCCCCGTCCCGACGGCGATAAAAATGGCATGCTCACTTCCGCTGGCAGCACCCTTCCAGACTTCACCCATCAGGTGGCAGGACCGGTCGCTTTCGATTTCCAGGGGAATAGCCGGAATGCCCAGGGTCTGGAGGTGGTCTTTGAGAGGGAAATCGTCCCAGCCTGCCAGGTTGGGCGCCCAAACCACCCCGTTGCGGTAGGCAATGCCCGGAACGGAAATTCCGATGCCGCCCGCCTGGTCAGACTTCTCCAGGAGGGCCTGGATCAGTTCATGTATCGCATCCGCAATCTCTCCACCCCTTTCCCCCTGGACAGGCCGTTTGATCTTATGCTCCACCCTGCCCTGTTCGTCGACCAGGGCGCCAAGCAGTTTGGTGCCTCCAAGATCAATGGCAATAAAATCGCTCAAGGTTTGGATGGGAATTCAGGACTTCGAAATCAGGGGTTGGTTATTTTGAGGGTCCAGGCGTATTTGCCGGGCAATTTTTTGGGCAAAGTGATCAGGTAATCGCCGTTGGACAACTGGGTCCAGGGCAGCGGTTTTTTCAGCCCCAGCATATAAATATCCGATCCTGGCCTGGGATTGATTTCTTTGAGGGTAGCGGTTGAACCCGTAAACTGATCGGCAATCACATAGGTGTACTTTCCGTCCTTGCTCACGGTAAATTTATAATGATCTCCCTCCTTATAATTTGGACGGCTGCGCGTGTTATATATGGCTTCCCCGTTTTTTTTCAGCCAATTCCCCATTTCCTGCAGCCGTTTCACGCTTTCCGGGGGAATCAGCCCTTCCGCTGTAGGCCCTACGTTGAGCAGGTAATTGCCCCCTTTGGTCGCGACATCAATGAGGTTATCAATCAGTTGTTTGGCCGATTTCCAGTTGTGGTCGTTTTTTTTGTAACCCCAGGTATCGTTCATGGTCATGCAAGACTCCCAATCATAAGCGGAAGTGCCTTCCAGGATTTCCTGCTCCGGGGTGCCAAAGTCACCGGCCGCGTCTTCGTATTCACTCATGCCCTGCATGCCTTTTCGCCCTTTGCCGATGCGGTTGTTGATGATGATTTCCGGATTGAGCTCTTTGATAAAATTATACAGGTCCTTGCCCTGCGCTTCGGTCCATTCCGGGATCCATTCCCCGTCAAACCACATGACCCCGGGTTCGTATTTGGTCATCAGTTCTTTCACCTGCGGTTTCAGGTATTCTTCCCGGTATTTATTCCAATCCGGGTTTGGACTGTTTTGGTGAGTATAATCTTTTTTGGATTCCGCGTCGGGGTGGTGCCAATCCATGATGGAATGGTAAAAACATATCCGGATCCCCGCAGCTTTACATGCATCGGTGAGTTCGCGGAGAATATCCCTTTTGAAGGGAGCGGCGTCCATGATGTCGTAATCGGAAACCTGGGAATCCCATAAGCAGAACCCATCGTGGTGTTTGGAGGTGATCACGATGTATTTTACTCCTGCTTTTTTGGCGATCGCCACCCATTTTTTAGCATCGAATTTCACCGGATTGAATTGTTGAACAAAGGCTTCATATTCCGCAATGGGGATATTGGCCGTATGCATGATCCATTCCCCTATTCCCTTTACTTCCGTACCGTTATAAATTCCGGCTGGGATGGCATAAGCCCCCCAATGAATAAACAAACCGAATCCGGCATCCCTCCACCATTCCATGCGCTGGTCCCTCGCCGCTTTTGACTCTTGGGAAAAACTCTCCAGGGCAAACCCCAACAGCAAAATCAGAAATAAATGCATTTTTTTCATATGGTCAGTATTATAATATGACGAATATAGGAATTTGTCCCTTTCTCCTTTCTCCCTTCTCCCTTTCTCCCTTTATTTTCCCTTCGCCTTTTACCCTTCGCCTTTCGTCCTTAATAAAAAAGTTCCACCTGTCCGGTCACCACCCGGGTCACCGGGCATTTGGGAAGCAGGCTGCGCAGACGGTCTTTTTGTTCCTGGTCAAGCGGGCCGGTCAATTCCACCTCTTCGTGAATGCGGTAGGAGGTGCCGCTTTCGGATTTAATGGTCTCCAGGCTAAGGCGGATGCGGATTTTTTCAAGGGGCCATTCCTTTCGGGCGGCATACATTCTCAGGGTGTTGATGGCGCAGGATCCCATCGCACTCAGCAGGATTTCAGTGGGCGAAGGAGCGGTATCCCCACCCCCGCTCGATTCCTGTTCATCGGCGTACCAACGGTGCACGCCGTTGGAGCAGGTACAGCGGTAATGCGGTTCCAGGGATTCAATGGTCAATATTCTTGGCATGGATTCAGTTTATAAAAGGATTATGTACCCGCTCATGCCCGATGGTGGTTGCCGGGCCGTGGCCTGGATAGACCACCACCTCATCAGGAAGGGCCATCAGTTTTTCCTGGATGTTTTGCAGGAGGAGGCGGTGGTTGCCTCCCGGCAAATCCGTACGGCCAATGGACTCAAAAAACAGCACATCGCCCGCTATGAGTATTTTGCCCTCTGCGTCATAGAGGCAGATGCCGGCCGGGGAATGCCCGGGAGCGGATATGATTTGCCAACGGGTGGTGCCGCTCACCAGGAAGTCCCCTTCCTTCATCAGGTAGTCCGGTTCCGGGGAGGGCTCTGCGGGCAAGCCGTACATTTTGGCCACCTGGCTTAAGCTGTCGAGCATGGGTTGTTCGCCATCCGGGATCCATAAAGGGATCTGAAAAGTTTCCTTGCACCATTTATTACCCAGGATGTGGTCAATATGGCAGTGGGTGTTGAGGATATGCGTAGGGGTGATGCCCTTTTCACGGAGAAAAGCCTGGAACCTTCTCCGCTCATTGATCTCGTTCATCCCGGGATCGACGATCAGCCCGGAACCGTCCGGATTAAACAGGACATAGGTGTTTTCACTGAACGCGTTAAAGGTAAAGGACTGGATACTCATGCTAAAGCGGTACAAAGGAAATACAATTTTGGTTCAGCAGGCAGGATTTATAGAGAAGGCCTCGCGACCTGATCCGGAACCCAAAAACGAATTATCTTGAAGCCATGAAATCCCTGATCTGCCTCCTCCTTTTACTCGCCGGCGTAGCCCCGCTTCACGCACAGGCCCTCTCGGAACAGGAGAACTCCGTGCTTCGATTGTCCGCTGAAAAATTCAACTATCTCAATCCGGAGAACCTCGACAGGCTGGAACCTTTCCTCCACGATCGCCTGGTTTTCATTCATTCCAATGCCATGACGGAAACCAAGGAACAAATGTTCCGGAATCTCCGGGACGGCAAGTGGAAACTGCGTAAAGTCGACGTCCGGGAAGCCTCCGTGCGCATCTTCCGGAAAAAAACGGCCGTCGTGGTCGGCAAGGGGACTTTTTATGCGAGCAATGCGGGCCATGATATCGATATTGATCTCTATTATACGGAGACCTGGGTGCTGGATAAGAAAAAATGGCGCCTGGCCAGCCGTCATGCGTCCCGTCTCTAAGCCGGCTTTATCCTCCTACCTACTATGTGGCGCAACCCTTATCTCAACCTGCTGGCAACCGCCTGGAAATACGCCCGGAATGAGAAGCGGCGCTATCTGAATATCTATGGTTTTTATGTCATCACCAATCTGCTCAATGCCCTCCGCCCTATCCTGTACGGGTGGTTTATCCATGGACTTGAAACCCAGGGAGTAGCCGTACTGAGGCAGGCCTGGCTTTATGTGGCCGCCTACCTGGGACTAAACCTGCTGTTCTGGCTTTTCCACGGGCCTGCGCGGGTGATGGAAAGAAAGCTGGCCTTTAACCTGGGACGAAATTTCAAAATGGAGTTGTTCCACCAGGCCCTTCATCTGCCGGTCAAATGGCACCAGGACCATCACAGCGGGACCATCATCAACCGGATACAGAAGGCTTATCAGGCCTTAAAAGACTTTTTCCAGGATGGTTTTATGTTTTTCGAGGCTTTCGCCAAATTCATCCTCTCCTTTGCGGCCATGTTATATTTTTCGCCCTTCTTTGGGGGGCTGGCCCTGGTCATGGGCATGCTCACCATTTGGATCATCTTCAAGTTTGACAAACCCCTCATCCAGAACATGCATGAAAGAAATGAAAAAGAACACCTGGTATCCTCCAATCTGTTCGACACGCTTTCGAACATCAATACCGTCATCACGCTGAGGCTGGAGGACCAGATGAAAAAAAGCCTGTCCGACCGGATCGCGCAGGTTTGGCCCCCATATCGTAAAAATGTAACCCTCAATGAATGGAAGTGGTTTGTGGCGGACATGCTGGTCGCCCTGATTTACGCCATAATCATCCTGGGTTATGTAAGTCAACAATACCAGCCGGGCGAGACCTTTATCCTCGGTGGCCTGGTGACCCTGGTGGTTTATGTGCACCAGTTTACCAGCGTATTTCATGATATTGCCTGGCAATACAACCAGATCATCCGCTACAATACCGATGTGCTGTCCGTCGGCAAAATCCAGGAAGCCTGGCGGGACCTCCATCCCCGGGAGTCCGTGGAGGATTTTCCGGAGGAATGGAAACAGATTGAAATATCCGGGCTGCAATTTTCCCATCACGGCCTTTATTCGGATAAAAACAAAACCCATAGCCTGCATGATATTCGCCTTCGACTGGAGAAAGGCAAACGCATTGCCCTGATCGGGGAGAGCGGCAGCGGCAAGTCCACCCTCCTGGCCCTGTTGCGGGGTCTCTATCCGGCCGAACCGGGATTGCTCTTGAATCAGGATGGCCATCTCTACCACGACCTGGCTCCGGTCAACCGGCGGGTAACCCTTTTTCCCCAGGAACCTGAAATTTTTGAAAATACCATCCGTTATAACATCACCCTCGGGCTCCCGGTGGAAGACGCCGAAATCAATCAGGTCTGCGAAACCGCTTCGTTTAAAGAAGTCCTGGATCAGTTACCCAAAGGCCTGGAGAGCAGCATCAAGGAGAAAGGCGTCAACCTCTCCGGAGGACAGAAACAAAGGTTGGCCCTGGCCCGTGGCATCCTGGCCGCGCGGACCAGCGACATCATCCTGATGGATGAACCCAGCAGCAGCGTGGATCCCCGGACGGAACTCGTCATCTACCGACGCTTATTCCATTTGTTCAAAGATAAAGTGCTGGTTTCCGCCCTGCACCGGCTTCATTTGCTGGTTCATTTCGATTATATCTATGTGATGCAGGACGGCAGAATACTGGAAGAAGGCACCTTTGACCATCTTCGTAAAAACGGCAGGATATTCGGGGAATTATGGAAACATCAGGAGACCTCATCCGCTGGAGGGGATTAGTCCGTTTCATATAAAGAAAAAACAATCAAGGGACGGCAATTCACGCCCCGGTCTGAATCGATTTATAATAACTGCCGGTCCTCACGACCACCGGCAGGCCCACACAAACGATCAGGATGAAGGCGGCCTTGGCCGCTTCAAAGGGCATCAGCCTTAAAGGAGCATTCCAGGCGGACAAAGGCAGTACGGCCAGGTTCATGACCGCCCAGATCACCAGGCCATAAAGTATCGCGCTGACCAAACGGCTTTTTTGCAGGAAACGCAGACGAGGATAAAGGAAATAAAACAAAGCCGTCCAGCAGGTGGCAATGAAAAAATGGGATATGCCCCCGACGATATTCATTTTGAGGCTGCCGTCGAGCGCCGCGCTGCCGTACCAACCCCCGGCAATGTATTCCAGGATCTTTTTGGGAAAACCGCCCCCACGGCTGATCATATACGAAACGACGGCTCCCGCGAGGTCAAGGATTCCGGCGACCAGGGCCGTGAAGAGGATGGACTTGAGGAGTTTGGAGGATGGCATGTCGAAGGTATGCGCTTCCAAAATACGGATTTATACCCTGACGGAGTAGGGCATGGATTTGTATATTTGATCAATGCGCCCAAGCCGATTTTTCTGGATATCACTTTTCAGTTTTGTTCTGGCTTCCCTCTTATCCGGCCAGGATCCTTCCCTGCGCATTGAGCCGCCCTCCTGGTGGATTGGGATGAAAAATCCGGCAGTCCAGCTATTGGTGCATGGGGACAGCATCTCCAGCCTTCTCCCCTCGGTTCGTTATCCCGGCGTTTCGATCCGCAAAATTTCCAAAACCGGAAATCCCAACTACCTCTTCCTGGATCTGGTCATCGATAAATCAACAAAACCCGGCAGCCTGACGATCTTTTTAGGAAATAAATTTAAAGCGGAATGGGACCTCCGGGAGAGGGAGAAGGGCTCCTCCCTGCGCACCGGTTTCGGCCCCGGGGACGCCATTTACCTGATCACCCCCGACCGTTTTGCAAATGGGGATCCGTCCAACGACGCCTCAGTGATGACCCTGGAAAAACCCAACCGAAAGGATCAGGATGGAAGGCATGGAGGGGATATCCTCGGTATTGTCCAAAACCTGGAATACATCCGGGACCTTGGCTTCACCCGGATATGGTGCACCCCGATGCTCGAAAACAACCAGCCCGCCACTTCCTATCACGGGTATGCGATCACCGACTTTTATAAGGTGGATCCGAGGTTTGGGACCAACGAATCTTACCGCGACCTGTCCCGGCAAGCCCGGGCTATGGGCATGGGCCTGATCTTCGACGTAGTGTTGAATCACTGCGGCGATCACCATTGGTGGATGAAGGACCTGCCTTCCCGCGACTGGATCAATAATGAAGGGAGCTACGTCAATACCAATCACCGGCGGGAGACGCACCAGGACCCCCACCGCTCAAAGTCCGATGAGGAAAGGATGACGGCAGGCTGGTTTGTGCCCACCATGCCGGATTTGAATCAAAGAAATCCCTTCCTGACGACCTATCTCATTCAAAACACCATCTGGTGGATTGAATACGCCGGTTTGAGCGGCTTGCGGGTGGACACTTATCCCTATTCGGATAAAGGGTTTTCCTCAAAATGGTCCAAAGCCATCCTGTCGGAATATCCCGGATTCAATATGGTGGGTGAGGAGTGGTCCATGAACCCCATGATCATCGCCTATTGGCAAAAAGGCAAGAAAAACCACGACGGCTATGTATCCCATATGCCCTCAATGATGGACTTCCCGCTCAACCAGGCCCTGGTCCAGGCCTTGAATGAAAAGGAAAGTTTCAATGAAGGCTTGATCCGGCTGTACCACAGCCTGGCCAATGATATTGTTTATGCGGACCCGTCACATCTGCTCATTTTCCCCGACAATCACGACATGAGCCGCTTTTATACCCAGATTCATGAAGACTTTGCCCGCTGGAAGCTGGGCCTGGTTTTTATGGCGACCACCCGGGGCATCCCGCAGATCTATTATGGTACGGAGGTCCTGCTGACCAATCCCCGTTCCGATGCTCATGGGGAGATCCGGGCTGATTTCCCCGGAGGCTGGACTGGCGATGCGAAAAATGCATTTACGGGAATGGGACTTTCGGATAAGGAAAAAGAGGCCCAGGTATTTTTAAAATCCCTGCTTCAACTCAGAAAAAAGACCCCCGCCTTCCAATCGGGAAAACTGATCCACTTTGCCCCGGAACAGGGGGTCTATGTCTATTTCAGAATATTGGGAAATGAGAAGTATATGGTGGTATTGGGGAAAAACAGAAATTCCATTCAAATAGACCTCGGGCGTTTTGTGGAAATCCTGGGAGCATCTCCTTCCTTTACGGATGTTTTTACGGGACAAGTTTTGCCTTTGGAAACGGCCAGGCAGTTAGATGCATTTGGGTATAGGGTGATGAGGGTCAAAAGTCAATAGTCAATAGTCAATAGTCAGCAGTCAGCAATCAGTAGTCAGTAGTCAGTAGTTAGCAGGACTATCTCGTTGCTCGTTTCTCGCTTCTCGCCCCTTGATCAAAAGGACCGGATTTTCTGTATATTTGAATTGAATATACATGAAAGAAAAAAAAGAACTCACAGCAATAATAGAACGGGAGGGCGATTATTATGTTGCCTTGTGCCCTGAACTCGATATAGCCAGCCAAGGCGACTCCATCGAAGAGTCACGCACCAACCTGATTGAAGCAATTGAGCTCTTTTTTGAGACCGCATCCGCGACAGAGATCAATCAAAGACTTCATGACGACGTACTCATTACCAGGGTCAAGGTATCCGTGTAAATGAATACGTTTTCCGGAAAGGAGGTTTGTAATATTCTTAAGAAACATGGATTCAAGGAAGTCAGGCAACGCGGCAGCCACATCATCATGCAAAAACCCTTAGGGAACAGCACCATTACCGTACCAGTACCTAATCATAAAGAACTGAGATTAGGAACACTTCGGTCAATCATCAGGCAAAGCGGGATCGATAAATCCTCTTTCGAATAGGCTCTAAAATCCAATAGTCAGCGGTCAGTAGTCAGTAGTTAGCAAGTTAGCTGGTTCATAAGTTCGCAAGTCTAGCTCGCTGCTCGCCCCTTTGATCAGTGCGGCAGTCCCCTTTCAGGGGTCAGGGGTGTGCGGATGAAGTAGTAATCAGGAATCAGTGGTCAGTAGCAAGTTAGCAGGGCGTTTCTCGTTTCTCGTTTCTCGCTTCTCGCTTCTCGCTTCTCGCTGCTCGCTGCTCGCTTCTCACATCCAACTACTTCTTATCCTGCTTAGCGAACACTTTTTTCAGCAGATCGGTGGTCCTCAGGCTGACGTCTTTGCGGATGCCGATTTCTTCCTTGGCAATCATGGAAAAGAGTCCGGTGAGCGCCTTGCTGGTCACGTAGTCATCGAGTTTGGGATTGGTCTTTTTTACAAAGGGGATCTTGTTGTAGGCGGTCACGGCAGTTTCCCAATAGTCCGCGGCATGGACTTCATTGAGGGCGTTGAGGATCACGGGCCTGAATTCGGTGTACAGGGCATCATAGGTATTGGTCCTCAGGTAACTGGTGGCGGAAGTGTCGGCACCCATCAGGATATTGGTCGCATCCTTGAAAGTCATCTGTTTGATGGCATTGACAAAAATGGGTTTGGCTTTCTGGGCGGCCAGCTCCGCGGCGCGGTTGACCCTCAGGGTGAGGTTGGCTTCCAGGTCGTTGAAGCCGGGCACGGCTTTCAGCCGGTTGATTACGGTCAGGGCCTCCTCCGGAAGCAGGACTTTATAGGGACTTTTAAAATACCCGTCCACCTGGCTGAGCAGGTCGGCGCCCTTGCTGATCCCGTTGGTGAGCGCTTCCTTGAGCCCGCCCCCGATCTCTTCGGTCGATAGGGCCTGGCCGATGGGTAATTTCAGGTTTTGCAGTTCGGCGCACTGGGAGGTGAAAAGGGCGAGGAGGAGGAAGGAAAGTTTTTTCATTCTTTTTTTAATTTCTAAAACGCAAAAGTATTGGATTGGGGGGTTATGGAAGGGTTAAAATGGTGGGTGGTATCCCGCTACCGCGGGTGGTGGATGGTGGGTGGTGGATGGTGGATGACTACATTTTTTCTACCTTAATATACTAAAACACACACCATGAGCACTGTAAAAAATTTTAAGGAGCTTCGGATTTGGCAACAAAGTATGTCATTGGTTTCAAAAATTTATCCCGTCCTGCAGGATCTGCCCGTGAATGAAAGATTCGGATTGGCCCAGCAAATCCGTAAAGCGGCAATCAGCGTCCCAAGCAATATAGCCGAAGGACAAGTAAGGGGAACCAGAAAATTTATTTATTTCCTAAATATCTCATTAGGTTCATTGGCTGAACTGGAAACACAATTGTTGTTGACTGTTCAATTGAATTTTTTGAGTAATGAAAAGACATCTCCATTGATAATAGAATTGGAGAGTCTGACCCGTCAAATACGAGCATTGATAAATAAATTAAAAGGATAAAAGACATCCGACCATGATAAGACCACTGGGATTTCAGGGCCATCCACCAACAACCATCCACCATCCACCAACCACCCCTATCCCAGCTCCACATAAAACCTCCCCAGCTCCACCCCCAGCAAGGGATTCGGCTTGGAAATCCTGACCTTCACAACGGCATCCCGCCCGGTCAGGGCCAGGATCCTTTCCCGGATACGGTGTGCGACATGCTCCAGGAGCCTGGAAGGGATCTTCATTTCCTCTTTGCAGAGGTCGATGATTTTTTCGTAGTTGAGGGTATCCCCGAGCTGGTCGGTGCGGCCTGCGGTTGCAAGGTCGGCCTCGACATAGATATCCAGGATAAATTCCCTGCCCAGGAGACGCTCTTCTTCATAGTACCCGTGATGGGCAAAGAGGCGCAAGCCTTCGAGGGCGATCTTCCCTTTATGCGTATTCATTGAGTAATTAAATTGATGAATCCGAATACAAGATACGAACAGTCGGATAGAGCGATGGTCGCATCATGGGATATAACCAAGGATTGAATGAGCAATTCTCTCTGCGATTTCTCTGCGCCCTCTGCGTCCTCGGCGGTTAAACCCCTACAAACACCAACGGCGATAAAGTCCCTGATTAAAAATCGATTCCTTTCTCTGCGATTCCTCTGCGTCCTCTGCGGTTCATTAAATAGAACTTACTTCCTTTCCAACCAAAAGAATCGAAGGAAGGAATCTTTCATCTAGCCGCCAAGATCGCGAAGTACGCTGAGGCTCTGCAAAGACATTTCATTACCCCTTTTCCTCTGCGACCTTCGCGCCCTCTGCGGTTTATTAAATGGAATATTCTTCCTTTCCAGCGAAAAGAATCGAAGGGAGAAATCGTTCGTTTAACCGCCAAGTGCGCAAAGTACGCTGAGGTTCCGCAAAGACATTTCATTACCCTTTTCCCTCTGCGCCTCCTCTGCGACCTTCGTGCCCTCTGCGGTTAAACATGTGCAACCACCAACGGCGATAAAGCACTGATTAAAATCGATCCTTTCTCTGCGAATCCTCTGCGCCCTTTGCGACCTCGGCGGTTAACCATATGGAAACATACGCGGGGAATTGTAGTTTATACCCCAATGGAGGCCCGATCCCTGCGATTCTTCTATTTTTGCCCCATGAAACCATCCCAGCGCGAAGACCGCTATCAGCACCACGATTATTTCCAGGTCGATGAATTGTTGAGTGAAGACCACCTGATGGCCCGGCAGGTGGTCAGGGACTGGGTCAAAAAAGAAGTCAGCCCGATCATTGAAGACTATGCCAACCGTGCGGCCTGCCCTACCCATTTGTTTAAAGGCCTGGCGGAAATCGGCGCCTTTGGGCCCAGCCTGCCCGTGGAATACGGCGGAGGAGGCATGGACGAGATTGCCTATGGTGTGATCATGCAGGAACTGGAACGGGGGGACAGCGGCGTTCGTTCTATGGCCTCGGTGCAAGGGTCCCTGGTGATGTATCCCATCTATTCCTACGGCAGCGAGGAACAGAAAAGAAAATATTTGCCCAAACTCGGGACCGGGGAATTCATCGGTTGTTTCGGGCTCACCGAACCGGACCACGGATCCGACCCTGCGGGCATGACTACCCGCATTAAAGATGCCGGCGATCATTATATCCTCAACGGGGCCAAAATGTGGATCACCAATTCCCCGCTGGCCGACCTTGCCGTGGTCTGGGCCAAGGACGAAGAAAATACCGTGCGGGGCATGATCGTAGAAAAAGGCAACCCCGGCTTCAGCGCCCCTGAAATCCACGGCAAGTGGTCGCTCCGTGCATCCATCACCGGCGAATTGGTCTTCGAGGATGTCAAGGTGCCCAAAAGCCAGGTCCTGCCCGGGGTCAAAGGCATGAAAGGCCCCCTGTCCTGCCTCTCCAAAGCCCGCTATGGCATTGCCTGGGGAGCCATCGGGGCTGCCCTGGACTGTTATGACACGGCGCTCCGGTACAGCAAGGAAAGGAAACAATTTGGCCGCCCCATAGGCCAATTTCAACTTACCCAGAAAAAACTGGCGGAAATGATCACCGAGATCACCAAGGCCCAGTTGCTGACCTGGAGGCTGGGCGTATTGGCCAACCAGAAAAAAGCCAGCCCGGCCCAGATCTCCATGGCCAAGCGGAACAATGTGCACATGGCCCTTACCGTCGCCCGGGAAGCCCGGCAGATTTTGGGCGGCATGGGCATTACCAACGAATATCCCATCATGCGGCATATGATGAACCTGGAGACCGTATTGACTTATGAAGGCACCCACGACATCCATTTGCTGATCACGGGTATGGACGTCACGGGACTGAATGCCTTTTCGGGTTAAATAAATAATGACGGCCTTTCAGGCCTGCCCTTTCAGGGCGATATGACTGACCTCATACCCGAGCTTCGGGCAATAGGCCCGAAGCTCGGGAAATGGCGCCCTTTCAGGGCTAACTCATACGTTGCTTTCCTGTTCCTGTTTGACGCCTCCATGCAGGAATTCATTTTCGGTTAAATGGCGCCCTTTCAGGGCGATACGACTGACCTCATACCCGAGCTTCGGGCAATAGGCCCGAAGCTCGGGAAATGGCGCCCCTTCAGGGCTAAGGCATACGATGCGTTCCTCCATCCTGGAATTTAATCTGAGGCTAACCAATGATCTGAAAGGGGGTGTCTAAAAAGTCAAGATATCGTCCAGTCAGTGTGCGGAATGATCAGTACAAACGAGGTTGTATCAGGCGTCCTCGCCCGCCTGCAGTCTGGCAGGCCTGAGACTGGTTCGCAATATTATAGTGCCATCAGAAAAGCAATATGAAATTATTGTTTGTAAACTCTCTTATGACATACTGCTAAAACACTTCAGGCGGGACGCCCGCCTGACCACAACTGTATCCTATTGACCAGTCGGGCAGGCACTGAAGCAACTCCGCCTTGTTTGGCCATTCATGAGGCCTGAAAGGCCGTCATTCCCCCTGCATTGGGCGGCTGCCCAATGCAGGGGATTAAAACAGATCCATTCGCCCTGAAAGGGCATCAGTTATCTACGCAACAAAATCCGTTTATAAAAAATTGGATTGAAAATGAGATTCACAGGAGTGGAATCAGTCGGTGTACAAAATTGAAAGTGAGTCCTCCAGTATTAGCCACAAAACTCCCCCCTTTGACGTGATTTGATCCGCTTAACGATTTGTTTTATTTTGTAACTATTATTTAACTGATAAAGCCGGTATTTTTGCACTAGAAATGAATAAGATACGCCTCTGGTCCGGTATTTATTCCTGTGGATTGCTGTTTGCCTTTTTCTCGGCCCAGGCCCAGCCCAGATCCAATACCGATTCGATCCGGCTGGTCAATCCTTCATTTGAAGACATCCCCAAACAAAGTTCCCCTCCCCTGGGCTGGGCGGACTGCGGCTTTACGGGCGAATCCGCCCCGGATGTCCACCCCAGCAATTTCTGGGAAGTCAGCAAACCGGCGATACATGGAAAAACCTATGTCGGGCTGGTCGTGAGGAATAACGATACCTGGGAACGGATCAGCCAGATGCTGGAATCCCCCCTGCAGGCCGGTCAATGTTATCATTTCAGCATTTTCATTTCCACTTCCGAAAACTACAAGAGCCGCACCAATGTGGGCAACAATCCGCTCCTGCGCATGCAGAGCGATTCCATCTTCAATTTTAATATCCCGGCAGTATTGCGGATCTGGGCGGGTAATATCTCCTGCGGCCGCTCCGAGTTGCTGGCCGAAAGCGTACCGATCGAAAACGTGGAATGGAAAAGATATGATTTCAGGCTGAAGCCCAAGGCCAATTACAATTATATCATGTTTGAGGCCTTTTTTAAAACCCCGGTGCTTTTTCCTTACAATGGAAACATCCTGCTCGATAACGCCTCAAGCCTCCAGCCGGTCCCCTGTAACCAACCCATGGAACCCCCTAAGCCGGTAGCCGTAGCCCCAAAACCCAAACCCCCGGTCTGGCAAGCCGGAAAGGATACTTCCAAACCGCCCCCACCCGTGGTATTCAGGCCCAAACCCAAGGTGGGCGAGATCATAAAGATCAACAATCTCTACTTCAAAGCGGACAGCGACAGCATTCCGCCGAACAGCTACCAGGCCCTGGATGAAATATTCCATTACCTGCAAGACAACGAAAGCCTGGTCGTGGAGATCGGGGGGCATACCAACGGGCTTCCCAAAGATGATTTCTGCGACAGCCTTTCCGAACTCCGGGCAAAGGCGGTGGCCGAATACCTCATGCGCAAAGGCATACCCCGGGAGCGGATGACCTATGTCGGCTATGGCCGCCGGAAACCCATCGACACCAATGCCACCCGTGAAGGCCGGGCGCGAAACCAGCGCGTAGAATTAAAAATCCTGAGTTCCTGATGTCCTTATTTAAAATCGGACAGGAACGTTCCAGGGAAGAAATTCAGGAATATCTCCACGCTACTGCCTGGATGCCCGGGGAAACCGTGCATTCCACAAGCAAGGCCGGGGAGGGCAATATGAATGTCATCCTGAGGGTCAGTTTCTTTTCCGGAAAAAGCCTGATCCTGAAACAATCCAGGCCTTATGTAAACAAATTCCCCTCCATCCCCGCTCCGCCCGAACGGATCGAAACGGAAAACGCTTTTTACCAGCTTGTGCGCAAACATCCGGAATTATCGGATTTCATGCCCCGGGTGATCGGATTTGACCGGCCAAACCGGATCCTTGCCCTCGAAGACCTGGGTGAAGGGAGCGACTATACTTTTATATACAAAAAGGATTCATCCTGGCCCCTTGATTTAAACCGGGATGCCCTTCGGTTTTTATCCATCCTGCACCATCTTCCGGTCCCCGAAGGATACCCCTCCAACCTGGCCCTGCGCCAACTGAACGCCGAACACCTCTTTGATTTCCCTTACCGCACCGACCACGGTTTTGACCTGGACAAGGTCCAGTATGGTCTGGAGGACCTGGCAAGACCCTACCGGGAGGATCTTTTATTGCGGGAAGCGATAAAAGGACTGAAAAAAATATACCTTGGCCAGGGTGGCCGCCAGTTGCTTCACGGCGACTATTTCCCTGGCGGCTGGCTGCAGGCCGGGGGAGGCTTTAAGGTGATCGACCCTGAATTCAGTTTTATCGGGCCTGCCGAATACGACCTGGGGATCATGATGGCTCATCTGTTCATGGCGCGTCAGGATAAAAACCAGGTTGCGGGATTTTGCAGCGCCTACGATTCCCCAAGCGGTTTTTCTGATACCCTTTGCTGGCAATTTTGCGGGATGGAGATTTTCCGGCGTCTCATCGGCCTGGCCCAATTGCCGGTGGACCTCAGCCTGGAGGAAAAAGCAAGCTTACTAAAACAGGCTTATGAATGGGTGACGGGATCGGGTCAGGCTTCGGGGCATTTTGGGGAATCCGGGGTGTCAAAACCAGTGACTTCGTAGGGGCACCCTGACTTTCAAATAACTACAACAATCCAAACAAAACCGCCTGGGCCGCAAAAATCCGGTTCCTGGCCTGCTTCAGCACCAGGGAATCCGGCCCATCCAATACCTCATCCGCGATTTCCAGGTTTCGCCGGGTAGGAAGGCAGTGCATGAATTTCCCCTGACTGGTCAAGTCCATTTTTTTTGAAGTGATCATCCAGGATGGGTCCTGGCTCAGGATTTTACCATAATCCCGGTATGCGCTCCAGTTTTTGGCATAGACAAAGTCTGCGCCTTCCATCGCTTTGTCCTGGTCGTATTCGATACGGGCGCCAGGTGTAAAGGCCTCGTCCAGTTCATATCCTTCCGGGTGGGTGATCACCAGATCGTATCCGTATCCCAGGGTCCATTGGGAAAAACTGTTGGCTACCGCCTGGGGCAGGGCGCGGATATGCGGCGCCCAGGTGAGGACCACTTTGGTGTTTTTTCTATCCTGACTGCGGTGCTGCTCCATGGTCATGATGTCCGCAAAGGACTGCAGGGGATGCAGGGTGGAGGATTCCAGGTTGAGGATGGGCACCCTGGAGTACTTGCAAAAACCCGTCATGACTTCCTCGCGGTAGTCTTTGTCCCGGTCGGTGAGCCCGGGAAAGGAGCGGATGGCGATGAGGTCCACCATCTGGCTCATGACGGCCGCCGCTTCCTTCACATGTTCGGCGCGGTCGGCGTTCATGACGACTCCCTCTTCAAATTCCATCTTCCAGCCCTGGTCCGCGTTCAGGCCGATCACCTTCATGCCGAGCTGGTAGGCGGCCTGTTGGGTGCTCAGCCGGGTCCGGAGACTGGGGTTAAAAAACAACATGCCCAGGGTCTTGTGCCTGCCGGCATCTTCGGACTGCCAGGGGTCCCGGGCAAAGGACAAAGCCTGCTCAAGGAGGGCTTCCTTATCCTCCACATCCCGGAAAGAAATAAAATGATTCATGCAACGGGCATAAATATAAGGCAATCGCCGCAAGGTCGAATTACTCCGGTGACGTGTAATCAAAAATGTCGTACGTTTAAATGGGACTGACAAAAGGCAAAAAATGCCTGACCGCCTAAAGACACAAATAGCTCAAGGATAGCGAAGCAGTAATGTTCAAAGACATCTATACCTACTTCGTGAGCCTGGTGTCTTCTATATAACTCAATGCCAAACCATTGGTAAAAAAAGAGGACTTCGGTGAAGAAATATAAAATTCAAATCACGAAGGAGGCTTATGCCCATCCTTTTACCAAAGTTATCTCTCCGGTGTTGCAGTGCACCAAACTCCTGCACACTTTGCCGGAGATATTGAGCTTCACCCAAACATGGGGCGGGCTGTGTCGGGACACACTAGATCCCGTAGGGATTTCATACGGGTAGCAGAAAATTTTGGGATTTAATATCGTCCCGGATGGGACGAAATAACTTGACCGTATATGCTACCCACATTACGTGCCTAAAGGACCATTTGAGATCGCGATTTATATGTAACAATATCATGATATGTTTTCTGGGCTGAAGTCCGAATGGGGGTTTCTGAGGAGGGCGGTTTGGGTCGCACGGAGGTCACAGGGTACGAGGAATATAAATTTTCTCCTGACGCTGCAGTTCACCCAACTGCTGCACACTTTGCAAGAGATACTGAACTTAACCCAAACATGAGGCAGGCTGTGTCGGGACCTT
>JAKQHS010000096.1 GCA_029557915.1 Bacteroidota bacterium | reverse complement strand
TGGTCATCTTGCTGGATCCCGTTTATAATCCCGATGGCCGGGACAGGCATTCGCATTGGGCCAATATGCACAAAGGCAGCCCGCCGGTAGCCGATCCCAATGACCGGGAACACAATGAAGTCTGGCCCGGCGGCAGGACCAACCATTATTGGTTTGACCTCAACCGCGACTGGTTTTTAGGCATCCATCCGGAAAGCCGCAACCGCATGAAACTCTTCCACGAATGGATGCCCTATGTGATGACCGATCACCACGAGATGGGTTCCAACGCCACCTTTTATTTTGATCCCGGCAAATACAGCAGCAACAATCCCATCGTGCCGGCTTATCTCTACGATGTAGTCTATCCCAGATACGCCGAATATTTTTCCAAAGCCATGAATGGCATCCGTTCGCTCTATTATACCAAGGAGTCCTTTGACAAATTGTATCCGGGTTATGGATCCAGTTACGTCAATTTTTACGGAGGAGCTGGGTTTTTGTTTGAGCAGGCCAGTTCCAGGGGCCATGTGCAGGAGACCACCACCATTCCTCTTGAATTTGGGTTTACCATCCGCAACCAGCTTACCGCCTCCCTGGCTACCCTGCGGGCCTCTTTTGCCGAGAAACCCATGCTGCTCAAATTGCGCCGTGATTTTTATGCCGCAGCCGCCTCCCAGGCCAGGGTCAACCCGGTAAAAGCATATGTGTTCGGGGACGCGGAAGACCAGTCCAGGACGAGGGCCTTTGTCAACCTTCTGCGCCTGCACCAGATCGAAGTGTATCAACTGGACCGGAGCCTGCAGGCCGGAGGGAAAAGTTTTGAGAAAGGCAAAGCCTACCTGGTCCCGGTGGATCAGAAAAACTATTTTATGGTCCGCTCCGCTTTTGAAAAGGAGATTACCTATACCGACAGCTTGTTTTATGATGCTTCCACCTGGTCCCTGATCCATTCCTTTGATCTTCCTTTTCACGAAATCCGGGGAGGCTATGCTACGGGAGACAGGATAACGGATGACCTGAAATACATTCCAGGCCCGGTGGAAAGAAGCGACTACGGATACCTGATCAACCAAAGGGATTACCAGGCCTACAAAGCGATCTGGCAGCTTCAATCCGCAAACCTCATCACCAAAGTTGCTTTTAAACCCTTTAAAATCCAGGCGGGGGCTTTCTCCAAATCCTTTGGACACGGGACCTTGTTTATTCCCGTCCAACAACAGAAGCTGAAGGCCGATGAAGTCTTTGCCCTTATGCAACGCATTTCCGGCGACTGCCTGATCGATGTTTATCCCGTGCATACCGGGTATTCCACGGATGGGATAGACCTGGGATCGAATTTTTTGAGGACCCTGAAACCGGTCAAAGCCCTTATGGTCATTGGCCAGGGAGTCAGCGGATACGAAGCCGGGGAGGTCTGGCATCTGCTGGACCAGCGCATCGGCATGCCGGTGACCAAGGTGGAAAGGAATCAATTGGGAAGTATCGACCTCAATGCCTATACCACCCTCATCCTCGTTCATGGCGCTTATGCACCGGACAAGCCCCTGCAGGACCGGTTGAAGGCCTGGGTCCGCGACGGAGGCACCCTCATCACCTTCAAGGGAGCCTCTGAATGGGTTCTCCGGGGGGATTTGACTACGGGCGAAAAACTTGTCCCGGCGGATACCCTTTCCCCGGCAAGAACAAATTATGAAGACCTGCAGGAACGGGAAGGTGCAAAACAAATAGGCGGCTCAATCTATGAAGCGGACCTGGACCTCAGTCATCCCCTGGGTTTCGGGTTCGTGGATCGCAGGATCAATATTTATAAAAACAACAAAACTTTCCTTGCAGTCAGTAAAAACCCGGTGGGCACGGTAGCTAAACATCCGGCCAAAGCCCTGGTAGGGGGCTACCACCATCCCGACAATGAACGAAAAATCTCGAATTCAGCCGCCCTGTTATGCGCGAACGAGGGCAGGGGGAGGATCATCCTGTTTGCTTTTAATCCCAATTTCAGGGGAGTTTGGTACAATACCAATAAATTATTTCTCAATGCCTTGTTTTTCGGGCCCCTGATAACATCGCCGGTGACGGGTTTTGGGGAAGAGGGAGATGAATAATAGAAGTAAGAACAATCCGGTACAAGGGGGGGCAGGTTGAATTTTCGAGTATCTTGAAGTTTTATTAAAAAGAATAAATGACTTCAACCATCATCATTTCACTATGCATTCTGGTCCTCATTGCCTATTTGTTTGATTTAAGTTCTTCCAAGACCAAGATACCTTCGGTGATTCTGTTGTTGGTATCCGGGGGCCTCGTCCGTTTTCTGACGGATTGGTTGGGGATCCAATTGCCGGATCTGGACGTTTTACTCCCGGTTTTGGGTACGGTCGGACTTATTCTCATCGTGATGGAAGGATCGCTGGAACTGCAACTGCACAGATCCAGGCTTCCGATGATATTCAAATCATTTATGATCGCCTTTATTCCTTTGCTTGTTTTGTCTTGCCTGGCTGCCTGGGGTCTGCAATACCTTGGATATCCCCATTACAAGACCAATCTGGGGAATGTGATCCCGCTGTTTGTAATCAGCAGCGCCATTGCTATTCCCAGCGTCCGGTACAACAGCCGGCCTACCCGGGAATTTGTAGTTTACGAAACCAGTTTGTCTGACATTCTGGGAGTCATATTTTTCAATTTTATCGTATTGAATGAGGTCATCGACCAGCGCGCTTTTTTCACTTTTTTCATGCAGTTGGGCCTCGAGACCCTGATTGCATTTATCGCCACCTTATTCCTTGCCTTCCTGCTGGGAAAAATTGAGCACCACATTAAGTTTGTTCCGATCATATTCCTCATCATCCTCATTTATGCCGTTTCGAAGGAGTTCCATTTGCCGGCCCTGTTATTCATCCTGATATTTGGTTTGTTTCTCGGCAACCTGGATGAACTTAGAAATTTCCAATGGATAGCAAAATTCCATCCGGAAAACCTGGACCGGGAAGTCATCCGCTTTAAGGAAATTACGACCGAAGCCACCTTCCTGATCCGTTCCCTGTTTTTCCTGGTGTTTGGCTTCCTGATCAGGCCGCAGGACATCATCAATCAGCAAAGCGCCATTTGGGCGGCCTGTATTGTTGCGGCCGTGTACCTCGTCCGGATCATTATCCTTAAACTGTTCAGAATGGGTTGACCACCG
>JAKQHS010000089.1 GCA_029557915.1 Bacteroidota bacterium | reverse complement strand
GGGGGATAATAACGTTGATGTTTCCAGATGTTGGGCTTCTTCGAAGCCGGGGTTTTACTTTGGATGAGTATTAAAAACGTGGCGCATCTTCGATGCTTGAGATCTTTGCTTGAATAGGTTCCTTACAAAGACACTATGGGTATCCCACGAAGTGTGCAGCAATTGGGTCCACGGCAACATCAAGAGGGATAACTTTGGTAAAAGGCCTGGCATAAGAAGCCTTTTTCGTGATTGGAAATTTAAATGTCTCCACCGAAGTCTTCTTTTTTAAAATTTCAGATTACGAATTGTTTGTCATTTAGTTATCTAGGAGACACGCAGTTCACGAAGAAATGGATTCATTATGATAATCAAATAAAATTAAATTTATGCGCTCCTTCATATCGCAGGGTGAGCTCCTCTCGTGTGATCCTGTATCGGTGCACCTCAGCTGATCTTTTAGAATCTGATCTCAATAAAACGCTCCGCCTCCCAAAGGATTGAAATATTCAGCGCGCTACTGAAACCTCTTGCCCTCAGACCTTCTCCAGTAATACCGCGTAACCCTGGCCGACCCCAACGCACATAGTCACCAGGGCATATTTTTTATGTAAAAGATGAAGGTCGAGGGCCGCACTACCCAGTATCCGCGCGCCGGTCATGCCCAGCGGGTGGCCGAGGGCAAGGGCTCCCCCGTTGACATTGATCCTGGGGTCGCCCGGATCCAGTCCCAGTTCGCGAAGGCAGGCGAGGACCTGGACGGCAAACGCTTCGTTGATCTCGATGAGATCCATGTCGTCGAGTTTAAGTTTGGTTTTCTCCAGGACCCGGATCGTCGCCGGCACAGGGCCAATGCCCATGATCCGGGGCTCGACACCGACCACAGCGGAGCCTGCGATTCGTGCCAGTGGTTTGAGGCCATATTGAACAATGGCATCGGCGGAGGCGACCAGGAGAGCCGCAGCGCCGTCGTTAAGTCCGCTGGAATTGCCGGCGGTGACGGTTCCTTCCGGTTTAAAAGCGGGTTTGAGGCGGGCCAGTCCTTCCGGGCTGGTAGCCGGTTTGATAAATTCATCGCGGCTGAACAGGCTGACGTTTTGTTTAGGATCGGTGATTTCAATGGGAATGATTTCTTTTTCCATCCGGCCGGAAGCGACGGCCTTTGCGGCTTTCTCCTGGGATCCGCAAGCGAACAAATCCTGCTCTTCCCGGTATATCCGGTATTTTGCGGCCAGGTTTTCCGCGGTGATCCCCATGGAATCGGTCCCATACATCTGCTTCATCCGTGGATTGACAAAGCGCCATCCGAAACTGCTGTCATGCATCTGGGCGTCCGTGCCAAAAGCTTTGGATGTTTTTGAAATGACCCAGGGTCCCCGGGTCATGTTTTCGACCCCACCCGCAATGATGAGATGGGCTTCGCCGCATTGAATGGCGCGGCCGGCGTTGATCGTGGCGGCCATGCCGGACGCGCACAGGCGGTTGACGGTCTCCCCGGGCACGGTGAACGGGAGTCCTGCCAGGAGTAAGGCCATGCGTGCCACATTGCGGTTGTCCTCTCCCGCCTGGTTGGTGCACCCCAGGATCACATCGTCGATTTGACCGGGCGGAAGGTCCGGATTTTTTTCCATCAGCTTTTTGATCACCCAGGCCGCGAGGTCATCGGTACGCAGGGTGGACAAACCTCCCCCGAAATTGCCAATCGGGCTGCGGACATAATCGACAAGGTAAGCCTGGTCCACTACTTGCTCAGTTTTTTGATCGGGGTGAGCAGGAGTTTCCGGAATTCGACTTCCGAACCTTCTGCCTGGAGGGCAAAACTGCCGTGGTCTGCGGTAGCATTAAAACCGTGATTGACCAGGTCCCCGTTGACCCAGACTTTGATTTCATTTTTAAGGCATTCGATGTTCATGGAATTCCATTGGCCGGGAGGTTTTTCGGAACCGTCGGTCAGATTGGGGATCCTCCTGTTTTTATCACCGTCGATCCCCCAATTTTCCTTCGGTCCGCGCCGGGCTTCCATATCAGGCACGGTGATGTCTTCCCCGATGCACCAGAAATCGCCCGCGTTTTCATGCATCATTTGCACTTCCACCGATTGTGGAAACATGCCGTACAATCTCCGGGGTTTGGAAGCATGCACCAGGGCGCCGCAATTGCCGGGCTTTCCCGCAAAACGGTATTCAATTTCCACCCGGTAATCGGAAAAAGACCGGTCCGTGATCAAATGTCCTCCGGGTGTGCCCAGGCTCACCAGGTATCCATTCCTCACCACGAAGGGATTGATGGCATTGGGATTTTTGTCCATTTCAGGCACATCGATATGCCAGCCCGTCAGATCCTTTCCATTAAAAAGGGGGATGCTTTTTTTCCCGGTCGTCCCCCGGGATGCAGTACAACTGTAAATCAAGGGCAATACCAGAAGAAAATATATTAATCGCATTGTCATATGAAATTTTTGAGTATTCAGGTTTCAGCTATGAGCATTCAGTTGACTACTGACTACTGACTACTGACTACTGACTACTGACTACTGACTACTGACTACTGACTACTGACTACTGACTACTGACTACTCCTATGTATCTTTTTCGGTCTCTTCCTGGGAAACGTGTCCCATATCCACCAGGCAACAGGAACCTGCGGTGGGTTCTGCCTAAATAGTTGGGGCTCGATGCCCCAACTATTTAACTAAACCTCCAGTGTA
>JAKQHS010000086.1 GCA_029557915.1 Bacteroidota bacterium | reverse complement strand
GGGTGTCAATGGTGGCTGAATGGCCGGGAAGCACTAATGCTGTCCGGGGACAGGGATATGATTGCAGATAACGGCACCTCCAACCGATTAACGCTTAAAAAGGGAAAGAACATCCTCCGCGGGGCAGTCATCAACGGACCGGGTATGGCTAATTTCTGTGTTCGTTTTATAGATGAAAAAGGAACGCCTGTAAAAAACTTCAGCATCAGTTACGAATAATATTTAAAACCTATCATTTCATGACAAGAATGAAAATAACCGGCCTAAGCACCTTATTCGCCTTATTGATCACCCAAAACATAAATGCTCAGGTTGGAAGACCATTTATCCATGATCCCTCTACCATCGCTGAATGCGCCGGCAAGTATTACACCTTTGGCACGGGCGGTGGGGGATTAATTTCCGAAGATGGTTGGACGTGGTATGGCGGCGGGGTAAGACCGGGTGGTGGAGCGGCTCCGGATGTCATCAAAATAGGTGGACGTTACCTTGTAATATATGGGGCAACCGGGGGTTCAGGCAACCACAAAGGTGCCATTCTTACCATGTGGAACAAGACCCTGGACCCGAAGTCCCCTGATTTTAAGTATTCTGAACCGGTGGTTGTGGCCACGTCCGATGGCTATGAAGAGAACGACGCCATCGACCCCGGGGTGATGCTGGATCCTGGCACCGGAAGGCTTTGGCTCACCTACGGCACTTATTTTGGATTCATTCGCCTTATAGAATTAGACCCCAAAACAGGAAAACTCAAGGCAGGTAACCTACCGGTCGATGTAGCCATCGCCTGTGAAGCCAGCACTTTAGTCTATCGGGACGGTTGGTACTACCTGCTGGCCACGCATGGCAGTTGTTGCGATGGCGCCAACTCTACCTACAATGTGGTGGTGGGTCGTTCCAAAAAAATAACAGGCCCTTACCTCGATAATGTAGGAAGAAACATGTTGGAAGGGGGCGGTAAAATGGTGGTTGCTACCCGCGGAGGATTAATAGGCCCCGGGCATTTCGGACACCTTATTCTTGAGAAAGGAGTTGAAAAAATGTCCATCCATTATGAGGCGGATTTAGAGCAAGGGGGCCGGAGCGTATTAGGCATACTCCCGTTGGTCTGGAAAGATGGATGGCCGGTTGCGGGAGAAAAGTTTAAGGAAGGCACTTATGAAATTGAATCCGTAAGAAGAGGATACGGATTAGAACTGGCCGTTGATTTCACAAGAATGGCAGGGGGACCGCGGGGATTCTTCCCGGCCACCAATGAACCGATAAAACCCGTTCCGGCTCAGCAATTGGGTGAGGTTATGAAAAACTGGCCAACGGGCAATATTAATTTAAGAATAGGCGACTACATGTCCCGTCCCCACCAAAAATGGACGATTACAGATGCTCCGGATACCACCGGGTATTTAGGAGGTCCTTATTATAAAATTGTGCTAGCGGGAACAGATCGGGCATTGGCTGCCACGGCGGATGCGGAAATAATCACCGTACCGGCATACACCGGCGCCCCCGAACAGTTATGGCGAATCGATCAATTGACCGATGGTACTTACCGGATAATGCCTAAGGCAGTGCCCAATTCAGAAAAGAAGTGGGCTTTGGTCTCTTCCGGGGACAGCACACCCACCCTGGCAGAATTTGATTTTAACAGCGATAATTCTAAATGGAATTTCAGGTCTCACTGAGACCACCTCCAACACAATGTTTATGTAATAGGATAGAGATGTGTAGCTTTCGGGTTCTTCTCTTCAGATAAAGTTTGGTTTCTCGCTTCTCGCTTCTCACTTATCATTCAAAATCAGCGGCAGCCCATCCTTCCCGCTTCCCAACACAATCACCTTGGTATTGGGTGAATTGGCCAGTTGGAGCGTGGCTTCGATCCCTTTATCGGTAAGGATCTTGTCCGTCAGGCTGTTGGACAGCACTTGGTTGGCTTTTGCTTTGCCATTGGCTTCGATCAGTATTCGCTCGGCTTCTTTACGTTCTTTATCCAGGCGGTATTCATATTCCAGTGAAGATTGTTCCTCCTTCAGTTTGCGCTCAATGGCATCCCGAAGGGTCTGAGGCAATTCCACCTGGCGGATCAGGATGGCATCCAGCAGCAGGTTCTTTTTGGCAATTTCTTCCAGGGACCGGGTGAAAATCTCGTCCTGGATGGCTTCCCGCTTGCTGGAGTAAAGTTCTTCGGGAAGGTATTTGCCGATGACTTCCCGGGTGGCCGACCGGATTTCGGGTTTGATGATTTTGTCGGCATAAGAAGTGCCGATTTCATCGTGGACATAACCGATCTTCTCCTGGACCGGACTGAAGCGGAAAGACAGGTCCACCTTGATGCCCAGGCCGTTCCGGGAAAGCACTTCCATGGATTCAAATGCTTCCTGGATCCGGACGTCGTAGACATACATCCTGTTCCAGGGGGCCACGATATGGAAACCCTGGTTGAAAATTCTGTCCTTAATCAGTCCCTTCCCAAAAGGTCGGAAAACAATTCCTTTATGGCCCGGCTGGATGGTGACAAATACATTGGAGAAGATCAGCATTGCAAAAATGAGAGCGCCGATGCCAATCAGGATATTGCGCAGGATCTGGGGTTTGGTCATGATGGAAATTTAGTAAACTAACACCAAAGTACGGGGGATGGTTGCATCCGGAAGCATTTCTCCCGAAACCGGGCAAGGCGGTCTTATGAATCCATCGCCCGCAACATAATTTTTGATATCTTTGCCACAGCCCCAATCGCCCGTGTAAAGCATTATTCAAACTAATTTTCTCATTTAGCATATATGAATCTGATCGACCTTTTCCAGGGGCAATTGAGCCCTGAAGTGCTCCAGCAAATCGGCAATCAAATCGGTGTCCAGGACACCCGCCAGATAGCCGCCGCCTCCAACGGCATTGCCTCCACCCTGATGGCGGCCCTGAATAAAAATACGGCCAATCCCTCCGGACTGAATGCCCTGGTTTCAGCGCTGGACCGCGACCACGACGGGGGAATCCTGGATGACCTCATGGGTTATGTCACGGGTCAGCGGCAACCCGCCAATGCTTCCACCGCCAACGGCAGCGGCATCCTCAGCCACATCCTGGGGGGCATGCAGACCAACGTATCGGATATGATCAGCAGGGTGAGCGGGCTGGACCGTTCCAAAGTCGCCCAGCTGGCAACCATCCTGGCCCCCATCATCTTGGGGCTGCTCGGCAAACAAAGGCAACAATCCAATGTCAGCGTCGGGGGTATCGGCGATCTGCTGAAACAAACCGTTCAGACTACCAGCCAGCCCCAAATGGGCCTGCTCGGAAAATTTCTTGACCGCAACGGGGATGGAAGTGTGATCGATGATATAGCCCGGATGGGCATGGATTTTTTCCTGAAAAAATAAGCCTTACCGCCTTTCACCGGATATCGGGTGCCGGCAATAAAAGGCCTCCGAAAAGAAGAAAAGCCCAGATCAGGGTCCACAGTATGTTAAATGCCTGGGCCCCAATAAATGCAAGGGCGGGCCTTCCCCCCTGGAGTTGAAATAATTCCCTGAATTGGGCCTCCAGTCCGATCGAAACAAAAGCAAGGGCAAACCACAGGGTCCGCAGTGCGTTTAAAAATCCACTCACCTGTTTGGTGGTTTCACCGCTGAGCAGGAAAGAAAAGACCAGGGATACGGCAATAAAACCCAGGACAAAAACAGGGAACCGCTGCCAAATGGTTTTTAAACTTAGCCCCCGGGCCTCCTGGACCTTGTTTTTGGAGTAGGCCCACCATCCCGCAATCAAAAAGGCGGCCACCCCCATCAATACATTCTGTGAAAATTTTACGATGACGCCCGCTTTGGTTGCCAGGGGCCCGACCAGTTGGGCTGCGGCCGTCACCGATGCCGTCGTATCCAAAGTGCCCCCGAGCCAGGCTCCGCCGACCAGTTCGGGAATATTGAAATACCGGATGGCCCAGGGCTGCAGGACCAGCATGGGAATGGCCACCAGGAGAACCAGGGTGGTGATATAAGACAATTTTTTCTTGTCTCCCTGGATGGCGCCGCTCGCCACAATGGCCGCCGACACGCCGCAGATGGAAACCGCCGAAGCCAGGATGACCCCGAATTCGTCATCCACCTTCATCTTCCGGCAAAGCCATAAGGCAAAGAACCAAACGACCAGCACCACGAGAATGGCTTGCAGGATACCGGGAAGGCCGGCTTTGACAATATCGGTAAAGAGAACACTGCTCCCCAGGATCACCAAACCGGTTTTGATAAAAAATTCGGACCGGGCCGCCTCCCTGAGCCAGGCGGGAGCCAGGTTGAGATTGCTCAATAACAAACCGGTCAACAAACCAAAAACCACATATTCCACGCCATAGGCATTGACCGTTTTGTTGCCCGCGAGGACCAGGGATATACAAGCCAATAAAAAAAGAACCAGAAATCCTGCAAACTTCCGGACCAGAAACCAGGCCAGGGCCAGGTAGAGGATCCCAAGGATCCCAAGGGTCGTCAGGTTGGATGCGGAAAACACCCTCGAGCCCAGTTCTCCCCCATCCTTCCAAGCATAAGCAGGGCTGACAAACTTATAGTCCGGATTCAGGAGTGCAAAACCCAGGACTCCGCCAATCAGGACCCCCGCGATCCAAACCGCCCAGCCATCTTCACCCAGTCTTCTGAAATAAGAGCCGGGTCCGGAGGAGGACAGGGATTCCTGAGAGAATGATTTATCAGTCATGGTTTATAAGCATTGAAAAATATAAAAATAGTATTCTCCCCGGAATGAGAGTCCATGTCCTGGTCAATCAAATATTACTCTGGAATCCGGTTAAAGCAAAACTGTTATAAAGATCGGTAAAGGGATTGCAGTCACTGATCATATTCACCACCGAGGGCCCAGGGGCGCTGAGGGGGGCACTGAGAATCATTGGAAGTACATGCCTGTTTAATACATATATATTATCCTCCGTGCTCTCTGTGCCCTTCGTGCGAAAATCACCCCGCGCACTCAATGCCCTCCGCGCCCTCCCTTCCGAAGATCAATATTATGGAAGTAAAACAATCGGATGGCATGAATACTCCTGTATTTATTCCCAGACTCCTGTTGCTGAAAAACATTCATATACCCCAGTTGAACATGAGACTCTTTAGTGAACTGGTAAACCAGTCCGGCAAACAAGCGATTCTGGTCAAAAGTATTGTATTCAATATTTTTTCCCGCGTTGATCATCAACTCGTCATTGACCAGTATTTGCAAAGTCCCGGGCGCAAGGCCCTTGCTGCTCAGCGGGACGAATAGGGCAAAATTGTACCTCATCCTCCAGTTAAAATGATATCCCTGGACGGGCTGACCCTCCGCATTGGTATTTTTCCGGAACCGCTCATCAAGGCGCAGCCATTGCATGAGTCTTTTATTTGCAAAACGCGTATACCACTGCAACTGCTGAAACGGACGGTGCTCTCCCAAGGCCACCGGCCTTTGCATGCCTTCCGGGAAATGATGGATATAATTGTACGCCACCGTCAGGCGGATATCATCTGAAAAATAATAAGTGGGACCTAACCGGATCAGAAACTGGGATGGCTCACGGATAAAATCATCCTTCAGCCTGAAATGAATATCCGTCCATGAGCCCCATTGTTTACTAAACCTTGTTTGATTAAAAATTCCGAACCAGGTTTGTTCTTCGTGATGGATATTCTTTTGAGCGCCCAATATCCCAAAGCATAATATCAGGCACAAGCCCGTATTCAGTATCCTCCTCATACCGGCATCAAAAAGCATGCTTCAGGGTAAGCCCAAAAGTGAGCGGATCCCCCAGCACGCTGGCGTAAAGGCCTGCATTTCCCCCTGCGGGCAATAATTGTTCATGATAGTTTTTGTTCAACAGATTACGGGACCAGATAAAGATGGAAGTGCCCGTCAACACCCGGATACCCGCCCGGGCATTGAGCAGGGTGTACCCGTCGATGTTCAGGTAGGCTGAGGGAGATGGACTGGATGAAAACCCGGACCGGTAGTAAGAATCCAGGGCAATAAAAAAATGACCTGCCTTACTCAGAAATTTTGCCGGCCTGGTATACTCTCCGCCCAGTGAAGCCGCCCATCTGGAAAGACCGGGAAGGTCGCCGCCTGAAACATCCTTAAACGCCACCTGCACGCCGTCTATGGTCTGGCCGGTTTCTTCAAGGGGAAGCGGCGCATTTTTAAAGCTGACGTATTTCCCTTCTGTGTAGGCAAGGGCCGTATAGAAAGAAAAGTTATTGTTGACCTTGATATTTCCGTCCAGTTCGACTCCGAACACCCTTACTTTTTCCGCGTTCGCGATATAACCCCGGTTGACTCCCAGTTCCGGCGACTGGACATTGGTTTGATAATCATCAATGTCGGTATGGTGGAAAGTGAGGTTTAAAGTTGAATTTTCAACCGGCGATGTTTTCAGGCCGATTTCAATATGTTTTAAATACTCCGGTTTGATTACCGCAAGTTCGGTCGCAGGCTTTCCGCTTATGGTGGGCAATCCGGCCACATTGACCCCAACCGGCTTGAAGCTGGTGGAATAGGATGCAAAAGCATTGAGGCGCTTACTGGCTCGGTATGCCAGGGTGACCAGGTAGGTCAGATTGGATTCATCCGCATCCGCTTCATAGGATTGGCTGGTGTAAATCCCGTTTTTTAAAGCAAGCAGAGCCGGATCGTTGGTTTGCAGGCCGCCAAAGGCCGTGCGCTTATAGGAAACATCTTTTTTGTCAATGTTGAAACGAAGTCCCGGCTGGAGGTGCAGGCCCTCCAGAATCTCCCAATCCACATTGGCAAAGGCCGCTGCGCTGATGGATTGGATTGAAGCCTTGGTGGATATCCCGTATCCTTCAAAAAGCCCGGCTGTCTTCCAGAGCGGGCTGGTTGAACTTTGCGAAAACCTCCACTGGTCCCGGCCGGATTGCTCCGTTCCATTTATTTTCACCTCCTGATCGATGAAATATAATCCCAGGACCCCGCTTAATCGGCTGTTGACTTCCCCTGCATAACGAATTTCCTGGGACCAATTCCTGTGTTTAGCCGGGTTTTGGGATTTTTCCAGGGCTTGCAAGCCGGTAAAATCCCGGTCATTGGAAGGATCCCAATTCCAGTATCGCCATGCCGTGGTGGCGGTCAGAGTTCCCGGACCTATTTTAGAATCCAGGTTGAGGGATACACCGCCCAGTTCATTGCCCGAATTCCAGGGAGTGTCGTGATCGATTTTCCGGTCAAAGGCGTTCAGGCTGGGCAAACTGTAATTCAGGTCTGCAATGATCGCGTTGAACTGCCGGTAGGCTGCCCTTTTCGTCGGCGCCACACCCGCAGCCACCTGGGCATACCCATCCGGACGCTGGCGGGATGCATCAACCGCAAGCGTCAGGGAAGTGTTTTCCGAGGATTTAAACAACAGTTGGCCGCGAACTCCCAGGTTATTCTGGTCATTGATAAATTTATTGGTACGGATATTTTCAATGACCCCGTCCCGTTGAGTGCCGGAAAAGGATAAACGGCCGGCAAATCGATTACCCAACGGACCGGTTACCGAAGTTTTGGCCTGAATGTATCCATAGTTGCCATAACTCAGTTCAAAATCCGCCCCGGGGATAAAACTTGCCTTACGGGAAGTGATGTTGAAAGCGCCTGCGGTGGTGTTTTTCCCGAATAGAGTTCCCTGCGGTCCACGCAATACCTCGATTTGTTCAATATCGATAAAGTCAAAGGTCGCGGCCGCAGGCCTGGCATAATAAACGCCGTCTACATAAAATCCCACTCCCGGGTCAAGGCCATCATTGGTGAGCCCAAAGGGTGAACCCACGCCGCGAATATTAATTCCCGTATTCCTCGGGTTTGAGGTATAAAGCTGGACCGACGGAATGTATTCTTTTATCCGGTTCACATTAAAAGCTCCGGCCTGTTCGGCAAATACCCCTGATACCACAGATATTGCGACGGGGACCTCCTGGGCCGTTTCCTGCCTGCGGCGTGCGGTGATCACGATCTCCGCGAGCAGGTTGTCTTCCGCCAGGATGATTTCCACCGGCGTTGATGGGATATTAATTATCTGGATTTCGCTTTTCCTAAAACCCAGGAAACTGGTTTCCAGGGTAAAAGGAGGTTGCGGAGGACCGGAAAGGATGAATTTTCCATCGGCATCTGCAATGCCGTACCGGTTGGTTCCTTTAACCAACACCGTCGCCCCCTCCAGGGGCTCGCCGTCAGGGCTTTTAATTACCCCTTCCAGGGTGGTCTGGGCAAAAGAGCGGCTTCCCAGGCCCAGAAAAAATATAGTAATGATTATGAATGATTTCATAGGATTTGAATTATGAATAGAGTGATGAATATTGGAGCGGACCTTGTTTTTTCCCGCTGCCTATAAAGAAATAGAGTTGTGAAGTTTTGGGGGGTCTTTCGCTTTTCAGCGTGAGTTTATCATCCGGCTGCCTTGGTTTGCAGGGATGCCGTTTTTATACAAACGCTTCCGCAACAACAACGGCCGTTGGTAAACACCTTCCTCCAGTAAACGGGGTCGAACTGTTTCATCGTCCCACAAAGATAGAATAATTATACAAACTCTATCAACTTAGTAGAGTTTTATAAAAAAAATTCCGTCCGGCTTTGTCTTTTTCAAGCCTACCCCTCTTGTGGTTTTTCCTCAATTTGTCTTTTTGGCCAGGTTGAGGAAGGTTTGAATGGTGGTCTTGCTCATGATCACCCGGGCCCCTTCCCGGATCTTTAAGAATTCGGGCTTCAGGAGGCAAACCTTCTCGCTTTTGCAGTCGTCGCATTTTTCATAAAAATTGAGCGATACGCAGGGCACCAGGGAAATCGCCCCGTCAAACAGGCGATACACGTCCGCCACGCTGATCTCCGCCGGCTTTCTTTTCAAATAATACCCGCCTCCATATCCCTGTTTGCTGCCAACAAAGCCGGCATGTTTCAGTTCCAACAGGATCTGCTCGAGAAATTTTTTGGGGATGTTTTCGGCTTCCGAAATGGTCGATGCCATGATATAGCCCTTATCGTAACCCATTCCAAGCTGGATCAGGGCCTTTAGAGCGTACTTGCATTTCATCGACATCATATCCTGTAAAAGTAAAAAATTTCCCTCAGGAGGGCCTGGGCCAACAGGTCTACCTGGCCAACAGGGCGGCCCCGATCACTCCGGCGCTGTCTCCCAACAGGGGCCGGAGCAAGGGGGTCTCACAACGATCGTTGAACATGTGCTTGAGAATCTCCCCTTGGCCGGATTCATACAATTCATCGATTTGTCCGAGTCCCCCGCCAATAACAATGGCATCCGGGTCCAGGACGTTGACGATATACGATGAGGCCAATCCGAAATTGGACAGCAGGCGGTCACGGGTAGCCTGGGCATGGGGATCCGAGCCTTTGCGCCAGGCCAGAACAATTTCTTTCATGGGTAGAAATTTGCCGCTCAATCCCTGATAATATCTTTCCAGGGCCGGGCCGGACATCACATTTTCATTGCAACCGGTATGGCCGCAATAACAAACGATGTCGTTTTCTTCGGTCCGGATATGCCCCCATTCCCCTCCGATCCCATGCCTGCCATGGATCACCCGCCCATCCACCACCACGCCTCCCCCGACACCGGTACCCATGATGATCCCAAAAACCACTCGTGCCCCTGGAACCTGTTGCGGTACGGCTCCGAGCGTCGCTTCCGCCACGGCAAAACAATTGGCGTCATTGGCCATGAAGAGAGGCAGTCCGAGCCTGGTTTCCAGGTCGGACTTGAAGGGCTTTCCGTTGAGACAGGTGGTATTGGAATTTTTATGAATAAAGGTGACCGGGTCATAGGTTCCCGGAGTGCCGATCCCTAAGCGGTTCGGTTGCATGCCGCTTTCCTTTCCGAGTTCTTCTAACAGTAAGGATATGCGGTTCAGGATATGATCATAACCTCCCTGACTTTCGGTGGGTATGCGTTTCCGGACCAGGATCTCCGGTTTGCGGTCAAGGATTTTGAATATGACTCCTTCGATCTTAGTGCCTCCCAGGTCAATGCCCCAATGCCATTTGTCCATTTTCTTCCGTTGAATACAAGGGTTTGAAAACAGTGACTCCCAAAGGTGGCAGGTTGATCACCAGGGAATGGCTGCGGAAATGTTGAGGTACAGATTCCACTTTGAGTATCCCTGCATTGACCTGCCCGCTTCCCCAATAGCGGGTTTGGTCCGAATTGAAGACTTCTTCCATGGTTTTGCAGGGAGGGGTTCCAATCCGGTAATCGTGCCGCGGCACCGGCGTAAAATTGCACACGATCAGCAGAAAATCTTTGGGGTCCTTGGCCTTGCGCACATAGGAAATGACCGAAGACTCTGCATCGTTGCAATCGATCCATTCAAAACCTTCGGAATGGTATTGGTTTTCGAAAAGGGCCCCTTCCGACCGGTACAGTTTATTGAGGTCCCTGATCAGCGACTGGACGCCAAGATGCGAATGATGGGACAACAAATGCCAGTCGAGGCTGCTGTCGAATTTCCATTCGTGATACTGGGCAATTTCCGCGCCCATGAACAGCAATTTGGAACCCGGATGGGTAAACATATAAGTGAACAGGGTCCTCAGGTTGGCAAACTGCTGCCAATGGTCCCCGGGCATTTTATTGATGAGCGAAGCTTTGCCATGGACCACTTCATCGTGGGAAAGGGGAAGGGTAAAGTTTTCCGTGAAAGCATACATCATGCTGAACGTAAGCGTATTCTGATGGTATTTCCGGAAAAAGGGATCGGTCTTGAAATACCTGAGGGTGTCATTCATCCAGCCCATCATCCATTTCAGGCCGAAACCCAAACCGCCCATGAATACGGGGCGCGATACCCTGGCGAAGGAAGTGGACTCTTCGGCAATGGTTTGCACACCCGGAAAATCCCGGTAAACGGCTTCATTAAAATCTTTCAGGAAGGAGATGGCGGCCAGGTTTTCATTTCCCCCGTAAATATTGGGTTCCCAGCCTCCGGCTTCCCTGGAATAATCAAGATACAACATGGAGGCCACCGCATCCACACGCAATCCGTCCACATGATAATGATGCAGCCAGAAAAGGGCGCTGGAAATCAGGAAAGACCGGATCTCATTGCGTTCATAATTAAAGATCAGGCTTTTCCAGTCCGGATGATACCCTTTGCGACGGTCGGGGTGTTCATACACCGCAGTGCCGTCAAATTTACCCAGGCCGTGCGCATCCTCGGGAAAATGAGAAGGGACCCAGTCCAGGATCACTCCGATCCCGGCCTCATGAAAAGCGTCGACCAGTTGCATAAAATCCTGGGGAGTCCCGAAACGGCTGGTCGGTGCAAAAAAACCGGTGATCTGGTAACCCCAGCTCGGCGTGTAAGGATGTTCCATGACGGGCAGGAATTCGACATGGGTAAAGCCCATTTCCTTTACATAAGGAACCAGTTGTTCAATATGCTCCCGGTAAGAAAAGGGGCGGTCTTCGTGCCAGGGCCTTCTCCAGCTTCCCAGGTGCACTTCGTAAACGCTCATGGGTGCGGACAGAGCTTGTTTTTCCTGCCTGGATTCCATCCACGATTCATCCCTCCAGGTATAATCAATGGGCCATACGATCGAAGCGGTATAAGGAGGGGTTTCACAATGCCTGGCAAAAGGATCGCTTTTTTCAGTGACGATCCCATAAAGGTTTGAATAGATCCTGTATTTGTATTTATCCCCCTGTTTCATACCGGGGATAAAACCTTCCCAAATCCCCGAGGAATCCCACCTCACATATAACAAATGTTCATCGCCGGCCCAATAGTTAAAGTCCCCGACGACCGTGACCATCCTGGCGGCCGGGGCATAGACCGCAAAATAAACGCCGGCCACGCCTTCGTGCTCGACGAGATGGGAACCCATATGCTCATACAACCTGAAATGTTTGCCCGCCCTGAATAATCCGATGTCAAAATCTGAAAAACGGCTGTAAGGAAGGACACGGTTTGGCATGGGTCCAAGGTAAGGAAAAGTTGAGGTATGAGGTTAGGGGTAGGAGGTTAGAGGTACGAGGTTAGAGTACGAGAGTATTCAGAAAAGTGTGTCAAAGTTTAAAATTGATTTATTAACAAATTAAACAAACTTTGACAATGAAAAAGAAATTAGAACTATCAGAGGGCCAGGAAGAAAAGTCTGGTTTTGACTACAAGAATTTTGAAAAAGA
>JAKQHS010000078.1 GCA_029557915.1 Bacteroidota bacterium | reverse complement strand
AACGATTCGAATTGTTTGTATGCGGAAAAGAAATCGCCAACGCTTATTCCGAACTCAACGACCCTCTCGACCAAAGGGAACGCTTTGTGGAACAACTCAAACTGGCCGCCCGCGGCGATGAAGAAGCCATGGCCCTGGATGAGGATTTCCTCCGGGCCCTGGAATACGGCATGCCCCCGACCTCCGGCCTGGGCATCGGCATCGACCGGCTGGTCATGCTGATGACCAACCAGGTTTCGATCCAGGAAGTGCTTTTTTTCCCCCAGATGAAACCGGAAAAACCTTCCTGACCCAAACCAACCAAAATGCATTCATGACGAAAAAAGATACCAAGGCAAAGAGAACCGATGTGTTGAAGGCGCTGCTCCACCTTAGCCTGGTTTGGTTTATGATCCCGGCCTATGGACAAGGCTCCGTCCGGCTTTTCCGGGAAGACCCCCAGCAGGAATTGCAATGGAGGGCCCTCCGCTCAAACCGGAACGTCCGCATCTTTAATTACGACACCCTTCAATACTCCCTATTAAAACAAAACCGCCCTTCCTCCTTCCAGCTCCTGATCCCCACCCTGGAAGGCGACCTGGAAGCGGAACTTACCGAAAACAAAGTCCTCCACGATGATTTTGTACTGAGTACCGACAAACATAACAACCTGGCATACTCCCCGGGGCTGCATTATTCGGGCAGGCTGAAAGGACAGGAAAACTCAATGGTCGTCATCAGCCTTTTTCAAAATGAAGTCATGGCCATGATCTCCCGGCCGGGCCGGTCAAACCAGGTGATCGGCAGGAGCCCCGCACTCAGAAGAAATTCTTTAGTGCTCTTTGATGACGGCCGGCAGGAAGCCCCTGTTTTCAATTGTCATAGCCCGGAACTGCCCAACTGGGGCGAAGGCATCCGCATCGTAAAAGGAGGATTGCGGCAGCAGGCCGGCTGCATAAAAGTATATTTTGAACTGGGGTACAGCGTATACCAGGATAAGGGAAGCACCCAGGCCGCCACCGACTACATTTCGGCCATCTATAACGCGGTGATCACCCTTTACAACAGGGAAAGCATATCGACCACGATTTCCGCGGTAAAGGTGTGGACCTCCAGGGAACCTTATGGAACCACTTCTTCCGATGCCCTCCAGGATTTTGGAGGCAATATCGGCGGTAACTTTAATGGCGACCTCGCGCATTTCGTCCGGGTCAGTTCGGGCAGTCTCAGCGGCATTGCCTGGCTGGACATGCTCTGCGGCAACAGACCTTATGCGTACAGTGAGATCACCAACAGTTTTAATTCCTTACCGACATACTCCTGGACCGTCCATGTAGTGGCCCATGAAATGGGGCACAACCTGGGTTCGCCCCATACCCAGTCCTGCAGCTGGCCCGGGGGCCCGCTGGACAATTGCGTCGAACCGGAAGGAGGTTGTTCGCCGGGACCCACTCCCGTCAACGGCGGCACCATCATGTCCTACTGCCACCTTAATTCAGCAGTGGGTGTTTCTTTTAACAACGGTTTCGGACCCGAACCGGGTGACCTGATCCGGACCAGGGTCAGCTCGGCAAATTGCCTCGGCACTTGTGATGGATCCGGTGGCGGAGTCACCACCAGCCCGGACCTGGTCATTGAAAATCTGACCGCCAGCCCCCTATCCATAACAGCCACTACGGAGCGGATCACCATATCCTACGCTACTGCAAACACCGGTTCCTCGGCGGCAGGCACATCCCAAAGCACCACCTTCCTGTCCACCGACGCTTCTCTCTCCGGCAACGACGTCAACATTAACAATGCCATTCTTCCGGCCATCCCGGTGAATAGCCGGCAACAAACCAGTTTTACCTATAACCTTCCCGGAAACAGCAAGTCGGGAACCTATTATTTTATCACTTGTGCCGATCAGGCGGCAGGCGTTCCCGAATTTTCAGAAGGGAACAATTGCCGTTCGATCAGTATTGAACTCAAATTAAAGGATGCCCCGTCCATATATCCCGACCTGGTCCCGGCCCTCATAACCAGCATGCCCCAGACGGCGACCACGGGCCAAAAACTGGTGCTGGACGGTAAAGTTTCCAACCAGGGCAGTTCTTATTCCAATGCCCATATTCTTGAAATGGTCCTGTCTTCCGATGACCGGTTTTCGGGAAATGACCTCAGCCTTTTCAAGGAGACGATTGGGGACCTGAACCCGGCCCAATCCGCCAATTTCAAAGCCTCCCTGACCATCCCTGCCAGCCTCGAACTGGACCATTATTATCTTTTGATCTGCAGCGATCCTTCCAATAACATCCAGGAATCCTCCGAATCCAACAATTGTTTGTCTTTCGCCTTGACCATTTTTTCGCCCAGGCCGGACTTATTGGTTAAAAATACCAGCGTCAGTCCCAACCCCGTGCCTTCCGGGGTCCCGTTCACGGTCCAATTTACCACCAGCAATGACGGGACGGCAAACAGCCCCGTGTCCAGGACCGCTCTTTATTTGTCAAAAAACAACAATATCAAGGACATCAATGATGCCCTCCTTGGCCAGATCAGCCTCAACCAGGGCCTGGCCGCCGGTGCCGGCCGGAGCGACCGGTTTACCGTGAGTAACCTCATCGCTCCAGGCAATTATTTTATCCTTGTTTGTGCAGATAACCAGGAAGTCATCAAAGAAATTAACGAGAGCAACAATTGCACCGCCATCTCCCTGTCCATCACCACGCCTATGCCCGACCTGGTGACCGACCTGGTGACCGTTCCGGACAAGTTTTATATTGAAGACAGCCAGGAAGTGAAAATCGTGGTCAGGAACGCTGGAGCAGCGAATGCAACCGCCAGCAGAGGTCAATTGACCCTTTCCGGCGCCGGGCTTCCCCCCCTGCTTCTAAAAACGTTCAATATCCCTGCCCTGGGACCCAACGAATCCGCAACCTTGCTGGAAAAGGTCGCGGTTCAGGACCTGGCCTGGCTCGGACAAAAAAAACTAAGCGCCTGCGCCGATCATGAAGGGCAGGTCACGGAATCCCAGGAATCCAATAATTGCAGGGAAATCAATCTTTCCCTGATAGAACCCCTCCCCGACCTGAAGCTGGGATCTTCAGCCTTGTTCGATGAGGTCCTGGTCACCGGCACCCACCTCATGCTGCCCTTTGAAGTAACCAATCCGGGCCAGCGGCCGGCCCCGGGATATTTCAGCGGAATCTATTATTCCAGGAAGGAAATGGTTATAGACAGCACTTCCCTGGCCCTGCTCCCCGACAGCCTGCCTTCCGTTTCACCCGGCGATACCCTCAGGGTACTCAAAGAAGTGCTGATCCCAGAACCGCTGAAGCCGGGCACCTGGTACCT
>JAKQHS010000076.1 GCA_029557915.1 Bacteroidota bacterium | reverse complement strand
GGTTAGAGTTCCGCCACCGGCCTTACCTTTGAAACGGGGAGGGCTTCCCCGGTTCATTTATTGGTATGAAAAATTGTTTTTATTCCTGCCTTCTTATCCTTCTTGGGGTGGACCTTGCAGCACAGGTCGAGCGATATCTGTATGTTGCCGATGACCAGGGCTGGATTTATATTTACGACATCAACAAAAACCACCACCTGGTACGCAAATTCGAAGTGCCGGGCACCGGGGAATACAAGGGCATCAGTGCGGATGCTGCACGGGAACGTTTGTACCTGAGTTCCTACACCGGAGACCAGTTTGTATGTGTGGATTTAAGAACAGAAAAGATCCTTTATTCCATTCCCATCATCGGTTACCCGGACAGCCATGCACAGACCCCGGACGGAAAATTTATTTATCTGCCCAAAAGGCATGGGAGAAGCTGGGATGTGATCGATGCAGACCAGGGAAGGATCGTGGCCAATATCCCGGTCCCTTATGGGAACCCCCACAACACCTGGGCCGGCAAGGACGGTACCCGGATGTACCTTGCCGCTCTCGGAAACGAATACTTATACATCGCCGACACCAGGACCCATTCCATCATCGGGCAGGTCGGCCCCTTTCAGCCCAACCCGGACGACCCCTGGGGATGGACCCAGAAAAAACATCAGGGACCCAAGGGGATCCGGCCTTTTGCCGTGAGTGCAAACGACCAATATTGTTACGTCAACCTGGATGGCATCCTGGGCTATGAAATAGGAGATATCGGTGCGGGCAAACGGATAGACAGGGTCGAGGTGGAAGGTTTTGAAAAGAAGAGGGGCAGCCACCTCACCACCAGCCACGGCATCAACCTTCCCCCGGATGAAAAGGAAATCTGGGTGTCCAACGATGCAGGACTTTATCTCCATGTATTCGATGTTACCGCCAGCCCGCATAAAAAAATCGCGGATATTCCATTGTCGGGCAAAAACGGCTGGATTACCTTCAGCCTGGATGGAAAGTACGTTTATCCCTCGTCCGGGGATGTCATCGATGCACAGTTGAAAAAAATAGTGGCGAAAATCATTGAAAGCGAAAAGTTATTGGAGATCCAGTTTGAGCGGGGGGTGCCGTTGAGGGCGGGCACAAGGTAAGTCAGTGGATGGTGGTTGGTGGTCAGTGGTTGGAGGTCAGCCAATCCATGGTTTTTTGATGGAAATCGGACGAAACATCTGCAAAAGCGGTCAGGATGGAAAAGTGATTTAAACCGGGCCAGAGGTGTTTTTCAATAGAAACGGATTTGTTTTTCCATGCCGAGTCCATTTCTTCCAATTGGGAGTGGTATTCTGGAGATTCGTCTCCGCCTACAGCCAACAGGATTCTTGAATCAGGTATGGGATCCAGCCGCACAGGACTGAACTCTTCAGCCGTCGAGGCACACATCCCGATTTTGTCATTGACAAATGACAATTGAATCGGGACCAGATCGTACAATCCGCTGAGGGCGCAGATGCCTTTCAACCGGACCCCCGGCGGACCAAACTTTACCGTAGTCATCATCGCCGCCAAATGACCGCCAGCGCTGTGCCCGGCCAGGTAGAGGGATTCCGGGTCCCCGCC
>JAKQHS010000071.1 GCA_029557915.1 Bacteroidota bacterium | reverse complement strand
CATTCACCAGATCAGCGACAATTACCAGGAGGTGGCCGTAGGAGAAACCTTATGTCTTTTTAATTCCGGCAACTACCTGGAAATAGCCATTCATGCCGGAAACGCCGCGGGCATGCTCGGCCTGAGCGTGGATGAAACCATTCAGATTGACTTTTTCGACGACAAGATATGATCACCCGGATTGTAAAAATGGTGTTCCACCCCGAACACACCGGCCTGTTCCTGGATTTGTTTGGCAAACATGCCCTGAACATGCAGGAAGTGGCCGGCTGCCTCTCCCTTCAATTGCAGCAGGATGCCAACGATCCCAGGATTTTTTTTACCCTGAGCACCTGGCAGGACCCCCAGTCCCTGGAAGCTTACCGGCAATCCGAACTTTTCAGGAAGATCTGGACTTTGGTAAAACCCCTGTTTTCCGAACGGGCCCAGGCCTGGACCACCCACACGATTTACGATGGAAAAAATTGACCTTAAGGAATATTCCATTTTTTTTGGAAACCCGGCGGAAAGCCTCAGCCCCCTGCTGGCGCAAGATCCCGGAGCCCGCCTTTTCGTCCTGACCGATCACAATACCAAAATCCATTGTCTCCCCCTGGTCGAGCCCCTGTTGAAAGGCCGCTCCTGGTCGGTTTTCAGTGTTGCACCGGGAGAATTGAACAAAAATATCCACAGCTGCATTCGTATTTGGGAAGCCATGACCCAGGCCGGCCTGGACCGTCAGGCCATCATGATCAACCTGGGAGGAGGCATGATCGGGGATATGGGCGGATTTTGTGCTTCCACATATAAAAGAGGGATCCGTTTTATCCAGGTGCCCACCACCCTCCTGAGCCAGGTGGATGCCTCCATCGGAGGAAAACTCGGAATCGATTTTGAGGGCTATAAAAATCATATCGGGGTATTCCGGGATCCGCTCGCCGTCCTCATCCATCCGGATTTCCTTCGAACTTTGTCCGACCGCGAACTTAAAAGCGGTTACGCCGAAGTGATCAAACATTGCCTTATCGCGGACGGAAGGCACTGGCAGGAACTCTCCGGGATCTTCGATTTAAGGGCAGCGACCTGGGAGCCCATCATCCGGAGGTCCCTGGAAGTCAAAAGAAAAATCGTTTCGGAAGACCCCTTTGAATCCGGGATGCGCAAACTCCTCAATTTCGGCCATACTATCGGGCACGCCCTCGAAAGCCATTTTATGCAAACCAGCCACCCTCTCCTGCACGGCGAAGCCATAGCCGCCGGCATGATTTATGAAACCCTGCTTTCCAACCAGCATACCGGCCTTTCTACGGATAAAAAGGTAGCCATCACCGGGTATATTCAATCCCTATACGGCCCTCCTCCTCCTTTTGATCCGGACCTCCTCCTTCCTTTGATGAAACAGGATAAAAAAAACAAGGAAGGAAAAATCAGTTTCACCTTGCTCAGGGATATCGGGGAAAGTGTGTGGGATGTAATGCTGGCGGAGGAAGAACTAAGATTGATTTGGTAGAAGCTGGAAGCTGGAAGCTGGAGGCTGGAGGCTGGAGGCTGAAACCTGACCACTGTCTACTCAAATACTGATTTCAGAAACCCACGGTTCAGATAGGTGACTGCGATCCCCGCCACGACGATCAAGCCGCCCAGGATCTGAGCCAGGCTGAGGGTTTCATCAAAGACTACAGTGGCCAGGAGGCTGGCGATCACGATCTGGCCCAGCAATACCATAGACACTTCGGTCGAGGCGAGGTGGCCAAGGGCATGGTTGACGCAAAGCCAGCCCAGTAATTGCGGGACCATGGCCAGCAGGACCAACATCAGCCAGGAGCGGGAGGAAAAACCGGAAAGGGGCGCTCCCCCCAGCCAGGCAAATAAAAATGAAAACAGCAGGTACCCCAGCATGGAATAAAA
>JAKQHS010000064.1 GCA_029557915.1 Bacteroidota bacterium | reverse complement strand
GGATTGGTTGAAATCTACACTTCTGGCATTACCCTCTCATCCGATAAACCGGGTGGATGAATTGCTGCCCTTAGCCAAATAACTAACCCTTCTTTATTCATACCGCTAATCCGAGTATATGTACTTGGCCGGGTGGATACGAAGAGCAATGGAAGTTTGTAGAAGTTTACTCAAAGCGATTGAAGGATGATGATTTTGAAATTCCCATCATAAAGCACGACAACGGCTATTTGGACAGAGCCAAGCATTACCTTACAGAGAAGGACTTCAAGGCATCAGCCGTGTATATACGAACCGAGTTTGAACGATTGGTAAAGACCATTTGCGACAAGCATCGAATTCCAGTTGCCTACAAGAAGAACCAAAAGGAAGTAACCAGTGACGACTTCTGGACAGCCATCGAATCACAGACCAATCTTGACTCCGTATTGGTAAAAGAAATTAAAATACACAGAGGTGTTGTAATGAATCCATTCAGCCATTACGACCTTGAAAAGCCGGAGTTTGAAAAGGAACTGAGTGATACAATTACATCAATAGAAAAATTGAAAGCTGAAGTTGGAATCATCAAGAAAGATAAGTCCATTGACAAATTGGAGAAGGAAGTTGCAAAACTAAACGAAGAAGTTACAGCAAAGAAGAAAATCATTGAAGATCTGAGAAACAAAATCAAAGCAAAATAAGCCTACGCATCAGCCACATACATACCAAAGCCCCGCAAAGCTACCGCACAGACCAAAGCTGTGGTAAGAGTGAACCTGCACCACCTGAGAAAATTTTTTTTATTATTTCTTTTAAATTAAAGAAGCTAATAGACCTAAAATAATTTAAATCACCAAATCAGCCAAATCATCCCTCCCATGCTCAGACGTACCTTCCTCCAATCCACCGCCCTCAGCACCCTGGGCCTCCATTTCGATCCTTTCCTGGCCAGGAAAAAGACCCATATCCTCAGCCTCAGTTTCGACGACGGTTTTAAAAAATCGTTCTACCGGATCGCCGAAATCCATGAAGAGTATGGGCTGAAAGCCTGTTTTAATGTGATCGCTTCGGGTCATCTGCCGGGCTTCAAGGCGGTGGGGCAATGGATCCTCCCTAAATTATTGGGAAATTTTGAGGACTGGAACCATCTCAAAGGCCGGGGCCATGAGCTCATGCCCCATACCTGGGACCACCGCAATCTCAGCCAGATGCCGCCTGATGAAGCTAAAAAGGATATCGACCGCTGCCTGGATTATTTTGAACAACACCTGGATGGATACGTCGCCTCCCAGGCTGTTTACAATTTTGCATTCAATGCCTCAACCCCGGAACTGGATGCCTTCACCCTTCAGCGGGTTCGGGCTGTGCGCACCGGGGGATGGCTCATCCTCAAAGGCAGCCGCTATAATCCCATACCGGTCAACAACCAACCCCTGGCTCTCGGATGCTGGGGCCATGGCCCTGACAACGGCGACGCCTATACCGAAAATGAAATCAACCAGTTCCTGGCCGGCGAGGGCGGCTGGCTGATCATCAATATGCATGGATTGGATGATGAAGGATGGGGCCCGGTATCGGCCTCTTACCTCGATGGACTGCTGAAAAGACTGAAAAAGGTCAAAAGCCTGGAGGTCTTGCCTGTGGGGGAGGTATTGAGGAAGGCGGGGGGGTAAACAGTTGGCTAGTTGGCTAGTTGGCTTGTTAGACAGTTGGCTAGTTAGACAGTAGTGTGCGGCTGTCCCCTAAAGGGGTAAGGGACCTTCGACAGAGGGCGGTGAATTTTAGTGTGCGGCTGTTTCAAATTAATCCACGCTTCAGGCGAGTGCCGTTCCGAGACTTAGGAACTTCGGCAGCACTAGAGCAAGGGAGCAACGGAATTCTATCAGCTTTTGTTGTTATCTTCTTATCTTCATCAGCTAGTTTTTCAATTAACAGCGGCTCCTGGCTGGACATTAAAAAATAGCAGCACATCAGCAAACTCTGGATGATATGCGTCAGCTTAAAAGATGACCCAAACAAAAATGAAATTAATAACGACAGCGATAGAATTAGAAAGAGAGTTTAGACGACTGACTAAACAATACGATCGATTTTATTGGGCTACAGCTTGGGCAAGTTCAGGTTCTAAGCTTTTCAATGACCTTTTAATAAATAAGGACAAGATTCAAAAAATTGTTGTCGGCATACATTTCTACCAGACACACCCGGATTTTATAGAGTCGTTTTTAAATGAAAAAAAAGTTCGGTTCATACAACAACCTGAAGGAACATTTCACCCCAAACTCTATCTTTTTACTGACAAGTTAGATAAGTGGGAGTTGATAATTGGAAGTGCAAACTTTACCACAGAAGCATTTTCAAGAAATACGGAAGCAAGCCTATTGATAACTCATAAGGACAGCAACTCGGCAGAAACATACAAAAACGCAGTAAGTCTTGTTGACCAAACTTTTTCGGATGGAAAAACCTTCAACAAAACCGACCTTGAAAAATATCGGACAACCTGGACAAATCACAGACAAAAAATTAAGAGCCTTTCAGGTCAATACGGGGGTAATAAAAGAAAGCCTAAACCGATTCACGAAGTTCCAATGATGAATAGAAATTGGGACGACTTTATGAATGAAGTTAGAAGTGAGACTTTGCACGGACTTGATAGAAGATTGAGAGTAATTGAAATTGCTAAAAACCTGTTTAATAGAGTTGACCATTTCAATTTACTGACTGAAGATGAAAGAAAGTTTATAGCAGGAATTCCAAACAAACTTCAAATAAACGGTGCAGAAGATAGGGATATTTCGGAAGCATGAAAGGTGCAGGTATTTTTAAGAATAAAATCAAGGAGAACGACAGAAATATTTCTAAAGCACTTGACCAAATTCCGCTTTCCTCCCAGATAACAAAAATGCACTACGAAAAATATATTAAATATTTCAGACAATCATTTACCGGTAATTACATTGCAACTGCAACAAGACTTCTATGCATGAAACGACCAGACACTTTTGTGTGCTTTGACAGTAAAAATCGTTCGGCTTTATGCAAGGACTTTGGGATAATTCAATCAGAAATGGACTATGACAGGTATTGGGACGACATAGTTGAAAGAATTTATGATAGCGATTGGTGGCAAAACCCGAATCCAAAAAATGTTACTGAAGAAAAGGTAAATGAAGCCAGAGCAGCATTTTTGGACAGTCTATATTACGAAGAATGAAATGCAACATATGTATATTTAAGTACACTGCCAGGATCCTTGGTCCTCCCTGTGGGCCTGCCCGGCAAGCATTGTTTGAGAAATTATGGTCAGGCAGGCCTGTCCCAGGGCAGCATTAGAGAATTGGTTGTCGGGGGCCTGCCCCAGGCTGCATTTGAGAATTAGAAGTCAGGGGGCCTGCCCCCAAAAGGCATTTGAGAATTAGAAGTCGGGAGGACAGGGGCTTTGGAAATATTAATTGGTTGGTACTCCGACCCCTGACCCCTAAAGGGGAACCCGACCTCTGGCATTTCGGAATAATTTAATTGACCTATCCCTGTATTCATTCCGACAAGGGAAAGGGCAATTGTTTTAATTTAGATATACTGTCAGGATCCTTGGTCCCCCTTTAGGCCTGCCCCAGAAGGCATTTGAGAATTAGAAGTCAGGGGGGACAGGGGCGTTAAAGAAATCTATATACTCAATTAAATACTTCAGGGGGGTCAGGGGCATTGAAGTTATTTTATGTGAAGCCCTCACCTCTGACCTCTGACCTCTGACTGCCATGATCCTTGGTGCCCCCGTGGCTTGCCCCGGGCAGCATTTGAGTATTGGTTGTCGGGGGCCTGCCCCGGGCAGCATTTGAGAATTGGTAGTCAGGGGCCTGCCCCGGACTGCATTTGAGAATTGGTAGTCAGGGGGCCTGCCCCGGGCAGCATTTGAGAATTGGTAGTAAGGGGGCCTGCCCCCAGAAGGCAATTGAGAATTTGAAGTCAGGGGGGACAGGGGCGTTAAAGAAATCTCTGTACTCAATCAAGTAAGTCAGGGGGGACAGGGGCGTTGAAAACATTTTCTATAAAATTTCTGACCCATCTCTGTACTCCTTACCAAAAGCAGGGAAGATTGTTTTAATTTAGGCATACTGCCATGATCCTTGGTGCCCCTTCAGGGGACAGGGGCGTTGGAAATATTAATATGAAGTTCCTTTTAGTATTAGTTCTCCGACCCCTGACCCCTCAAGGGGAACCAGACCCTTGGCATCCGAAATAAATTTTATTTGATCCATCTCTGTGCTTATTCCGGTAAGGGCAAGAAAGATTGTTTATTTGAGTACACTGCCAGGATCCTTCGTTCCCCTTCAGGCCTGCCCCCAGAAGGCATTTGAGAATTAGAAGTCAGGGGGGGCAGGGGCGTTGAAGAAATCTCTGTACTCAATCAAGGAAGTCAGGGGAGGCAGAGGCGTTGAAGATATGGGGGATCAGAGGCGTTGAAGATATTTTATGTGAAGTCCTCACCTCTGACCTCTGACCTCTGACCTCTTACTGCCAGGATCCTTGGTCCCCCTTCAGGCCTGCCCGACCAGTATTTTTTGAGAAAAGGTGGTCAGGCGGGCCTGCCCCGGACTGCATTTGAGAATTGGTAGTCAGGGGGGACAGGGGCGTTGGAAATATTAATATGAAGATTCCTTTTTGGATTATTCTCCGACCCCTGACCCCTCAAGGGGAACCAGACCTCTGGCATTTCGGAATAATTTAATTGACCTACCCCTGTATTCATTCCGACAAGGGAAAGGACAATTGTTTTAATTTAGATATACTGTCAGGATCCTTGGTTCCCCTTTAGGGGACAGGGGCGTTAAAGAAATCTATATACTCAATTAAATACTTCAGGGGAATCAGAGGCTTTGAAGATATTTTATATGAAGTCCTCACCTCTGACCTCTAACCTCTGACCTCTGACCTCATACTGCCAGGATCCATGGTTCCCCCTTTAGGGGACAGGGGCGTTCAAAAAATCTCTGTACTCAGTCAAGTAAGTCAGGGGGGGCAGGGACGATGAAAAACAATTTATATAAAATTTCTGACCCATCTCTGTACTCCTTACCAAGGGCAAGGATGACTGTTTTTATTTGATATACTGCCAGGATCCTTGGTGCCCCTTCAGGGGACAGGGGCGTTAAAGATATTTATAATCAATTATAGGTATACCGTAAAGATCTTTGGCTCCACATTCAAATAAACCCCCGCTCCAGGCGAGGACGACCTCGAGCAACCGTAGATAAAGTCCCCCGGTAAATCATTTCCCAGACCTTCCAATCCAAAAAATTTTAATATTTTCCCAGCCCATTCCCTTAAAGGGCCAGCGCCTTTATCGGGAATGTCCTAAAAAACCGATATGACCTGGTCTTACAATACTAACTACCCCGGCATTGATGATTTGCGCAATGCGGCCAGAAGACGCATCCCCCGCTTCGCTTTTGAATACCTCGACGGCGGATGCAACGAAGACGTCAACCTCGGAAAAAATACCTCGGATATCCGGGAAGTGGAGCTCAAACCTTACTACTTGGGCGCCTATACCCCATCCGACCTGAAAACAGAACTCTTCGGCCAGGTCTATGACGCCCCCTTTGGGATCTCCCCCATCGGCCTCCAGGGACTGGTATGGCCCAACAGTCCTGAAATCCTGGCCCGGGCGGCGACCGAACATAATATTCCATTCACCCTGAGCACGGTGAGCACCTCCAGCATCGAACGGATCGCGGAGATCACCGGAGGAAAGGCCTGGTTTCAACTTTATTATCCAAGCGCGGAGGAGGTGAGGACGGATATCCTTCGCCGGGTTGAAGCGGCCCAACTGCCTGTATTAGTGTTGTTGAGTGATGTACCCACCTTTGCCTTCCGGCCGAGGGATATCAAAAACGGACTCGCCCTCCCACCCCGGATGACCCTGAGGAATATCTTCCAGATCCTGGGTAAACCGAACTGGGCGCTGCGGACCCTGTATCATGGGGCGCCTAATTTCGCAACCATGAAACAATATATGCCCGGCGGCCTCAATATGAAACAACTCGGGCAGTTTATGAATATGACTTTTTCCGGTCGACTCAGCGAAGAACGCATCGGCCCGATCCGGGACCGCTGGAAAGGTAAACTGGTGATCAAAGGGGTGGCCAGTGAAGAAGATACCGAAACCGCCATCCGGCTCGGCGTCGACGGCATCATCATCTCAAATCACGGAGGCCGGCAACTGGATGCCGGGGAATCCACCCTGCATTCCCTGGTCGCCCTGCAAAAGAAGTACAAAGGCAAAATCAAGATCATGCTCGACAGCGGGGTGCGCACGGGGCCTGATATCGCCCGGGTCCTGGCCTCCGGCGCCGATTTTGTATTCCTGGGCAGGACCTTTATGTATGGGGTGGCAGCCCTGGGCAATGAAGGAGGGAACCATACCATCTCGATTCTGAAAATCCAGCTCAAACAAATCCTGGAACAGGTCTGTTGCACCCATCCTTCCGAACTTTACCGGCACCTGATCCCAAAATGAAATCGTAAAAACATGGATAGCATCGCAGAGGAAATCATTCACACCGATGAATTTGAACGCCAGCCCGTTCCCCCCTCCCGCTGGAAGGACTGGAAAAGTTTCCTGGGCATGTATGCCGGGGAACATGTGGCGGGAACGGAGTTTATGATCGGGCCTTTATTCCTGACCTCAGGGGTGAGTGCTTTCGACCTCATCGTCGGCTTGTTGCTCGGCAATTTTATGGCCGTCATTTGCTGGAGATTCCTGACGGCTGAGATTGCAGTGAAAAACAGGCTTACGCTCTATTATCAACTGGAAAAAATCTGCGGTAAAAACCTGGTGACCTTTTACAATATCGCCAACGGGGTCTTGTTTTGTTTCCTTGCCGGGGCCATGATCACCGTATCGGCCACGGCCGTGGGCATTCCTTTCAATATGGAAATGCCCAAACTGGAAGATACCCTGCCCAATAGCCTCACCTGGGTCATTATTTGCCTGGTCCTGGGCGCCCTGGTGTCCATCATCGCCGCCAAAGGATATAATACTGTGGCCAAAGCCGCCAACTGGATGGCCCCCTTTATCGTCATTGCTTTTATGGCCTGCGGCATAGTCGCCCTGGGCCAGCTGGGGGTCAAAAACTTTTCCGATTTCTGGGCCATCTGGGGCACCGGCTCAGAGCCCTTTCCCGGCCAAATAAAATATACCTTCTGGCACGTTACCTTATGGTCCTGGTTTTGCAATGCGGCCATGCATATCGGCATGTCCGACCTCTCCGTACTTCGCTTTGCCAAAAAAGCCAGCGTAGGCTGGACTACGGCGGCGGGCATGTATGTAGGACATTACCTGGCCTGGATCGCTGCGGCGCTCCTGTATGCCGTCTATCTCAAGTCACCGGAGGCCCAAGGCATGCTTTCTGCCGGCGTCGCGCCACCCGTTGCTCCTGGGCCCCTGGCCTATAATGCACTTGGCGTGATCGGCTCCCTCACCGTCATTCTCGCCGGCTGGACCACCGCCAATCCTACTATCTACCGGGCAGGCCTGGCCTTCCAGGCGATCATCCCCAGGGCGTCCACCTTTTGGGTGACCATCCTCGCCGGCGCCATCGCCACCATCGCCGGGATCTTCCCCGCCTTTGCCATGAAACTCCTGGGTTTTGTAGCTCTTTATGGTTTTATCCTCGCTCCCGTCGGGGCCGTCATAGTCTTCGAGCATTTTTTCGCAGGTAAAGCCGATATAGAAACCAATTACGCGGAAAAGAAAGGCATTCACTTCAACCTCGCCGTACTCCTGGCCTGGGGGCTCAGTTTTGGGATCTTCTACTCCATTTCGGTATCCCAGGGGGTATTTCTTTCTTTCCTGACTCTGCCGGCCTGGTTGTTGTGCGGCTTGCTGCATCTTGGGATTAGTAGGTATATGCAAAAGCGGTGAATGGTGGATGGTGGGTGGTGGATGGTGGGTGTCACTCTAACCTCTGACCTCGCACCTCTAATCTCTGAGTGTTGAAGATCCTCTATGTGAAGTTCCTTTTAGTATTAGTTCTCCGACCCCTGACCCCTAAAGGGGAACCCAACCCCTGGCATTTCGGAATAAATTTAATTGACCTATCCCTGTACTTATTCTGACAAGGGCAAGGATGATTGTTTTTATCTAGGTATTCTGCCAGGATCCTTGGTCCCCCTTTAGGGGTCAGGGGCGTTGGAGTTTTTAATAGGTAGTACTCCGACCCCTGTCCCCCACCTGCTAATTCTCAAATCCTAAATTTGGGGCAGGCCCTGAAGGGGAACCCGACCCTCGACATTTCGGAATAAATTTAATTGACCTATCCCTGTACTTATTCTGACAAGGGCAAAGTCCGGTTGTTTTTAATTTAGGATGCATTCAGAAGCTTGTTTCCCCCGTGGGGGACAGGGGCGTTACAGATCCTTTAAGTTAAGTTACCCTATCTCTCACCTATGTCCTCTAACCTCTAACCTCTGACCTCTGACCTCTTACCTCTTACCTCTAACCTCTAACCTCGCACCTCTAACCTTTTTATCTTAACTTTGGAAATACAAAATCACTCATCATGGGTATCCTCGATCCTCTCAAAAAACTTCTTTTCGGCGTCAAAGGCGTCACCAAGCACCAGGCTGAAAAAGCGGTGGACTTCACCAAAGAAAAGGGGGAAGAATTGTTTGACAAAACTTCCGAGTTTGTAAAAGAAGCAGGTGAAAAAATAGGGAAGACCGGAGCAAAGATCCTCGAGAAAGTGGATGATCTCTGGGATACCACCCCAAAACCCGAAACCCCCTTTGAAAACAAACCGGAGGAGCCCGCCAAACAACCCGCCTCTGAATTTGTGGAACCCATCCGGAAAACCATGGGCCAGGCCGGAGAAAAGATCGCAGAAGGGGCCTCAAACCTAAAGGAAGAAGCCAAAGAACTGGGCGGCAAGGTGGTCGAAGCCACGGATGATTTCTGGAAAAAAGCGGAACAGTTTTCCGAAAACATCACCGATAAAGCCAAAACAAAAGGCTCCGAACTGTATGAAAAAGCCAAGACGGTGGTGGAAGAACAAGCAAGGAGTATCAATCAGAAAATTGACGAGTTTATAGAAAAAGAAAAAGCCCTGGAAGCCAAGGAACCCAAAGGCGAATTCGGGGAAAAACCCATTTCGGAAAACAAAAACCTCACCGACCCGCTGATGGGTAAACACGAGGACTTTTTTGACAAAGCCAAAAAATTCCTGGACGATCAGGACAAGAAAGGACAAAAGCCTATCAATGTTGAAGTAAAAAAGGTGGAGCCTGCACCGGCGGAAGAAAAACCGCTCGACCCCAAAGACCAGAAACAACTCAATGACCTGCTGTCCAATTCCACGACCCCAAAACCGGATGATCACATCGAAGACGCCGATATCGTGGATGAAGGGCCTAAAACCTGAGTCATGAATTTTAATGCCCTTTCCAGGCAAAGGGAAATTTATGTCCATGGGGTGGCCGGGATCAAACCCCTTATTCCTATTGATTTTCCTTCCCTGGAACTGGCCGCAAAACAGAAGCTTTCCTCAGAAGCATTTGCCTACATCGCGGGCGGTGCCGGCCTCGAGTTTACCATGCAGGCCAATCGCTCAGCCTGGGATAAATATGCCATCGTCCCGCGCATGTTGAAATCGGTGGGAGAAGCAACACTTTCAAGGACACTACTCGGGCATTCCTATCCCCTGCCCTTCTTCCTCAGCCCCATCGGCGTCCTGGAACTGGCCCATCCGGAAGGGGACCTCGCCGTAGCCCGCGCCTGCAAAGAGACGGGGGTGCCCATGATGGTTTCCAACCAGGCCTCCCACTCCATGGAAGAGATTTCAAGGGTATTGGCCGGCAGTCCCTGGTTTTTTCAGTTGTATGTCAGCCGTTCCGATGAATTGGTGAGCAGTTTTGTAAAAAGGGCCGAACAGGCCGGGGCAAATGGATTGGTGATCACCCTCGATACCACCATGCTGGGCTGGCGGCCCCGTGACCTCAACCTGGCTTACCTGCCCTTCCTTCAGGGCAAAGGCATTGCGCAATATACCAGTGATCCTGTTTTTCAAAAATTATGCAGGGAACTGCCACCGGATCAAAACAAAAAGAAGATCAACCTGCACAGCATCGCCGGCCTGCTGCGACTGGCCGCTAAAGTTCCCGGCCCTTATTTTGAAAATCTCAGAGGGAAAGCGCTGGATCAGGTGCGGACCTTTACTTCCATTTACTCCCGGCCGGACCTTGATTGGGAAGCGATCGAAAAAATTAAATCAAGCACCCGTCTTCCCGTCATCCTCAAAGGCATCCAACATCCGGATGATGCAGTCCGGGCCATGAATGCCGGGATCGACGCCATCTACGTGTCCAATCACGGGGGAAGGCAGGTGGATGGCGCCATTGGATCAATAGATGCCCTGGCAGCAATCAGCCCGGTGGTGAAAAATAAAATCCCTGTTTTATTTGACAGCGGTATTCGCTGCGGAGCAGATATCCTCAAGGCACTCGCATTGGGCGCCTCGATGGTGGGCATTGGCAGGCCTTATGCTTATGCACTGGCGCTCGCCGGAGCAAGGGGCGTTGAAGAATTGATCCTGAACCTGGCCGCGGATTTTGAATTGACCATGGCCCTGGCGGGGGGGCAGGAGCCAATGGTCAATGGTCAATAGTCAATAGTCAATCTCGCATATCGCTGCTGGCATCTCGCTACTGGCATCTCGTATCTCATCAAGTATTTTTGCTCCCTTAACCATTGACCCTTAACCGTTCACCCATATACCTAAAGGTCAGTAATTAGAAGATCAGGCCTAACTCAGTACAGCTTCTAATTCCCCCTTCCATCTCACAAATCCATCCACCAGTGCCGAATAATCATGGTAAATGCGGTGGTAATGCTCATCGGCGTTCTGGATATAGGCCGTTTTACCCTGCACTTTAATGGTTTCGATGATCTTTTCGACCTTCTGCATGGTCCGCTTTAATTCCGACAGGTCCTTTTCAATATGCCAGACATAGGTGGCTTCGGCGGTGTCCAGGGTCTCCCAGACCACATGGTATTTTTTTTCGCCTTCGATGAGAAAAAGGAAAGAAAAGGGATGCAGGATAAAACGCAATTTCATGATCCGGTGGGCATGGTTGGAGGACAGGAAACGGAGTTGTTTATAATGTTTTGAAGAGGAAATGTCCAACAGGTCCTGAAGCAACTCTTTTTCGTCCTGGTAAAAAAGGCCGGGTTTGATTTTCTGATCGGTGGCCGCTTCGAAATATTCATCCATGGTGAAAAGCGATTTGTCCACCTCGGCGGCTATCTTTTTTTTCGGGAGGGCCTTCACCCATTCCAGTTTTACCGAATCGATCAGGTCCCGGTCGATGCGAGCGATTTCAGGGGAATAGGCCTGCAGGTGGACGATCCGGTGATCTTCCAGTTCGTACCGGACCCGGACTTTTATTTTTTTGGCCTTGAGGATCTTTCCGAAATAATTTTTGATGGCGTCAAATTCGGGCCTGAGATGATCGTTGTAGATCTTTACTTCCACACGGCGCCCAAGTTTGGCGGATTTGCACAACACCTGGACGGCCCCGAAGGCGAAGCGCAGGTCCTTCCAGAAAAAGCCATATTCCTCCTGCAGCGTTTGCTTCTCAGCGGGTCCCGGGAATCCTGCGGGACCTTCCTGCCCATCCGGAGTTCCGGGCTCGTCCGGAAAACCCGGCATCAAATACGACCATTCCGATTCTTCAGGGATCGCACGGTTTGGTTTGCGATGTTCACCTCTTCCTTCCCCATCGCGCAATACCGGTTCAGGTCCCTTCATGCAGGACAATAATTTTTGCGTATCGATGGACCGGAAAACGACACTTTCCACCCCGTCCAGGGCATCCGCGACCATGTCCTGATATTCCGTGAACGCCGAATAATCGGGCGCGTACCGGAGGACTTCCACAAACAGTTTTTTCTCTCCCGCATTATAAGAAAGGATGCGGCAAACCAGGTGGGCGCCCCGCTCAAATCGTTTGACAAAACCGGGCAGATTCAACCGGTCCAGGTTCAGCGCTTTTGAGTCGGTGAGAAAAGCCTGCTCCTGGATAAAATTAATCACGATCTCTTCTCCTGCCTTCATGGAACCAATAGTCAATAGTCAATAGTCAATAGTCAATAGTCGATAGTCAATGGTCAATAATCAATAGTCAATGGTCAATAATCAATAGTCAATGGTCAATAATCAATAGTCAATAGTCGATAGTCAATAATCAGTGGTCAGTAGTCAGTAATCAATAGTCACCTGTATTTTTGCTCCCTTAACCTTTAACCCTTCACCGTTCGCCTTTCTCGCCTCTCGCTTCTCGTATCTCGCTACTGGCATCTCGAATCTCATCAAGTAGTTATGCTCCCTTAACCCTTAACCCTTAACCTTTTACCTTCTAATCGACGACGATTTCATCGATGGACATATAAGGCGCCCTTCCCGCACCGGGATGCCATTCCGGAGTCACACCGATGGTCACCGCTTTGATTTTGACATAGCGCGCGGGCCGGGGTGAAAAATTCAGGATAAAATCCCTTTGCTGAGCCCCGTACTGATCAATGGGCAGGGTGTTTTGGACCGTGCCGGCCAGTTCAAACTGGGTCCCGTCTACGGAAGTGTAATACTCCACCTGTTTGGGGAAAATGCGGAGCCACATGGCCAATTGATAATAAGCGGATTCCATCCTGCTTACCGTTTTGACTTCTTCCAGGTCCACGATGGCTTCGAGGTCCTGGCCCTGGAAGGTAATCCAGTTGTAGGCGTAATCGTGCCCGCCCCGGATGCCATCCGTGAGCATTGAGGCGGACTGGGTGGAAATTTTGGTCGTGTCCGGGCTGATCAGCCTGATTTTTTTACCATAGGCCAGGTGTTCCTTCATGCCGTGATAAAAAAGACGGTACATGGATGCACGGTATTCTTCGGGCGAGGTGCTCCATTCCTTCACCCGGGTCACCCCCTGGCGGATGCATAAATCGGCAAAAGGATCGATCAGGCTGCGGATATCCGGCCTCACTTCCCAACCGTTATCCTTTTTTATGAAGAGCCCTCCTTCTCCTTTGTAATTCTTTTTGGCAATTTCCATCGTGGCAAACTGTATGGGGATCCGCGCGATCCGGACCCGCTCCAGGACCTCCGGTTGGCCGGCCACAGCCTGCTCCGCAGCGTCAAAGAGATTATTGTACCGTTCCATCAATGCGGGACTGAGGTAACTGTCGGCCGCTTCGTTGGGGCCTCCAAAAATGCGCAGGGGCCGTCCGGATTGCAACAGAGCTTCCCGCATGACATCGATATAATGCCGGATAAAGCCTCCCGCCGCACCGTAATAGCCGTTGAGAAAATCGTTCATCAGTGTGTCCACATTCTGATCGGGATCCCACATCAGTTTGGTCAGGAGATAAGATCTGAGTTCGGCAAATTCGCCGCCCACTTCCCGATTGCCCTGTTCAAACATGGCATTGACGTTGTGTTTTACGAACAACTGTAAATTCGGCTGGAGGACATGAAGGTTGGGAAAGGGGCTGAGTAAATTGGGGAACTGAATGACATAGTCCCAGATGATGATGTCCTTGGAAATCTTCCCCCAGTCGGCCAGATCCTTTGCAAAGTCGGCGCTGGCGCTGTCCTGGTCGATGGCCTTGTGCCGCAGGGCTTCAATGCTGCACAACATGATGTTGACATTCTCCAGGGGCCTCAGGTTTTTGGGAGCATGCCGTCCGTATTCATAAGCCAGGGTGGAGATCATCTTGTCCGGAAACTGGGCAGCCACCTGGTTGACAAATCGGATGATCGATCCGGACGGCGAGCCCTCCTGCTCATCGATGGCCTTGCACTGGCCGCAGGTACAATAATCCCGGTTGTCGTTCTGGCTTACGGACCAATAGGTCGCTTCGGGATTCTGGGCGATTTTTTTCCGGAGGTTCTGAATGGTGATGTTCAACACTTCCGGGTTAGACAGGCAGGGTTGGGTGGGTATTCTTTTGCCCCTTACCTCTGCATAATATTCCGGATGTTCCTTATAATGAATTTCGGGGGGGATCAGCTCATTGAAGGTATGTACCCACATGCCCCAATCCGGGCGACCCCCGTTTTCATCGTGATCCAGTTTGTGCCAGTCGGTGTATTCTTTGTTCCAGGTCACTTTATAATGGGTAGTCCGGAATTCGATCTTTGGGACCTGCTGGTCGTAAATATGATCCAGGCTGATATTCTTTTGTTTCGGAATGATTTTCACTTTAGGCGTGTACATCCTGCAACCGAGGTATTTCTCCAGGAAGGAATAGACCCCGTACAGGGTACCTTTTCCGGTACCTCCGGCGATGATCAGCCTCATACTGTCCGTCCGGATCAAAAACCCGTCCTCTTTCAGGGCATTCAGGTCCACCGCTTTCCCCAACTGGTTCAATCGCTCGTTCTGCCCCAGTACGATTTCAAATTCGTTTATACCCTGGTCCGACCGGATGACCGGCAATGCGGCCTCAGAGACCTCCAGCAAATAAGATTGCAGCACCTCCGCCGCCTGTTCTTCATAAGCGCTGGCATGTTCGGGTAGGAGGATCCGGTAACGGCTCATCCCTTCCTGGGTGAGGACAATGGGTTTGGGTGCCGGCGCCATCACCGGTACGACTGCCGTTTTTTGTTTCCTCTTTCTCGCCTGTGCTTGCAGGTCAAAGAAAGTCACTAATAATAGGGACACCATGAGGCCCCTCCAGGCCATGCGCCCCAGGCCTCCGGTTAAAATGAATCTGATCATATGAATATGGACTTTGGAAAAACAATATACAGCTTTCGACTATCAGCAATCAGCTTTCAGCTTTCAGCAATCAGCAATCAGCTATGAGTACTCATGCTCCTTTCGCCGTTTCCCTTTCTCCATTCCTCCCTTTCTCCCTTCCTCCCTCCCGCGGCTGCGGGACTCCCTGCCTCCGGCAGCCTCAGCTCTTCCCCGTCTTCGCCGCCTCCCTTTCCGTCGAAATAAACGGAATAGGACTCTTGCGGATAAGCTCATTGAGTTGTTTCAACTCCTCCCCGGTGAGATTGGAGACCGCTTGTTTCAGGCTAATCCATTCGTTGATCAGTTCCCTGGCTCGGGTCTTTTGCCCCTGGGTCACCGGAGGGAGGCTCTCATCGACCACATCCATGATGTGTTTGAGCTTGGCGTCGAGCTGATTTTCAAAATTGATCACATCCTGGAAGGTTTTAGTGCGCGGCTGGACCATTTTATTTTCCAGGCTGTCGAGTTTGCGGCTTAAATTTCCTGCCAAGGTCTTAATGTCCTGGTCTTGGAGATCCGCCCTCTTCGTAAACCCGCCGATCTGATCTTTGATATACCGGATTCGTTTTACCTGGTCGTAAACATCATCCAACGATGATTTTAATTCCCGGAGCAGGGATTGCTGTTCGTTATACTGATCAGGAGTGGTCTGATGTCTGGGATCGGCCCTGACTTCAATATCCCGGTTTGCGGTTTCATTTCCATAACTGACTTTTACCCTGTATTTCCCGGGGGCAAGCCGGTATCCGCTGTTGCCCCCCAAGACCAAGAGGCCCTCCGGCAATTCCTGGGCTTCGGTCCTGAAGTCCCAGACCAGGCGGTTCATGGCTGAATCCCTGGGGGCTTTTTTAGGAGCGGTTTTCTCGGAAGAGGCATAAGATCTGATGATATTTTCTTTTTCATCCAGGATTTGAATGGTTACCTGGTCGGCGGTATCCTTTATATTCAGATGATAATAGATCACTACTCCCGCCGGGGGATTCAGGCCCAGTCCGGGATATTCATTACCCATGCCCCCGCCAAACCGGTATGCGGGCTCAGGCTGGTAAACCACCAACTTTTGACTCAGCAGGTCCGGCTGGTATTCGTGGAGCGGTTTGAGATCATCCAGGATCCAGAAAGAACGGCCGGCGGTGGAGACGATCAGATCCCCCTGGTGTACTTTGAGGTCGGTGATGGGAACCACCGGAAGGTTTAGTTGAAAAGGTTGCCAGTGGGCGCCGCCGTTGAATGAGATGTACATGCCCGTTTCCGTACCCGCGTAAAGCAGGTCTTTCCGGGCAGGGTCCTCACGCACCACGCGCATATGGGCTTCCTCCCCTATTCCCCGGGTGCGAAGCGTCCAGGTTTTGCCATAGTCCCGGGTGATGTAGATATATGGGGTGAAATCATTGAATTTATACCTGGTAAAGGCCACATAAGCCGTTCCGGGATCGTGGGGCGACGCTTCAATGGAA
>JAKQHS010000060.1 GCA_029557915.1 Bacteroidota bacterium | reverse complement strand
TTGGTAGGCCTACACAATACATTCGAATCGACATCGGTATAAAGCACACCGTCAGTCGACCCTCGCCGATCCAAAGGTATCGACGAATTCAATTGATTTCTTAACTTAGATAATTATTGTCTGAATAATAGGGGGCTGAACCATCTATTACTACCGCTTGCCTTTATCCTAAAATTTCTTAAGATAATAGATTACAACTACGGGGTTACCATTTGAATTTAAAATTTCCTTAAAAGCATTCCAGTTTGATTTGATTTTTATTGAACTTTGATTATTATTATTAAGGATGGCTTGGTGAATTGATTCAGGGTATGCTATTGAATATAAAGCTTCATTAATTCCTTCCATAAATTGAATAGCTCCAAATTTATTAGTTAAAAAATTTAAACCCGTATCGTTATCTATAGTGCTGTATGAAACCAAGTTTTGAGATTTCTTATTCAGCAAGGAATAATAAGTCTTCTTATTAAGTTTAAAATTAATAAAATATAAAGATTTAAGATTAAATACTTTGGAATAAAAATTGAATTTGCCTTCCTTATTAAAAAGCTTATCTTGCATTTCATGGTCTGCCCCGGCACTTTTAAGATATTCGTACAATGTTTTATTATTCAACTGATTAACCCCAAAATCCATGGAAATAAGTATTTCAGAATTCATGAGCTGGTAATCTATCTTGTAAATATCCCGACTCAAATTGCAATAAAATAAATCACTTTTATGGTCGAATACCGAAAAATGCCTGAAATCATCTGAAATAAATGTTGGAAGTTCTTTAAGATTAATTAAACCCTTCATAAATCTTCCTCTCGAATCGAACATATTAACGGCATATTCTGAATTCATTTGACTAAACATAGCTAAACCATATTCAGTACTTCTAAAAGTACTAAACATTTCTCCAAAATTAAGTTGTTCTAAAACTGAATTATTATTTACATTTATTTTATAAAGTTTTGTGCCTGATAACACAAATAAAGTGTCTTTAAGCAAATCTAAATCCGAAATACTTCCTATTGCTAATTTTGGATCTGAATTACTTGTCAGATGTGCGATTAAATTCCCCTTGGGGTCAAACAATCCACATTTACCATATCCTCCTGATTCATTCCACGCGATTAAATATTTTCCATTGCGGACATGAAATCGTTCTAAAGGATAGCCCAGTTTTAACTCAGAATTATCTAGTTGTATAAAATTTATTGAATCAAGTAAATCAGTAAATTTTAGTTTATTATTTGATATTGAGGAATTAAATTTGTATTTTAATTCATTTGACCATTTCCTTTGTTTACAATAAAAAAAAGTCAGACTTAATATAAATAGGGATAAGCTTATTTTATACTTGAACATATTATAATGATAATTCTATATTAAAGTCTGACTTCATATTTATTATAGTAATTTACACGCCACACCCACAGGTTGTTTGTGCTCCTACATTACAATTACAGCTTTCGCAAGACTCCCAACAAACTAAATAATAATTAGTCGGGCAGCCAGGTGGACATTCTTTCCATTTAAGTACGTATGGATTTGATTCACTTGCATGTGCTATTGACAAAGTATCTGTAAACATATTCAGTCCAATAGTAAAAATTAACCCCAAGAGCAATAAAAAAATTTTCTTTTTCATAATTATAATATTGAATTGTGAAATAATGGTGTCAAAGTTCCAACACATTTAAAATTGGCCTGAAAAATGTAGCCCCTTTATCTTAAAATATCCTACTTTAAAACGATATAAAATTGCTCTAGGAATTCAAGTTGTAAATCAATCACTTAGATATTAGTGATCAACCACCGTATTACTATCTGATTCTGAAATATTTAGACCCAAATGTCCATGTAACCTCCTTATAATATACTCATATTCTGCTTTACTGAAGTACTTCTGAGAATGGTAGAGATGTAAAAGTTCTGGGTCATTAACTTTATGTATTCTGTGATTTACAAGGGACATACTGATGCCCAGTGCCTCTGTAATCTCATCTTTGGTGTAGAATTTTGTCCTTTCCATAATATATTAAGTGTTAAGTTTATTCTCAAGGTTATATTCATTGGGGTAAGAAGTAGTAGAAATTAATAAGTGCGGTCGACGTGCGGCCCTGTAACGGATACGTTCTCATCAGAATCCAAGTACCAGACCCAAAAATTTCACAGCAAGGGTGTATTTTGTCCTAAATATTAGGGAGTTGTGAATCCATTGCTTAACGAGGTATTGAACGGTATTGATTGGAAAAAAAATTGAATTGAATTGAATTGAATTAAATCGAATTAACCTGTACTCATACCTTTTACTCTCATAATTATTAGTATGCATTTTAGTGTGTTGAATGTTATTTCAGTTTTGATCGGGTATCTGCATCATGCCCTTTGAGACATGAAGGTTAATTCTCAGGATTAAATATAATTTGAAGAATTGAAATAAACAAATTTATTGTGATGATAAGTTTTAAGTGCACAACTTTGGTTATTTTTCATTTGAAATTTTTGGATAGCCAGAAAAATTGAACACGAAATGCATGTTGTTTACATCGTTTACTGTCTTTTACCTTGATAAAAATTAACGGGGAATCCCTCAATTATCAATCCTCAACCCTCACTCCTCATCCCTCACTCCTCACCTTGGCTCCTGCTGGCTTAGGCAATGAAAACTCCCCAGGCCCCAGATCAGGTCGGTGGAATCGATCCCAATGACCTCACGGTCCGGAAAACAGGATTGGATGATGGACAAAGCCAGATCGTCTTTGGCGCAGCGGTAGGTAGGCACAATCACCGAACGGTTGGCGATGTAGAAATTGGCATAAGAAGCGGGCAAGCGCTGGCCTTCATAATATAGAGGGTCCGGCATCGGCAGTTCGATGATTTCCAGGGGCTTCCCGTTGAGGAGGCGCATGGATTTCAACTGCCGGAAATTATGCTCCAATAAAGCGTGGTTTTCGTCCTCTTTATTGTTTTCGCGGACGACCAGAACCGCTTCCTCATTCACAAAGCGGACCGTGTCGTCGATATGACCATCGGTATCGTCCCCCACAATGCCTTCGTCCACCCAAAGGATCTGGTCGACGCCATAATACGCATAAAGGTATTCTTCAATTTGTCCCTGGTTGAGCTGGGGGTTCCGGTTTTTATTCAACAGGCAGGCGGTGGAGGTCACCAGGGTGCCCTTACCGTTAAAATCCACACTGCCCCCTTCCATGACAATATTGGGATAATAGACCGGCAGCTTCAGTTCCAGGCCTACCCAGGTGGGAATTTCATCGTCCAGGTCATAAGGTGGGTATTTATTTCCCCAGGCATTGTATCCCCAATCCACGATGATTTTGCCTTTTTCTTTATCAGGATGAATGAGGAAGGCGGGTCCATGGTCTCGGCACCAGGCATCGTTGGTGGGATGGAAATAAAAACGGACCTTTTCCAGATCGACCCCGGCCTTGGTGAGCTCGACCAGGGCAAAATCCTTCATGGCCTGGTCATTTACATTGATATTCACTTTTTCGCCCCGGGTCAACTCAAGGATAAACTGCACATAAGGCGGGTAAACGGTATTCAGTTTACCCGGCCAGCTGGCTTCCTTATGCGGCCAACTCAGCCAGGTGGATTCATGGGGATGGAATTCGGCCGGGAAATAATACCCGAGTTTCTTTGGAGTGACAATATAATCCGGTATTCCGTGAGGGCCGGGGCCGGCAGGTCCGCTGTGTTTATTCATGGCCTTCCGGCATTAAAGGAATGTTTGAGGTATTGGATCATGAGCAGGAGTTCTACACATTTCGCGTAAATATCCTGAAAATCTTTTTCATCTGTGATGGATCCCTGGAAATACCGGCATCCATTTTTAAAAGTGCTTTAGAAAACCAAACTCCCGCCACCGGGCTTTATTCATCCAGGTACCGCTTCACCAGGTCTCCATAAGAATCAATTCTGCGGTCTCTCATAAAGGGCCAATGGGTCCGGTAAAAATCGGTTTTATCCAGGTCGAGGGCTTCGACATGGATTTCCTCCTGGTCATGGGAAGCCTGGTACAGGATTCTGCCAAAAGGATTGGCTATGAAGGATCCCCCCCAGAACTTCATGGCCCCCTCTTGTTCAAATCCGACGCGGTTGACGCTCACGACGTGAATTCCGTTGGCCACCGCGTGGCTTCGCTGAATGGTTTGCCAGCCATTGAACTGTTCGGCATTGGTAGCCTCGTCCTGGGTGGTGGCCCAGCCGATGGCGGTGGGATAAAACAGGATTTCGGCACCCCTTAAAGCGGTAAGCCTGGCGGCTTCGGGATACCACTGGTCCCAGCAAATCAGAACACCGATCCTGGCGAAACGGGTTTCAAATACCCTGTACCCCAGGTCTCCAGGGGTAAAATAAAATTTTTCATAAAAGGCCGGGTCATCCGGGATATGCATCTTCCGGTATTTCCCCAGGTAGGCCCCGCCGGCATCGATGACGGCGGTAGTGTTGTGATAGATGCCCTGCGCCCGTTTTTCAAACAAGGAAGCAATAATCACGGCGCCCGTTTCACGCGCCACCTCCTGCAAGCGCTCCGTTGACGGACCGGGGACGGGTTCGGCGAGCTTGAAATGTTCATAATCTTCCGTATCGCAGAAATAGAGGGAGGTGAACAATTCCTGGAGGCAGATGATTTGGGCGCCCCTGGAAGCCGCTTCGCGCACCAGGCCGATGGCTTTGGCCAGGTTGGTTTCCTTATCCCGGGTGCAGGACATTTGAACCAGTCCGACGTTGACGATCTTGGTCATGGCAGGGTCTAAGCTTTGGACGAATAATTGGGTGATTCCTTGGTGATGGTGATGTGGTGCGGATGGCTTTCATGAATCCCGGCAGAGGATATTTTCACCATTTTGGCTTGCTGGAGTGCCTTGATGTTGGCGGCGCCGCAATAACCCATGCCGGCACGAAGGCCGCCAATATTCTGAATCATCACTTCTGAAAGCAATCCTTTGTAGGGTACCCGGCCTTCTATGCCTTCCGGCACCAGTTTTTTGATATCGTCCTCGGCGTCCTGGAAATACCGGTCTTTGGAGCCCGACTGCATGGCATCCAGCGAGCCCATGCCCCTGTAAGTTTTGAATTTACGGCCTTCATAAAGCACGGTTTCCCCCGGGGCTTCTTCCACTCCCGCAAACAGACCACCCGCCATGATCGTGCTGGCGCCGGCCGCGATGGCTTTCACGATGTCCCCGGTAAACCGGATCCCCCCGTCCCCGATAATGGGAATGCCGGAACCTGCTATGCCCCGGGATGCATTCATGATGGCGGATAATTGGGGCACGCCGACCCCGGCTACTACCCGGGTGGTGCAGATCGATCCCGGCCCAACCCCTACTTTGACCGCGTTGACCCCGGCTTCGACCAAAGCCCTGGCTCCATCCGCCGTGGCCACATTGCCCCCGATGATTTCCAGGTTGGGATGTCGTTGCCGGATCGTTTTGATGGCCTCCAATACTCCCCTCGAATGGCCGTGGGCGGTATCGATGCAGATGACGTCCACCTGGACCTGGACCAGGGCATCGACCCGGTCCTGAAGCTCTTTATTGACCCCCACCGCTGCGCCTACCACCAATCTTCCAAAAGTATCCTTGCAGGAATGGGGATAATCTTCCAGCCGCATGATGTCTTTGTAGGTAATGAGGCCGATCAGTTTGCCGGTATCGTCCACCACCGGCAGTTTCTCCACTTTATATTGCTGGAGAATGCCTTTGGCCAGATCGAGGGTGGTGCCCTTGGGGGCGGTGATCAGCCTTTCTTTGGTCATGATCTCCGTGATGGGCCGGTTGAAATTGGTCTCAAAACGGAGATCCCGGTTGGTGAGTATCCCGATCAGGCGGTGGCCTTCATCGATGATGGGGATCCCCCCGATGCCGTATTTATCCATGATCAGTCGCGCATCCCTCACGCGGGCGCCGGCTTTGAGGGTGATGGGATCGATGATCATGCCGCTTTCCGACCTTTTTACGCTTTTGACCTGGTCGGCCTGGGCTTCGATGCCCATGTTTTTGTGGATGATCCCGATTCCACCTTCCCGCGCAATGGCTATGGCCAGCTTTTTCTCCGTGACCGTATCCATAGCTGCGGAGACGATGGGCACATTGAGTTTGATGCCTGTGGTGAGTTGGGATTCGGTATTGACTTCCCTGGGAAGCACCTGGGAATAGGCGGGGACCAACAAGACGTCATCGAAGGTGTACATTTCTTCAATGACCGGACTGGAGGAGGTAGTCGTTTTTTCCATGTGCAAAAATAAGGGAATTGCCCTGATTCCCGCACCGGTTCCCTGGATTTTCAATCAGGAAGTGAATGCAGTCAATACCACTTTACCGGATTGGACAGGGTGCCGATAGTCCCGATGCGGATGTCCACCAGGTCATCCTCTTCCAGGGTAAAGGTGGTTGGAGGGACAATGCCCGTACCGGTCATGAGGAAACAGCCCTCATTAAATTCCAAACCTCGCAAGAGGTAATCCCTCAGTTCTTCCGGCCGGCGCTTCATGGCCCCGAGACGGGTTTGACCGTGAAACACACATTTATTGTCCCTGAAAATTTTAAGATCTATTTCCGTTTCCGGACCCAGGGGCTCGCCGGGAATGGCCAGGCAGGGCCCAAGCGCGGCGCTTCGTTCATAAGTTTTTGCCTGGGGGAGGTAGAGGGTGTTTTCGCCTTCGATCGACCGGGAACTCATATCGTTGCCAATGGTGTATCCGGCAATGGTGCCCTGGGAGTTGATAAAAAGGGTAAGCTCCGGTTCGGGTACGTTCCAGGTGGAGTCCCTACGGATATTCACGGCTTGTCCGGGCCCGGCCACCCGGTGAGGCAATGATTTGAAAAATAATTCCGGCCGGTCCGCGTCGTAGACGAGGTCATAGGCCGACTTGGCGTGTTCGCTTTCCTCCATCCGGGCGTCCCGGCTTCTGAGATAGGTGACCCCGGAGGCCCAGACTTCCTGCGATCCGATGGGGGCCAGGACCTTGTCCAGGAACGCGGACGCGGCGTCCTTATCCATGGCCTGGAGTCCGGCAATTTCAATTTTAAGTTCTTCAAAGAGATTTTTCCGGTTAACCCATTGGTCCCAATCGACGGCGGTGGAAAGGAAATACCTTTCATTCTCTTCAATGATAAACCGGCCGGGGGTTTTATAAAGTCTGAACATCATGATCTTATTTTTTGGAATTTGTTTCTGGTTTCCAGTTTTGCGCGATTTCATCCAGCTCCTCGTAAAACGCTTCGCCGTATTTCCGGATGAGGGCATTCCTTACAAAACGATAGACCGGCACCCCCAATTGGTCGCCGTTGGTGCAAGCCGGAGCGCAAATGGACCACTGGTCATAATTGAGAGCCTCCCATCCGAGCACCTTATCTTCCCGGATGCGGACCGGATAGAGGTGGCAGGAAAGGGGTTTGATCCAGTCGGTCTTGCCAAAGCGGTACGCCGTTTCGAGGGCGCAGGAAAGGATGCCCGCCCCATCCCTCAGGGCATAAATGCAGGCGCCATCCGCCCGGAGCGGGGTGGCATAACGGCCCCTTTCGAGCTTTACATATCGGTGCTTTTCCAACAGGGTCCTGGATTCTTCGTCGAGAAAACCGGCCACCTGGCTGCTGACCCGGTCCAGGATGGCTTTCTCTTCTTCTGCCAGGGGAGCGCCTTCATCGCCTTCAATGCAACAAGCCCCTTTACAGGCCTGCAGGTTGCAGACAAAATTTTTTTCTAAAAGGTCAGTGCTGACCAACTTGCCCTGGATTTCCAACATCGGTCCCAAGGTACGACCCTATTTCGAAGTGTCTCTTACCGGGCCCTGAGCCCGCTTAAAAAAATAGGAAGCATTTTGAAATTTATTATTTTTTTAGGCTTTATTCTGATATTTTTGGCCTTCAGACTTTTACCGTATTGAATTGATTCACGCCTAGTATTTTAAGGGGAAATGGACGAACTCAAAAGCATATTCAGGGATAAATCGCAACAACTCAAAGAAAAGATAAAGGCCATGCTCAAGGAACATGGCAATATGAAAATCGATGAGGTAAGGCTGGAACAGGCATTCGGCGGAATGCGGGGCATTCAAAGCATGATCTGGGAAACTTCCCTCCTGGATGCCCAGGAAGGCATCAAATTCCGTGGTTTTTCCATTCCCCAGATCCAGGAATTGCTTCCAAAAGCTCCCGGCGGCCATGAACCTTTGCCTGAGGGTATTTTCTGGCTGATGCTCACCGGTGAAATACCGACCGATGCCCAGGTCCAGTGGCTCAGCGACGAATGGGAACGCCGTGCGGTGATCCCCCGGGCGATGACCCTGGTCCTCGATGCCTTGCCGGAAGAGGTTCATCCCATGACCCAGTTCAGCATTGCCATCAACGCCCTCCAGGCCGACTCCATATTTGCCAGGCGTTACGAAGAAGGCATGCCTAAAACGGAATACTGGGACGCCACCTACGAAGACGCCATGAACCTCATCGCCCGCATTCCGTTTGCCGCAGCCCATATCTACCGGCGGATTTTTAAAGGGAATAAACATATTGCGGCCGACCGCTCCCTGGATTGGGCGGCCAATTATTCGCACATGCTGGGCTTCGAGGGCCAGGAATGCCATGAGATGATGCGGCTTTACCAGACCATTCACGCAGACCACGAAGGGGGGAATGCCTCAGCGCATACCGCCCACCTGGTCGGTTCCACTCTGAGCGATGTCTACCTTTCCTATGCGGCGGCGATGAATGCCCTGGCCGGCCCCCTGCACGGCCTTGCCAACCAGGAGGTGATCAAGTGGATTTTTGATATGGTCGCGGCGCTGGGCACCCGGAAACCCACCAGTGAGCAGATTGCGGCTTATGTAAAAGAAACTTTGAATAAAGGTCAGGTGATCCCGGGCTACGGTCATGCCGTACTCCGTCAACCGGACCCGCGCTTCTATGCCCAGAAACGGTTTTCAGAGAGGTACCTGGCGGAAGACGATATCATTCAGATCGTTTGGAGGCTGTTCGAAATCGTGCCGCCGATCCTGCAAAGTCTTGGCAAGGTGAGCAATCCCTGGCCAAACGTCGACGCCCACAGCGGGGCCATGCTGGTCCACTACGGCCTCACGGAATACAATTATTATACTGTCCTGTTTGGCGTGTCCCGCTCTTTGGGGGTCATGGCCGCCCAGTGTTGGGCGAGGGCTCTGGGCTTTCCGCTCGAAAGGCCCAAATCCCTGACTTCAGATTGGGTGTTTGATTTTGTCCAGCACAACAATGATCTCAATAACGTCAATTCTTAACCTTGTTACCATGTCAAAAATAGAATCCGGATTAAAATACACCCCCGAACACGAATGGTTCAGATTGGAATCCGGAAACCGGGCGGTCGTCGGCATCACGGATTTTGCCCAGGGCGAACTGGGTGAATTGGTATTTGTCGAAGTCCCTACCGTGGGCAAAAGCCTGAAAAAAGGAGACGTATTCGGCACTGTGGAAGCAGTAAAGACCACCTCTGATCTTTTTATGCCCATTGGAGGCAAAGTGCTCGAATTCAATGAAGCCATCAGCGAAAGCGGCGGAGACAATCCCGGGCTGATCAACGAAGACCCCTACGGCAGCGGCTGGATCATCAAAATGGAAGCCACCGACCTGTCTGAGGTGGAAGGCCTGCTCGACGGGGAGGCTTACCAACAGCTGATCCATTGACCGGAAAGGACACACACCAAATTGTCTTTATACTGCATCTTGTTTTTTAGGAAGTATTTGTATTCGGGGATCTGGATTTTAATGATCCTGGTGCTCAGTCTGCTGCCTAAAAGTTCTTTGCCCGAAATGGAGTTCGATATCCCCTATCTGGACAAAGTCGTCCACTTTGCAATGTATTTTATCCTGTTGGTTCTCGTATCCTGGGAAAGGCAAAAGCTTGAATCTAAGCCACTGTTTTTCAATGGATTGATGCTTGCCTTGCTCTTAAGTATCTGTACAGAGGCGGGCCAGCGGTTTTTTTTTGCAGGAAGGAGTTTTGAGATATTGGATATTGTTGCTAATATTATCGGGTCAATCAGTGGTATTTATTTTTTCAGAATCATTTTAAAACCGTACAAATGAATGTGACCGAGATAGACGGTAGAGTTGCATTGATTTTTGTATTTGCCATTTTTGTGGCAGTGGTGGCGATCATCTTTATCCTGAAATCCGTTTTCAGGAAAAAAGCGACGGAAGATCTGTCCTCCAAATACAAAGACAAGAAATGGGCTTCACCGATCGAGGGTATGTACAAATACCCGGACGTCGATGTCTTTGGGATGAGCGGGCCTATCTGGCGCTTCGGACTCACAGCCGCACTCGGGCTGGCTGTCCTGGGCCTGAACTGGACCACTTATGACCGGAAAATCGACATACCGACAGACGCGCTGGCCTTCGACGATGAAATTCAGGTCGAAATACCGCGTACTGCAGAACCACCCCCTCCTCCTCCGCCACCCCCACCTCCTGTAGTTCAGGAGATCAAGGTGACCGAAGAAAAAATAGAAGAGAAGGTGGAATTTGTGGATCAATCCATCCAGGAAGAAACCGTAGTGGAAGCGCCGCCTCCACCGGAGCCTAAAAAAGCGCCCCCACCACCCCCACCACCCCCTCCTCCAAAAGAAGAACCGGACGAGATCTTTAAGGTAGTGGAAGAAGCGCCGCGCTTCCCGGGTTGTGAGGACAAAGGGTCCACGGATGAAAAGAAAAAGTGCGCAGATGAAAAAATGCTGCAATACCTGTATAAAAACATCAAGTACCCCAACATTGCCAAAGAAAACGGAGTGCAAGGTAGGGTGGTCGTCACCTTCGTCGTTGAAAAAGACGGACGGATCACGGATGCCCGAGTAGTCCGAGACATTGGCGGCGGTTGCGGGGAAGAAGCCCTTCGCGTGGTCAATTCCATGAACGAAATGGGTGAGCGCTGGAAACCCGGCAAACAAAGGGGCAACCCGGTGAGGGTCCAGTTTAACCTGCCCGTGCAATTCAAACTCAATTAAAGGTCCAGACGATCTCAAAGCTTATAGGGCCGCTTGGTTTTACCAGCGGCCTTTTTATTTAGATTGTATATTAAATTATGATATTTGCACCTTTCAGATTTAAATCGCTGCCATGGCCGTTCGAAACATAAGTTTCCTCTTTAGCTGCTGGCTGATTTTTTTGTTCTCTTGCAGAAACGAATCCGCAGGAACTTCTTCCGCTCCTGAAACAGATTCTTTGGATAGCATTTATCAACTGGCCCAGGAAAAGCCAAGATTTCCCGGTTGTGAAGACCTTCCGGGCGAAATAGCCGCAAAACAAAAATGCTCAGAAGAGAAACTGCTTCAGTACCTCTATAGTAAGGTAAAATACCCGCAGTACGCCCTGGAAAACAATATTGAGGGCAGGTGTGTGATCAGTTTTGTTGTGGAGAAAGACGGATCCATTAGCCAGCCGAGAATCGTAAAGGATATCGGCGGGGGTTGCGGGGAAGAAGCCATCCGGGTCATCCAATCCATGAACGAGATGCCGGAACGCTGGATACCGGGTCGCCAGGATGGTCTTCCGGTGCGGGTAAAGTTTAACCTCCCGGTAAAATTCCAGCTTAAGGAAAGCGACGAGCAAGAAGACGCCCAATAAAATCAGGGGACCGCGCCCCCCATCCTACAATCCTATTAATCCTATTAATCCTATAATCCTATTAATCCTACCAATCCTACCAATCCTATCAATCCTACCAATCCTATTAATCCTACCAATCCTACCAATCCTACCAATCCTATTAATCCTACTAATCCTATTACTGCCCCAACTGCATCGTATTATCCAGCGGAATTCTCTCTTCCTCCATAGCCAGGTAGACCGCGTCGAGAAGCCGGGTGCGGTATTCCATTTTGTGCAATTTGTTGTTTTCCATGGAAGGGTAGGTCCGGTTGCACAAAAACACAAAGACCAGTTCCTGGTCGGGGTCCACCCATGCCGAAGTACCCGTAAACCCGGTATGTCCAAAGGTATTCGGAGAACAAAATTGCCCGGCAGGCTGGGTTTTTTCGGTATTCAATTCTTTCATATCAAAACCAATCCCCCTTCTCGTAGAACCGAGCTGGCGGCTCGCAAACTGGCTGATGGTGGCGCTCCGGATCAGGTGATCCCCGCCGTACCGGCCCCCGTTTAATAACATCTGAAACAGGGTTCCCAATTCGTAAGCATTGCTGAACAATCCGGCATGACCGCTTACCCCGTCGAGCATGGCGGCGCCCATGTCGTGCACATATCCCCGGATCACCCGGTTTCTCCAATAATTGTCCTTTTCCGTGGGGGCTATTTTTTGTAGGGGGAAGGATTGATAGGGATTATAGAGGGTGTGGGTCAGCCCCAGGGGTTTATAAAAATACTTATTCACAAACTGGTCGATCCGCATGCCGGTCTGGTAACGGATCATCTGGGCGATCATGTAAAAACCCAGGTCGCTGTAAACATAATTATTGTTTTCTCTCAGGCTGGATTCGAGTATGCTTTTCCAGATCAGGTGGTCGTAGCCCGTTTTTAGAAACATCCCCTGGGCCACGGGCAGACTGTATTTTGAACTGTTGGCGGAGGCGTACAAAGCCGGATCGGGTTTGTACACATGCCGTTTGACCCGGAGCAGCGTTTCTTTGTAAAAAGGGATCCAGGCTTTAAAACCGGCCTGGTGGCTCATGATTTCCGTGAGGGTAGCCCTGGATTTGTTGGTGCCTTTCAGATCAGGCAGGTATTCGGACATGGGTTGGTCCAGGTCGATTTTCCCTTCGTCATACAAGCGCATGACTGCGAGGGTGCTGGCGGCGACCTTCGTGATGCTGGCCAGATCGTACAGGTCATCGGTCCGGACCGACGTTTTTTTTTCGTAATCGTGATATCCGAAGGCTTTGTGGTAAACGACCTTTCCTTTCCGGGCCACCAGCAACTGGCCTCCCGGCGCGGCATGGACGTTTACAATTTCATGGCAGAGACTGTCCAGGGAACCGAGGAGCTTATGATTCAGGCCAACCCGCTCGGGTATGGTGAAACCAAAACGCATCAGGCTCTCCGAATCCAAACCCGAACCGGCGGGGAAAGCGGGGCCGGAATTAACCGGAAGCCTGCCCTTGCAGCCAATGGCACCGAATATGGCCTGGGCCGCCAGGTCCTGCATCTGGGGATCCTCTTCATAAGCCTGGAGGACCCAGGAAGAAGTTTCAAAATTCCTTAAGGCGTATGGACTTCCAAAGGAAACGAGGATGACCCGGCTTTGCTGTTCCAGCATTTTAATAAAATTCAGGGTGCCGGGGGAGAGGCTAAAATTTTGTTTGAGCTGTTTGCTCAATCCATGAAGGCTCACGATCACGATATCCTTGCCTTTAAGACTGTTAAGCAGGGCAGCCGCCTTGGCTTCTGGTATATTGAGTTCCGTTTGCTGATGGCTCACCTTGGCATAACTGTCCATTCTCCATTGAAAGGGGCTTTTTTCAGTGGCTCCGATGGACACCGAAGCGAGCTTGTGCTGATCCAGTTCGGTGAGCGGGATCAGTTTGTTTTTATTCGCCACCAGGGTGAGGGCCTGTTCGTACAATTTACTTTTTAGCGCAATGGCTTTAGGGCTATTGACCTCGTCGGTAAGTTTTTCCAAGGATACCGGCGAGTAGGCATTCAGGCCCATTTTGTATTTGGCATGCAGGATCTTGCGTACCGCTTCATCGAGCTGCAGCTTGAGGGGGGCCTCGGCGGCAACCGCTTTTTTCAGTTCCTCAAAAGATAAGTCGATGCTGTCCGGCAGGCAAAGGATATCGCATCCCGCTTTAAACGCAACGACTTCGAGCGCTCCGGGTGTGAAATTTTTGGTGACCCCTTTCATTTCGAGAGCGTCTGAAAAAATCAGGCCCTGGTACCCGTATTCATTTTTGATCAGGTCCGTCATGGTGGACGAGGACAGGGAAGTCGGGGTCCTGGGATCCGGTTCAAGGGACGGCACTTGCAGGTGGGCTACCATCACGCTTTGCATGCCCTGCTCAAAAAGAAGGCGGAAGGGGAAGAGTTCGATGCTATCCAGCCTGGCCCGGTTGTGATTGATGACCGGCAGGTCGAGGTGGCTGTCCACATCGGTATCGCCATGGCCGGGAAAATGTTTGGCGCAGGCCATGACGCCCATGTCCTGCATGCCCATCATGTACTGGAAGGATTTTGAGGTGACCGCCACCCTGTTTTCACCAAAGGAACGGTCGTTGATCACCGGGTTGGCGGGATTGACATTGATATCCGCCACCGGGGCAAAATTGACATGGGTACCGATGCGCTTGAGTTGCCGGGCAATTTCCACACCCATATCGTAGATCAGTTTATCCTCCTGGAGCGCCCCGAGGGTAAGTTGCCGGGGAAAACTGATGGCGCTTTCCTTAAAACGCATGCCCAGGCCCCATTCTGCATCGATGGCCACCATCAGGGGTATTTTAGACAGGGTTTGATATTTATTGGTGAGTTCGGCCTGTTTGAGCGGAGTGCCCTGGAAAAAACACAGGCCGCCCACTTGATATTTCCGGATCTGCCTTTCGACTTCGGCGATATGCTCGGGGCCAAGGTTGGAATGGGCGCGGATCATAAACAATTGGCCGATTTTCTGATCGGTCGTCAGGCTGTTGAATATGGAATCCACCCACTTCTTTTCCTGAAACGCGGCCTGCTGCCTCGCGGTGTCAGGGCTGGAGTAAGGGAGGCTGTTGACCTGTACGATTAAAAGAAAAAATAAGAGTAAGGCTTTAATCATTTTCAAATTTATTGAATAAACAAAGTACTATCAAGCAAACGGGCTTTTTCATAAAACTCCCGGCCTTTGGGGGCGTTGCCGGAATTGAAATAAGCAGTGCCTAAATTAAAAAGAACTGCGGCATTTCCGGGTTGAAGGGCAAGGGCTTTTTCCAAAAATTCCACGGCCCGCTGATTGTCGCGATTGACCCCGTGGGCCACTCCCAGCAGTCTCAGGGTCTCGAAATCATCCGGTTTAAGACTGTAGGCCTGACTCAGATATTGTAGGGCGAGATCGGTCCGTCCCAGCTTTTCCCCCTGACGTTTGCCTTCTTCCCGGAGGGCAAGGTGCAGGTTTGCTTTTGCATGGGTATGTTCGGGGTAGAGTGCCAGGGTTCGTCTATAGGCCAGGATGGATTCATCGAACCTTCCCTGGTAAAAAAGGGCGTTGCCTTTCTGCAGCCAGGCGTCACTGTAAAGGGGATGGATCTGAAGGGCTTTCGTCAGCCTGCCCTCCGCCTCCGCGGCAAGTTTTATTTTTCCAAGGCTGTCTTTTTGGCTTGCGGCCAGGGCAAGGAGTTCCCCGGCCAGGGCATTGTTGATTTTGGCGCTGTTGGCGGACACCCGGATATCGGTCTGGAAAAGGGTCAAATTGTTTTTCCAGGCCCTTCCGCGCGACAGTGTTAAGGCTGCCGCAACGAAAATCAGAAGAAGTATAATCGCCAGGGCCGGCTTATTCACAGTCTGAATGAATTGGTAGGACCACCCCGCCACTCCCAGGCAAAAGCCGAAGGAAGCCATGTATAAAAACCTTTCTGAAAACAGGATGCCAACCGGGAAAAATACATTGGAGGTCAGCAGTAGGGAAGTATAAATGAAAAGGATGCTGAAGGAAAGAACCGGCATGGATTTTCTGTTGCGCCAGGCCACAACGAAGGCACCCAAATGGATCAACAGACTCAGCAGGACGGATGGATCCGACAGTTTCTTCAGGGGAAAATGATTTGGAAAATAATCGTGGGTCAGGGGGTAGGGGAGGACCAGCATTTTTAAATCATAAGCCAGGGCGTAAAGGATACTGCCCCATTTCTCCGAAGCGGAGCAGAGGATGTATTGACCATCTGTGATTTTTAAAAAAGGGTTGTTCAGCCATTCCATGGGAAGAGGGCTGTCCAGGATCTGGCGAAACACCAGGGCCCGGACGGAGAGGAACAGGAAGGCGGGAACGATAAATAAACTGATTTTTCTGGTCGCAGTCACCCAATCCTGGCGGTCCAGGAAGATATAAGCCAGCCATCCCGCCGGCAACCAAAGGATGGCGTTTTCCTTGGAAAACAAGGCAAGGGTGAAGCAAACCAGAGACGCGCTTCCCCGAAGCAGGCCCGGCCGTGGTTTCCAGGAGATCCACAGTGTTGCCAGGCCAAAGAGAAAGGCCTGGATTTCATCCCTCCCTTTAATATTGGCTACCACTTCCGTGTGGATGGGATGCACCGCGTACAACAGGGCGGCCAGTCCCGCAATCCAGTTTGCCCGGTCGGGCGAATAGATACGGGCCAGGGCAGTCCTTAAAAAGCCAAAGATGATCATGACGGTCAGGCCAAACAGCAGGACGTTGATCAGGTGGTGCAACCACGGCGCTCCTGATACCGCATGTTCAATGGCAAAAAAGACCAGGCTGAGGGGCCTGTAGCGGCCACCGGCTACGAGGTTTTTGTCTTCTCCGAAGAAACCCGTGAAGCTGTCGTGGCTGAGGATTTCCGGGATCCCCCGGATCCCTTTTTGGGTAAACTGATTCTGAGTGATTACCAGGGCATCGTCCAGGACAAAATCATGCCCGAGGGTAAGGCCATAACAGGCCAGGCTGAGGAAGAAGCATACCGTATACACCGTTGAGGAAGACCAGGGAAAACGCGGGTCCCCTGCAGGAGCGAGGGCGCGGATCGGATGATTTTCCGTTTTATTCTTCCCGGGCTTGGCCATCGCACAAACATATTAAAAATTATTTTAATATGTTCGGATGCAAACGTTAAAGGAGCCGGGCTTTGGTTCCTGGATGTAAAATCTCTGATTCTGTGATGAATTGAACAGGATTTGGACAAATCCTGGTCTTGCCGGTGGATATGGAGAAAAAAGAACTTTGAGGAGGTGATCGGATTACATTCCAGGAATATGGTTAATAAATTGATTATTTTCTCCATAGGTTTATTCTACTCCTTAGTTGCCGGTCAAAGAAAACCAAAACATGATGCAAGCCACTCCAGGTTCCGTCGATAAAATTGAACACCATAAGGCCCAGGCCTGGAAATGGATCCTGGAAGCCTGGAATCAAACCGCAACGAGGAGCTGGTGGCTGATCTTTTTGCCCAGGAAGGGGAATTTATGGGCATCCCGCCTACCCATAAACAGGTTCAATTTTCGGGGATCGTCATTCACAGGATAGAATATGGAAAATTTGCTGAAAGCCGGAATGAAATTGATCTGTTGGGTATCCGTCAACAACTTACCTATGAATAATTGCGTATTATGAAGACTCCATGGATTTTATTTTGCTCATTGATTCTATTGTCTTGTATGCAACCTCAAAACCAAAAACCCCTGGAAACGCAAGTTTCCAATATCCGGTCGGACAGCATCAAACAATGGATCACCAGGTATCTGGAAGAAGTCTGGAATAAAAGGGATTTTACGAATGCCGATAAATACTGGGGACCGGAATTTGTAAATGTTTTCAGTCCTGAATCGGGGAAAGGCCCGGAAGCGATGCGTCAACAGGTAGACTATTTTCTCAAAGCTTTTGAAAACAGTCACTTTGAACTGAAGAACATCCTGGTCCAGGGAGACCAGGTCGCCCTATGGATAGAGATCAGCGGGAAGCACACCGGCGAATTGTTTGGGATCCCGGCAACTCATAAGGAAGTCCGGTTCCGTGAAGCAGTTTGGTATACCCTCAAGAATGGAAAATTGCATGAGGTATATCCCTTTGTGGACTGGAATGATTTATTCCGGCAACTGGGTAAATACCCAACCCTCGACTGAGTGTTAATTTAAATTCAACCCCATCAAAATGAAAACAATTATCCGCCTATCCGTCCTTCTTTTGTGGTTTTTTAATGCCTCGGGCCAGGCTCCGCTATCTTTAGGCAGCATCACCAATTTGTACGATGCTTTTGGAAAAGAAAGGCCTGGAGTAGCCTTTGATTTTGGCTTTTCCTGTATCATTAATTATAACGGAACCATCATCCTGTTTGACGCGGGTTCCAATGCTGATACTTTTGCCCGGAATGTCAAAGCCCTGGGAATCGACCTGGCCAGGGTGGATCTGGCCGTGGTGTCCCATTCCCATTTTGATCATCTCAACGGCATGGACTACCTCCTCCAGGTAAATCCCGGTGTGAAAATCTATTATCCCAATGATATTTTCTGGGGAGCGGATGTTCCTTTTGATGCCACCGGTCAGGAACCTTCCATCGGGGATTCATTACCAAAGGAAATGCGGTATTTCGGCGGAGGGGCTACAAAATTTTCTATCAAACAATCCGGCCGGTTCTGGGAGGCAAATGTAGAATATGTAAAAACCTCCAAAGAGATCGCTCCCGGGATCAAACTCATTGCCACCACTTCCCCCTTCCTGGGTTATTTCAACCGCTATCCCAACCTGAGTTTTGTACCCGGGGTCTTCAATGATAACAATAATAATCAGTCAAAGGCCAATGAAGCCGGTCTGCCGGAACTTTCCCTCTCCCTGGCCACTCCCTCCGGGGAGATCCTGATCGTGGGATGTTCGCACAGCTCCGTGGAAAAAATCACCGCTGCTACCAGGGAATTTACGAAACAATCCATACAATTGCTTTACGGAGGATTTCATCTTCTGCCCTATAAAAGGGAGGAGATGTCCGGTATGATCCATTACCTGAAGGACGAACTAGGAGTCCGGGAAGTGGCGCCCGCCCATTGCAGCGGGCATCTCGCTTTTAAAATGTTCGGGGACGCTTATGGGAGCGGGTTCCACTTTGCGGGACTTGGGGAGACCGTAAGGTTTTGATTTTTTCACACAAAGCATCGTTCAGGGTCCCACAAAGGCGCGGAGAGCACGAAAAAATAAGTAACCGATTTATGGATTACAAGGTCGGAGCAAAGCCCCTCCCAATCATTGGGATTCACCTGGAGTATCTCGCACGGAGCGCACAGAGAGCACGGAGATTTTATCTTGGCTTACAGCAAAACCGTTTATCTATTCCTCTTGAATCTTAGATAATCTTTCTCCGTGCCCCCCATGTGCTCAATGAGACCCTTAAAAGATCTCTATGCGCAAAGTGTACGTTAAGTTGGAGTATCTCGCACGGAGTGCACAGAGAGCACGGAGATTTATCTTTGGCTTAAAGCAAACCGCCAGGCTTTTCCTCTTGAATCTTAAATACTCATTCTCCGTGCCCCCCGTGTGCTCCGTGCGATCCATAAAAGATCTCCGTGAGAGCAAAGTAGTTGACTTAAAGCAAAACCGCCATGCCAATCCGCTTGAATATTAAATACTCATTCTCCGCGCCCCCCGTGCGCTCCGTGCGATCAAAAAAACTATCTCCGTGAGAAATAAGAGCTGCCCCAAATCCCTCCTACCCTCCTTAACCACGAATGATTAACTTAGCGTGTTAACTTCGCACTATTGATGATCAACGAGCTAAGCAAACAACTGGCCCGCGAGGCCATGAAACAGGAAATCCTCTCCCCACAGGAAAAATTGATGGAATATGAAAGCCAGGAGGATAAATTGTTCATTGGCATCACCCGGGAGGAGCAGCTCCTGGAAAACCGGGTAGCGCTTACCCCCAATTCCGTCATGATGCTGGTGTCCAATGGGCACCGGGTGATCATTGAAAGGGGTGCAGGCAAACGTTCGTTTTATACGGATGAGGAGTACGCCGAAGCCGGCGCTCAGGTGAGTGAAGACAAAAAGGAAATCCTCAAAGCCAGCATCATTTTGAAGGTGGCCCCTCCCGGGATCGAGGAAATCAACATGATGCCGGGTGACCAAATGCTGATTTCACCTCTTCACATGCCCCTGCTCACCGAAGAATATATCCAGGCCCTGCGCACCCGGAGGATCACCGCGGTAGCCATGGAATACCTCAAGGACAAACACGACAGTTTTCCCATCGTGCGCATACTCAGTGAGATTGCCGGGCTCAGCGCCATCCTGACCGCGGCGGAATTGTTGTCGGTCACCAGCCACGGACGGGGCGTCCTGCTTGGAGGTATTGCCGGCATCCCTCCGGCCAAGGTACTGATCCTCGGCGCCGGGGTGGTGGGTGAATTCGCTACCAAGGCCGCCCTGGGCCTGGGTGCTTCCGTACGCGTTTTTGACAATAATATTTATAAACTGATGCGCCTTCAAAACAGTGTCGGCGTGCCCCTGCATACCTCCGTCCTCAATCCCAAATACCTGGAATACCAGTTGCGCAGCACCGATGTGGTGATCGGGGCCATCCATTCCAAAACCGGGCGGGCCCCCATGGTGGTATCGGAAGACATGGTCATGCGCATGAAGCAGGGTTCCGTGATCGTGGACGTGAGCATTGATCAGGGTGGTTGTTTTGAAACCTCGGAAATCACTACCCACGAACATCCCACCTTTATCAAACACGGGGTGATCCATTACTGTGTACCCAATATTGCCTCAAAGGTGCCCCGGACGGCTTCTTCCGCCATCAGCAATATCATTGCGCCGCTGCTCCTGTCCACCTCGGAAGTGCGCAATATCGATGAAATGTTATTTGCCAACCCCGGGCTCCGTCATGGGGTATATACCTACAAAGGCCATCTCACCAATGAATACCTGAGCCGGCGGTTCAATATGAAGTTTACGGATATCAATTTGCTGTTGACTTCGAGTTTTTAGTTGGCAGGGTGACAAGTTGGTCAGTCAGCAAGTTGGCAAGAGGTAATGGACCCGATCTTATCCTTTGGGAAAGCCATTTTTTAGGGAAGTTCACGAGTAGCCTAAGGAGTTGAGACTTAGGAACATATTAAAATTTTTTGCCATAAAAAAACCCCGAAAATGCTACTTTAAGCATAAATTCGGGGTAATAGATTTATTACAATATGGCAAAGGTAATCCA
>JAKQHS010000023.1 GCA_029557915.1 Bacteroidota bacterium | reverse complement strand
TGCTCCGGGTCTGTATAAAAGCTCAGACTATGGTAAAAACTGGGTGAATATCAGTTCGGGAATTCCATACGGCGCCTTCACACGTGTAGTCCGGGAGGATGACCAACACCGGGATTTGTTGTTTGCAGGCACCGAAACCGGGATATACATCAGTTGGAATGGCGGTAAGAATTGGGATCCTTTTCAGCTCAACTTACCGGTAACACCCATTACCGATTTGAGGATACACCAGGGAGATTTGATCGCCGCTACATCCGGCAGGTCGTTTTGGATTTTGGACGATCTTGAGTTGTTGCGTCAATATAAAACAGAGCCTGATCCTTTTTCGATCTATCAACCCGCACCGTCGATCCTGGTAAACGGCTCCAGCGAACTGGATAAATCTTCGAATATATTTACCGGGGCCCACCGGTACCGGGGGGTGAACCCATCAACCGGAGTTGTGATTTATTATCATTTGCCGGAGCTAAAGATCCATGAATTGCTTACCCTGGAGATCCGGGATTCCCAAGGCCATCTGGTGCGCACTTTCACCTCAAGGAGTGATAGCCTCTTTACGCCCTGGGACGGCGGGCCGGATGCGGAACCCGTATTGCCTAAAAACAAAGGATTAAACCGTTTTGTCTGGAATATGCGTCATCCAACAACGACGGGAGTGGAAGGCGTTTATATTGAGAGCAGTTTTGCGGGGCACAAGGTTCCACCGGGTAAATATTCCATCATCCTCAAATCGGGAGGTGCGATGGTTTCAACCCAGGCGGAGATCCTGCCCAATCCATTGTATGAAGTCGATGCCGCCACTTATAGGGAATACCATTCACTTATGGTTAAAATGGAATCGGAGGTGGACCTCATGCACAAGATGATCAATACCCTGAAGGCCAGACGCGATCAACTGGAGGCCTTGCTTTCCAAGATCCCTGGTGAAGACAAATTCAAGCCTGTTAAATCAGATGCGGAGCAACTGATTCAAAAGATGAAAGCCTGGGATGATGATATGATCCAGCGTAAATCAAAGGCATACGACGACGTCGAAAACTTCCCCAACAAATTCACAGCAAACTACCTGTTCCTGATCAACCAGACGGAGAGTGACCTGCCCAGGGTCAATAAGGGATCGCTGGAGCGGCTGAAGGAGCTCGACGGGGAGTGGAAGGTGCTGAAATCAAGAGCCAGGGAGATCCTGGATCAGGAGATTCCGGCGTTGAATAAGAGGTTGTGGGGTTTGGGGTTTGGGGCGATTTGGGGGGATTGAGTGCACAGAGGGTTCGCACGGAGAGCGCGGAGGGCACGGAGGATTAATGGGAGATTTTTTTGTGTCTTACAGAATATGCATGATTTCAATTGAGAAGGATCAAAGAGTGAAGTCATAAGAATTTTGGCTTCCAGGGGGAAGCCGGGGATGTGGCGCACGGAGAGCGCGGAGGGCACGGAGGATTAATGGGAGATTTTTTTGTGTCTTACAGAATATGCATGATTTCAATTGAGGAGGATCCAAAGAGTGAAGTCATAAGAATTTTGGCTTCCAGGGGGAAGCCGGGGATGTGGCGCACGGAGAGCGCTGGGATCACTGAGAGTTAATGGGAAATTTTTTTTGTGCATTACAAATAGTGCATTCTTCTATATAGGGATCATCAAAGGGTACGAAAAAAACAATTTAAGGTTTACCCCGTCCTGAAAAGGCCTCAGTTGTCCGTGTTTATGACCGGGCATTTCATTAGGTTTATTTCATGAAACACGAAGAGCTCACTTCTTTGATCATTGGCATATGTATTTCCATCCATGAAAAACTTGGACCCGGTTTACTGGAATCGGTATATGAAGAATTGATTTGTTATGAACTGGCCAAGCGCAATATTCCTTATGTAAGACAGAAAGGAATTCCGGTGATTTACGATGGGGTAAGATTCGACATTGGATTCCGTGCCGACATCATCGTGGATGATCATATCCTGCTCGAAATAAAATCTATTGAAAAAATACTGCCGGTCCATTTTAAAATTGCTTTGAGTTATTTAAAACTACTTCGATTAGAAGTCGGTTTGCTTATAAATTTCAACGTTGTTTTGTTAAAAGAGGGGATCTCACGACTTGTTGCCAGTAATACCAGAACGTACAACACCAATCAGGACTTGAAATAAAAAACAGCTCCGTGCCCCAATACGTCACTCACCGTAGGAGAATAATAAAAAATACCTCCGCGCCCCCCGTGCTCTCCGTGCGCCTCTCTCCGTGTGAAACTCACCACACGAAACCCCCGTGAGAAATCTTCTCCCTATCTTTGCCCCCTGTTTTATGCGTTATAACGAATATAAGTCCCTGAACCTCCCCGAGATAGACAAGGAAATCCGGGCCTTCTGGGAAAAAAACGACATCTTCAGGCTGAGTGTCTCCGAGAGGGCTGACGGCAAGCCCTTTGTATTTTATGAGGGCCCTCCCTCCGCCAACGGCATGCCCGGCATCCACCATGTCATGGCCCGGGCGATCAAGGATATTTTCTGCCGCTACCATACCATGAAAGGTGAAATGGTGGAGCGCAAAGGGGGATGGGACACCCACGGACTGCCCATCGAACTCGGTGTGGAAAAAGAACTGGGCATCACTAAGGAGGATATCGGCAAGACCATATCCATTGCGGACTATAATGCCGCATGTCGCAGAACCGTCTTGCGTTATAAAGACCAGTGGGACGAACTCACCCGGCGCATCGGTTACTGGGTGGACCTCGAGCATCCTTACATCACCTATGAAAACGATTATATCGAATCGGTCTGGAACCTGCTGAAAATCCTCTACGATAAAAACCTACTCTATAAAGGGTATACCATCCAGCCTTATTCTCCCGCTGCGGGCACGGGATTGAGTTCGCACGAGCTCAATATGCCGGGTACATATAAAGAAGTCAGCGATACCACCGTGGTCGCCCTTTTTGAAGTGATCCGTAATGAACAGTCCGCCTTTCTCTTTGATACCGAGGACGAGGATGTGCGCATTGCAGCCTGGACCACTACGCCCTGGACCTTGCCCTCCAATACTGCACTGACCGTCGGGAAAAATATCGACTATGTAAAAATCAAAACCATCAATCCCTATACGGAGAAACCACAAAGTGTAGTGATGGCCCAGGTATTGGCCCCAAACTGGATCGGTGGAAAACACAAAGCCCAGGATCTTCACCATTCAAATCCGTTTAAGGGGTCCAAACTGGAAGGGATAAGGTATAATCAGCTCTTGCCTTATGGCGCTCCCGCCGATGGCGATGCCTTCCGGGTACTGACCGGTGATTTTGTCACTACGGAAGACGGTACGGGGGTAGTGCATACCGCTCCCTCCTTCGGGGCTGATGATATGCGGGTAGCCCGAGCAAACGGGATCGGTTCGCTGACCCTGGTGGACAAACAGGGCAAGTTTACAGCCCAGGCAGGCGAATTTTCAGGACGCTATGTCAAGGACTATACCGACGATCCGGAATACAAAAATGTGGACATCGATATCGCCGTTAAACTCAAGCAGGAAAACAAAGCTCTGAATATCCAGAAATACGTGCACAATTATCCGCATTGCTGGCGCACCGACAAACCGGTTTTGTATTATCCCCTGGACAGTTGGTTTATCCGGTCCACAGCGGCCAAAGACCGCATGGTGGAACTGAATAAAACCATCAACTGGAAGCCCGAAAGCACCGGCACCGGCCGTTTCGGCAATTGGCTGGAAAACCTCCAGGATTGGAACCTGTCCCGGAGCCGTTACTGGGGCATTCCCCTGCCCGTCTGGCGCACGGAAGATCAGCAGGAAGAGATTTGTATTGGCTCTTTGGAGCAACTGAAAATTGAAATCAATAAGGCAAACCATGCATTGGGACTGAATCAATCCATACCGGATGATCTGCACCGTCCTTATATTGACGAGATAATCCTGGTATCCCCTTCGGGCAAAGCCATGAAAAGGGAGCTGGACCTCATAGACGTTTGGTTTGATTCCGGGTCCATGCCTTATGCCCAATGGCATTATCCCTTCGAAAACCAGGAAAAATTCAGGCAGAATTTCCCGGCCGATTATATCGCCGAAGGCGTCGACCAAACCCGCGGCTGGTTTTTCACACTCCATGCCATCGCCACCCTGTGTTTTGATTCCGTGGCTTTCCGCAACGTGGTATCCAATGGCCTGGTCCTGGATAAAAACGGACAGAAAATGTCCAAACGGCTTGGCAATGCCGTAGATCCATTCGACACCCTGGATAAACACGGGGCCGACCCCACCCGCTGGTACATGATCGCCAATGCCAACCCCTGGGAAAACCTCAAGTTTGACATGGATGGCCTGGAAGAAACCAAACGTAAGTTTTTCGGCACCCTTTACAATACCTACTCCTTCTTTGCCCTCTATGCCAATATCGACGGCTTTTACCACAAAGAAGCGCCGGTGCCCCTGTATGAGCGTCCCGAGATCGACCGGTGGATCCTGTCCTGCCTGCATTCCATGATCCGCGAAGTGGACCTGGCTTATTCCGGATACGAGCCCACACAGGCCGCCCGCAGCATTGAAAATTTCGTCGATGAAAAACTGAGCAACTGGTATGTTCGCCTGTGCCGCAGGCGGTTCTGGAAACCCTCCCTCAATGCGGACGGCAGCCACAGCGATGATAAGATCTCGGCTTATCAGACTTTGTATGAGTGTTTGATCGCCATCAGCAAACTCATGGCCCCTGTGGCTCCGTTTTTTGCCGAATGGTTGTACCGGAACCTGAACTCTGTCACCCGTCTGGAAAACCATGAATCGGTTCATCTCGCCTTGTATCCTGAGTTTGACCCCCATAAAACGGATATGGACCTTGAGCAGCGTATGGATTTTGCACAGCGCATCAGTTCCATGGTCCTTTCCCTGCGCAAGCGTGAAAAGCTCCGGGTACGCCAGCCGCTGGGAAGGATCCTGATCCCTGTGCTTGATGAGGAGTTCATCGGTCAGATCGACCAGGTCAAGGATCTGATTCTTTCGGAAGTCAATGTCAAATCCCTCGAATACATTACCGATACCAGCGGCCTGATCCATAAAAAGATTAAAGCCAATTTCAAAACCCTGGGGAAAAGGCTGGGCAAAGACATGAAAGCCGCTGCTGAATTGATCTCCTCTCTGGACCAGGACGCCATCCGTTCCCTGGAACGGACCAATCATTTTAATCTTGATATCGGAGGCAATACCTATCCCATCAGTCTGGAGGATGTGGAGATCAGCAGCGAAGACCTGCCCGGATGGTTTGTAACCACCGATGGCAAACTGACCGTAGCGCTCGACACCAGCCTCAATGAAGAATTGCTTGCCGAGGGCAT
>JAKQHS010000181.1 GCA_029557915.1 Bacteroidota bacterium | reverse complement strand
CATTCCCTTGGCCGGCTTACCGAATTGAATGTTCTCAATCTAAGGCGAAGCGGCATTCAGGGGCTTATCCCGGATTCATTGGGGTCCTGCACCCAGTTGGTCCAATTATACCTGGGTGAAAACAGGCTGGAGGGAGGACTCCCATCGAGCCTGGCCCAATTAAAGAGCCTGCGTAACCTGCATCTGAATAAAAACAACCTTTCCGGACCCTTCCCTGAAGTGTTAACGGAAATGCCCGGCCTGCTTAGTTTGGATATCAGCGACAACAAATTCAGCGGAGCCCTGCCGTCCTGGCTGAATAAACTGGTCCAGCTGGAAAGCCTCGCCTTTTCAAACAACAGCTTTGAAGGCAGCATGCCAAAACTGGACTCCCTGGTTCATTTGATTTCCCTGAATTTCAACAATAATAAACTATCGGGCAACCTGGATACCCTATTGGGCCATTATCCCGAAATGCTTTACTGCGAAGGAAGCGGGAACGCCTTTACCGGCTTATTGTCCCCGGCCCATTTTAATCCTCAAAAAGCGGTCATACTGGATTTTTCAGACAACCTCCTCACGGAGCTGGGAAACTTTTCCAACTGGGACCCGAATCCAAACTTTCTTCGTGTCGTGATTATCAACAACCGGCTGGACTTTGACGACCTGGCCCAGAATGCCGGCCTGCCTGCACACAAGTTATGGTGGTATCCTCAGGGCCTGATCGGGAAGGACACGATCCTGGTCATACAAGCCGGTTCCAAAGTGGTTCTTAGTTCCCCTATGAAAAACCAGGAAATTCAATACACCTGGTTTCGGAACGGTAATTCCATTCCGGGAGCGAACGGTGCCGAATACACGATAGAATCCTTTAATCCGGCCCAGGCAGGAGGTTATTCTTTCCGGGCCAGTCACCCCTGGTTTTTACCTGAAAATCCCATCCGGGGCGCCACCTTCCACCTCGCCCTTCCAACGACCGCTATTCCTGAGTTGGATCCTTCGCTGTTTAAAATTATTTATACCGGCAGCCGGCAAACCCTTCAGGTCGCCTTTCACCAACCCTTCCATACAAAACAGGTCAGTTTAATCCTGCCCAGCGGACAGGTTATAAAATCATTTAAAACCGGGGGAGAGGTCATCACGATCCCGATGGACTACCTGCCCACAGGAATCTATTTCGTGGAATTAAAGACAGAAAAAGGAAGGGGACTGGCTCGGATTTTCAAAAGATAGACCGGGGTTTAGCGTGCCGGCCGTTTCGACGGTTTATAATTTAAGGGACCTCAGCAAAACCTCCTTTTGTGTCCTGGCCACCGGTACCTGCGACTGGTCCTTCATGATCAAATACCCCCCCTGGCCGCGCACATAACGGTCCACGCCGTTCAGGTTGACCAGATAGCTTTTATGGACCCGGAGGTAAGGGCCTTGCGACAACTGGTCTTCCATCTCCTTCAAGGTCCGGGTCACCAGATATTTCTTCCGGTCTGCCATGACCACCCAGGTATAATTGCTTTCGGCCTCCAGGTAGGAGATTTCGTTCAGGCGCACCATCTTGAATCCTTCCTGGGTCGGAAGTGCAATGTTTTCAATGCCGGGCAGTTTTTTTAATTGCAAATTCTGGACCAAAGCCTCAAGCCCTGCCCGGTCCAGTTTTTGATTTACCCGGTCCAGGACCTTCTGAACCGAGGAAATCAATTTTGATATGCGCACGGGTTTAAGCAAATAGTCCACCGCGTTGAATTCAAAAGCCTTCACCGCAAACTGGTCATACGCCGTGATAAAGACCACATGGCTCGACAATCCGGGAATCTGCTGCAGCAATTCAAAACCATTCATGCCGGGCATCTCGACATCCAGGAAGATGAGGTCGGGCTGGTGCCTCTCGATCATTTCCTTGCCACGGAAAGGGTCCTGGCAGGCCGCCACGATTTCTACCGCCGGGCAATATTCCCCTATTTCAAAGGCCAGGGATTCCAGGCTGTTTTTTTCATCGTCCACCAGAATGGTTTTTATTTTCGTCATTGTTCCTGGCTTTAATTTAATCTTCGGAAAGTTCCGGGATCCGTATGTTCACCCGGGTACCCGCCGGATTCCCCAAATCATCGAGTTTATCAAGGATTTCTATCCGGATCTGAAGCATTTCCAGTTTGTTTATAATCTCAATCCGGTCCTCCATGATGCTTATTCCCATGCTTTGATATTTTGAATGGTTTAGTTTTTTAATTTCTCCCGCCCGGGTCCTGCCTACCCCGTCATCCTCAATGACACAGGTAATGACGCCGTTGCATTTTGACAAACCAACCCGAAGGTGCCCCTTCCCCTGTTTATGCATGATCCCGTGCCAGATCGCGTTTTCGACAAAGGGCTGCAGCAACAGGGGCGGGATATAAAGCCTGTGCAGATCCAGCGTTTCGGGAACATCGAAGACCAGTTCAAAGCGGTTTTCAAACCGCATCTGTTCCAGTTCTATATAGAGCAAGAGGGCATCCAATTCCTGCTTCAGGGTGATCCGCTTTTCCCGGCTATGGTCAAGGGTAAGCCGGATCAGGTGTGCAAAATTGGACAGGTATTGCGCAGCCGTTTTGGGTTCGGCCCGGAAGATGTAATTTTTAATGGAATTGAGGCTGTTGAACATAAAATGCGGGTTCATCTGGGCCCTTAAAGCCTTCATTTCCAGTTCCGCCATTTGCCTGCTCACCAGGGCTTTCCCGGCTTCTTCCAACCGGATCCTGCGGGTACGCCAAAAAAATAATCCAGCCAGCAAACCCGCGACGCACAGAACAGACAATACCCTGAACCAGGCCTGGCCAATCAAAGGGGCCGCGACATGTATTGAAAGTTCTTTTTCCGGAGCCGGGCTCGAGGGTTCTCCCGCCTTGATCTTCAGGACATAATCCCCGGGGGACAGGGTGGGCAGGGTAATAATTTTATTTTCACCAATAGAAATCCATCCCGGATGCAGGCCATCCACGGTGTAGCTGTAGGTCATTTTAAAATCTGTGGGATAAGCCAGTGCCTGAAACTGCACATCCAAAAAATTTTGATCGGGCTTCAGGCGGAGGGATTTGATGCCGTTCAAATCGGTATCCGGGGGCAGGGTCTGCCCGGCAATCCTTATCTCGCGAATGACGAGGGGGACGGCCCTGGGGGTATATAGGTTCCACAGGGTATCGGGATGAAAAAGGATAATGCCCGGCCCGTTGACCGACACGATGCGGCCATCCTTGAGATGCAGGACCTGTCGTGGATCGATGTATGGATTCTCCAGGCCTTCCCGGACTCCAAACGACCGGGCTTCCTTTAAAACCGGATCTATAACCTGCAGTCCATTCTGAGCGAAAGCCCAGATCCTTCCCCGCTCGTCGACCGTAATCTCATGAACCCAGGCTGCACCCAGCCCGTCCCCGGCAGAGTATTTTTTGACCAGGTCCAAACGGTCTCCGGATCTTTTAAATTCTGCGGTCATTGCAAGGTTGCTTACCCAGATATGTCCCCGGTGGTCTTGCATCACGCTGTGGATATCGGTATACGGAAAAGGGTTTACATGGTCTTCCATCAGCAAGGGAGTGATTTTCCCAGACTGTAAATCAACCGAAAAAATCCGGTTGGAAAACAACAAGGCTTCATCTTGCCGGGTGAAGGACAAGCCTTGCAACCTGGATACGGATTTTCCCTGGCCGGCCGAATCCAACTGATCCAGGTTCAATACCCGTGCAGGCTCCCCCGGCTTGAACCACCAAAATTGATGTATTCCCGTACCGGCGATCCACCCGCCCGGACTCAGGGATAAATTCCAAAGCCAGGGAACAGGGGATGCATGACTGTTTTCCCTTTTAGGCTTCGGGGAAGGGTTTCCGCGGACGGCCAAAGTATAAAATGCACCGTTGCTGCTCATCCACAATTGGCCTGAAGTATCCACTACGATTCCATGAATCGGGTGTGGGCTTTCATAAAACAAGCTTGAAATGCCGGTATCCAGGTCTAAAACCATGATTTTCCGGCCGGTTCCGTCTACACTATGGTCCACTACGAATATCTTATTGGAGTCCGGCTGGTATGCCATTCTTCCCGGGTAGATCCTCCCTGAAAATCCAAAATGACTAAACGAAAAATAACGGATACTTTCTTCCTGGGCCCTCAGAACGGAAATGCCGTTCGTACGACCAATCCAGGTATTTTTCTGCCCATCCACAAAAAGATCTCCCATGTTCCCCAATTCCTTTCCATAGGCCACTTCCCGAACTTCCCCATGGTCCTGAAAACGCAAAAGGGCCTGGGGAGCCGACAATAAAAAACTGCCCTGATGCCGCACCAGGTCCCTGATCCAGACTTCTGGCCCCTGTTTTTCACCATTGAGGAATACCGGGAAATGCTCGCAGGTACCGGAGGCCGGGTCGTACCGGTTTATCCCCTCAGAGGTCAGCCAGATCCGTCCGTCGGGATCCTGATGCCTTGGGCTTCCCCAGCATTCGTGTCTCTGAAATGTCTTATTGCCTTTATGAAAAGATATCAGCCAGGTGGCTTTTTTCCCGGCGTATTTTGGATTGTGATTGATCAAGGCCATCCACAGCCGGTCCGGATCCAGGCGGTCCTGAAAAATTTCCGTGAGGGAAAACCGGTCATTTTCTATTTCAGGACTGATCCAGGCCGGCCGGAAAGATTCAAATTGACCGGTGGTTTTGTCAAAACGGTGCAATAAATAATTATCGCCGCCCAGCCAAAGGAAACTACCGTCCTCGAGGATGCAATGGACCGTGGCGTAACCTGAGGATATTATTCCGGGATAGGGATAATGCCTGAACCGTCGGTGCAGGGGATCGAAAGAATGCAGCCCCGACAGCCGCGTACCCAGCCAGATGAGCCCGCCCGATGAAGCCATTACCGATTGAACATCCCCGGGCCCGATGGAATGGGTATCGTTCGGATTGTGGGCAAACAGCTCAAACCGGCTTCCATCATAACGCACCAAGCCCTGGTCCGTGCCAAAATACATATACCCTGTTGAATCCTGGGTGACCTCAAAAGTCCAGGAGGTCATGCCTTGCAGCGGGCCCAGATGGGTAAGCCTGGGACTCCTCCATTGTGCATGAATCACGCCGGTACAGAAGATCAAAAGGCACAATCCTATTTTCGACAACAAACCCGGAAGCTGCATTATGAATAAAACAAGAATTACCCAATATCCGAAAAGGTAGGCAATCCCCGATTGCAGGATGCCCCACTCCAATCCCTTTTTTGAAAAACCGGTGGATCAGATCAACCAAACTGTTCCGGTTTTCCCGAACTTTGACCTTGCACCGGCTTAAAATATTCAAACCCTCATTAACCTTTTTGAATTATGCATTCAAATCCAACCCAGTTCATCATCGAACACCATTTCAACTCCTTTGTCAACAACGACCTGGAAGCCCTGATGAGCAATTATACCGAAAATTCCAAGGTAATCATGCTGGATATCGTGGCCAGCGGCCTGGATGAAATCCGGAGATTGCTGACCGGTGCAATCAACAACTTTCCCGCCGGCGAGGCCGAGATCATCCTGGATACCCTGATTGTGGATGGCGATCTCGGATATACCATCTGGCATGGGGAGACGAATTCCGTGGTGGTGCCCTTTTCGACCGCCACTTACCTGATCCAGGATGGCAAAATACACCGGCATACCATCGGGCGGATCACCCAGGCCAAAACCCCCTTAGATCAGTGATGAGAAAGACCCTTTTCCGTCCGGGGACAGTCATTTTGCATCCGCTGCGGATGCAATCCGTTCGTATTGCTCCCTGGCCTTCTGGTATATTTCACCGGCCATCTTCCGCTCATTCGGCTGGATCCTGTCCTTTTTCATCTTCCAGCATTGATCCACAGCCCTCCGGCACCATTCTGCGCTTTCCCTGGCCTGCACCGGCCGGTCTCCAACCACCACAAACACGGGGTTGGTATGTGAACTTGGCAGCACCCGGATTGCCAGCCAGCCGGAACGGCTGACCGGGTATTGAAAGGCCAGTTTATTCCAATTGCCGTCGGCCGTGACCTCTTTTTTATCCACGGCTTTCCCGTTGAAGATCAGTTCGGCTTCGACTTTATGGGTATTTCCTTTCCGGGCCTTTTCAATATGCCAATAGGGTGCTTCGTCCATCCTTTTGGCTGCGATGGCCCTTCCGGATTCATCCTGCTGTTCCGGCAGATAAGCCGCCAGGTCCGCTTCGATCTGAAGAGTTGCCGGGCCTGAAAGTTTCAATTCGCTTTCCTCCAGCCCGGGTTCAAGACCGTTTACTTTGAAGTTGATGATGTGCGACCCCCCGTCCGAAACATAAGATCTGCCTTTCCGGATGGCCTCCGTATACTGATCAAAATTCAAATCGGCCGAGGGTTTGAAATAACTGCGGCCCATGCCGATGCGTTCATCATAGATGCAGGGGAAGTCCGATTCCCCGCTGATCCGGGGCCTGAATCCGCAGTTCAGGGTATGATACCACATATTCAATTCCCAAAGCGGGGGCGTGTCGCCGGCGCTGTAAAAATCGATCAGTCCCTGGGTGACCGTGACGATGTATTCGTTGGCCCCGATGCCGTCCATTTTAGGAAGGACAAAGTTGGGAAGACCGGTTACCGGCTCCACGGGTTCCAAACCCCATCCCGAATGCGCATATCCCGTAACCGCTCCCTGCTCCTTCGCCCATTTTAATACCGGATAGGTCCAGGTGGGCCATTGTTCCGTGGTGGAGGTCCCGGGGTAATCGTCTTCCTTCAGGTTCAGCAGGATGACATGCCCGGCATGCTGGGAAGGAAATCCGGATACTTCTACGTCATAACGCATCACATGGCTTTCGGTCGAAAGCGGGCTGGACTGCCCGGTAAAGTTGCCTTTCTGATGATACCAGCCGGGTCCCCAGGTCAGCACGGAAGCCATATGGAGGTCTTCACCCAGGATTTGCCGCCACATCACTTCGGGGCTTACCCCTTCTTCCGGCTTATCGTAATGTGAACATCCCGCGGCATGAATATGGTGATCGGCGCTGTACCAGCCCAGGGCGGCCATATCCACCCAGCGCTTCAGGGTGAAATTTGCCACCAGCGAATCCACGGATCCATCCACCACCAGGGTTTGATTTTGTTCGATATACTCCGGCCCCCGGGAATAACGGATGTTGAATGTTCCCGAAGGGAGATAGACGTGTTCTCCGTCGAACCGGTAGATCTGCGGTTGGAAGAAAAAATCGGGAAATTCATCCATCGATGCCATCCTGCGGGAAGGCAGGGGATAAATCCCGCTGAGTCTTTTGGGCCGGACATACGTTTCACGGCCTCTCCCCGGTTGTCCAAACTCCATCTGGGCCCAGGTTCTTTCATCAGGCAGTTGATCCCGATGCATCGTGTCCGGGGATATGCGTTCGATGCCGTCCGTGATCAGAAAGGAAGCGATACCCCTGGGATTGCTGTCGTCCCGGATTTTTAAAATAACTTTTTTGGCAGGCCTGGCCTCAAACAAAACGGGAATGGTGTTTCTGAAACCCAGGTCCTGCGAGCCCTGTCCGATATTAAAACCAAGCTCAGCCTCCCGTTTGCCCGCGTCCTTGCAATATATCTGCAGGATCATGTATTCCAGGCTGAGGCCGGAAAGATTGGGAAGGAGGGGTGGTTTTTTGTAAAAGGACAGCTCCAGGAAACGGCTGACCGTTTCAGCCGCGCTTCGGGGCTGTCTGGCCGTGTCCGCAAAATTGCCCTGCGTCGGGCTCCATAACCAGCGCGAACTGAAGGGCAGCAAGGCATTGGGGCTGTCCGCTTGCAGGCTGGCGTGTACATTCCCTGCATTGTGGACCTTGACTATAAAACTGGTCCAGCCGGCCTGTACGATGCGTGCCTCGGCAGGTCCCCGGATCACCTTCACCCTGGCTTCCGGGTTGATCTCCACCATGGCCAGGCAATAAGGGTCCAGAATGGTCTGGATCATCCTTGCGCTTGAATCATCCGGTATTTTATTTTTTAAGGAAAGCAAAAGCTCCTTATCGTTTTCATGCAAAGGACTGCCGATAAAATCAAGGGCTTCCACCAGTCTGATCACCTGCGCCTGAAGGGGTTGAGGCTCCACATCCTGAACCAAGACCAGTGAACCGGGGGACCCCTCCTGAACCGAATTGCAGGAATTAAGCAGGAGGGAGGCAAACAGATAAAAAACCATTCTTTTCATCGGCTGTTCAACGCTTTTATCCAAATTAATCAAATTATCCAGAAAGGTTTAACGATGTTGTATTCAATCTTCGTTATCTGATTCTCCTGTAAACCGGTCAGGGTATGGAAGATCCCTTTTGACCGCACGCCATAATATCCGGTTTAAAATATCATCATGTCCCCGGTCAATTAGATGAACCATGTATTTGACGGATTGGTCACTGAATTTTAAATCGGCTCCCTGCAAATTTTGCCTTTGTGGATTCATTTCATTGAGCGGGATCCTGTTTTTTATCGTCTTATATTTATAGGCGTAGTCCGGCCGGTCGCTAAAACAATCAAACATGGGCAAAGCCGTGGCATCAATCACATTCATGGGAGGCAGTCCGAGAATTTGTTCCATCGTGCGAAGCATCGAGGTTTGATTGTAATTGGTCTGCACGGTTTTTTTTAACCTTGAATAGGCGCTGACGACAAATCCGGTAGTTCGATAAGAAGAAAGATGATCCCATCCCGACTGGGAGTCGTCCTCCGAAATGAAAATCACGGTGTTTTCGGCAAACCGGCTGGACATGACGGCTTCCACGATCCGGCCCACGGCCAAATCATTGTCAGCCACCATAGACCGGGGCGTGGGAAAAGCGGGACTGGTACCCGCGGTGTGATCATTCGGCAGGGCCATGATCATAAGGTTAGGAAGCTGGTCTCCGGGCAATGCGCTGAATTCATTGAGCTCCTTGATAAAGGCATCCGCGCGCATCTGTTCATTGATGTTTTGATCGTCCCCGCCCGGAAAGTTTTGGGACAAAATCGGCCTTACCCGGGAAATGGTCGTGGTGCTTTTGCCGGCCAACTCGCTGGACCTCCCGTTTTCCCATAGCTCATACACGGTTTTCCAGTTGTACTTGCTTTTGTCATATTCGTAAGTGCAGGCTTCACCATAGATCCTTACCGTTTTGCCATGATCCAGGGCATTGTTCCAGATAAATCCTTTTTTGTTGTAAACCATGGCATCATTCAATACATGCGGATAGCTCCTGAACCAGGCCCGGACACTTTTTTCGGTATAATCGGTCACCATGCCCGCGCTGGCCCAGTGATGTCCTTCCGCAGATCCTTTACCGGACACATGATAATTGTCGAGCAGTACATAATCCCTGGCGATCTGGTGCTGGTTTGGGGTAATGCTGTCCCCGAAAATACAAAGAGAAGGCATTCCCCTTCCTTCGGGCATATCTCCAAGGACCTGATCATAGGTGCGGTTTTCCTTGATGATATACAATACATGCTGGAATACGGAGGGCTCTCCTATCCGTTCCGGCACGGGTTTCGGGGCAATATTGGGCCTGGGTAATCTTTGGGTGAGCGCCAACCGGTGCGCCATGCTCAGCTTTTTTACTTGTTCCGTATATCGCTTGAGTCTTGCGGCACCGGGAAGCGGTATGAATGAAATGGAAGCCAGCTGATGATGGGAATTAAATGTTTTCAGGCTTTTTGAATTTTTATCCCCAACCTGAACGGTACGGGAAGCCCTTGCCCCGGTCGATTCCAGGTTAGTGACGATGATCTGATCCCCGTGCAATACTATTCCGGAAGGATAGGCTTCCGTAGGAATGTAACCCAGGACCCTGTAATTTTTCCCTGATGGCGTCTCTTCCAGGTCGATGATACAGATCGCATTGTCCAATCCATTGGAAACATAAAGTCTGTTCCCTTCCTGATTCACCGCCAGGGCATTCGGCGTGCTTCCGATATAACCCTTCTCCGTTCCGAACAAACCGACGGGAATGGAGTCGGTTACAGAATTTGTACTGACTTGGATTACGCTGATAAAATCACTGTTGCCGTTGGCGACATATAAAAACCGCTTATCCGGGCTGCTGAGGATGGCGTTGGGATGAAGGCCTACCTCGATTTCCTTCGTTGGGCGCCCGGTGTGAATATTCACCACAGAAACGCTTCCCCGGGAAACGGCCCCGGTCACCGGATCCGTATAGGCCTCTCCCCAGGGAATACCCGCCCTTTCCACACTATCCGGACCCGGCACGGGCCCTGCCCAGTTGGTGACGTAAGCAAAATCCCCGATGATTTCCAGTCCAAATGGAGCCATCCCGGTCTTTGTTTCCCATATGGTTTGCCGATCTCTGACCCTGACCTTAACGATTTTATTATTTCCATTTAAAACGGTATAAAAATAAAGTTCGCCTTCTTCAATCTTTGCAATCACCTGGTTGGGTAAAGCAATCCTGGCCGGGGCTTCGGCCTGGAACGGATACGAATGAACCCCTCTTATTTTTTTCCCATCCCAGGATGCCTGCATGACAAATGAATTGGCCCTCTCAGCTCCAATCACAATATTCCTTCCTCCGGCTCCCCAAAAAATAAAAGTGGAATCCCGATGCACTATTGAAGTAATCCCGGAATAGCTGCTCATCAAGCCGCTGAAGAGGCTATCCCGGTTAAACGTCCACCGATCGATCAGTTTCCGGCTATGAATATCGAAAACCGCCAGGCCGTACCGGTCCTCCACCACGAGGGTTTTGCCATCGGCCAGGGTGATGGCATCCAGACTGTGGTTTTCATAATTACCATCACCAAAAGGCACCGATACCCCGGCAGGATCCAGCACGCGGTTATAGGGCATGATGTATGGCGCCTGGTCGGCATAGAGGGTGCTGTCATCGGCTGCGACTTTGTACCGGTCGGCCAAGGGCCTGGTTATCCGTGTGCTCCGGCAAGACTCCAGGATGATCAGGAATAAGACCATGCCTGTCAAGAAATAAATTTTCTGAATCGTAAACCGGTCTTTTATATTGCTTTCAGAAGGATCCATAGCTGGTTTGCTTTAATGATTAGAAGGATCCGGGAAGCCTCCCGGATCCGGATTAAGTTTTTCCCCTTTTTGCAAGATAAATTTTATCTTTCGAACTATTCACCATAAAACAAATGAACAAAACCTATGTCTGGTAAAATACTCATCATCACCGGGGATGCCGGCGAAAGTTTTGAAGTGCTTTATGCAAAACAAAGGCTTAGCGAAGCGGGTTATCAGGCGGTCATCGCGGCCCCCGCGGTCAAGGCCCTGAACCTGGTGATTCACGATTTCGAGCCAGGCTGGGATACCTATGTGGAAAGAAAGGGTTACCTCGTCACGGCAGACACCGACTTTGAGTCCGTTCGGCCGGAAGAATACGTCGCCGTCCTTTGCATCGGGGGCCGGGCCCCGGAATACCTGCGCAACAATCCCCGGGTCATCGAACTGGTCCGGCATTTTGATCAAAAAGACAAGTTCATTTTTGCTATTTGCCACGGCATCCAGATCCTGACCACTGCCGGGCTGGTGGGAGGAAAAACCGTGACCTGTTATGAACACGTGCGTTTCGAGGTCGAATCCTGCGGAGGTCGCTATGTGGACCGGGACGAAGCGGTGCAGGATGGAAATCTAGTGACCGGGAAAACCTGGCAATCCCATCCGGATTTCTACCGGCTGGTGATCCGGAGCCTTAACCAAACGAGGAAGGCATTGGCCAACTGAATCCCTTCCACTCGGAACATGTTTATCTATAAGGAGTATGACCAGGCCGGACTCGACCGGCAGTACAACAACCGGGGCCTGGTACCCGATTTTGCCGATCATTTGAATCTGTGGGAACAAAAAAGTGAGGAAGCCCTTCGTTCGTGCCTGATTTATAAAGATCTCCCCTATGGCTCCGGCAAGCCGGAGATCCTGGATCTCTATCCCGCCCCCAGGCCCAATGGGAAAACCCTGGTTTTCATCCACGGCGGATACTGGCAGTCCATGGACAAGTCCAATTTCCGGTTTGTTGCGCCTGCATTTCTCCCCCACGGTTTCCATGTGATCCTGATTTCTTATCCTCTCGCGCCTTCGGCTTCGATGCATGAAATCGTCGCATCCTGCGCTAAGGCCCTGGTTTGGATTGCTGACCACATTGGTGAATACGGCGGGGACCCGGAATCCCTCTACCTGGCCGGGCACAGCGCCGGCGGTCATTTGGCGGCGATGATGACTACGGTAAAGTTTGGTCCGCCGGGGGTCCGGTTGAAAGGCATCTGCGCCCTCAGCGGATTGTACGATCTGGTCCCGATTCAATTGTCATTTGTCAATGACAAAATCGGGATGGACACCTCGACGGCTGAAGAGTTCAGTCCTGTGCGGCTGGATCCCATACCTGATTCAAGAATCCTGTTGGCTGTAGGCGGAGACGAATCTGCAGAATACCACTCCCAATTGGAAGAAATGGACTCGGCATGGAAAAACAAATCCGTTTCTATTGAAAAACACCTCTGGCCCGGTTTAAATCACTTTTCCATCCTGACGGCCTTTGCTGATGTTACGTCCGATTTCCACCAAAAAACCATGGATTGGCTGACCTCCAACCACTGACCACCAACCACCATCCACTGACTTACCTTGTGCCAGCCCTCACCGGCACCCCCCGCTCAAACTGGATCTCCAATAACTTTTCGCTTTCAATGATTTTCGCAATAATGGTTTTCGACGCGGCGTCAATCACATCCCCTGAGGAAGGATAAACGTATTTCCCGTCGATGCTGAAGGTTATCCAGCCATTTTTACCGGACAATTTGATATCCGCGATTTTTTTATGCGGGCTGGCGGTAACATCGAATACATGGAGATAAGGTCCTGCATCGTTGGACACCCAGATTTCCTTTTCATCCGGGGGAAGATTGATGCCGTGGCTGGTGGTGAGGTGGCTGCCTCTTTTCCTTTCAAAACCTTCCACCCCGACCCTGCCTATCCGTTTTCCCGTACTGATGTCTCCAATTTCATAGCCCAGGATGCCATCCAGGTTGACATAACAAAACCTATCATCTGAACTTACCGCAAATGGCCTTATCCCTTTGGGGCCATTGTGCCTTTTCTGAGTCCATCCCCAGGGATCTTCGGGATTGGGCTGGAAAGGACCGACCTGGCCCGTGATGGAATGTGTTTTGGTATCGGCAATGTATAGGTTTTCATTACCAAGGGCGGCGAGGTACATCCGGGTACCGTCCTTGCCGGCCCAGGTATTGTGCGGATTGCCATAGGGAACCGGGATATTGGCTACGATCTTTCCCTGGTCTGCATCGATCACATCCCAGCTCCTCCCATGCCTTTTAGGCAGATATATAAATTTCCCGTCCGGGGTTTGAGCATGGCTGTCCGGGTATCCGAGGATGGGGATGGAATACAGTATTTTTTCGGTTTTCAAATCCACACATACAAACTGGTCTCCGGTATAGGAACTCAGGTACAAACGTTCCCGGGCAGCATCCGCACTGATGCCCTTGTATTCCCCGGTGCCCGGCACTTCGAATTTGCGTACCAGGTGGTGGTTTTTGTTGATGTCGTAAATATAAATCCAGCCCTGGTCATCGGCAACATACAGATATCGCTGGACCTGCGCTGCAAGGTCCACCCCAAGAAGGATAAGAAGGCAGGAATAAAAACAATTTTTCATACCAATAAATGAACCGGGGAAGCCCTCCCCGTTTCAAAGGTAAGGCCGGTAGCGGAACTCTAACCGGGCGCCTGCCTCCAAATACCGGAGCAAATGGTCAAAGTTTAATGTACGAGGAGGATGCTATCCCCGGCCAGTGCTTCAAAAACATTGATTCCCAAGGAACCTGACCCTGCGAGGCCCATCTCCCGCTTTCATCCCGCGGTTGGCAAATTCAAATTACCCGTATAGAAAAACGAAGGCCCTATACCAGGCGGCGGTATTCACATCCGGGAATTAAAAAATAAATACATAAATTTTTATTTAATTTTATATGCCCTTTGGGCCGGGTAGGCCCTCTTCACTAAATCAAATATCCTTGAAATGAAAAAGACCCTCAAATCCCCTCTTTGGATCCTCCTGCTTCTAATTTTTACTTTCGGGAGCCTTTCAGCCCAGAATGGCCATACCAAATCCATTTTTGACTGTGTTCTCGAAGCAGAAGGGGTTCCGGTTATTAAAATCGAAACCAATTGGAATAAGCTGATCAACCAGAAAATGCAGGAAGAGTACTTGCCCGGAAAGATCACCCTTCCCTGCAACGGACAGCCCGTGGATTTTGACATCCGCGTCCGGGCAAGGGGGATGATGCGGAAGCAGGTTTGTTTTTTCCCGCCTGTGAAAGTGGATTTCAAGAACGGGCAGCTGGAGAAACAGGCCCTTGATACCAGCATCGACAAATTAAAAGTGGTATTTCAATGCCGTACGGGGGAAGCCAATTCCGAATTCCTCTTCCGGGAAAAATTGAGCTACGACCTGTACCGGGTGGTCAATCCGGATTATTTTGTCCACCATAAACTGGTCAAATTCGAATGCTACGACGAAGGCAAGGTAAAATACACCCTGGATGGCCTTTTTGTGGAGGATGAGGGAGAGATCGCCGACCGCATGGGAGGGAAAGTGATCGAATCCGGCAAGGTCATGGTCCCGGCCCTGGACAAGGACAATTACCTGAAAATGGTTTTTTTCCAGTACATGATCGGCAATACCGACTGGTCCATCCCCAACAAACACAACGTAGAAATGGTGAAAGTGCCCGCCGTGGCAAAGGTCATCCCCATCCCCTACGACTTCGATTACGCGGCCCTGGTGGGCACGCCCTATGCAGTGCCCCATGAATCGCTTCCGATCAAATCCATTTATGAGCGCTATTATATGGGACACGGCGTTACGGAAGAGGAAGCGCTTTCCACGGCCAAATATTTTATGAGCAAGAAGGAAGAGCTTTTCAAAGTGGTGGACGGGTTTACCCTGCTTGATGAAAAATCCAGGTCAGGGATAAAGAAATATTTGAATCCCTTCTTTGACCTGATCGAAAGCGAAAAAGTCGTTAAAAAGGTTTTTGTCCAGAATTGACGGTCAGTCTTCCTGCTTCCAGATCGCCCCGAACAGATTGACGAGCTGGTCGTCGTAATAATCCGCCCTTTCCATCAGGTTTTTGATCTGGTGGTAACCCTGTTGTACATCAAGCTGGCGGTCCACCATGATCGTGGAAAGGATGATTTCATTGCCCCGCAGGCTAAGGCTGCCTCCCTGCATTTGATGATTCTGCCTTAGGAGATACTCGTAAAGTTCCTGGATCTGGGTTTTGGGCAGGTAACAAAGTACCGCATCACAGAGGATCAAACCGCTTTGGTCATGATAGGCAATTTCGATGGTGGCGCTGCCATGAACCAGTTCCCAATTGTTCGGCCCCCGGCGGCAAATGTTCACTGCATATCCCAGCCGGATCAGGGTATCCTCGATCGTCCGCTGCATGCCGATGGCTTCATAAGGCTCGGCATCGGAAGGCATCCGGATTTTGGATCCGCAATGGAGACAATAATGGCCGGTACTGGATTTCCCAAAGACGATGTTGGAACAGGATTCGCAGCGCGTGGCCTCGTCCCCCCCGCCCTGGCTGAAGGCGGCAAGGGTTTCTTCCAGGTAACTGGCGGGAAGGGAAAATCCGATGCTGTTGCCGTTTTGAACAATAAAGGTGTTTACCCCCACCACGCGGCCATGGGCATTGATCAAAGGCCCTCCGCTGTTGCCCGGATTGAGGGCCGCATCATGCTGGATATACAAGATATCGTTCTGCATATGCATGGTGTTGGACACAATGCCCTGGGTGGCGGTATATTTTAGCCCGAAGGGATGGCCGACGGCGATGATCAGGTCTCCTTCGTGGAGCCGCCGGGTTTTTTCTATTTCAATGCCTTCCACCTCCCGGGCCAATGCCGGCGCCTGGATAAAGGAAAGGTCAAACTTTTGGTCGAGGTAAAGGACCCGGGCCATTTGTTTTGGGATCAGCCGCCCTTCCAGCACCACTTCGTGGTTGTCCCGGACCACATGCTCGTTGGTGACGATGATGCCTTCACGGGGCAGTAGAAATCCCGTGCCGGTATTGTACGGGGTCGCGATCTGTACCACATAATCCTTATAGATCTCAATGATGTCTTTCATCGTGCTTTCTGAAGTTGCAGGCCCCGGACCATCTGCAGGATGCCGTAAGCAAAAGTTAAGGGCGAATCGTACCTGAGTTTTTTATGATCGAAAGCAAGGGCCAGGTATTTTTTCTGGTGGATGCTTTCCAGCCGGTTCAATTCGGCCCGGACCGCCGCCTTCGATATTTTGCCCCGGTCGTACAGGGTTTGATTTCCTTTGATGTTCTTGAAAAATTCGGCTTCGGTCACCCTGAAAATCAGGTGCAGCAGGTCTTTGGCCGGCAGGGGCAGGGCAAAATTGAACAAGCTGAAACCGGCAATGTATTCCACCATGCCCAGTGCATATTCGTTGTATTCCTGGTCGATATACCATTGAATGGACTGCGTCTCCCGGTCGATGAGTTCGTGCAGCACCGGCAGGGTTGCCGGCGTGGTGATGCCAAAGGTGGAAATGGTGTGGTAGATCTCCGCTTTGAGGTCGTCATCGCTCATCTGCCGGAGTTTGACCATTTCCTGCCTCAGGTGCTTGAGCTTTAATTGAATGTTTTTCTGGTCCTGGGCAAAATAGCTTTTATGGATCTGCTCTATCCGGTCCACAAGGCCGCCTTCCGGCCGGATGAGATAGTCCAGCTTATACATGGCAGCCAGCAGGATGTATCCGGTGGCTGCCGGATACTGTTCGGTTTTCAGTTTGCCATGATCCACAAGATGAAAGGCTTTGTCGATGGCAGACCTGAAAAAGGCCAGTTTGTGGTCGGCTTCGGCAGGAAGAGCCGGTTCGATCTTGCCGGACCGGACCGGGTGAAGGAAGGAAAACTCCTGCAGGAGAAGGTCATCCTGTTTGTCGGCGTGTATGGACAGTTCTTTTAATGCAAAATACAATTTATAAGGGGAGGCATCGGTCAATGGGGTATCAAAGCGCAGCACCACGACCCGGTCCTCCGTCAATCCGTACCTCACGTATTTCAACTCATAATTGAGATCGAGCAGCCGCCGCATAAACCCAATGTTCATTTCCGAAACGGCGGCGATGCGGCATTCCACAAATACGACCCCGCTCTTCAACCGGCATTCGATGGTTTTGGAACCCTGAAGCATGTCAAAAGACACCGGTTGTTCGCTGTGCAGGATGATATTGGAACCCTCCGGGTTTTTGATGTATTCGATAAAATCAAGAAGGGACTTCCTGTATTCCTGTTGTTCAAATTGTTCGATGGCCCGGTCCCAGGCTTCAAACTGGGCATCGGATTTATAAGCATCGGTATACCGGCCGAAACTGGCTTCGTAACACAAGGTATCCGCAGACTGGCTTTTTTTGCTGAAAATCCGGTCAAAAAAGCTCATGTTCAATCTTCAAATAAGGCGCAAAATAAGGAAGTAAAGGATCTCCTCAAATGCAACTACCTTGCGGCCATGCCCGGGCCTGTTTTTAGAACCGAAATCAAACTGTCGCCTTCTCCCTGGAAAATCCAACACCAGGACCGGCTCTTTTGCATCGGTTCGTGTTTCGCCGAGCATCTGCATCTGCGGTTCAAGGCAGGCGGCTTTCACAGCGACTGCAATCCCTGCGGCATCGTGTACAATCCGATAAGTATCGGCTTGCAGATCAGGCGCATCCTGGACGGGCCGGCATGGAATGAGCAGGACCTCATCCATGATCGCGGACTGGTCCACGGATTACATCATCACGGTTCTTTTTCTTCCCCCCGGCAGGAGGACTGCCTTTCCAGGATGAATGATTCCCTCCACGAAGCACGGGACCGGTTTGAAAGGATGGATGTGTTGATACTGACCCTGGGTACGGCGATCTGGTACAAACATAAAGCCAGCGGCCAGGCCGTGGCCAACTGTCACAAGATTCCCACCAGTGAATTTGAAAGAGGGTTTATGAATGTGGAAGAGGTGGTGCAATCCGTGGAATCATGGCTTCCTGAACTGCTAAAACGAAGGCCCGGAATAAAAATCCTGCTCACGGTCAGCCCGGTTCGTTACCTCAAAGAAGGTTTCGGGGACAACAGCATCAGCAAGGCCACCCTGGTGCTGGCCGCGGATCAACTCTGCCGACGCAATGAGTCCATCTTTTATTTCCCGGCTTATGAGATCCTCCTCGACGATCTGCGGGATTACCGGTTTTATAAAGAAGATATGGTCCATCCCAACGAACAGGCCGTTCAATACATCTGGACCTGCTTTCAGTCGACCTATTTTTCAAAAGAAACGCGGCAAATCGCGGATGAGGTGAGCCGGCTGGTTGAAGCAAGGTCCCATCGTCCCTTGCATCCCGGAAGCCCGGAACATAAGTCCTTTATCGAAAAAATGGAGACCCGGGCAAAGGATCTCAAATTCAAATATCCCTGCTTAAATCTTGAATAAAGATTTGAAAAAATCTTTCCCCTGTTTCAATCATCAATGCCCTGAATGCTCCTTAAAGAAAAAAACCCGGCAACCTTTCCGGGGTTAGGAAGGCTGCGGGTTTTTATTGAAAAGACTCACTCTAAATTTCGAAAGGTTCATGCTTCCTGTTCCGGGTGGCGAATCCCGCGTCCATCCAGCCTATGAACTTTTTTCCATCCGGCTTTCAGGAATTCTGTTTTCATTCTGTCAAAGGTATCCGGCGCATCCTTTTCGTCATTCACCCTAAAAGGGGGAAAGGTGGATGAATCATCATAAAATTGTGTTAAGCGACGGAACATATCCTGACAACTCCGGCAAAGAATAAAGGTTACTTTTCCGTGTCCGGTATTTCCTTGTTCGTTCAGGCGGCTTGAATCCGGTACTCAGTTCTTTCTGAGGTAAACGTTCCCGTATTTTGATTCAAAACGGTAGCGGGCGCCTTTACCCGGGCGGGCCATGATCTCGGTATGAAAATCCTTTTGTTTTAATCCCTCCCCGCTGAAGGACACATCCAGGTTGGAATAGATCTGGCCGAAATCGGTCGACGCGTACAATTCCCCCACCTGTGCCGCATGCAGGGCTGCATCCACACCTCCATAGGTGGAGATCGCGGACAAGGGCATGGATTGTTTCAGGTTTTTCAATTCCACGATCCCGTATACCGATTCCACGCTTACCGGCAAGCTGGCCGGAACCTTGATATCCAGGCTGATTTCGATATCGGAGCCCCTGTTCATGAAATCAAACGAAGCGCCGTGCTCCTGCTTGTATTTCTCGTATTCCGATTTGTTTTTGAATACGATTTTTTCATTTCCCCGCCGGAGGGTGATCTGCTGGGGCAGGGATTTGATATCGGGGATTTCACCTTTGACGACCACCTGGCCGCCTGATACCGCCGAAGTCAGGACAAAGGCATCATCATTTTCGCCGTTGTTGATGCTGACCGATCCGGTAATCTGGATTTCATTTTTGTCCCAACTGCTGACCCGGATGAGGTTGGGGTAGTCAAAATACAACTGCAGGCTTTGCCCGGAATTTACCGGAATGGATTTATTCACGGGGCTTTGTGCAGGACAGAGGCTTGTCCAGCCCGCTGCGAGCAGGAACAGTATTTTTTTCATTGATTTTTATTGTTTCTGGTGAGAAAATCAGTGTCCGGTCATCCTATTTTTTTCTCAGGTAGATCTTGCTGTAGTCGGACCGGAGATCCACCTTGATGCCCCCGCCGTTGATTTTACCCTGCACTTTATTGCCGCCCATGGAGACCATGTCCCCTTCTTTTTCCGAAGGTCTGAGGATTTCGATCTTAAACTCTGGCGCGACCAGCATCTCGCCGTAGGAAGTTTTCATGCTCAGATCCGCTTTCAGGCTTTGCGGGAGGGTGACATCGACGGTGCTGTAGATGGATATCAGGGACACGGGTCCTTTCACGGTGTTGGCAAATTCCGCATCAATGGGACTGTAGATGGTTTTGACCGTCACGGGGCCCGTAATGCCTTCCAGTTCGATGCCGTTGTAGGTGGCAGAGATCTCCAGCTCGTTTTCCAGATTTTTAAACCTCGCTTTCCCTCCGTATTGGGATTCGTAATCGTAGGAGACAATCACTCCTTTGGGTACCAGGACCCTGATCTCCGGGGACTTTGTTTTAGAAAGAGGGCTGACGACCAAGGCATCGCCCTTGGCTGAAACATTAATGCCCAGGCGGGTGTTGTCCTCCATGCCCATGGCATTGATGGCTACGAGTCCGGCTGCGCGTTCATCCTTTTCATTTTCCCCGTCTTTGGACGAGAATATGATTTCATTTCCGGCATGGCCCTCTACCGTGACGTTGCCGATGTGCAGTTCCAGGCGGCCTGAAGTCTTGGCAACTTTGTATTCCTGAGCTTGCAAGGCTGCGGCCATGCCCAGGAGGCAGAGGGTAAACAGTATTTTTCCAGTATTCATGTTTGGTTGTTTTTAAAAATTTGAGTTTAGAAAGTGATGGAATGTATATTAAGTTAACTTGAATATGCCTTTATAAGCCTCGTCCTTCACCGCTTTCACCGGTGAATTGCCGCGGGTAATTTTCTCAAGGTCCTGCAGGATGGACTTTTCTTTCATCTGGACCAGCCACTGGATCAGGGCGATCTGGACTACCGGGTCGGTTTGGCGGTTCAGGGAGCCGATCAACAGGGTTCTCACCCGTTCGTCCTGGTAAAACCTGCTGAGGGCTTCCAGGGCCGCCATCCGGACATTGGAACTCGGATCCTCCTCCATGGCTTTGGCCAGGACTTTTATGATTTCATCGTCGGCCGTGTGCAGTTCGTTGGCCGCATAAACCCCCAGGATGCGCTGACTGGCTGATTGTTTGTCCTGGAGCTGATTCAGGACCAGGCTTTTGGTTTCGGCCAGTTCCTTTTGCAGCTTCGCCACCTCAGCCCTCTGATCCAGGGCGGATTTGATCAGATAACCGCCTCCACCCGCAAGGACCAGCAGCAAGAGAGAGGCCGCAAGCTTGAACCAGGTGGAAAAAAACAGGGATTTGGATTCAGGCCTGGCCTGGGACCGGTAGCCGTCCAGCCAGTCTTCGAAGCGGCCAATGAGTTTCTGTGAAGGGATCCCAGGGAGTTCCTCTTCCAGCCCGTGCAGCAGGATCCTCAGTTGTTCGTATTCTTCCCGCACGGCGGGATTTTCATCCAGCGTACGTTGGATTTCCCCCTTTTCCGCTTCGGGCAAGCGTCCATCAATATAATCGATGAGTTTCTCCCTGATCAGGTCCTGTTCGTTCATCACTGGTTTGATTCGAGTTGAAAAAAAGAGGTTCTTAGTTTTTCCAGGGCGCGGAACACTTTTACTTTGACATTGGATTCCGTCGTACCGAGGATGGCAGCGACTTCCTGGTATTTCATTTTCTGAAACCGGGTGAGGACCAGAACTTCGCGGTCATCCGAAGGCAGGCCGGCCAGCGCCTGGTGAAGCCGGTCGTATTGTTCTTCCGGATTAGCCTCATCCTTCTCACTCAGCTGTTGGAAGGGCTCCAGGTCCGTATACACCAGGTTTTTTTTCTGGCGGACATGATCCAGGTAACTGTTCCGGGCGATCCGGTATATCCAGGATTCGAAGTTCATTTCAGGATTATAACTGTTTTTGTACTGGATCATCTTGACAAATACGTTTTGGGTGAGGTCTTCTGCCGCGTGGTAATCCCCGCTCATTTTCCCGAGGAAATAATAAATTTTGCGGTGGTATTTCCGGAAAAGGACTGAAGCCTGTGACAGGTCACCCGCTTTCACCTGCTGCATGATTACCCCATCCGACATGTAAACCCCTTGCTCGTTGTTAGTTCTGAAATGAATACAGGAAATTAACACAAAGGTTACAGGCAGGGGCTAAAAAATTTTAAATAAATTTTAATGCCTGTATTTTTTTAAACCTCTGCCGCCCCGGAGGAGGAGTTTATCAGCCCTTGCAGGACAAGGGCCCGGAAGGATCACGTATTTCTGCGGTGGATTGGTCTATGATCGGGTTTAAAATCCATTTTTGTCGAATAAACTCCTTTTCCGGGCCGTTAATACTTGACAAGCATGCAACCTTTTATGTAAACTTGTCATCATTATTGTTGTTTGACTCCTCTAAATCGGAACAGAACAGGTTTATAAAACGGGGATAGGGCATATTCTCCGGTTGTTCTGATCCAAACAGCAAAGACTCCTTAAATTTTTATTGGAAAGAATTTCTCTAAATCCGTGCATCGTCCGGTAACGACGTGTATGCACCCGGCTGGGTTATGCCGTGTGCAGCCCTTTCGTTGTCGGCTCCGGTCACTTGGAATGATTTAAATAAACTTAAAAATCCTATTATTATGAAAAACCTGTTGTTTTTAATCCTTTTCGCCGCGGTGAATACCGGGCTGTCCGCTGAAATACCGGTGAGAATCCTTTCCGGCACCAAGCTGATCATTGTTGAAAAAAATAAATGGAAATCGCCTGTGATCGACGTCACCATCCGGGAAGTGAACGGGAACGTGCTGGTCAGCGAAAGCATCAAACAATCCACCAAATACAATCTGAAATACGTACCCGACGGAGAATATGTCATGGAAATCAACGACGATCAGAAAATAAGCATCCAGCGTCTGTCGATTTCAAAAGGCTTCCTTTTCAGCAAGGATTCTGAAATCATCTTTAAACCGGTGGTCAAGATCCATGATGACAAACTGGATTGCAACCTGATGACCCAGGGCAACAAAGCCGTCCTGAGCATCCGGAATGCACAGGGCGATGTGGCTCATTCCGAGCGGTTCAACAACCAGGTCAGCGTTACCCGCCGGTTTAACCTGGAAAAACTCGAACCCGGAAATTATTATTTTGACGTCAGCCTTTCCGGACGAGTGTTTACGAAAGATTTTGAGGTAAGATAATTGTGCTTCTTAAAGAAAGGGGGTGTCTTGAAAGATACCCCCTTTCTTTTTGTCGTTCGAGACACCCCCTGCTTTTTGCTTTTTCCCAAATCAATTCCTCTTCCTGACGGAAGTCCTGGTTTTAGTGGCGTTTACCTTGGTATTGCCCTTTTTACCGGAGACGGTCGTTGAGGTCCTGGTAGCCGTCCCCCGGGTATTCCCTTTTTTACCGGACACCGTAGTTTGGGTCCGGGAAGCTTTGACCTGATTATTGCCCCGGGTCGCGGTCACCGTGGTTTTTGACCGGTTGACCCTGTAGTTGCTGACGGCCTGGTGATTTCTGGTTTTTACGGTGACCGAGGTCACTCTTACCGGGGTATAAACCCGGTGTGCGCGAACGACCCGGTGGGTGGGTGCAAAGACATAACCCACGTGATAATGGACCCGGAACGGATGCCAGACATGCCATCCCAAAGGCCTCCAGGGTCTCCACCAGTTCGGATAATATCCCCAGTACCAGGGTGATGCCCAAGGCCGGTACACAGGAGCGTAGATATAACGCACCGAAGGCCAAAACCAAACGTTTATTACGATCGCATCGTCCTCAAGCAGGCTTGGCCCTTTCCGGGATTTTTCTTTTCCTTCCTCGCCCTGGGGTTCCATGATTACGGCTTCCCCATAGATTTCTTCATCACCGATGATTTGCAATACGGCGGATTCCGTCCCGTTTTTTTCAATCTCGATGACCGCGATATCCTGGTTTTCATTGGCCGAAACGGCGACCTGCAAAACCAGGGCATGCACGTCCTGGTCCATATGGTCAATCACCTTTACATAATCGATGTCGCCGTCGCCATTGAGGTCCAGATTGTTGACATGGTTATTTTCGGTATTGATCAGTTTTTCAAACTCCTCCGGAGAGGAGGCTTTTTTAAACATTTCCAAAGCGCCCTGAAGGCTGAATTGGTCCCCGGGAAGGCCGGTGGAATCCCTATCGTCCGAGGACTGAGCCCGGACCTGGAACTGCGAGGATACCAGTAAAAGCAGGAGCCAGAAGTTCAAAAGAGTTTTCATGTTTTTCATATTTAGTTTACAATGGATTGGATGGAGTTCGGAAGGATTGGTTTAAAAGAAGGCTTAAATTTGACCAACTTTTTTCATCCGGCGCTCACCCCGAAGGGTAATTCTTCAGGTTTTCAACCGGGCTGCCATACATTTTACCCCAATCCTGACCCTATATGGAGCCTGTGCATTAGCTTTGCGCCCGGTTTGTTTCTTTTAAGCCGAGATAGCTCAGCGGTAGAGCAGCTGATTCGTAATCAGCAGGCCGTGGGTTCAAATCCCATTCTCGGCTCTTCCTTTTAAAACAAAACTCATATTGTTCCAGACCCTCTGCGGTAGAGCATCCCAGCCGCAGCGTCGCGAAGGCAGGTTCAAATCCCATTCCCGGCACTCCTTTTAAACAAAATTCCAGCCTCCGGGATCCCCTTTGTAATTCATCTCCAGCCTTTACCTTTGATGGTTTTAATCACCGTCATGCCGAGAGCCTGTTTTCTGTTTGGTATCCTGTTTTTCTTCAGTCTTAACCTGGATGCCCGGGTAAGGGTGCCCGCCTTGTTTTCCGATCATATGGTCCTGCAGCAGAATCAACAGGTCCCTTTTTGGGGATGGTCGGATCCCAACGCCACCATCACGATTTCCTGCAGCTGGGACAATGTGATTTATAAGGTGCTTGCAGATCACAAAGCGCAATGGAGGATCCTGGTCAAAACACCCGAAGCCGGAGGGCCCTACACCATCTCTATTTCGGAAAGGAATACCCTCGTGCTGCATCACGTCATGATCGGTGAAGTCTGGCTCTGTTCCGGACAATCCAATATGGAATGGACCGCCAGTTCGGGGATCGAAAATCAAGACCAGGCAATCCAGAACAGCAACCAACCCCTGATCCGTCAAATCCGCATACCCAGAAGGGTGTCGGACTACCCCCAGGAGGATATCGATGCCGAGTGGGAGGTCTGCAGCCCGGAGACCATGCCCGGTTTCAGCGCCGTGGCTTATTTTTTTGCCCTTGAGCTGAAAGAAAGGCTCAATATCCCGGTGGGGATCATCCATGCCAGTTGGGGCGGATCGGCAGCGGAAGCCTGGACCCCAAAAAATATTATGGAGACAGACCCTGAATTCGCCTCCTGGAAAGAAATATTTCCAGAAAACTACCCCTGGCCTTACCTCCCGGCCAGCACTTTCAACGCCATGATTTATCCGCTGGTCCCCTACCGGATTGCCGGGGCTTTATGGTATCAGGGAGAATCCAACACGGGCAACGCCCTGGTTTACCGGAGGCTTTTCCCGGCTATGATCAACGGCTGGCGACAAGCCTGGAATTATAATTTTCCTTTCTATTATGTACAGATCGCCCCCTTTCAATACGGCCGTCCGCTTCAGGGATCCCTGGTCCAGGAAGCACAGCTTAAAACCCTGTCGCTGTCTCCGGGTACCGGCATGGCCGTGACGACCGATATTGGCAATGTACAGGATATCCATCCCAGGAATAAAAGGGAGGTGGGTAAAAGATTGGCTTTATGGGCCCTGGCCAATAATTACGGCCAGACCCTTGAATGCAGCGGCCCTCTGTATAAAAGCATGAAGGTGGAAGGCCAGAAGGTCATTGTGTCTTTCGATCACGCGGAAAGCGGGCTGTATATAAAAGGGGAGAAGCCGGACTTGTACAGAATTGCCGGAGAAGACCGGCGTTTTGTCGAAGCCAAGGTGGAGATCGATGGGAACCAGCTCATTTTGTCCAGCGAACAGGTCCCTGAACCTGTCGCAGCCCGTTATGCTTTTACCAACACTGCCGAGGGCAACCTGTATAATCACGATAGCCTTCCCGCCTCCCCCTTCAGAACCGATGACTGGCCGGTGGTGTACAGCAATATCCTGATAAATTCCGTTTACGATTCCACCAGCCAGGGTTTTCTGGTTTCACTGGAGGGGGAAAATGCGGATAAGATCGTGTACAGCCTCAACGGCACGGAGCCCGGGCTCCAATCGCAGGTCTATACCGGGCCTTTCCTGGTAAAACAAAGGACCCGGGTAATGGCCAAATCCGTATCCGGTGACCTTCTGTCTGAAAATGTTTCCTCCAGGGAGATCCTGATGCATAAGGCGGCTTACCGGTCCGTGGCATACAATAACCCTCCCAGTGAAAAATACCCCGGCCAGGACCCCCTGAGCCTGGTCAACGGACAGAAAGCAAACCTCAACGCCATCGGGGATAAAGAATGGATTGGCTGGGAAGGCAATGACCTGGACGTCGTGCTGGACCTGGGCGAGGCGACCCGCGTCCGCCGTATCGAGACCGGTTTTCTGCAGAATCAAAACGCCTGGATCTTTCTTCCGAACCAGGTGGAGATCAGCGTTTCCTCGAATGGAAGGACTTACAATGAAATCCTGAAACAAACGGAAGAAATCAGGAACGACCGCAATCCCCTTTATAAAGTATATGCTGCCGACCTCAACAACACCATCCGTTATGTAAGGGTGGTGGCGCGAAATATCGGCGCCTGCCCTCCCTGGCATCCCGGATCAGGAAGCAAGGCATTTATATTTGCGGATGAGATTTCGGTGGAATAGGTGTGGTGGATGGTGGGTGGTGGACGATTAAGAACTATTTTTCCATAAAATCCAATTCTGCAAGCTGGAAAATTGATCCCTTATTTGAGTTACTCATCTTCGGGGCGCAAGATAAAAAGCCCGGGCCCAGCCGGCCTGCATCCTGTCTTTTTATTTGTCTGAGTTCAGGGGAAAGATCAATCTACTTGTGAAATAAAAGGCTTCGCCTGCAGTGCGAGTTCAATTTGATCCAGGTGATGGCGGCAATGCCAGGCCACCTTGTCGATTTCATCCTTGAGGGTTCGTGCACCGGTCTGGCTATGTATGAAAGGCAGTGTACCATGGTCTTCATAATAGATCCCGGTCAGATAAATGATGCCATCGCGTATGGAAGCAAATATATGCTTGTTGATATGGAGCGGAAAATGATCATAATTCAGGTGCCGGGCCCAACCATCCTGGTCAAAGGACCAAACGAGGGGATTGGGCTGTTCAGCAATAATCCTCCGGATCCGGTCGTACAAAACGGTTTCCGCATCAGCGATGTGGTTGAGCAACTGTCTTATATTCCATTTACCGGGGCAGTAGGTCAGGTCATAGACTTCAGGGGGCAGATCAAAATAGAGCAGGGCCTGTTTTTTTGTTGCCCTCAACTGGCTAACTATATCCATATCATTGCATTTCACGCGTCACTTTTTCCAGGAGAGCTTCGATTTTCGGCTTGGGGTCACCGGGCCCTAAAGTTTCAATGGGCAGATAACCCTGGTAGGCGGATTTCTTAATAATGGAAAACAGCCGGGGAATATCGGTTTCCACCTCCTTGCCCCCGACGAATATCTTTTCCTTAATTTGCCAGTTCACGGCATAGTCAATGGTTTTTTCGATAGCCAGGTAGGGATCTTCCTGCCGGTAACTGCCCGTATCCAGGATCAGGCCAAACCAGGGAGAGGGGATCGCTTTCATAATTGAAATCACCTGGTCTGAATTCTGGATGAAGTCATTGTGGTTTTGCAGTCCAATGATCACCCCGTTTTGTTTACCGTAATCGACACATCGGCGGAGGTCTTCCAGTATCCATTCGGTGATTTGTTCCCGGTTGTAACCTTCCCGTTTTTCCTGCCCTGCAAAAATCCGAAGGACCGGAGCGCCCAGGCGGGCGGCCACTTCTACCCATTGGAATACCCGCCTTACCTCATCCTCACGTTTCGATTTTTCCGGGATTGTAAAGTCGTTCCGGACCCCGGTACCGCTGATCTCTATAGCCAGGGCATGGGCCTTCCGTTTAATGCCGAACAAATAATCCGTGTCCGGTACATTCGGATATCCTTTAAAATAATATCCGGTGATATCTATTCCTTCAAAGCCCAGCAAGGCACAGTATTCCATCATCCCGACTATGTCCATCTTCCCTTCCATCAAAGGCCCGTTGAAGGAGTAGGCATTCAGGCTGGATCTCAGTCTTTGGCCCGGGACCGGCGGGATCCCAAAGGGGTCCCGGGGCCTCATGGACAAACCCGGAACAGCCAGGGGCAGGGACATGATTTTTTGAATGGAGGATCTCCTGGTAATCTTCATAAGGTCTGTTTTCAGTTTCCTATAAATTTCGTGAATACCTGCCGAACGGTTGAATGAAAATGCAGGTTTGACGCCTTCGTTCTATCAAAGGATAGAATCGTGATATTTTCTTAAGAGAGGAGAAAGGTAAAAACAGGTCAACCGTAGACCACCTCGTGGACCCTGGTCAGAAAGCCATCCAGGATTTCGTTGAATTTTTGGGGGTGTTCCATCATTGGGGCATGCCCGCATTGATCGAGAAGGACGAGCTCCGAATTGGGCATCAGTTCATGAAACCGTTCCCCGACAAAAGCGGGAGTAATGGAATCATCCTTTCCCCAGACCAGGAGGGTGGGCGCGGTAATGGAAGAAACCAGGTTTTCAACATTATTGCGCATGGCGCTTTTAGCCGTAAGTACGATGCGAAGGCCTTTCATGCGGTCGTTGACGATGTTGAACACTTCATCCACCAATTCCTTAGTGGCGACCGAGGGATCGTAAAAAGTCAGTTCGGTCTTGTTTTTAATGAAATCGTAGTCGCCCCGCTTGGGGAAAGTCGTTCCCATGGCCGATTCAAACAAGCCGGAACTTCCGGTAAGGGTCAGGGAGCGCACTTCTCCCGGGTATTTCAGGGTATATAAAATGGCCAGGTGCCCGCCCAAAGAATTTCCCAGCAAATCCAGGGAATAGATTTCCTTATAGGTCACGAAGGCCTTGATGTGTTTGACCAATCCCTCCAGGGAAACTTCGGTAATGGGAAGTTCGAAAATCGGAAGGATGGGGACCACTACATTGAGTTTATTTTCAAAATAACCCAGGATCCCTTTAAAATTACTCAGCGCCCCAAACAAACCATGAAGCAGCAACAGGACGGGTTTGCCAGGATTCGTCTCAATGTATTTAAACCCATGATCCTCAATAACCGTATATTCCATTACTTTGTTTTCCACCTGGTAGCCGGAATAAATGAAATGACGAAGATAAATAAACGAGCCTCCCCCTCAAAATTTTATTGGTGTTTAAGTGCTCCCTGAGTTCGTTATCTTCCCAATTCTAAAATCCAAGAACATGGCAAAATGCCTCACCAGGCTCTGGGCGGTTCTGCTGGTCTCCACCTGCATTTCCTTCCCGGGACTGGCCCAAAAAAAACAAAGCTATGCAGAACCCGTTTATCCCGAAGATGACCGGCTGCAGCGAATGAAAGCCGCGATGCCTTTCATCGACAGTCTTTACCGGGATTATGCCAAAGAAAAGCAGTTCCCTTCCCTGGCTTATGGGCTGGTGGCCGATGGACAACTGATCGCGTCCGGTTGCCTTGGCCAGGCCAATACAAACCAGAGGATCAGGGCGGATCTTTCCACCCTGTACCGCATCGCTTCCATGAGCAAGAGCATCACGGCCCTGGCTATTCTCCAGTTGAGGGATGCCGGGCGATTACGGCTGGATGATCCGGTAGACCTTTATATCCCATTGATGAAAAACAATTCATTGCTTACCACGGATGCGCCGCCCATCACCATACGGCATCTGATGAGCCATGCTGCCGGATTTCCGGAAGATAATCCCTGGGGCGACCGCCAGTTGGAGGATACCCACGAGGACCTGGTCGCCTTGATCCGTAAAGGCACCTGGTTTTCCAATGTACCCGGGGTGGCCTATGAATACAGCAATTTGGGCTTTGCCTTGCTCGGTCAGATCGTGGAAAAAATATCCGGTCAGCCGCTTGAACAATATACCCGGGAAAAGATTTTCAAGCCCCTGGGCATGGATCATACGGAATGGGAATACACAAAAGTGCCGCAGGGGAAACTGGCTTTGGGTTACCGTAGGATCGGGCAGGAATGGATTGAAGAACCCCTCCTGCATCATGGGGTCTACGGTGCGATGGGCGGCCTGATCACTTCGATCGGGGATTTCCAGAAATACCTTAGTCTTCATCTTTCCGCCTGGCCTCCGCGGGATGGGCTTGAAAATCCCGTGCTTAAAAGAAGCAGTCTTCGCGAAATGCATCTACCCGTCAATTTTTCAGGCTTCCATCCTGCTTTCCGCTATCCCGGCCAAAGGCCCTGTGCCGTCGTTACGGCCTATGGCTACGGACTGAGCTGGATGAGGGATTGTGAGGGCAGGGTTTATGTGGGACACAGCGGCGGCCTCCCGGGTTATGGTAGCCAGTGGCGTTTTTTGCCTGAATATGGTATCGGCTTGGTCGCTTTTGCCAACCTCACCTATGCCGACCTGGGTACGATCAATCTGCGCGTACTGGACAGCCTGATCCGGCGGACCGGGATCCGGCCCAGGGGGGTGCCTGCATCACCAGTATTGCTGGCAAGGCAAAAACAATTGATCCAGGTACTGCCGGATTGGAAAGCGGAAAACCTGTCGGCCCTGAGCTCAGGCGCCGGAAATATTTTTGCTGAAAACTTTTTTGAAGATGTTTTCCTGGAAACCAGGCAAACGATCCACCAGCGGGCTTTCAAAGCCATAGGCCCCATCCTTCGCAACGGTCCGTTGATCGCAGAAAACCAATTGAGGGGAAGCTATCTGGTCGAAGGGGAAAAAGGAAAACTCTCCGTATTCTTCACCCTGAGTCCGGAAGACCCTCCCCTGATCCAGGAACTTGAAATTACCATTGTAAAATAACCTTTCCCGCATGCGTTTATATCCCGGAGTATTGAATGCATTGATCCTGGCGGCCCTTACAGTGACTGGTTCATCTCAATCTGGTCCAAAAGGCAGCTTATTTATTATAGGAGGAGGGGACCGGCCCATGGCCATGATGGAAAAAATGCTCAAAACAGCGGACCTGGGCCCGGGAAAGAATATCCTTGTGTTGACCATGGCCAGTGCAAATCCGGACACCTCCTATCATTATATCAAAAAAGACCTGCAGGTGCTTTGCGCCAATCCGGTCTTAAAAATGCAGTTGACCAGGGTCAGTGCCCGGCAACCTGCAGTTCTGGACTCTATCCGGTGTGCCGGTCTATTATATATCACGGGGGGCGTTCAAAGCCGTTTTATGGACAGCATAGCAGGGACAGGGGTGGCTGAAGCCATTCATGCCGCCTACCGGTCTGGGGCCATGATCGCAGGGACCAGTGCAGGAGCCGCAGTCATGAGCCGGGTAATGATCACAGGCAATCAGATTCGCGGCGATACCCTCTATGAAGGCGCGGTGGACCGGATGGCGGAAGGCAATATTGAAACAAGCACCGGCCTTGGCCTGCTTGAACAAGTGATCATCGACCAGCATTTTATCGTTCGAAGCCGGTACAACCGTTTATTTACCTTATTGCATCAGTATCCCGCTAAAGTGGTGATTGGGATCGATGAATCCACCGCCATCCTGGTGCATGGCCGCCGGGCGGAGGTGACCGGGGAAGGCCAGGTAGTAGTGGCCCGCCGGCCTGTTAAGATCAGGACCGGACCGGGGAGAAAAATTGGATTCAGATCAGCCCGGCTGGATGTTTGCCTGGAAGGGGACCGCTTTAAAATCAAACCCTGAGTCAGTGATGAGGGAGGCTTGTTTTTTGTGCGTGTTTATGGTGACGGATCCTCTTCGGACCATACCACAACCAGAACCCGGTGATGGTAAAAACCAAAAGGGCGAGCCCCATTAAGGTGGTATAAACCAGTTTGATGGGTTCCCCCGAGGTACCCAGGTAACGGTCCAGGATCAAGCCATCGTGGACATTTTCAAAAAAGTCGGAATACCTTTTTCCGATACTTAGGATTTTTCCCGTAGCCCCATCCAATTGAATCTCCCAGTACCGCTCTATGAAAAGAAATTTTGCGATTCCTTTATCGACCCTGACATCGATTCGGTCCAGTTCAGTCGAAAGGGCCCCGGACACTGAATCATGAAGCGCCTGGCAGGCTATTTTATGCAGGCTGTCCAGCGGCAGCCAGGCTTTGAGCTCTGCTGTACTTCCTTTTTTCGTCGCCGGCATAATCAGTTCGCCGGTATTTTTTTTCCACCCCAGGATCAGGGCGGTAAGCGCCACGATGGTAAAAAATACAAAAAGTGAAATGCCCGTCCAGCGGTGGATTTTCCGGAATAATTTTAATGATCTGACCTGTAGCTGGATAAGGCGGTTTTCTGACATGAATGGACTTTTTCGGATGATTGCGCACGCCATCAACAGAGTAGTCCATTAACGGCCAGAGTCGGTTCCAAAAATAAGGGTTTTCGGTTATCAGCTATCAGCTATCAGCCGTGCTTGTTGCACTACAACCTTTTAAGCTTTAGTTTTTTGGATAAAGGTGCCAAATTGGGTTCAACAAATATTGTTTATACAGGTAGAGGGTAAGCCCATATGGAGGATGGCATGGCCGGAAAAAGCAAAAACTGAGGGTA
>JAKQHS010000167.1 GCA_029557915.1 Bacteroidota bacterium | reverse complement strand
TCTCATGAAACAGGAATTCGGATTTGACCCCTTTGTTTTCCGCTTGCTGAAACTGGCTCATGGCCAAAGTGGGTTGATCCGAGGCCACATAAATTTTACCGAGCTCGAAATTAAAATTGCCCTCCCTGGGATTTACAGCCGTTGCGGCTTCAAAGGAAGCTATCGCCGAGGTCCGGTCATTCAAGGCTTCCAACACCAGTCCCCGGACAAAATAAGCGGAAGCAAATCGATTGGAGATTTTTACCGCCCGGTCGAGAATGCCTAAGGCCTCCCCGAGCAATTGATCCTTCTGCGAAGAAGAAGCGGCATATTTCGATTCATCATATTTGACCCGGGCAAGCCTCACCTGCGCATTTACATTCCGGGGACCTTTCGCCGCGGTAACGGTATAGATGGTTTTATTATCCCGCCAGTCCGGGATCCTGAGAAAAACCTGGAGCGCGTAAAGACCAAGAACGGCCAGCAAGACCGCCCGGCGGCCATTGTGCCCAAGCTTGAACCTGTCGGCCAGCCGGAGGAAAACGGGAACCGTCAGGATAAGCAATCCAAGCGACGGCAGCAGCAAGTGCGCTTCCGTGAACGTCCTGGCATTCAGAGAAAAAAGATTGGAAACGGGCAGGTAAAGCGCCAGGAAAAAAAAGAGGGCATAGCCGTAAATCGATCGGGTCTTCAGCCCCTTTGCCATAAACCAGACCCCTGCGCCTAGAAGAAGAAATCCAATGGCCGCCCAGGGATCGGACCAAGCCGAAAGATTCAACTGGTTGTATGAATAATCCGCCTGAAGACCTACCGGAAATAAAAACAAGCGAACCGCATGGCCCGCCAGGGCAAATGCCGCCCAGGTCCTTTCCATGCCCGAAAAGATCAACAAGGCATTGTCTTCCAGGCTGAGGATCGGGGCGGTCACCCCGGTTATCCCGTATTTAAAAATAAAAAAGAGCAAGGCCGCAAGGACTACCGCGGATAAATTCAAAGCCTGGTATTTGAGCCTGTTCCGGTGGAAAAACCAAACCGTTACCGGGGCCAGCATCAGTAGAACCCAGGCCTGGCTCTTTGAAAAGAAGGCAAGACAGGCCGCGAGAAATACCAAAACGGATCGGGATATCGTGCCCTTGGAAGTGCGCAGGCAGATGAGGAGGACGGAAAGGACGCCCAGGGCAGCGAGGATTTCATCCCGGTGGTGGAGGCTGGCCACCCCTTCGCTGTGCAGGGGATGAAAGGCAAACAAAAAGGCAATGGCCAGCGAAACAGGTTTAGGCCATGCCGTCAGGATCATAGATATAAACCGGTAGGCCAGGACGACCAGCAGGCAATAATAAATCACTTGCAAAAAGTGCATAGGCCGCGGATCCATGCCAAATAAGCCGCCTTCCAAGGCAAACAGGCTTTGGCTGGCAGGAGTATAGTCCCCGGTAGGCCGGCCTTCCGTGTCCACCGGCACGTTCGTAAACAAAAGGGGTATCCCTTTCCATCCTTGCCGGACCAGGTCATTTTTTGAGATCAGGCGGGAATCTTCCGTGGTAAAATCAAACCGGCTGGTCGCCAGGTAAAGGATAAAGGTCATACCGAACAGGATCAGGGTCCAGGGGTAATTGAATTCCCGCTCTTTTTTCAACGGTTTTTTTTCCGGCGAATTATTTTTTTTAGACATAAGAATGAATAGGGGCGGCAAGATAGGGATGGAGAATGAATCGGATCAGGATTCAAGCCGCCGCCTCCCCTATTTTCCCTAATTTTGTGGTCTCAAAACATTAATACAAATGAAGCTATTTTCTGTCGTTTTATTGGTCTTTTCCATGTTCTTGGCCCGGGGTCAGGGACATTCCATTATTCCCGCACCGGCATCCTGGACTGAAGGAACCGGCAC
>JAKQHS010000164.1 GCA_029557915.1 Bacteroidota bacterium | reverse complement strand
GGTGGCCCCCGCCTTTGAATTGCAATAGGTCTGAATGGACGGGTACCTGGCGGCCAGCCCGGGAGCGAAATTGGAACAGGGGGAAAGCGTGGATTCGATAAATTGATGTGGGCCTACCGGCAGCGATACCGCCTCAGCCTTCCGAAGGTTTTCAAAAAATAAGGCAGTGTCCAGTTTGAACCGGGTCTTATTTTCACCCCTCAAATCCTGGACCCCGGGAGGCGCGGCACTCCAATAAGATTGTGAAAAAAGCCCTGGACAAAAGAAAGAAAACGAACAGACAAAAACTGCCTTTCTCAATAGTTTGATGTGGTATGGAAAATTCATCGGCCGTATTCAATTCCGGGCAAAGGTAAAGTCTCCGGAAATGGCAAGGCCGGGACAAATACTGCGAGGAGGATAGGGGTTTGGACTTACTTAAAAACTGGCGATGACTTGTACCCGGCCGGTCTGGATAAACCGGCTTTTTTCACTTTTCCGGCCATCGTAGCCCAGTCTCAGCATGGTGTTTTTCTGGATTTCCCGGTCAACATTCACACTCAACAAGAGATTGTTTCCCGGGCGGAGGCCCTGCAACATGGAATATTCGATCCAGGCATTTCGTTCACCGCGGTAGTTTATCCCTACCAGGCTGCAGGAAGACCGTACGCTCCATTTATTCAATGGTTGGCTCAGGCCTTCCAGGCGGACCTCCCGGGAATCGGATTTTTCCCCGCCCATTCGGTTGCGGCTCCATTTTTGCCTGAAGGCCAGGGTCAGGCGCATGGCGGTGCTGGCCTGGATCTGGATCCTCGGTTCTACGGTATGGCTGGTGATCGAATAATTTCTTTGATCAAAAAATTCCAATTCGCTTTTTTGTTGTTGTTTCGCCAGGTAGGATTCGAGGCTGACCCTCGAATGGATCAGCAGCCTCGAACGGAAAAAATATTCAATGAGGTCCCGGTTTTCAAAACCCGTAGTCAGCAGTTGTTTGTTTTGGTTGATCAATTGACCAGCTTGCAATTCAAAACCGGGCCGGTTGCGGTTATAAAAAACCTGGTTCCGGATCTGGGCCTGCAAACCCGCAAGGCCGCTGTCCGCTTGGAATGGACTCCTGAACCCATGGTCACCCGTTTGTTTCCAGCCGATGTTAAAATTTGAAACCAGGGCAAAACGCTGCCACCATTTCAGGGAACCCTTATTTCCGGAAAGCCTTGAAGGGTCAATCTCCAGGTTTTGTAAAAACAAATGATTCCGGGTGCGTATAAATTGGTTGCCCGTGACGGCGAAGCGGATATATTCCCCCTGGTCCTGGAAAGGGGCGAGGGCGAATTCGGAAACCTGGACCGCCGAATCGCCATTGATATCGATCCAGGCATAATAGCCTTGTCCTTTGTTCACTCTCAGGTAGGTGTATTCCACGGCCGGTTCCTGGCCCGACCCCGATTCCAGGGTCTGGGAAAAGCGGATAAAGTCCTGCCGGGTACGGGTGTTCAGGGAATGGCGGAGGACCAGGGACCGGGTATCTTTGTCGGATTGGGGATTGATGATTTTATCAAACCGCAGGGATCTGCTGCTCAGGGTAAAAGCCCAAAGTGTATTGCGGGCAAGTTGCCAGTTTTGTTCAAACTGCCATTCATTGGCTTGAAAATAATCGTCAAATTTTTGGCCGTCGATCCCTTTGTCCTTCCTGTAAATGTGACTCAAGCGGTAATTCATATTCAAACCGTCCACCTTGCCGGAAAGGAATGACCTTAGTTGATGATAAGCAAAACTGTTGCCGAGCAGGTATTCGTCCCGGTCCAGCCACTGTTTATGGATCTCCGATTCCAGGTTAATACCCAATTTGTGATTCCCATTAAAAGGTAAGGTTTGAACCACTTCCAGACGGGGCCTGAAAAAAGAACCTTCGGTCAAACCCTGGGTTTGGTACGCCAGGGACCCATAACTGCTGATTTCAGTGGATTTGAGGTGGAACTGTCCGTTCCAACTGTGACGGGAGCCCGAATAGTCCTGTTCCCTTCCATAATGCTGGTATTGATATTGGACATCCACGGCCTTGTTCTTCAACTGGCTGCGGGCCGACCAAAGCAATTCATTGGCTGTTGAGGGAAGCCCCGTGTTCAGGCTCCAGTCCCTGTTGAATTCGGGGTTGCGGAACGGTTCGAAATAACTGAAACGGCGGTTGATTCTTTCAAGCCCAAGGGTATTGGTCCAGTTCAGGTCACCGGCGCCCAGTTGTTTCCGGAAGCCCAGTTCCTGTTTCCAGGCGAGCCCGAGATCATCCTTTTTATCTTTTGTTGAATACAGGATGAGGTCGAGATCGCTGAGGCTGAGTTCGGTCCTGGTGAACAAACCGGACTGGGGTGTGTATTCCAGGCGCAAGGCGTGCTGGCTTTGCTGTTTGGGGGCGGAGAGGCTGCTGATGGGCTCATATTCCCCCCTTTTTTCCTTCGTGACAGGATCCGGGGCGACCCATCGATAAGCCCTGCCATTCGTGAACAATGCGGTTTCAAGTATATAGTTACCCTGTCCCGGTCCAACATAACTGAACTGTGCGGTATGGGAACCCCGGTTGGCTTGGCTCGCCGAAACCAGTATGCCTGTATAAAGAACCTGGGACACCAGGCTGTCCTTCAGATTATAACTGACCTGGTCTGCAGGTGTGCCTTCCCCGATTTCGCGAAGGGTTGGCCTCTTCAACTGGCTTATTTGATCACCCGCATTCTTGAGTATTTGGATATCTTCCTGGCTCAGGTCCTGGAGGATATTGGAGGATTTATTGTCCTTTTCGAGATAACTGTTCCATTGGACGGTGAGATCGTTTTGCTGGTATTTGGATTGCAGGCTCCAGGCCGATTTCAGATAGGATTGGTTGGAATATTCAAATTCGACTACGACGCGGCTGTTGCGGTTGAGCATCCTCCGGGAAGTAAAACTGATTTCAGACCGGTTATAGTCCATGACATAGTCCTGTTCCAGTCCGCGGGCCAGGAGCAGGCCATCGAGGTAAACTTTTTCGGAACCGGACAGGACAATGATAAATAGTTCATTGGAGGTCCCCGTGAGCCGGTATGGACCCTGGTTGCCTTCC
>JAKQHS010000159.1 GCA_029557915.1 Bacteroidota bacterium | reverse complement strand
TTTTGATCCTGGCCCGGAAAATATTGTCATGGCGGGCCATGCTCCTTGCCTTGGCGCTGATGGTCTTTAATAATTTTTGTATCGATTATGCTGTGGAATTGAAGCAGTACTCGACGGACCTGATGTTTTTTTGGGGCTTAGCCTGTTGTTTGTGTTTCGGACCGATGAGGATTATGCGATCAGATTAAAGGATGCACCGTTATTTGCCATTGCCGGGGTTGTTGCCGTGACCTTTTCCCATCCGTCTGTTTTTATCCTGGCCGCATTCGGTCTGGTCCAGCAGACGACGCTTCTTTTCAAAGGAAAAATTGACGAGGCAAAGATCGGAGTGCTTTGTGGGTTTTTTTGGGCAGCGGCCTTTCTTTCGTGGCAGCTTGTTTCTTATCAGGGGATGTCACGGGATTCAGAACTGCTGGCCAGTGTGTTGACCCCGGGTTATATGATGAATGTGCCTTTGTGGTCGTGGGAGGGACTTGCCTGGTACGGGAATAAAATCGTTAATATCATCAGCAGGGTGGCCGGATTGACGCCGTTCTGGATGGCGGTTTTGATGCTGGCTGTCGGGGCAGCCGGATTATATCGCAGGAACCTCAAGGTGTTCCCGATTTTATTTTTACCGCTGCTCTTTGCGTTGATCGGGGCGGGGTTTAAAAAATATTTGTTGGGCGACCGGTTTTCTTTGTTTATGGTCCCATCCATCTTGATCGCCGTCGTGTATGGACTTGATTGGTTGTGTGCGCGGATGGGGAAAAGGGGGACGGTTCTTTTTGGATTGATCGCAGCGATATTTTTAGCCGGAGCGTTGCCGCAGACCTGGGGATATTTTGTGCATGGCCGGCCCAAAGAGGAGAGCCGTGAACAGGTGCATTATCTTCAATCGAATTTCCAGCCGGCAGATGCGCTGATCGTTAATGAATCCGGTTATTTCGCCCTGTTTTTTTATCTGGCCAGGGATGGGGCGTTTCAAATGGCAAAATTTTTTTCCATTACCGATGGTGTTGATCCTGCGTCAGCTGGTCTGCCGAAAAGAATATTGATGGCCGTTGCTCACCCTGAGTATGACAGAAGGGGATTTTTTCATGGCTTTAAGGATTATGGAGAGGCCCAGGAGGTAACTTGGGAAACGACATTGGATTTTGATCATGCCCAGCGGATATGGTTTTTCGGGTCGCATATGAAGGGCTCTGAGGATTTCATCCTGGAATTCTTTCAACGAAAGGGTCAGGTGCCTGCGGTCTTCCTGCAATCACCCGGTTCGGTCCTGATGCGGTTTGACATGGACTAAAACCGGATTTTTTTAAATAAAAAACATTCCCTTTGTTGTTATTTCCCCTTCTTTTCAGTTATACTTGCCTTAATATCACAAAATAGTATTAATATTCATGAAACGATTAATAAAAAATAAAATTTTAGTTAATTTTATTATTTTTTGCATGGTTTTTTCCTTCCTGGGAACCGCAATTTTACCGAATTCGTATGCCCAGATGCCGGGGGGCGCATTGACCTTGCTGGGGCTTCCGGGCCCTGGAACCCCGGTGGCCTTAAGCGATGCCTTTTCCCCGCCTATGATGTATGGTTTGAAAGTCTTTCCTGAGGAGCCGTTGCGCTTTGATTTCATTATGGATAAGGGAGACGCCGGGCTTGATACAGCGGCGCTTCGTGCCCAGTACGCCCAGTTGATGAAATATTTTCTGACCGCGCTCACTGTTCCGGAAGAAGACCTGTGGGTCAACTTGTCCCCGCAGGAACCCGACCGAATTGCTCCCGAGGCCTTTGGACAGACGGAAATGGGCCGTGACCTTCTGGCCCAGGATTATTTGTTGAAACAACTCACCGCGTCTCTGATGAATCCCGATGAGGAGATCGGAAAGGAATTCTGGCAGCGTGTGCGAAAGGAAATCCGCGCGAAGTACGGCGATACAGATATTCCCGTCGATACGTTCAACAAGGTCTGGATCGTTCCGGATGAGGCAACGGTGTATACCAAAAATAACGTGGTGTTCATTACGCGAAGTCATCTTAAAGTTATGCTGGAAGAGGACTATTTTCAGGCAG
>JAKQHS010000120.1 GCA_029557915.1 Bacteroidota bacterium | reverse complement strand
CAAGAACTTGCGCCGGTCTTCCACGGATTGTAAGGCAATGGAAGCCGTCATCCAATGGGGATATCCCCGGATGTCGAATTCCGAATTTTTCTGCCGGTTGGTCCGCGTAAGGTAAATATTCCCTTGGGCATCGATGTCCATGGCCACGGGATCCGGGGCCAGGGAATCGGTAGCCCATACCTGGATTTGAAGTCCGGGAGCCAGTTTCAAGGCTGAGCGGGATTTTATCTCCTCCGCCATCTTCCGGGCGGAAGCCGAATCCTGGGTAATGGTGAGCAAATCCACGGCTGCGGGTGGCTGACCCTTTCGACAGGCGGCCAGCATCAGGAAAATAAAGGCCGGAAAGGCCAGGAGGGTAAACCGGATTTTCATCGAGAAGACTTTTTTTTCAAAGGCATCAAAAATAAGGAAAAGAGGTGAGCCGGATAGCACCGGATTTCCCCTTTCAACGTCCGGTGGTCGGAAAGACTTTGATCGGTCAAGGTTCCTGATTTTTAATGTACAGGTATTATTCTTAATTTAAATCTATGAAATCAATCCTTCCAGCGCTGATCCTGGTCTTTCTGTCGCCCCTCGCTTTTAGCCAAAAAATGGTTAGCCTGTTTAACGGCAAGAATCTGGACGGTTGGAAAGTCCCTGAAAACAATACCTGGTACACCGCTTCCAAGGGCATTTTGAACATTCAAAGCAGCCCGGACCGCAAAGGTTCGATCCTCTGGACTGCCAGGGAATACCGAAATTTTATTATGCAGGCTGATTTTAAAATGGGTGCTGGGACGGTGGATTCCGGTATCTTTCTCCGAGGGGAGAATGACCAGATCCAGATCGGGATCAGCGGTTCCCTCAAACGGGATATGACGGGCTCACCCTATATCCCCGGGCTGCGTTATCCGGTGGAAGCTAAAGGAGTGAAAGAGATCCTCGATGAAAAGGGCTGGAATACCATGAAAGTAAAAGTAGTGGACCAGACGTATACGGTATGGCTCAACGGCCGGGAGGTGATGACTTATACTTCGGAAAAGATACCGGCCGCCGGCCCGGTCGGGCTCCAATTGCATCCGGGCAACGATATGCATATTCAGTACAGGAAGATAAGGTTGGGAGAAATTAGTGGTCAGTAGTCAGTAGTCAGTAGTCAGTAGTCAGTAGTCAGTGGTCAGTGGTCAGTGGTCAGTGGGGATAACGGCGGGAAGTTATACTTTCATTCCTTTTATTTGAAAATAGTTCCTTGGCTGTGAACTGGAAATTAAAATACTCCATCGGTTATATTTTTTCAGTGTTCACTGTCTTGGAGCTTAGCGGGCAGCCGGCTGACCTCCATTTCAAACATTATGCTTATCCGGAAGGTCTTACCGCGCCGGTACGTAAAATCCAACAGGACCTGACTGGCTTTATCTGGATCGGGACGGAGGACGGACTCAACCGGTTTGATGGAAAAAGTTTTACCGTTTACCGGAATTCTCCGGCGGATACGAACTCCCTGACTAATAATATTGTCAACGATCTGAATACCGATAGCCAGGGTCGGGTCTGGGTAGCCAACAATGGAGGGCTATGCTATTTTTCCTACCGGGACCATCGCTTTCACCGGATCACCCTGCCGGACAACCTGGAACCGGATGACCGTTACCGGATTCATGGAGTGGCTTCCAACGCAGAAGGGGAAATCTGGTTTGCCACCAAAAATAAAATCCACCAGTTGGATTCCTCTCTTCAGATTCATTCCAGCCATCAGCTACCGGCCGATAAGAATGTATTTATTCGCGATCTGTTCACCGACCGGAAGTCACAAGTATGGGTGGGCGCCAATTATAACGGGATCTTTTTATTTGACAGCAAGTCCGGCACTTTTAAGAAGGGAAGCCCTCATTCAAACTATGCCGGAATTCAAAACCTGACCATCACGACCAATCCGATGACCCGTCTTGCAGGGGATACTCTCCTTGCCGGAACCTGGTACG
>JAKQHS010000107.1 GCA_029557915.1 Bacteroidota bacterium | reverse complement strand
GACCCGTGAAATCCGCTTTTTGTGGTACTTTTAACATAGGTCTTAGCTTTAGTGGTTAAATAATTTATTATTCGTGCGGCATAACGACCGCTTCCCGAAGCTAAGACCTTCTTTTATCAGATATCATGGAATCTGATTACTGACTATTGACTACTGACTATTGACTATTGACTATTGACTATTGACTATTGACTACTGACTACTATTTCTTCAATCTGCTTCCAATGCCTTTTCATATGATTCTCAAAAAATATAAAGGTTCCTTTCCAACCCAGCCTGCCCAGGTTGGGCTGCCGGTAAACCTCTTTGTCCAGCTTATCTTCCGGTAGTTGCTCGATGAATTGTTTCCAATCCTTCCTCACTTTTTCCCATTCGGTGAATAAATCCTCCAGGCCGGTGTATTCCAGGTCCGGGGCCGGGGCAACCACTCTGGGGGCCTTGTATCGGTAAAGACGTTTTCCAACCAGCAGAGGCAGTAAAGATGCCCTCAGGGAAGTCATCGGGGAAACCCTCCTCAGGTCCGCTGCCTGGACTTTCTTCCTGCAATATTGAAGGACCACTTCTTCCGTTTTAACCAGGTGGGCCAGCACATGCAAAATGGACCACTTTCCCGGGGCGGCCTGGTACCTGAGTTGGAGGGCCGTAACGGGCTGCAGCTTTTCATACCAGACATTGATAGTTTTATCCAATTGATCCAGTTGCTGGAGGTATTGCCTTCGATGATCCATTTTACAAAATATACCTAATTTGGAAAAAAAATGAAATGATCCGTAAAATACCCGGCCTCTTCCTGGTTTTATTGTTTGTAAGTGCCCTGAAAGCCCAGGTAAAAAAGGCCCCGGAAATCCGCGAAGGGGAAGGCCCTTACACGCAACTCATCATCCGCGGAGTTACCTTGATCAATGGCAACGGGGCACCTCCCATAGGGCCCGTGGATGTCGTGGTGGAAAACAACCGGATCCGCCAGATTAAAACGGTTGGTTATCCCGGCGTGCCGATCGATCCCGCGGACCGGCCCAAACTGGGCCCTCAGGGGAGGGAGTTGGATGCCAGCGGCATGTACTTGTTGCCGGGTTTTATTGACATGCACGGACATATCGGCGGCAGAGCCCAGGGAGCCGATGCAGAATATGTTTTTAAGCTTTGGTTGGCCCACGGGATTACCACGGTGAGGGATCCCAGTGCAGGCAATGGACTCGATTGGGTCCTGGACCAAAAAACAAAATCAAATAAAAACCTGATCACCGCTCCCCGTATCCTCGCCTATACCGCTTTTGGCATGGGATCAAAGGAGCCCATCACCACCGCGGAACAGGCCCGGCAATGGGTCAGGGACAATGCCGCCAAAGGGGCAGACGGTATCAAATTTTTTGGAGCCAATCCGGAAATTATGCAGGCCGCTTTGGAGGAAAACAAAAAACTGGGTCTCCGCTCAGCCTGCCACCATGCTCAAATGGATGTGGCCAGATGGAACGTGGTTCAGTCCGCCCGGGCCGGCCTCACCACCATGGAACACTGGTATGGCCTTCCCGAAGCGCTTTTTGACGACCGTACCGTCCAGGATTACCCGCCCGATTACAATTATGCCAATGAACAGGACCGGTTCAGCCAGGCTGGCAATCTTTGGAAACAGGCCGCCCAGGCCGGAAGTAAAAAATGGGAAGAGGTGTTGGATGAACTGCTCCGGCTCGATTTTACCCTGGACCCAACTTTCAATATTTACGAAGCTAACCGGGACCTTGCCCGGGCCAGGCTGCAGGAATGGCACCAGGAATACACCATGCCGAGCCTTTGGCGCTTTTATACCCCAAGCCGCATCTCCCATGGCTCTTATTGGCACAATTGGGGTACCGAGCAGGAAACCCAATGGAAGGAGAATTACCGCATCTGGATGCAATTTGTCAACGCCTTCAAAAACCGGGGTGGCCGGGTGACCGTAGGCACGGACTCCGGTTTTATATACCAGTTGTACGGCTTTTCCTATCCCCGGGAACTAGAACTCCTTCGCGAAGCGGGCTTCCATCCTCTTGAGATCATTCGCAGCGCGACCTTAAATGGGGCGCAGGCCCTCGGCCTGGACAAGGAACTCGGAACTGTAGAAGTTGGCAAATTGGCCGATTTTGTAATCCTGGATCAGAATCCGCTAAAGAACTTCCAGGTTTTGTATGGTACCGGGGCAGTCTCCCTGAATGAAAAAAATGAAGTGGTCCGGATTGGGGGCGTGAAATACACCGTCAAGGACGGAATTATCTATGATGCAAAAAAACTGCTGGAAGATGTGCGGATCATGGTAGCCCGGGAGAAATCGGACAGCGGCCAAACCATTGTACAGCCCGGTGCATCCAAAAAGAGTTGAAGCGGCCTGATTTTTGTCTTTATTCCATTGATTCATGCAGTTTCATCCCCTTTCACCGGCTACCTACCAGGCCCATAGAAACGCGTTGGGCAAGGACCTGGATCCGGAAGGCATTGCCATCCTTCATTCCAATGACCGCATGCCCCGGACGGCGGACCAGTATTTCCCTTTCCGGCAAAACAGCGATTTGCTGAGACTCTGTGGGATATACCAGGGCGAAACCGTCCTGGTCTTGTTTCCTGACCACCCCGACCCTGAAAAAAGGGAATTGTTGTTCATCCAGCGTACCAGTGAACATATGCAGACCTGGGACGGGGAAGCACTGAGTAAAGTGGAAGCCATCCGCATCTCGGGAATCGAACAAGTACACTGGACGGATCAGTTTGAAAATTTGGTTTATCCACTGGTCGCCAGGGCAAGCCAGGTCTATCTCAACAGCAATGAAAAAGCGGACTACCCTCAAAACGTCCTAAACCGGAATGAAAGGTTGGGACTGGAACTGCTCCGTCAATTCCCTTTCCATACGGTCCGGCGTTTGCAGCCCTTGCTTAAAAAACTCAGCCTGGTGAAGTCACCGGAAGAAATCGAAGCGATCCGGGCCGCGGCCCGGCTGACCGGCCAGACCTGGAAAAAGATCTCCCGGCTGATCAAGCCCGGCATGTATGAATTTGAGCTGGCGGCTGAAATCACCTATCAGTTTGAAAAAAACGGCGCGGTCCACGCTTTTGATCCCATTGTTGCCTCGGGCCCTTCGGCCTGTACCCTGCATTACAAATCGAACCATCAAAAAATAAGGGCAGAGGATCTCATCCTGGTGGATTTTGGCGCCGAACTGAACGGTTACAGCGCGGATATGACCCGCTGCAAAGCGGTTGACGGCACTATGAACGCGCGCCAGTTTGCAGTCTACGACCAGGTCGTAAACCTGTTTCAGCAGGCAAGATTAATGTTGAAACCCGGCGCCCGGATCCAGGAGGTCAATGAAAAAATCCAGCTTTGGGCTTCGGATGCCCTTTTACAATTGGGTCTGGCCTCTCCAGTGGAAGCCCGGGATCATAAAATAATCCGGAAATACCTTCCACATGGGATATCCCATTTTCTCGGGCTCGATGTACACGATTATGGCGACCGCTACCTGGCCCTGGAACCGGGCATGGTCCTGACCTGCGAGCCCGGCCTGTATATCCGTGAAGAAGGCATCGGCATCCGACTGGAAAATGACCTCCTGATCACGGAAACCGGCAATGAAGACCTCATGGCAGATTACGAAATTTGAGATTGACTTTCTTGGTGCGTTATGGAAAAAGGGATTAAACTTGAAACGGAACGGTTGATTTTAATTCCACTTACCTATGATCAGGTTCAGAAATATCTCCGCAATGACCTCTCCCTGGAAATGGAGCTCGGGGTAGAAACCCAACCGCGGGAGATCAGCCCGGCATTGAAAGAGGCCCTGGAGGAAACCTTCCTGCCCATGCTTGCAGATCCGGCAAAAAATTATCTGTACTGCACCCTTTGGACTATCGTATTGAAATCCGAAAACCGGATGGTGGGTGATCTGTGCATCACCGGTGAACCGAAGGATGGCGAGATTGAAATCGGGTATGGCACCTATACCGCCCACCAAGGCCGAGGTTATATGGTTGAAGCCGTCGGTGGCCTGGTAAACTGGGCCCTCGGTCAGCAGGAAGTCAAGTCCGTATACGCCTCCACGGAAAAAACCAATTTAGCCTCCCGGCATATCCTTTTAAAAAATCGATTTAAGCTCATTAGGGAAAACGGGGATCTTTATGAATTTCGAATTGAAGCCCCAATTTAGGCAAAGGAATCCTCATATTTCCAGGAGCACTATCCGTATTTCATTACTCGCAGCTCATGTCTCGCAGCTCGTGGCTCGCAGCTCATTGCTCTATTACCAATTTCCCCGCCTCTTTCTGAGCCCTTAATGCAATTTCCGTGGCAAGGAAACAATGCTCCTGGCTCATTGCGGTTTCGGTGCGCTGGAGGACGTCCTGGATGAGTTGCGCTCCGTAAGGAAGTTCGACTTTGGAGCAATCCACATACTGGGTTTGTTTTTTATCCACCAGGAAAAGATGGCTGCCGCCGGGCTTTCCCCCGATATCGATGTTTTTACGGATATCAATATAACCCTCGGTCCCAAGGATGGTAAGCCTTCCATCGCCCCAGGTAGCCAGGCCGTCCGGCGTGAACCAGTCCACCCGAATATATCCCGTGCCTTTATTTCCCCTTACCGTCATATCCCCGAAATCCTCAAATTCAGGGTACCGGGTATAATGTACGTTCCCAACCTGGGACGATACAATCTCCGCTTTCGTGGATCCGGTAAAATATAAAAACTGATCGCATTGATGGGACCCGATATCGCAGATGATTCCGCCATAATATTTTTTATCAAAGAACCAGGGGGGACGGCTGGCTATGTTCATCCGGTGAGGTCCCAGTCCAATGGTCTGCACCACTTGTCCGATAGCCCCTGCCTGGACCAGTTCCCCGGCTTTAACGGTTGCCCGGTTTTCAAACCGTTCACTGTACATGATGGAATAGATCCGGCCGGTTTTTTTCTGGACTTTTTTCACTTCAGCCAGTTGTTCCAGGGTGATGATCCCCGGCTTGTCGGCCATAAAATCCTTGCCATGTTCCATCACCCGGATACCCAGGGGTGCCCGTTCCAGCGGGATGGAGGCGCTTAAAACCAGTTTGATGTTTTGATCTTCCAGGATCTCGTCTTCCGACCGGGCCAATCGGGCTTGCGGGAACCGTTTGAGAAAAGCTTCGGCGAGGTCCGTTTCCTTTGTATAGAAGGAAACCAGCTCACCGCCCGCCCTCAACAGGGCATTGGTCTGCCCATAGATATGCCCGTGGTTGAGCCCGATGGCGGAAAAGCGGATGGTTTCTTTCAATTTGTGATTGATATAAAATTCTGGCTGGTTCAGCGTCGATGGAATCGGGTTTGCAGTACCCGATTTAACCAGGGCCATGCCGGTAAGGGCTCCAAGAGAGGACCGGAAAAAACTTCGCCGGTTTGATTTTTTATTCATGTTCAATGAGGTTGTGGCATTAAAGATATACCGGATTTCGAAAAAAGGGAGGGTCAAAGGATGGGGCGTGGGTGAAAGCCCCTTACTCAGTGGCAAAAGTATTATGCCTTTAGACATGTGGGAACCCGTCGAGGGTCAAATACCCAGCAATATTGCCCCCTTAGACTTAAAACACCTAAAGCGATTCATCCGGGCGGCCTCGCTTACGACCGGGCAAAAGACCGTTTTATTTATTCACGCCGTTGACCAGGATGACTACGCTGTTCTGGAGCACTTCAACATATCCGTTTTCAATGCTGAAAACGGATTTCGCCCCTTTGTCATCAATCACCCGGATCGATCCTTTTTCCAGGGCGGCTACGATGGGTGCGTGATTGGCGAGGATCTCGAATTGCCCGTTGATAGCGGGCACCTTAACGGATTTAATGGGTCCGTGGTACAATTCCTGTTCCGGTGTGAGGACAATCAGATTCATATGGTTGCGGCTTAACCTTTTGCTTCGGCGATCAGTCTTTTGCCTTTTTCAATGGCCTCATCAATGGTTCCGACCAGGTTGAAAGCCGCTTCGGGATATTCATCCACCTCTCCGTCCATGATCATATTAAACCCGCGGATGGTTTCTTCAATGGGGACCAGCACTCCTTTCATTCCGGTAAACTGCTCGGCAACAAAGAAAGGCTGGGACAGGAACCGCTGTACGCGCCGTGCGCGCAATACGATCAGTTTGTCTTCCTCCGACAATTCTTCCATACCCAGGATGGCGATGATGTCCTGCAACTCATTGTAACGCTGTAAAATATTTTTCACCCGTTGCGCGCATTGATAATGTTCCTCCCCGATGATCAGGGGGTCGAGGATCCTGGACGTGGAATCCAGCGGGTCCACCGCGGGGTAAATACCCAGCGCGGAGATTTTGCGGCTTAATACGGTGGTGGCATCGAGGTGGGCAAAAGTGGTGGCCGGCGCAGGGTCCGTAAGGTCATCAGCGGGTACATAGACCGCCTGGACGGAGGTAATGGAGCCCCGCTTGGTCGAGGTGATCCGCTCCTGCATCAAGCCCATCTCGGTGGCCAGCGTCGGTTGGTAACCTACCGCGGAAGGCATCCTTCCCAATAAAGCCGAAACTTCAGAGCCGGCCTGGGTAAACCGGAAAATATTATCAATAAAGAAAAGAATGTCTTTACCGCCCTTCGGGTCATTCAAATCCCCGTCCCGGTAATATTCCGCAACGGTAAGCCCGGAAAGGGCGACGCGGGCCCGGGCGCCCGGGGGCTCATTCATCTGGCCGAAAACCAGGGTGGCCTGGGAAGTCTCCAGCGCTTTGGGATCGACCTTGCTGAGGTCCCATCCGCCTTTCTCCATACTGTGTTTGAATTCCTCCCCGTATTTAATAACCCCGGATTCAATCATCTCGCGCAGCAGGTCGTTGCCTTCACGGGTCCGCTCTCCCACCCCGGCAAACACCGAAATGCCTTCATAGGCTTTGGCGATGTTGTTGATCAGTTCCATGATCAGAACGGTCTTGCCAACACCGGCACCCCCAAACAAACCAATTTTCCCCCCTTTCATATAAGGTTCGATCAGGTCTATGACCTTGATCCCGGTATACAGAATTTCTTTTTCGGTGGACAGTTGCTCGTAGGCCGGCGGCTTACGGTGTATGGGATAGGCATTCTTATCTTTAATTACCGGCCCAATGCCGTCGATGGCTTCACCCACCACATTAAACAACCTCCCTTTGATGACATCCCCGGTTGGCATGGTCATATTGGCACCGGTATCTTCCACTTCAATACCCCGCATGAGGCCATCCGTCGAATCCATCGCAATGGCCCTTACGGTGTCTTCACCGAGGTGTTGCTGGACTTCCAGGATGAGGTTCTTCCCGTTCTTTTTCCGGACCACCAGGGCGCTGAGAATTGCAGGCAGGGTGGAATCCGGTCCTTCGAAACTGATATCCACCACCGGACCGATTACCTGTTTGACTTTACCGATATTTGCCATATATTTTATTCTTTGAAAATGAGCTTATTGTAACTATTTTATTGAAAAGCGACGCAAAGATAAGGCCAGAATTCGGGATTTCAAAACCGGATTCAGCATTCAGCATTCAGTTATCAGCTATCAGCTATCAGCTTTCAGCTTTCAGCTGTGAGCCAACTTACCAACTTACCAACTTACTAACATGCCAACTTGCCAACTTGCTGACTACTACCCCGCTCTAAGATAATCTTGACATGTTCACGGATGACTTCTGCCAGTTTCTCAGTGGGAAGGTCGTTTTCGTCCCCGCTAAAGGGGTCTTCAATCTCTTCCGCGATGAGCTCCAGGCTGGCCAGTACATAAAAGATAAAAACCACCACCGGCACACCTATATAACCCAGGCTCTTTCCAAATCCAAAAGGGAGGGTCATCACATAAAAAAAGACGAATTTTTTAATAAATCCGCTGTAGGAAAAAGGAATCGGGGTGTTTTTGATCCTTTCGCAGGCCCCGCAGATTTCCATAAAATTGGACAATTCGTTGTTGAGGGCCAGGAATTGTTCCGGAGAGATCGTATGTTCCTTGCGCATCCGGTTGACGATGCGGGCGATGAGCTCCGTCAGTTGTGCGGGTACATGCCTGTCCTGGTCGTGCAGCTTCATGACAGGGTCATCTTCATCCAGTTCAAACAGCTCCATCCGGATGGTTTCTTTCCGGAGATGCTTATGCAAGGCGAGTGCAAAGGCTCCAATCGCCTTGCTAAACCTGAGCCTGAGCTTTTGGTCCTCCTCCGGGATGTAAGTACTCAGCTTGATTGCCAGGTTGCGGCTGTTGTTGACGAGGGTCCCCCACCACCTTCTTGCTTCCCACCAGCGGTCATAAGCGGTGTTGGTCCTGAATACGAGCATAATGGAGATGGCGAATCCCAGAAGGCTGTGCATCTGGATGATGTTCTGGACATGGAGGTCATTGACCCATGAAAGCCGGATTTCGAGATAGATGATCAAAGTGGAATAAACGGCCATGCCTGCGAGCAAGGGCAGGAGCTTCCGGAAGGTATCCGCCTTGTGAAATCTGAAAATGAAGGTAAACCAGTCCTTCGGGTTGTATTGAATCATAAGGTAAGGTCGCCGGTGCCGGGATTTTGTTGGGGCACCGCTTCGTGATTTTTGCCGATCCAGAAATTGTTGGCTCCTTCCCCGGAGCTTATACTTACCTGCTGTTGGTTGAGCAATTCCAGAAGGGCCAGAAAGGTAATGATCGCGTGAATCCGGTTTTCGCAAGGGACAAAAATATCTTCAAAGGATACCTTTTCTCTTTCAGCGACCAGCTCCAGGATGTAGTCCTGCTGGTCAAGGACCGTATAGATGAAATTGTAAACCTTGTGCACATGCCGGCGGTCATCAAACTGGACCAGCATGCGTTCGAAGGTTTTCATGAGTTTGAAAAGGGTTACGGATTCCCATTCCGCCTCGATGAAAGCTTTTTCCGCAAACTTTTTCAACTCCTGGTTGACATTTCCCCGGCTGGCCTGTTGCAGGCGTTTGAGTTCGAGGGCTTCAAATTCTTCGAGCACACTCTTGTAGCGCTTGTATTCCAGCAGGCGTTGCACCAGCTCCTGCCGGGGATCGATTTCGTTTCCTTCTTCATCGATTTCCTTCCTGGGCAGCAGCATTTTTGCCTTGATGCGCATCAGCGTGGCGGCCACCAGGATGAATTCACTGGCCAGGTCGATGTTGAGTTGTTCAAGCTGGTGGATATAATCCAGGAAGTCGGCGGTGATCTTGGCTATGGGGATATCGTATATATCCAGTTCATCCCTTTCAATAAAAAATAAAAGAAGATCAAAGGGGCCTTCAAATTGTTTCAGTTTAATGGTAAAAGACATAGAGGAGAATGCTTTTTATACGGGGATGCCTTCCGGGGCAAAAATACCCAGAATAAGGAGAAAAATAATTTTTCCTAAAAATAAAAGAGGGGACCCTTGCGGATCCCCTTCCCGGCATTCGTCTTGATTTTATACCTAACTAATTGCCGGTAAAATAGCTCATGATCAGGATGACAATGGCCAGGATAGCAAGGGAAAAAAAGACATCCCACTTGTTAAAACTGTTTCGCGTGGCCAGTTTTTGCTCGGGTGTCAGCGTACTGAATGTCAAACCTTTAAGTGATTCTTCGGCCGGCTTTTCAGTAAGCAGGCTCACTCCAACCGCTACCAGGACACAGCATAAAAAGAGCCAGATGCTCAAATGCATAAAATTGTAGCTAGCAAAAGAATGCATAAATCCGGTCAAAGAATCTTTGTTTATTTCGGCGATAATACGGACCGCTGCAAAAATCACACCAAACCATAAGGCAGCCATAGCCCCTTTCGAGTTGATCCGTTTAAAAAATATGCCCAGGAGGAAGACCGCGGTGATGGGCGGGGCGATATAACTCTGCACGCTTTGCAAATACTGGTAAAGGACACCGCCGCCGATTTTGGTCAGAATGGGGACCCACAACAAACCGGCGACCACCACCACGCCGGTGGCGATGCGGCCTACCCGGACCAGGTTTTTCTCGCTGGTCTCCGGCCTCAGCTTTTTATATACATCGACCGTGAAGAGCGTGCTGCAACTGTTGAATATGGAGGCCAGCGAACTCATCAGGGCTGCCAGCAATCCTGCGGCAACGAGACCCCTGAAACCGGCCGGCAGGAGATTTTGCATGATCACGGTAAACGCTTCATTCGGGTTGTTCAGGGTAATTTTTCCCTGTTGCGCAAGCGCATAACAAATGATGCCGGGCATCAGGAAAATGAAAACCGGCGTGATTTTCAAAAAGGCCCCGAAGATAGCCCCCCGTCTTCCTTCCGTGAGGTTTTTGGCGGAAAGGGTTCGTTGCACAATATATTGGTCTGTACACCAATACCAGGTGCCCACGATGGCGCCTCCGAAAACCAGTCCGGTCCAGGGAAAATTCGGATCGGAAGAAGGCCGCCACATATTAAAATGGGTGGCGCCGACCAGCTCGGTGAGGGTGCCCCAGCCCCCGACCTTTTGCAATCCCAGGATCGTCACAAAAGCCGCGCCCAGGATGAGGATGATGGTTTGAAAGGTTTCCGTAAGCACCACGGCCCTCATGCCCCCCAAAACCGTATAAATTCCCGTCAGCACCAGGACCCCGATCGCCCCGGTCCAGAAATCGATGCCGAGCAGGGAGGAAGTCACTATCCCTCCGGCGTAAAGGTTGACGGCCACCTTGGTCATGACATAACTGACGAGTGAAAAAATCGATAAAAACCAACGGGCTTTCGGACTGAACCGTTTTTCGAGGAATTCCGGCATGGTAAACACGGCGCTCCGCATGTAAAAAGGAAGGAATACCCATCCAAGCAACAGCACGATCCAGGCGTGCAATTCATAGTGCGCCATGGGCATGCCGCTGTTTGCTCCTGTTCCGGCCAGGCCCACCACATGCTCGGCCCCGATATTGGAAGCAAAAATGGAAGCCCCGATCATAAACCAGCCGACATTGCGCCCGGCAAGGAAATAATCCTCCGTATCTTTTTGAGAAAATCGCATCGCCCAAATGGTGATGCCCACCAGGACGAAAAAATACCCAACGATGACAATCCAGTCTAAGGTTACCAAACTGCTATTCATATTCATTTTATTAATGGGTGCGTAATATCGAAAAAATTCTCTGAAATTCTGCTCTCCATTCCGGGCATCCGGTCATATAAAAATTCAAAAAACAGGGCATTTGTCATTTCAATGCAAAAAGCCCGGGAGTGAAAAATTAGGAAGCCCCTTACCGGGCTTCGCCCGATTCATCGATATTTGCCCCTATGTCTTTTACCTCCGGCCAGATCGAAGTATTCAACAAGGAAGTTTTATTGAAGTATCAGTTGTTCAACAGCCTTTTTACCTCATTGCCCTTTCAGAAAATCGAAAAAACGGGTATCCTCTTGTCCCTGCTGGTCACTTATTGCGAGGAAGGATATGCAAAAGGCAACAGCCCTAAAGAAATCATAGACCATTTTTTCAGGACTCAAACCGATTATATCGGGGAAAAAGACAGGCTGGACCTGCTCTTCCGGTTTATCCAGTATGGGGAAAGGCAGGTGGTATTGTTCGATGCCCTGGAGGACGCGGCCTTTGCCCTTACCCATGACCTCGAGGGCATCGGTACTTTAAAACAAATTGAAACGGAAACCAGGGTCAAGGCGCTGACCGGCGAGTTGGCCGACCGGCTCAGGGAATTCGCCGTTCGTTTGGTGCTTACCGCCCACCCTACTCAGTTTTATCCCGATTCGGTCCTGGGCATTATTCACGAACTGGCTCAATGTATCGCCACCAACCAAATCACCGAAATCAACCTCTTGCTTCAGCAATTGGGTAAAACCCCCTTTTTCAAACATACGCGGCCATCTCCCGTGGATGAAGCCAACAGCCTGATCTGGTATCTTAAAAAAATATTTTATCCGGCGATCGGAAGGATCAATCAGCGCGTCATCGGCATGATCCCGGAGACCGCCCGGGAACAGGATCCCCTCATCCACCTGGGTTTCTGGCCCGGCGGCGACCGCGATGGAAATCCATTTGTCACCTGGCAAACCACGGTGGAAGTCGCAGGCAACCTGAGGTCAAACCTCCTGCAATGCTACCTGGACGATATCCGGGACCTTAAAAAAAGGCTGACCTTTAAAAATGTGGATGTACTCATCGCGCGGTTGGAAAAAATGATCCTCCAACTGGCCGGGACCAATGGCAATGTGGTCTCCAAAGAGAAAATCCTCGACCTCCTGTTCCAGGTCCGGAATATCATTACGAATGAGCACGACTCCCTTTTCCTGGAAAACGTGGATGCTTTTATCGCAAAAGTCCAGTCCTTTGGTTTTTATTTTGCATCCCTCGATATCCGCCAGGATTCCTCGGTCCATCAGTCGGTGGTCCAGGCAATCCTTCCGTTCACGGATCATTCCAATGTGGACTACCCTGCGCTGGACGAAGCCCAAAAAAACCGGTTCCTGACAACCCAGGCGGATCTCCATCCCGATTTCCATCTTGAACCCGGCTCCCTGGAAGAAGATACTATCCTTACCATCCGGGCCATGAAATCCATTCAGGAGCAGAATGGCGAACTGGCCTGCCATCGTTATATCCTTAGTCAATGCGAATCGGTAAGCCATATCCTGGAAGCCTTCTTCCTGATCCGGACCACCTGGGCACAGCCCCAGATCAGTGTGGACATCGTACCCCTTTTTGAAAAAATCGATGATCTTAAACTGGCCAGCCAGATCATGAGTCAGTTATACCGCGACCCGGTGTACCGAGAACATTTAAAAAGCCGGTCCGATTTTCAAACCATCATGCTGGGATTCTCGGATGGCACCAAGGATGGAGGATATCTTATGGCCAACTGGAGCATTTACCAGGCAAAAGAAAACCTCACGGCAGTGTCCAAGGAGTTTGGCATCAAGGTGATATTTTTTGACGGAAGAGGCGGGCCCCCATCGCGCGGAGGAGGAAAAACACATAAATTCTACGCCTCCCTGGGGCACCGGATTTCCAATACGGAGATCCAGTTGACCATCCAGGGCCAGACGGTCAGCAGTAGTTTTGGAACCATCGCCTCCGCGCAATACAATATCGAGCAATTATTGAACGCCGGGATCTACAATGACGTGTTGGCCGATCATACCAATACCCTAAATCCGGATCACCGACAACTCATTGACGAAATGGCCACTACAGGCATGGAAGCCTTCCGCAGCCTCAAATCGCATCCCAGGTTCATGTCCTACCTGAGCACCGTAAGCCCCCTGAACTACTACAGTGAGACAAACATTGCCAGCCGGCCGTCCAAAAGAGGAAAATCCAAAGACCTCCGCCTCGAGGACCTGAGGGCCATCCCTTTCGTAGGGTCCTGGAGCCAGAACAAACAAAATGTCCCGGGCTTCTTCGGAGTGGGCTCCGCGCTCGAAAAGATGTATTTGGCAGGTAAATGGGACCAGGTCAGGGACTTGTACCAATCTTCCCTCTTTTTCAAGACCCTGATCGAAAACAATGAAATGGCGATGAAAAAGAGTTTTTTCCCCCTCACCGCCTACCTGGAAACGGATGCTGAATTTGCCGGCCTTTTCAGGATCATTTACGATGAATTCAAAAGGACCCAAAAATATGTCCTCCTCCTCACCGGCCACAAATTCCTGATGGAGGATTACCCGGCAGATTCCATTTCGGTGGATATGCGGGAAAGAATCGTGCGCCCCTTACTGACCATCCAGCAATTTGCCCTGATGCAATTGCGCAAACCGGAATACCAGGACCATGAACTCAGACCGGTTTATGAAAAACTGGTGATCAGGAGTTCATTCGGGATCATCAATGCAGCAAGGAATTCGGTTTAGTTTGCAAGTTAGTAAGTTAGAAGGTTCGCAAGTTGGAAAGTTTGGATAAGTTCTCTTCTCGGTAAAGTTTAGCTTTGGGACTGCGCTTTGAGGCAAATTTTTATTGCCCTCTTTAAAAGCGCTTTGAATCAGCGTTTCTTGTCCTATCTTCGTTGAATATTTACATCATCTATTCTGTTGAATTTTAACTATTTGGCTTCATCTATGCATTTCCGGAAACCAGGTATTACCCTCCTTTTGCTCTTTTTTGGATTTCTGGCCACACAGGCCCAGACCTCCCTTGAAGGAAAGGTAGAGGACGAAAATAAAGAAGGCCTGATCGGCGCCACGGTGGTATTATTTAAAAGCGGGGTGCAGAAAGGGGGTACGACGACCGACCTGGACGGGAATTATACTTTTACAAATCTCGATCCGGGCACCTATGATGTGGAATTCAGTTATGTGGGCTATCAAACCCAGCGCATTCAGAATGTAGTGGTTTTTGCCGGCAAGGCAAACCGGCTTGACGTGGAAATGGCAACCGGGATCCTGTTGAATGAAGTCGTGGTGGTAGACTATAAAGTGCCCTTAATCCAGCAGGACAATACCACTTCCGGGGGCACGGTCACCTCCGAACAAATAAGAAACCTACCCACGAAAAACATCAATGAACTGGCAGCCACCACCGCAGGGATCGCCCAGCAGGACGGGGGGGCGCTGAACATCAGGGGATCCAGGTCCAATGCCACTAACTATTATATTGATGGCATCCGGGTCAACACCAGCCTCATTCCCCAGACGGAGATCGACCAGATGCAGGTGATCACCGGCGGCGTGGAAGCCCGCTATGGGGATGTGACCGGCGGGGTGATTTCCATTACGACCAAAGGACCCTCCGACAAATTTACCGGCGGTTTAGAACTGGAAAGCTCACAATTTCTGGATTCTTATGGATACAACCTGCTCAATTTCAACCTGAGCGGCCCGATATTGAGAAACCAGAAAGGCGTTTCCGTCTTAGGCTACCGGCTCAGCGGCCAATACCGCAGGCAGCAGGATGATAACCCCGGCATTACAGGAACCTATTACACTCATTCAGGGAAGCTGAAAGAATTAGAAGCCGGTCCGATCACCCGGGTCAACGGAGTGCCGCTTTCCTCCGCGGAATTCCTGGGTTCCGGGGACGTGGAGTTGCGAAAAGCCAGGATGAATGAACAGGCGTCCCGGATTGACCTCACCGGTAAAATAGATGCAAGGCTCACCAAAAAAATTGACATCGGATTCACCGGAGCCTATAACCGGAACAACAACCGTTTTTCTGCCGGATCCACCTGGGACCTGCTCAATTATGAAAACAATCCCCTGGCTACCTCCCAAAATTACCGGGGCGCTTTCCGGTGGAGGCACCGTCTCGGTCCCGACCCTTTGGAAAACCCACAGGGCGGCGGGCGGAAAAAAGGGGATAACCGGATTTTTCGAAATGCGGTGTATACCCTGCAAGCCGCTTACGAAAAAGGGAATAATCAAAATGAGGATTACCGGCACAGGGACCGTCTCTTTAACTACGGCCATATCGGCAATTTTGATATCAGCTGGATCCCCGTAGAGGGTGAGTCTACCTACTCCCGCGGCCCGATCCCGGGCGTAGCCCACGCAGGTTACCTGCAGCAACTCAACGGTTATACGCCGGGCACTTTAAACGAGGTGCTGGCCAATTACAATAAAAACCTGGACGCCAACAACCTTTTGGATTATTATACCTTCAACGGTTTTATTTCAAACAATTTCAACTCGGCCTGGCGCCTTCATACCAATGTAGGCGCCGTCTACAACAACTTCGGCAAAGGAGAAAGCGATATCCTCACCCTGAATGGCGAAGCCAGCTTCGATCTGTTTCCCGGAGGGTCCAACAAGGGAAGGCATAACATCCAGGCCGGCTTCATCTTCGAACAGCGCACCGACAGGGCCTGGGGCATCAGTCCCAGCGGACTCTGGACCATTGCCCGGCTCCAGGCCAACAACCATATCAAAGGTGTGGACACTTCAAAAGTCATCGGTTCTTTCGATGGGCTGCAAACTCCCTATACGTATGAACAATTTCAAACCCTGATCGAGGAAGACAATGACCTCCTGTTTTATAAAAGGATCAGGCAACTTACCGGACAAACCCTGAATGAATACGTGAATGTAGACGGCATCAATCCGGCCGACCTGCGGCTGGATATGTTTGCTGCCAGTGAACTTACGGACCAGGGCGTACTGGATTATTACGGCTATGATTACCTGGGGAATAAATTGAGCGGCAAAGCTCGCTTTGAAGATTTTTTCACGGCCGTCGACGCGGAGGGACGCCGGACCTTTGTAGTCGCTCCAAACCGGCCGACCTATGCCGCTGCCTATATCCAGGATAAATTCAGTTACCGGGACCTGATCCTGAGGCTGGGCCTGCGTGTCGACCGTTATGACGCCAATACCAAAGTGCTCCGGGACCCTTTTTCCCTGTATGAGATCACCCAGGCCAAAGAGTTTTATGCCTCTCTCGGTGAAGAAAAGCCGGCCGGTGTTGGAGACGACTACCTGGTCTATATCACCAACAAAAACTCAAACAACGTAAAAGCCTTCCGAAAAGGGGAACAATGGTATTTCCCCAACGGCACGCCGGCCAACGACGGGTCGGTATTGTTCGGCGGGGAAGTGGTGACCCCAAAACTGAAAGACCCCAATTCCAATATCCGCCTCAAATCCTTCAATCCGGACCAGTCCTTTACGGACTACGTTCCCCAGATCAATTTTATGCCGCGCCTGGCCTTCTCCTTCCCGATTTCGGACGATGCCAACTTTTTTGCACATTATGATATCCTGGTGCAGAGGCCTCCTTCCAATACCATCGCCACTGCCCTGGACTACTATTATTTTGAAGACCCGGCCAGGACCCCTTCCAACAACCCCAACCTGAAACCCGAACGGACCATTGATTATGAGGTCGGGTTTCAGCAAAAACTGACGAATTCTTCGGCACTGAAAATCGCAGCCTATTACAAAGAGATGCGCGATATGATCCAAAGCCGCACCTATCTGTATGTGCCTTCGCCCGTAAATAATTATACCGGTTATGGTAACCTCGATTTCGGGACCGTGAAAGGATTCAGTTTTCAGTATGATCTCCGGAGGACCGGCAATATTGAATTGCTGGCCAATTACACCCTCCAGTTTGCGGACGGAACCGGCTCCAACGCCAATACCCAGCGCAGCCTGAATCAACGGGGAAACATCAGGAGTCTTTTTCCGCTGAATTTTGATGAGAGGCACCGGCTGGTCACCGTGATCGATTACCGTTATGCTTCCGGAAGGGCGTACAACGGGCCAAGGATCAACGGGCTTGAACTCTTTGCCAATGCCGGTATCAACTTACAGGCCAATGCGGTCAGCGGCAGGCCCTATACCAAATTGCAAAGGGCGCAGCCCCTGGGCGGGACGGGTTTTGCAGGCGCCCTCAACGGTTCCCGGCTTCCCTGGTCCTTCACGCTGGATCTGCGTGCAGATAAAAGTTTCAGGGTGGGCAGTCCGGACAGCCGTTTTCCCATGTTTCTGAATGTTTACCTGCGGGTGCAGAATGTATTGAACCGCAGGAACGTCTATGGGGTCTATCCCGTCACCGGATCGCCGGAGGATGACGGCTACCTGACCTCCACGGATGGCAAGTCGGCGCTCAACACGGTGACTTCCACCGGCAGGGATGTCAACGCTTATTTATTGTCCTACCAGTGGGCAGAATTGAATCCCGGATTTTATTCCCTTCCGAGAAGAATTTTCCTGGGCGCTATTGTCGAATTCTAAATCCATGATGATGTTTCAAAAGAAATATATATGCTCTGTGGTCCTGGTGGTGTTCGGCCTGGTTACGGTATGGGCTTATCCACCCTACCCGCCAAAAAAGGCAAAGCTGGATGAGCTCAAACAAAGGCTTACCCCCCGGGCCGATTGTGCCCCTTCCACCTCCTCCATAGACATGCAAATCAATAACGTAAGGGCCAGGCTTTTGGGCGGAGGGGATGTCTGGTGGGACCTGCAGGATGGTAAATACATTGTTCCAAAGGTGCAACCCGGATCGGGAATCCCTGAGGTATCCTCCATATTCGCCGGCGCGGTCTGGCTGGGCGGATACGATCCGGTGGGCAACCTCAAACTTGCCGGCCAGATTTACCGCCAGGGAAATCTCAACGATTTTTGGCCGGGCCCTCTCGATCCGGTAAAAGGCACCATAGGCATTGACACCTGTGCCAAATGGGACAAACATTTCCAGGTCACGGGTGAAAATATCGCCGCCCACCTGAAAGCGTTTAACGAAGCCCAGGCTTCAGGGACTGTGCTGGATTGCAAAAAAATACCGGAAGACGTCCTCGGCTGGCCCGGCAGGGGCAATCCTTACTTTAAAAACATCCACGGCTTTGAGCTCCCCAATACCAGCCAGGGGCTTGCCGGCTTTTATGACCGCGACGGCGACGGATTATACGACCCCTGCAAAGGGGACTATCCCATCATCGAGATCCGTGGATGCAACGCCCCCCAGTATCCCGATGAAATGACCTTTTGGATCTATAATGACGCCGGGGGGATACACACCCAGACCCAGGGTAAACCCATCCAGATGGAAATCCAGGTCCAGGCCTTTGCCTATGCGACCAACGATGAGATCAACAATATGACCTTCCAGCGGTATAAATTGATCAACCGCGCCACCCAAAGCATCGACAGTACCTTCTTTGCGATGTTTGTGGACCCTGACCTGGGTTGTTATACAGACGACTACATCGGATGCGATGTGAGCAGGTCTTTGGCCTATGTGTACAACGAAGATGCCACCGACGGAGAAACGGGATGCTCCTGCCCGGGAGGCATAAACACCTATTGCAACGATGTGCCCATTCTCGGCGTGGATTATTTCAGGGGCCCCCTGGATGAATTCGGCCAGGAAATCGGCATGTCCTCCTTCACTTATTTTAACAATGCTGCAGTCGGCAACTGGCCCAACGCCATGACCGATCCGCAAAACGCGCAGGAATACTATAATTACATGTCCGGATCCTGGAAAGACGGCACGCCCTTTTCTTACGGAGGCACGGCTTATCAGATCGGGGCTGCCAGAAATGATTATGCCTTTACCGACGCCCCGGACAACGCCCGCGGCTGGTCCATGTGTACCGCAAACCTGGACTTTGGAGACCGCCGGACCATCCAGGCCTCAGGTCCTTTCCGGCTGGATCCCGGTGCGGTCAATGAACTCATCATTGGTGTGGTTTGGGTGCCCGATTTGGATTATCCCTGCCCGAATATCGACCGGCTGACTTCAGCCGATGACATCGCGCAGGCCTTGTTTGACAATTGTTTTGACATCACCGACGGACCGGACGCACCGGACCTCGATTTTATAGAACTCGACCAGGAACTGATTTTGCTTTTGTCCAATGACCCGGTGAAATCGAATAATGCCTATGAAGGATACCAGGAAGTGGATCTGCAAGCCCCCGCCGGGATTGCCGACAGCCTCTATCGTTTTGAAGGATATAAAATTTACCAGCTCAAAAGTGCCGATGTCGGCATCGCGGATATTGAGGACGTCAACCGGGCAAGGCTTATCTTCCAGGTGGATATCAAAAACGGGGTGCGGAATGTATATAACTGGAAATCGGTGCCAGACCCCAATTCCACCCAGCCGGTTTGGATTCCGGAAATCCGGGTGGAAGGAGAAGATGCCGGGATCAGGCACAGTTTCCAGATCAGGGAAGACCAGTTTGCCACCGAGGACCGGGCCCTGATCAACCATAAAAAGTATTATTATACGGCCATCGCTTATGCCTATAACAATTACCTGCCTTTTAATCCCAGGGATGTCGTCGGCCAGCGAAAATCATACCTGGAGGGCAGGAGGAATATCCGTACTTATGTTCCCATTCCAAGGCCCGTGGTGAATACCAATCTCAAGTCCGCTTATGGCAACGGCGTGGAGATCACCCGGCTGGATGGCATCGGGGCAGGCGGCAGTTTCCTGGATATGGCCGATTCCACCCGCCAGGCTATCCTCGAGAAAAAATTTGATGGCCGCATCAAATACAAACCAGGCCGCGGTCCGATCCAGGTGAAGATCTATAATCCGCTGGACGTGCAGGATGGTGAATTCATCCTCACCTTTACCGATGCAGACCCCAACAATAACCGGCTCGACCCGCCGGTCAGATGGAAACTGATAAACAGCAAGGACCCGAATACGGTCATCCTCTCGGAGACCACCCTGGATAATCTCAATGAACAATTGATTGCCAAATTCGGCTTCTCCGTCACGCTCGGCCAAAGCATCGATGCCGGCGATGATCCTCTGGGTAACAATGGAGCCATCGGAGCCGAGATCAGTTATAAAGACCTCAATAAACCGCAGTGGTTTGGGACGGTGCCGGACGGAGACGGGGTAATCAATTATGTCAAGACAGGCAAAAATGAGATCGATTTTCTCCTGGATCAGAAATCCGCCTTGTCCACTATGGGCAATGGCGGCGGTTTTGTCCCCTTTTACCTCACCGATTTCCGGGTTTCGGATCCTCTGAATCCTTTTATCGGTCCATCCTGGATGGATGCCTCGGATGGTTTCCGGATCATGCGGGAAAACCCGGGGTTCCGGCTCCAGAATCTAAATAACGTGGATATCGTGTTCACGCCGGATAAAAGCCTGTGGAGCCGCTGCGTGGTGGTGGAGACGGCTTCCCCTTTCTATTATTCCCAAACCACCGGCCTGGGCATTCCCACCTTTATGGATTCCAGGAATATGGATTTGCGCAGAAGCCCTTCGGTTGGCAAAGAGGATACCAACAACGATGACCTTCCTGATCCGGACAACGACGGAACCGGAATGGGCTGGTTTCCGGGTTATGCCATCGATGTGGAATCCGGTAAAAGGTTGAATATCTTTTTTGGAGAAAATTCGGTGTATGACGGCCGGTTGTTTCCCCAGGGCTTCGATGATCAAAAACCGATCGGAGGGGATATGATGTGGAATCCAACCAGTCAGCAGGTGATCCAGACCGGCGGCCCTCCTACCCTTTTTAATTATCTCCTGGGGGGACACCACTTCGTCTATGTGACCTTGCAGGAATACGATGAATGCAAGGCCTTGCGCGAACGTTTGAATTCCGGGAACAGCCCTTTGCGGAAAATACCCGGACTTCGCGACGTCACCTGGACCTTGTGGCCCATTTTGCCCACAGGACAAAAGCTGCTGTCCTACAGGGACGGTCTCATACCCAATGAAACGATCATTAAGATGCGGGTGGAAAACCCATTCCAGGTCGCGGTTGGCACCAACAGCGCCAAAGGTCATCCCTCCTACCTGTTTACCATTTCGGGGCAGGCCGCACAGCCCTTGCAGGGCGTTGAAATACCGGCTGCCCTTAAAAAAATAAACCTGGTGCCCAATCCCTATTACGCGTATTCCAGTTACGAATCCACGCAGTTTGCCAATATTGTAAAGATCACCAACCTGCCTGCCAAATGTGTAGTCACCATCTACTCCCTCGATGGCAGGTTCATCCGGCAGTACAAGCGGGATGAAAAGGATCTTCCTATCCGGGACCGGACCAATCCCGCGGTGCTGAATACCCGGTATATCCCCGACCTGGAATGGGATATGAAAAATTCAAAAGGGATACCGGTCGCCAGCGGCGTTTACCTGGTCCACATCCAGGCCGAAGGGATCGGGGAAACAACGATTAAATGGTTTAACGTCAACCGCAAATTCGATCCCACCGGTTTATAAAGCATGAAGTCAATGAAGCGCAGATACTGGCCGATAATTTTATTGATCCCGGTGATCTTTTTCGCCGATGGATTGTATGCGGGCAACCCGGACAGGCAGGGGGAAGCCGGGGCATATGAACTGACCATGAATCCATGGGCGCGGGCCGCGGGCCTCCATACCATGACGACGTCTATGATCTCCGGTGTGGAAGCGCTTTGGCTCAATCCGGCAGGCCTGGCCCGGATCAACCGGACTGAATTGCTTATTGGACATACTCAATATCTGAGGGGATCGGGCATCAGTATGAACGCCCTGGGTTTTGCACAGAAAATGGGTAAAAACGGGGTCCTCGGATTTAACCTTGTTTCCCTGGATTTCGGAGATATCCTGGTGACCACCACCCAATTGCCGGGTGGAACCGGGGCGACCTATTCACCCAGTTTTTTTAATCTCGGGGTCAGTTCTGCATATACCTTTGAAAACAAGGTCTCCGTGGGTATTCTGCTTCGTGGCATTTCTGAATCAACCTCCGACCTGAGCGCCTTTGGATTCGCCATTGACGCCGGAGTCCAGTACGTTAACGGCCCGGAGGATAATTTTAAATTTGGGATCTCGCTGCGGAATGTGGGCTCTCCCATGCGTTTCGGCGGAGAGGGCCTGTCCTTCCAAGGGGACAACCCGGAAGGGGAAACCCCTTATCAACTGACCTTTGACCAGCGGTCTGCAGGTTTTGAATTGCCCTCGCTCCTTAACATCGGAACTTCCTATGATTTTCACCTGGACAAGAGGAACCGGCTCACGGTCCTGGCCAATTTTACAGCCAATTCTTTTTCACGGGATGAGCTTGGAGCCGGGGTGGAATATGCGTTCAACAACATTTTCTTTCTTCGCACCGGTTACAAATATGAGTTGGAAGGCGTGGACAATAAAAATGTCTATACGGGTTTGTCAGCAGGCTTCGGGATTGAGGCTCCCTTCAAAAAAGGGAGCAATCAGAAACTGGGTATAGATTATGGGTACCGCGCGAGCAATCCCTGGAACGGGAGCCACAATATATCGCTCAAAATTTCCTTGTAATAGCTGCTTTAATCCAATTTGAATTCAGGATTATAAATCAATCCGATCCGGTTTCCCCAGGGGTCGGCCACCGTCGAAACCATGATTTCTCCACCTACGTTGTGAGGTATTTCAACTGGGGTCGCACCAAGCTGAATGAACCGGTCAAAGGTCTCCTGGATATTTTCCGTGCCCCAGTAAGCCACTGCATTGGCCTTGTTTTGGTCCCCGGTATAGCCATCCGGGTCCAGGCCCAATTCATAACCTCCTATATTGAATCCGACGTAAAAGGCTTCGTCAAAATAGGGTTTGGTTTCGAAGGCCTTGCTGTACCAGGTTTTTGCCTTTTCCAGTTCAGGCACTTTATAGATCACCGTTCGGAGTCCGAGGAGGGATGAAGCCATCATATTAATTTTATTTTTTGTAAAAATACTCTATGAACGATGAATTCTAAGCTGGCGGCACAACGAATAATCCGGCAGGGCCTCTCCCATCCTCAATTCGGCGATCCGGTTTCGGTGGTGAAACATATGGCCGGGATCCAGGCCCAGGATTTCGAAATGGCCAAGTGGGCGGTGGGGATCCGTATGCAGAACCCGGACCTGGAGGCCGTCAATGCTGCCCTGGATTCGGCAAAGATCATCAGGGCTCATATTTTCAGGCCCACCTGGCACCTGGTCCCGGGAGAGGATTATTGGTGGATGAACCGGTTTTCGGCACCATTTCTTAGAAAAGGACATACGGGCAGGTTTCAACAACTGGGATTGAAGGAAACCCTGTTGCAGAAAACCAGGAAACTGATCCATAAATTTTTGTTTGCCCGGCCCTCTCTCACCCGTCAACAAATCCTCGAAGTTTTTCAAAGCCATAAATTCAAACCGGACCCTCAGCAACTTAACCATATCCTTTACGACGCAGAGCTGGAAGGCCTTATTTGCAGTGGCCCCCAACAAGGAAAGACGCATTCCTATACGCTGGTGGAGCAAAGACTGCCTACCCCGGTGGGCAAAACGGCGGAAGAGGCTTTGGCAGAACTGACCATGCGGTATTTTAAAAGCCATGGTCCCGCTACCCTTCAGGATCTCACCAAGTGGATGAATATCCCTGTAAACACTGCCCGGCTGGGCATAGAAATGAACCGCTCCTCGCTTGACTTTCAAACCATAGACGGAAAGGTCCATTGGTTCACAGACCACCCTGAACCTGCACGCATACGGCCCCGCCCCTTTCTCCTCTTGCCGGCCTACGATGAATACCTGATTGGGTTTACTGACCGCAGCTTCGCCATCCACCCGGAGTTTATCCCGGTAGTCATGACTTCCAACGGTATCCTCCACCCCACCCTGGTATACCGGGGAAAGGTACTTGGCCTCTGGAAACGGAAACCGGGATCGAAGGTCCAGGAGGTGCAATCCAACTGGTTTTTCAAACCAAATCAATCGCAGAGGAACTTGTTTAAGCAGTCCATTGGCCTATACCAACGGTTCTACAGGCGTCATTGACGTTTAAGTTGACCTAACCGGACAGGATGTACACACCGCCTCATTATATTTGATGGTATGAATCGACCAAAAAAGATCCGGAAACCCTTTCTCTGCACATCCGTGATCGTCCTGACGATGATGGCATCCACTCATTCCTTTGCCCAAACCCTGCAGGTCATGTCTTTCAATATCCGGTACGACAATCCGCAGGATGGAGAAAACCGATGGGACAACCGGAAAAAAAACCTGGCTTCCATGCTCCGGTTTTACGAAGTGGACCTTTGTGGAATGCAGGAAGCCCTGATTCATCAGATCCGTGATTTGAAGGCGGCTTTGCCCGAATACGAGTATATCGGAAAAGGAAGGGACGATGGCCGCGAAGCCGGGGAGTTTTCACCCATCTTTTACCGTAAAGACCGGATCCGGGTGCTGGAAAGCGGCACCTTTTGGCTCAGTCCGAGCCCCGATACGCCCAGCCGGGGATGGGATGCCATGCTCCCCCGCGTGGTGACCTGGGCTAAGATAAAAACCATTAAAGGGAATAAAACCGCTTATGTTTTCAACACGCATTACGATCATATGGGTGAAATCGCCCGGCGGGAAAGCTCAAATTTATTGCTCAGAAAAATCGCAGAAATGGCCGGTAAATCCAGGGTGGTAGTGACCGGGGATTTTAACGCAATCCCCAGCCAGGACCCCATCCGGATCCTCCTGGACACCTCAAACCCCGGCCATCTGACCGATACCGAAAGTCTGACGCGCCAGGAACATTTTGGTCCATACAGCACATTCAATGGTTTTGAAGCCATGGAACAGGAAGGCCGGCACATCGATTACATCTTCCTGAAAAACTTTAAAAAAATGCAGGTGCTCAGGCACGGTACCCTCAGTAATACCTGGTCAGGAAGGTTTGCATCAGACCATCATGCAGTGCTGGCAGAACTTAGCTTAAAATAAAAAAAGCGATCAGCGTTCAGCGGATTTATCCAAAACCAGGCTGACATCCACCGGGTATCTTCCGAACTGGGAGCCATATACTGCCAAACCTCCTTTTCCTGAAGACTGAAGTTTGACGGAAAGATAGCCCCTGGACCTGGCCGCCTGCCACTCCGCCTTTTTGAGGGGTACCCGGATAAGGTAGCCGTATGAACCCGCTTCGCGCAGTTTTTTATCCTTCAACTGGTGGTACCAGGACAAAACTCCCCTGTGATCGGCGGGGTCATCCTCCAGCTTTGACCTGAGGGCCATCCTCCCATTGATCCATACCTGGACTTCCGAAGGAAATTTTTCCTCGTCCGTCATCGGATAGGCATTGGGATTCTTATGTGGGGACACCCTGGAACCCAGCATATAGTTTTGATTTTGATCAAAGGCCCCCTCCTGGTCCTTATCAAACAATTGTTTAGCTGATACTTCCATCACCAGGTAGCCGGACCGTATGCCCTGGAATTTGGATTTTTTATCCACCGGGATCCGGTATTCAAAATAGCCGGTACCCGCCCCATTCACTTTTTTCCCATCGAGCACTTTCCAGAATTTGGAGGACCATTGCTGTGCGGTGAAGGCGTCCGGACGGGCACTGAAGATGAGTTTACCGGCAGGGTCCTGACCGGACTGCACTTCGAAATGCATAAAGTTCCGGTGAAGGATTTGCCCGGACTCTGTTTTTAAAACCAGCCGGAGAATACCCAGCCCGCGATAATCCGGCATTTGCAGCTGCAAGGATTTTAATGCTTTCTGGTCCCATGGCCTGGCATCAATAGGCATGGTACCGGCCAGGATTTCTGATGTCTCACCGCCCGCATCCGTAAAATCGAGGGAATACTCCAGGGTCAGCCGATTGCCTGGAACGGGGCCGCCATCATAAATGGAAAGGTAAAGGGGTACCTCCACCAGCTCTCCGCCCATGGCTGTTTTACAAATCTCATTTCCGGTGGAGACATAATACTTGCTGTGCAGGTCCAGGAGGCTCATTCCGGGTACCAGGTCCTCCAGCCCTGTGAATTTCAGGCTCCGATCGAACCTCCAGTAACCATTCCACTCGTTGATCACGTCGTGGTGCTCGGTGTACAACCAGCCGGCGACCTTTGGATATTTTCGAAAGGTGTTGATCATACGGTGGTAATCATAAGTCCAGTCCACATCCCCGGTGCTCCCTTCATATCCCCAGACGTTGCCGCATTCCGAATTGATATTGGGCTGGGATTGTTGCTGGAAACCGGGTTCAAAATGATAGGCGCTGCCCGGATAATTATTATCGGAAATCTTTTTCAGATGGTCTTCCCATTCCCATCCTGCCAGGTATTCGTGCCAGCTGTATATATCGGTCTCCGTATGCCCCCGCCCGCAGCAAATGGAATTGTCTTCGACCAGGCGGGTGGGATCCAGGGACTTGGCCAGGTAATACATGGAAGCCACCCAATGCTGGGTGTTGGGAAGATAAACCTGGACGGGTTTGCTTTCTTTTTCCATCCGCGTGGTCAATCCCCAGGTTTCATTAAAAACAATCCAGGAAAAGATGGAAGGATGATTAAAATCCCGTTTGATCATTTCGCGAAGGGTGCTTTCGGATTCCTGTCGCATGAGCTCATCCGGTTCCCCCCAGCTGTTCGGCAGGTCGGCCATGACCAGCAGGCCGAGTTTGTCCGCCCAATAAAGTTTCCTGGGGAGGTCCGGTTTGATATGGGTCCGGATGCCGTTGAGGCCGATCGTCTTGCTCCTTTCGATTTCCTGCCGCATGAAAGAATCGGAAGGAAAAGTATAATACCCTTCCGGGTGATAGGATTGGTCCAGGGCGAGTTGAAGATAGACGGGTTCGTCATTCAGCGCGATATAAGGAATGGCCGTACCGGGCAGGGAGGTTACGGAAATCTTCCGCATGCCGAAATACGACCGCACCCTATCCCCGCCCAATTGCACTTCCATATCATAAAGGAAGGGGTCCCGGAGGGTCCATAAGCGTGGCTGAGGAATGGACAAAAAAGTTTGTGCACTGATATTTCCCACGCCTACCTGGAGGTTTTGCACCTGGTCTCCCTGGGGGGTTTTGACCTTCACCTTCATAGGGATTGAGGTTTTCGCTTCCGAGGGTAGAAAAACCTTAATGGTTACCCCCTTCCGGCCCAGGTCCGGGATGCATTGGATGGATTCGACGTAATCCTGGCCCCGGCTTTCAAGGTAGACCGTCTGCCAGATCCCGCGTGCATTGCCATATCCTTGTTTGCCATACAGGGTAAACATCCGCCTTTTATCATCGACCCGGATAACCAGGTTCTGCGGCTGGCCATAGCGTACATACGGGCTGAGGTCAAAGGAAAAAGGCATGTAACCTCCCCGGTGGCTTCCAATCCACTTTCCATCAAACCAAACCTGGGTTTCCCAGTCACTGGCTCCGATCGTCAGGAATGTCCTGTTTCCTTCCCAGGAGGAGGGTACGGTGATCGTTTTGCGATACCAGGCCAGGTCGGCTTCGTCCTTTACGCCGGAAAGGGCCGAACCCCATGGAAAGGGTACGGTGATCGCCACTGAAAATTTTTTGGCTTCAAACCATTTTTCTTCCGTCCCCTTGTCCAGGGAGTCGAATTCAAATTCCCAAGGACCGTTGAGGTTGACCCACCGGTCCCTTTCAAAATCGGGTCTCGGATGCTCCGGAAGAGGTATGCCCTGGGCGCCAAGCTCAAAACCCAGGACCAGCAGGCAAAACAAATGGAAATGCTTCATACAGGTATTTGGCGTTAAAGATATGCATCCGGGCGGTGTCCGGGACCCCTGCACCTCTACGGGATCATTATAAAATTCCGGAACGGGAAGCCGGATTTGTTTTACACTCCGGGAATTAAAATATTTTGTCAGGAGCGAAATATTGCTTTAACTTTGAAAATACTAACCGACTAAAGAACGTTTTTGGAATTACTGAAAACGTTCTTTGTATTTTTATAAAATCGTGATGGAGTACCTGGCTTATCCAAATTCAATCTGCCTGACTGCTGCAGGCCGGGGTACGCTCTGATTTATTCACCAAATTTAACCTCATTAATTAGTATGGAATTGACACTCATGACATCAGAAGGTTTTGCAAAAGTGAAAGCCGAACTGGACGAATTAAAAGGCAACGGAAGGCGCGAAGCAGCCAGGGCCATTGCAGAAGCCCGGGAAAAAGGAGACCTGTCCGAAAATGCCGAATACCATGCCGCCAAGGACGCGCAGGGCATGCTTGAATTTAAAATCAATGAACTGGAAAAAAAGCTGGCCAATGTAAAACTGATCGATGATTCCCAGATCGATACCAGTAAAGTAGGTATTCTTTCCAGGGTGACGATCCGGAATAAAAAAACCGGCAAGGACGTGATCTATAAACTGGTATCTGAAGCGGAATCCGATATCAAATCCGGAAAAATAAGCGTCAATTCCCCGATCGGTCAGGGACTTTTAGGAAAGAATGTGGGCGAAATCGCGTCTGTGGCCACTCCGAACGGCACCATTGAATTTGAAGTGATCCGGATTTCCATTTAACCTTCCTATGGCCAGCATTTTTACAAAAATAGTCAGGGGTGAAATTCCCGCACATAAAATTGCGGAAGACGATCATTTTCTGGCATTCCTGGATATTCAACCGCTCGCCGCGGGCCATACCCTGGTCATCCCTAAAAAGGAAACCGACTACCTCTTTGACCTGGAAGACCGGGATCTGGGAGCCATGATGGTCTTTAGTAAAAAAATAGCCAAAGCGCTCCGGGCGGCCGTACCCTGCCTTAGAATCGGGGTTTGCGTCATCGGCCTTGAAGTGCCGCATGCCCACATCCATCTGATCCCTTTAAACCACATTGGGGATATTAATTTTGAACGTCCCAAACTCCATCCCGGCACGGAAGAACTCCATGCGATGGCGGAAAACATACGAAGGCAACTGGCTTAAGCGCGGTGAGGTTTAGCAGCCCTTCCTGGATTTTCATCCAGAAACCCCTTCCAGGAATTGTACTTCTTTCCCCTGCCGGGTGGAGGGGCATGGCTATGGCCCTGCTGATGGTGACATATGGCGCAGGCCAGGGCATCCGTAGCATCGAAGCGGTCGGCCTGGACCGGTTTTTTAAGGATATGGGAAAGCATGGCCGCGACCTGCTCCTTGGCCGCATTGCCATTGCCGGTAACCGCTTGCTTGATTCGCTTGGGAGAATATTCATGGATCTCAAGGCCCATGGTGATGCCGGCTGCGATGGCCACCCCTTGTGCCCTGCCCAGTTTTAACATGGCCTGCACATTCTTGCCGTAAAAAGGGGCTTCGATCGCCATCTGCCCGGGCCGGTAGGCCTCAATGAGTTCCTGCAACTGCAGGAAGATCTCCCGCAATTTGTCCTGGTGATCTCCTGCGTCCTTTAACCGGATGGTGTCCATGGCAAGGATCCGGATTTCATCGGACAGCGGCTCGATGAGGGCAAAGCCCAAAAACTGGGTGCCGGGGTCCACCCCGAGAATCCGGTGGCCAAAGGATTTGACTGGCATATGCCGCGCAAATTAGAACATTTTTATATTAGATAATTGATTAATGTGACCGGATCCTTGAACGAATGGTCTGACCTGGGGTCATTCCGGAGTCTATCAGGGGTTAACGAATCACTAAAATTAGGTGGCAGGATAAGGGCTTGAAGCCGGTGAAAGTATGGTATGGTATTGGATATGAATCTTTTAAGAAAAAATGGCGTTCAAAGGCAAGGGCCGCCCGGCATAGAAATCCCGGAATTTCTATAGCTAATTTTACGTTATTTACCTTTATGATGCCTGTGCTGAAATATCCATTGTTCATTCTTTTTTCCCTGCTCAGTGCGGGACGGCCCGACGGAACAAAACCGGAGGCCCGGTCAGCCCTGAAGGAACCTGATTTTATACCCGTTCATGATAGCGGCACCTTCATGGCGGGGGAAGAACTTACCTATAAGATTTATTACAACTGGAATTTTATCTGGCTCGCCGCCGGCGAAGTCGTTTTTAAAGTGGAAGACCTGGGGGACAAGTATAAACTTTCTGCCCGGGGCAGGACCTATTCCTCCTACGAATGGTTTTTCAAAGCAGATGACTATTTTGAATCCATAGTCAGAAAATCCGATTTATTGCCGGTCAGTTTCATAAGGGATATCAAGGAAGGCAAATACCGGTATTTTGAAAAAATTGAATTTGACCAGCAGGGCCTGCAACTCAAAACCTGGACCGGGAAGTCCCCGGAAACGGCCTCCGAATCCACTCACCGTGTCAATAAAAACATGCATGACGTCCTCTCCCTCGTTTATTCCATGAGGACACATTCCTTCGCTGACACCCAGGAAGGCAGTGTGCTGCCCCTCAATATCTTTCTGGATAAAAAAGCCTATGACCTTAAGCTGGTGTATTACGGAACGAAAGAAAACAAAAAAGTACACCGCCTCGGCAGATACACCTCGCACCACCTCAGCCCGGAGGTGATTGCCGGTTCCGTGTTTAAGGAAAATGACCGGATGCACATCTGGGCGAGTGCCGACAAGAACCAGGTGCCCCTCCTGATTGAATCACCCGTTTCAGTGGGCTCTGTAAAAGCGGTGCTTTCGAAATACAAGGGGCTCAAATACGAGTTTTATCAACCTTTGCCCTGATGCTGAAATTAAGGTACCTCCTTTACCTGGCCCTCCTCGCTGTGATAGCCGGGGGATTGTGGTGGCTGAGTTCTGAATGGGTTGCAAGGAGCCGGGTCCATACCACCCAAAACGCAACCATCCTTCTCGAAAGGATTCAAAAAGTGGCCAAACTCACCACTGTAGAGGGCTATTTTTCCGAATTATATGAAAACCGGAGCTTTCAGTATTTTGATATCTATCCCTTCCAGAAAAAAGTGCTGGTCAGGGTCAAGGCAAAAGTGTCCGCCGGCTTTGACCTGGAACAATTGTCCCTTGAAACCGATCAAGCCGGAAAGACCATCTGGATCAACGCCCTTCCCGAACCGACGATCCTCTCCATCGATCACGACCTGGATTATTACGATATTTCTGAAGGGCTCTTCACTTCCTTTTCTGAAGCCGATTACAATAAGATCCTGAGCGAAGCGAAAGACCTGATACGAAAAAAGGCCTCAGAAAGCAGTCTGCTTGCTGAGGCCTCCGCGCAGGGCAAAGATTTCCTGGATATGGTCCGCCTGATTGCCGAATCTTCGGGCTGGCAGTTGAAAATCAGGTCAAGGCCCGAGATGAAACAATGACCGGATTTATTGGCCAATCAATAGTTTTTGTTCCTGGCTTTCCGTGCCCTGGATCACCCGGGCGATATAGGTACCCGGGCTGAAGCGCCGGACATCGATCTTATGAAATCCATTAAAATCGGGGTGGTTGCTCTGATGCAATGATTTGCCGTTGAGGTCAAAGATTTCAATCCGGACTTGGCCTCTCCGGTCCCACCGTATTTCCACCTCTCCCCGGGCCGGATTGGGAATCAACTTAAATTCTGTATTGCCACGCAGGCCAGGCGCCGCGGTCACGGCAGCCGGTTCTTTGACAGGTACAGGCTCCTTGGATAATTTAAATTCCACCGGCAGGTTGTATTGGACTGGAACGGCCTGCCCATTTTGTTTTCCGGGAATCCATTTTTGATCCATGGAATCCATGGATTTGACCACGCGAAGCACTTCATCCCCGCAACCGCTTCCGACTTCCTTCACGATTTTGATGTCGGATAAACGGCCATCCGGCTCCACTACAAAGGAGGCCACTACCCTGCCCTCAATCCCCTGCTCTTTGGCTGTTTTGGGATATTTGATGTTTTTATAGATATATTCGAGCATAAGCTGAAAAGCGCACTGGTCCCTTGCGGCCTTATCCGTGAGGTGTTCGCAACCTGGAAAACGGGGCAAGTCCTCCACGGTTTTGAAGATCTCACGGGCATTTCCCTTCTCTATTTTATGCAGGGGAAAAGCATCCATCGTCCCGTCTTGCCCTTTCTCAATGCTGTAGTCCTTTTTCGTCTTGATGTCCACCACTCCGGCTTCTTTTTTGCCGTATTTGACTACGTTTACAGACTCGATCTGGTCAGCAGGGATTTTGTCCGCTTCTTCCTTGGTGGTTTCCACCCCATTCACCACATATTTGGGTTTGGTCAGAATTTCAATGACGCCTTGCCTGCCTTCCTCCCCGTATTTTTCGAGGGCGGTTTCTCCTTTAACCACGTTCATGGACAGGATTTGATCGGGGAATATATTTTTTATTTCATCCAGGCTTGCCCGGTCTCCATTTAAGAAATAAAGCGCTTGTTCCGGATAGTCCCTGATTTTTTCATCCTGCAGCTTAAACAAGATGGGCAGGGTCATCCTGACCCGGACTGTTTTGTGATTCTCCTTACCGGGAATCCAATTTTCCTGTAACTGGTTCATCCTACGCACCACCCGAAGGGCTTCTTCCCCGGTGCCTGAACCCGGGGATTCTTTTAATTCGATATCGGATATGCTTCCGTCCGTATTGACTACAAAACTGACCAGGGCCTTGCCTTGCACATTCTTTGCTTTGGCTGCCAGGGGGTACTGTACATTTTTGACCAGGTAATCCATCAGTTTCTGCATGGAACAATTGGATCGTTCCTTGAGGTCCGTGAGGTGCGCACAACCCGGGAAGACCGGCATTTCATCGACCTGCGTGTGTATGGTATCCGACCAGGAAAACATCCGGTCCCCCATCGGCCCGTCATAACCGGCCGGAAGCGCCTCCGACTTATAGGCAAACAAGACCCCGAGGAAGAACATGATCGGCAGTACCAGGGCATACTTCCAGGCCCGGATGGGTTTAGATTCTGATTTCATCAGCATGTGAATTCTGTTTTTTAATTGTGAATAAATAAAATGATTGGCGAGCGCAATCTGAAGCCTGCGCTGGGCATGGTCGATGAGCAATCTCCCGTAATGGTCCTTGTTTTCTGAACGGGTGACCAGGGCGTCCGCAAGGTATTCATGGGTGTTTCGGATAGAACGCTTATACCAGTATACCATGGGGCTAAACCAGGCAAGGGCGGCAATCCCTTCGGCCAGCAAGACGTCCAGGCTGTGCCAGCCGCTGACATGGCTGGTTTCATGAAACAGGATGTCCCTGAGTTCCTTCTGCCGGAATTTAACCTTGTCGCTGATAAACACCCAGTGCAAAAAGGAAAAAGGAAGGTGTTCAAAATCGGTCTGTACCAGGGTATAGTGAGGGTATCGTTGTTTGGGATACTTCCGAATCCAGTTAAGGATGCCGGCCAACTCCCTCATCAGGTTTAAAAAGCAAATCAGCACACCTCCCCAATAAACTTTTACCAAGATGCCCAACCAGTCCGGAGAATCCGGATTGCCTGCTTCGGCGAGGTGGAGGTCCAGGACCTGGGCGCTGCCCTGAAAACCCAGGTAAACCGGGATTTCCGAACCTCCCGACTGTTCCCAGAATAATCGGACAAGGGGGATCCATAAACCCAATAACAAGGTCCCCAGTAGATAATACCTGTTGAACCTGAAAAAAGTCTCTTTCTGTAAAAAGAACCGGTAAATGAGCATAAAAAACAGCCAGCAAAGGCTGCTCTGGAGAACCAGGGTAATCATCTTATTTATTTTTATTTTTCCTGAGCACTTCCATGAGTTCTGCCAGTTCTTTCAGGCTCAGGTCTTTTTCCTTCACCAGAAAGGATACCAGGCTGTTGGCCGAGCCGCCGAAATACTCCTCGATCAGGTTCCGCACGGTATGCTTGCTGTATTCCTCCTTCGGCAACAGGGCAAAATATTCATAAGTCCTGCCATAGGCCTTGTGTCCGACAAAGCCCTTCTTCTCCAAGATGCGGACTATGGAAGAAATGGTGCTATGGGGAGGCCTGGGGTCTCCCAACTCATCCAGGATGTCGCTGACAAGCACCCGGCCCTTCGACCAGATGATCTGCATGATGTCCTCTTCCGCTTTGGTAAGTGTTTTTCGCATCGGTTTCTTTTTGTAAAATCAAATATACAACTAATTTTTTCGTTTGTCAACTAATTAATAAATTATTTGACGTATATATACGTTATAAGAAGTCGGCTATCAGCTATCAGCTGTAACTATTGACTATTGACTACTGACTACTGACTACTGACTACTGACTACTGACTACTGACTACTGACTACTGACTACTGACTACTGACTACTGACTACTGACTACTGACTACTGACTAATCCACATAAATAACCTTCCTCGTCAAATACACCCCAAACGAAAGCTCAAGCGTCAGGTTTTTAATGCTTTTTTCCGGAATGGAAGTAGTGCGCCCCGGCTGGAAGATATCGATGATGTTGTTGATCTGGGGCTGAAAATACTGGCGGGTCAGGTCGGGACTGATGCTGAGTTCGAGGATTCCGCCGGCAAACTCTCCAAACGGGATTTCCAGGCCCCCGCCCAGAGTAAATCCGGCAAGCACTCTTTTTACAGCGGAATTGAAGGGATAGACCGGGACCAGCCGGTTGATGCGGTCGTAGGAATCCAGGTTCGTAGAAAGAGTGTATTCCCCGCGGAGCCCGAAGGCATAATAACCGGAAAGTTTGCTCCACAGGAATTTTTTCTTAACCCCCGCCTGGAGCGAAAGATTGTTAAAGATAAACTCATTGGCAGGGATATCGTAGATCTGGTTGTCAATCTGGATGGGCCCATAAAAGCGGGTGGCGCTCCCTTTGACATGATAACCCGCCTGGGCGAAGATCGAAAAAGGATCCTCCTCCTGGTACGATTCGATCCACAAGGCGCCATGGTATTTATACAGCGGACCATTCTGAAAATAATTCCACTTTTGGAAGCCCACCGAAGGCCCTGCTTTCAATCCAAAGCGGGTACCCTGGGCAGCACTCCATCCAGTAGAAAAAAGAAAAATCAAAACGGCAATCGCGATCCGGATCATCCCTGCAAATTAGATTTTTTTTGGCAGTATTCTTCCCACTTCCGGATAGCTGAACCCAGCAGACCCGGTTCGTTTTCAAGATAAAACGGGGAAGACAGTCCGGCACTATTCAGCACCTCCTGCAGGGATTCGGACTTCATATTCCAGACCACAGCCTGCCTTTTGGATTGCAGCCTTCCGGCCAGATATTCCTGTTCCGTCTGGCCGGGGGTGGGTACGAGGATCAGTTTCTTTTTGAATGGGGCAAGGTCCATCAGGCTGCTGTAACCAGACCTGCAGATGATGTATTCCGCTTTGGAGATTTCATCAGCCAGGCCGACCGCGTCCATATAAGAAAGATACCGGTCCGTCCGGGTCTTTAGATCAGGCCTGCCCCCGGCAATCCGATAATCATGACCAGCCAACCGAAGGATCAGTTCCGTTTCAAAGTTCGTGCGAGAAGGCTCCGGACCAGAAAGTATGGCAAGTATCCTTCCGGGTATTTGAAAGCTGGCACCGGAAGACGGGGCTTGCATCCGGCTTAAAAGTCCTACAAAAGTCCTGTGAATTCGCCCGGGCAGGTGGATCAGTTTCCCGCTGAGGTTATTTTCCCGCGGGAGGTCCGGGATACAGATTTCATCGAACCGATTTATGATCGCCCACAAAGTCCTGTGGGTGAACCACCGGATCAAACGGCCCGGGATCCATGGAGAAGGCTGATTGATGATTAAAATTCCCGGCACACCCTGAACCCTGCAGGCCGGCCTCGAATCCGAGAGGATCAGGTCATACTGATACAATCTTTGCAGGCGCCGGGTTTCCCTGCGGTCTTTCCAAAACCAGGTTAGGAGCTGTTTGGTTTGGGCCAGGAGCTTTAGCCAAAACCAGGTGCTATATTTAATGTTGAGAGGAGCCAGCCGGTGCACCGGCAGATCAGGATTATTTTTCTCAAAAACCATGGCGGCCAAACCATCGGCAGCCAAGTGAACTTCATGACCTCTTCTCAGGCATTCCTCAATCACCGGCTGGCAACGGGTGGCATGCCCCAAGCCCCAGTTGAGCGCCCCGATGAGGATGCGAAGCCTGGCCATTCCCAAGGCCGTCTATTTGGATATATAGGGCATTTTTTTGCTGGCCTGGCGCATCAGCTGGTCAACCAGCCTGGCCGGGGTACTGAACGTGCTGCCGGAGAGTTTATGGTTAAAACTCCAAATGACCTTTTCTTTGGGGCGGTCATGAATTTCCATGCCGACCACCACCTCATTGGTGGCTCCCCAAACCCCGAAGATCAGGCCCAGGGCAATCGCACCTCCTTCCGACATGGGCTTGGACAAAGAAAAATTGGAAGTCAGGATTCCGTCGACTCCCAACAAATCCTGCAGTTCGACCGGGGTCAACGACCTTTCATTTGGATACCCCGCTTCCTTAAGCTTGGCTATGGTCGTTTCAAGATCCAGGACGTCCACCCTCAGTTTGTTTTGCATTTTGCGGCGAAGCAGCCAGGAGTATATTTCCTGGTGAAAATTGACCGACTCCAGTTTCTGTTGTTCTTTGAGGGCTTCCAGGTCTGATTTTTTCCTTGGCGTGATGGACACTTTCGGTGGAATTATTGCAATGCGTTTATGCCGGCTGGCCAGGGATTTGGCATCCGGACTGTAATACACTTTCGCACAGCCCGTACCTACCACCAAAGCCAGGGCCAAAATCCAATACTTCATATATATAAAAAATTATAGATTATCATCGACTATTACCCGCGGCATGTTTCAGTTCATCCGGATCTCATCCTCATTCCCGTCAAACAATTTGTATTTGGTGAGCCCGATGTTCTCGTTGGCGCGAACCGAAAACCACCGTTTATAGGTCCACCACCATTTGACCTGCCGGCTCCAGATCCCTTTCGTCAGGTAAGCCGCCAGGAAAGGATGCACTTCCAGGGTGATGCGTGTATTTGGGCGGTTTTCCACTATAAATTCGAGGTCCCGCTGAATTTCATCGGTCACGAGGATAGAGGGCTGGATTTGGCCGGACCCTCCACAGGTGGGACAAACTTCGCTCGTATTGATATTCACCGCGGGCTTGACCCTCTCCCTGGTGATTTGCATGAGACCAAACTTCGAGAGTGGGAGAATGCTGTGTTGGGCGCGGTCTGAAGCCATATATTCCCTCATCATCCTGAAAAGATGATTTTTATGGTCCTGGCTCTTCATGTCGATAAAATCGATGATGATCAGGCCCCCGATATCACGGAGGCGCAGTTGCCGCGCGATTTCTGCGGCGGCTTCCAGGTTCACGGCGAGGGCAGCGGACTGCTGATCCGATTTTTGCATTTTAGGGCCGCTGTTGACGTCGATCACATGCATGGCCTCGGTATGTTCAATCACCAGGTAGGCTCCGCTGTTCATCGTGGCGGTTTTGCCGAATGAGGATTTGATCTGCCTGGATACTCCGTATTGGTCCATGATCGCCCGGTCCCCCTTGTAATGCTGGACGATTTTGGTTTGTTCCGGGGATATGTTTTGCAGCAGGGTGCGCGTGTTCTGGTACAGTTCCCGGTCGTTGGTGATGATCCGGTTGAACGATGCGTTGAGCAGGTCCCGGAGCATGGAGGAGGTCTTATCCAGCTCGCTGAGGAGTTTCATCGGGGCTCTGGCCTTAAACAATTGTTTATGAATGGTTTCCCATTTTTGGGCCAGGCTGGTGATTTCTTCATGCAAGTCAGCCACTTTTTTACCAGCCGCAGCAGTACGGACGATGACCCCGAAGTTTTTAGGCTTGATGGATTCCACGAGGATCTGAAGCCTTTTACGTTCTTCCTGGTCATCGATTTTTTTGGAAACGGCCACCTGATCAATGAATGGGGTCAGCACCATAAAACGCCCGGGTATGGTGATTTCCCCGGTGAGACGGGGGCCCTTGGTGGAAATGGGTTCCTTAAGGATCTGGACCAGGATGTTTTGTTTCCGGGCGAGAACCTGGTTGATTTTGCCGTTTTTATTGATTTCCGGTTCGATCGGAAACTGGTCCAGCAGGTGGGTCTGGAGTTTACCCTGGATGGATTTTTCGGCAAACTGCAGAAAAGACATCAGGGGCGGCCCCAGGTCAGTATAATGTAGGAAGGCATCTTTGGAATGCCCGATATTGACAAAGGCAGCATTCAATCCGGGCATCAGTTTGGTCACCGTGCCTAGAAAAACGTCTCCCACCTGGAAATTTTCGTCAGACTGCTGATGATGCAACTCGACCAGTTTGCCATCCTCAAGCAGGGCAATTTCTACGTCCCTCGGAGTAGAATTGATAATGAGTTCGCGCTCCATTTACACTTGTTTGAAACTAGGCTTCAATGAACAGAAATCCGGGTTTTCCCGGTTGGAGCGAATAACAAAAAGATGAAAATTGTTGAGAGGGTTTGCACCCTCTCTCCGTCCATAAAAGCCTAAGAAATCACTATCTCAGTTTCTTTTTATGTCTGTTTTTACGTAATCTTTTCTTACGCTTATGGGTGGCCATTTTATGGCGTTTTCTTTTTTTACCGCAAGGCATGTTTAAAAATTAATTTACTTTTTTTGTTAATAATATGGTTATCCGGCAAGGTGACCCTTAGGGTACCTTAACGTTTGATGTCAATCATTGGTTCGAATCACATTTTTTTTGCCATTCCGCTGCTTTAGCCACCTCTCCATCGTGTTGGGAAATCTGGACCATCAGGCAGGCGGCCCTGGCATTTCCCGGGTCCAGCTTAAACAAGGTTTCCAGTCTCTCTTTGGCCCGGTCCCATTGTCCGGTCTGTATCGCCAGGCGCGCCAGGTGATACAATACCGTCAGGTCTTCCGGAAAATCTTCATTGAGTTTTCTCAGGGTCAGAATGCCTTCCATCGGGTTGTCAGCGGAGGGGTATTCGGTGGCCAGGAGTGCATAATTCAACTTATGGCTGATATTACCGGGATCGGCTTCGCCGGCCTGGATAAAAGCCGCTTTGGACCTGGTGATATAATCCGATATTTTTTCTTCCGCAAGGCCGGGAGTTTTGGCAGCCAGGGCAAGATTGGCGGCGGCTATGGACCAGGATTCTCCGGTCGGAAAAATTTGGGCAATTTTTACAGCATATTCCGCAGAAAAGCCTATCCTTCCCTGCTGATACCAAAAGGACGATATTTTTTGAAGGCTCTGGATCCTGGAAGAATCCTGCGAGGCGGAAGCCAATTCCGATTCGAGTCCGGCCAGGTAGGCCTTATCCCCTTCGGAAAGGCTGTCCTTCAGGCTGTTTAATTCAACGGTCAGATCTTTATTGTCAAAATGTATGGATCCTGACTTTTCAGGATTTCGAACTTCGGGAGCTATCTTACTGAATCCAAAAAACAATACAAAAAACAAAATCACGGATCCTGCAAAGAGGACGGAAGGTTTCATTCTTCTTCTTCTCCTTCTACTTCTCCTTCAGGCATTTGGGTGACTTTATTCTTTACCTGTTCGACAAAAACCTTTGCCGGTTTGAAAGAAGGGATGAAATGTTCAGGAATTTCAATGGCCACATTCTTTTTGATATGCCTGCCAATTTTCCGGGCGCGTTTTTTAATAATGAACGAACCAAATCCCCTGATATATACATTTTCTCCTTCAGCCAAGGTATTCTTAACCTCCTTAAAAAACATTTCCAGACTCACCAATACATCCACCTTCGGCACACCGGTTTTTTCTGAGATCATGGCGACAAGATCAGCTTTTCTCATCAGTAATTGATTTTTAATTGATTGTAAAACAATGGTCCGGTTTCTTATGGAACCGCGTGCAAAGTTCTGATTTTATCCTGAATTGACGAAATATTTTATAAAATATTTATTTTCTGTTAGTTAGACCATATTTCCAGGGCCTTAACAGTTGATACCGGTTTTGCAGCCAAAACCTTATAATGTTATCTTTCGGAGAAATGGTAAAAGAAATGATCAGAGCTGTTTTTATTGCGGCAGGATTCTTCCTGAGCCTTGAGACGATAGCACAGACAGCCAGTCCGACCAAGGCCAGGATGCCGGTTTTAACACCTATAAATGATCCGGCCCTGGCAGGGATGTCTGTTCAGCGGATTGAGCGACTGGATAAAGCCTTGGAAACCATGATCCGGGAACAAAAACTCCCGGGATTGGTCGCCCTGGTAGCCAGAAGGGGTAAAATTGTTTTGCATAAGGCCTATGGTCTGGCAGACGCTCCGGCAAACCGAAGCCTTCATAAGGATGACATTTTTCGCATTGCATCCATGACCAAGGCCATTACTGCCACTGCGGTCATGATGCTATATGAGGAGGGCGGATTCTCCCTGGACGATCCCATTGCCAAATGGATACCTGCCTTTAAAAACCCCCAGGTACTTAAGGCCTTCAGTCCGGCTGATTCAAGCTATACCTCCCGGCCGGCCAGCAGGGAAATCACCATCCGTCATCTTCTGACCCATACTTCAGGCATCGGGTATGGCATGATTGACGGGGATGAACGAGTTAAAAAAATATATAAAAAAGCGGGGATCATCGAGTTATACTCCACCGATCCGGTCACCACTGAGGACAATATTAAACGCCTTGCGGCTCTCCCCCTGCATCATGATCCGGGTGAAAAATTCACCTATGGCATGGGGCTGGACGTACTCGGTTATTTCATTGAAATACTGTCCAAGCAGTCGTTCCCTGATTTCCTGGCCAGCCGTCTCTTTCAGCCGCTCGGCATGAAGGACACCTATTTTTACCTGCCGGATGACAAAGCCGGCCGCCTGGTGAAAATACATCTCCCTGTCAAAGCTGGGACCTGGTCCACGGATCCGGACGAAGGGTATGATGAAGATTATCCCATAAAGGGCGCCCGATCCAACTGTTCCGGAGGAGCGGGACTCAGTTCAACGGCCATAGACTATGCCATTTTTCTTCAAATGCTGCTGAACGACGGAGTGTACAACGGGAAGCGGTTCCTGAGTCGCCCGACGGTCAGCCTGCTCACCCGGTCAAACCAGATCGGCGATCTCTGGGGCGGGGAAGAAGGCAGGGATCATTTTAGCCTCGCTTTCAGCGTGCTCAATAAAAAAGGCTCCGAACTTGGAATCGGTTCCGAAGGACGCTTTAGCTGGGGCGGGTATTTTAACACCAACTACTGGGTGGATCCCAAAGAACAAATCGTAGCCGTCCTGATGAAACAAACGCGGGGCCTCCCGGAGGATCCGTCGGAAGCGGTGTTTACCAGATTGGTTTACCAGAGCATTGATGATTAGGGATTGTGAACATTCAGCTATCAGCATTCAGCATTCAGCATTCAGCATTCAGCAATCAGCAATCAGCTATCAGCATTCGGCAATCAGCTATCGGCTGTCCGCGTTTCGCTCCCTTCGCCCTTAACCATTCGCCCTTAACCATTCGCCCTTCACCATTGTCAACTCATTGCCCGACCATATCCTCCGCCCTCACCCATTGATCAAACTGCTCCGCGGTGACATATCCCAGGGCGACGGCTGCCTCTTTGAGGGTGCTGTGCTCCTTGTGCGCTTTTTTGGCGATCTCAGCGGACTTGTCATACCCGATCCGGGTATTCAGGGCGGTCACAAGCATCAGGGAATTGTCCAGGTTATGTTTGATCCGGGCATGATTCGGTTCTAGGCCCAGGACACAATGCTCTGTAAAACTGTTGCAGGCGTCGCCGATCAGTCTGGCTGAGATCAGGAAATTATACGCGATCAGGGGCTTAAATACATTGAGCTCAAAATGCCCGTTCATCCCTCCGATATTGATTGCCACGTCATTTCCCATCACCTGGGCCATGGCCATGGTCATTGCCTCAGATTGGGTCGGATTCACTTTCCCGGGCATAATGGAAGAACCCGGCTCGTTATCGGGGATGATGATTTCACCGATCCCGCTCCTCGGGCCCGAGGCCAGGAGCCTGATATCATTAGCGATTTTAAACAGGGAGGCGGCTACGGTTTTTAAAGCACCGTGGGCTTCCACCATGGCATCGTGGGTGGCCAGGGCCTCGAATTTATTGGGTGCGGTCACAAAGGGATATCCCGAAATCCGGGCAATTTCACTTGCGACTTTTTTTGCATAGCCTTTGGGAGTATTGAGGCCGGTGCCCACCGCTGTTCCTCCAAGGGCCAGTTCAGACAGATGGGCCAGGCTGTGGCTGACACATTTTATTCCATGGTCGAGCATGGCGACATAGCCGCTTAACTCCTGGCCTAAGGTCAGCGGGGTGGCATCCATGAGGTGGGTGCGCCCGATTTTAACCACCTTCATAAATGCCCTGGCCTTTTTGCTTAGCGCATTTCTGAGTTCGGTCATGCCGGGAAGGGTCCATTCCATGATGGCGCTGTACGCCGCAATATGCATAGCCGTGGGAAAGGTGTCGTTGCTGGATTGTGATTTATTGACATCGTCATTGGGGTGGAGCACTTTATGCGTATCGGTCAGGCTGCCTCCGGAAAGGAGATGTGCCCTGTTGGCAATCACCTCGTTTACGTTCATATTGCTTTGCGTACCGGATCCGGTCTGCCAGACCACGAGGGGAAACTGGTCATCCAGTTTTCCTTCGAGGATTTCATCGCAGACCCGGGAGATCAGCATCATCTTTTCTTTGGGCAAGACCTTGAGCTTGTGGTTGGTGATGGCGGCCGCTTTTTTCAGGATGGCAAAGGCCCGGATGATTTCAATCGGGATCCGTTGTCCCCCGATTTTAAAATTCTGGGTGGAACGCTGGGTCTGGGCGGCCCAATAAGCATTTGCAGGAACGTCTACATAACCCAGGGAATCTTTTTCTTTTCTGAAATCCATATCGGTTTAAAATTTCAGTAAAGATAAGCCGGCAAAATCCTCCTATAAAATCAGATTGGGACCATGGCCGGTGAACTGCCTGGTCCGGAAATCAACCTTTTTATTTTATTTTTGTTGCTTTATTAATATTCATTCACCTATAAACTTAATATCATCATGGCATTTACGCTTCCAGCCCTTCCTTATTCTTTTGATGCTCTTGAACCCCATATCGATACCCGGACCATGGAAATCCACCACGGCAAGCATCACCAGGCTTATGTCACCAACCTCAATACCGCCATCGAAAACACCGAGTGGGCGGATAAATCCATTGAAGAAATTCTGGCCAACGTATCCAGGCTAAGCCCGGCCGTGAGAAACAACGGGGGAGGCCATTATAACCACAGCCTGTTTTGGCAAATTATGGGCCCGGGTAAAGGAGGGGTGCCCACCGGAATCATTGGCGATGCCATTCAAGGCAGCTTTGGTTCCTTCGACGCTTTTAAAGAAGCACTAAGCAAAGCAGGGATGGGCCGGTTTGGCAGCGGCTGGGCCTGGCTGAGCAAAGATGCCCAGGGTAAACTGTTTATCTCCTCCACTCCAAACCAGGACAATCCGCTCATGGATCTTGCAGAACAAAAAGGCACTCCGATTTTAGGCGTCGATGTATGGGAACATGCTTATTACCTTCATTATCAAAACCGTAGAGCCGATTATCTAAACGCATTCTTTAATGTAATCAACTGGGATGCTGTTGCCGCCCGCCTCTAAGAATTTCTCAGAAAGGGAGAAAGGCGAAGGGTGAAAGGCGAAGGGCGAAAGGCGAAGGGCGAAAGGAATGCAAGTACTTGCTAACTTTCCAACTTGCTAACTTACCAACTTGCTAACTAATTTAAGCTGTAAGGGAAGGGCTCGAACCTTCACGGAGGGCTTTCCCGAAGGGATCACTTTGTGTCCCGAAGGGATCACTACGTGAAGCGCGGGTACATTGCCTGGTGGTCTCCCAAGGGGATCACTTTGTGTCCCGAAGGGATCACTATGTGTCCCGTAGGGATCGCTATGCGAAAACCCCAGTCTGTCCACAAACAGGGAAAGGCCTTATACCTCATTTATAGAAAAATCTATCTGGAAAACAGGATCTTACGTGATGTTCATGCTTTTCAGCCACCGGTAGCCATCGATGGTTTTAAAAAAATTCTCCCGTCTTAGCGCTTCTGAATTGGTTTGGAACTCTTCCCAATAATGCAATTTCCAAGGCCGGAAGGGTTTTGTATATTTTACCCTGCCCTTGTTGTGATCTGCCAGCCTTTTTTGGATATCGCCGCTGGATCCGTAATAATACTTTCCGCTTAATTCACTTCTTAGGATATACGCATAATGCATCTTAAGCTGTAAGGGAAGGGCTCGAACCTTCACGGAGGGCTTAGCGCGGGTACATTGCCTGGTGGTCAACCCCAGTCTGTCCACAAACAGGGACAGGCCTTATACCTGGTTTATCGCCTTACTCCACCCCCGAGACAAGAGGGCATGTCTGCCAATTTCATCACCTCACAGTATCTCAGAATCTCTTTTGAATCCGATAGTGCAAATTTAAATGAACGGACCGAATATTTAAAGAAAAATGTACGAATATTATTAAATTTTATCATTCATTTAAAAAAATAATGATTTTATTGAATAAATTTCAATTTAACATCTCTCCCGGGCGTTCCGATTGAAAAAAATTTCAGCTGACCAGGGACTGATCATTCATTGGGTTGAATCGGATTATAATCTTTCAAAATCCACCGCCTCAAAGGATTCGAAAAGGGAGGCAGGCAGGGATTCATATACCTTGATTCCGGTGATCTGCCTGTTTTCTCCCCGGTCCGAGGACAGAAAGATATTGCCGTACTTCACATATCCATCCCAGGGGTTTATTATGGAGGGGGTGCTGTCCAGTACGTTGGGGTAATAAGCCCATTGCGCGACCAGGCTGCTGTTTTTCCCAACCCAGACTTCATACTTGTTTTGTGGGGTGACCCCTACGCTGTCGAAGGTCAGGGAAATGACATCCGAGGCAATGCCCTTCACGGTAGTATCCTCCCGGACGTACCTCAAATGTACACCGGGATCTTTCATCTTGAAGGGCATGGCGAGCCAATAGGAATCGTTGATCCAGATGCGATAAGCGTTGTCGAGGTATTTTTTCAGCGTGTCCGGGTCCTCCCATTCCCGGCCGTCTTTAAAGACTTTACCCTGCCGGGTATTGAGGTCCAGGATCAATTTGGTATCGTTGCCGGTATTTTCAATCCTGACCTTCCCATCCTTTTTATCCCAAAGAAGCCATCTCCTGCCGAAAAAATTCCATTTGATGTACCGGGTGTCCGCCCAGGCTTCCGCTCCGCCGGAGGCGGCAATCGCGTCTTCCGCTACCCAAATGGCTTCCGGGTCCGACCCTTCCACGTTAAATGCCCCGTTTATGTTCTGCCCGGTTTGGACCGGGGTTTCATTTTTACAAGCCATCCCTACGGCCAGGAAAAGGCTGATTCCAATATAAATGTGGATCCTCATATTAAAACGATTGTCTTATAAAGGTAATATGCAGTCCTCATTTACAGACATTGGGTCGAAAGGGGGAAAACGGGCTCGGAGATTTCGCCTATTTTTGCCGATCATATTGTAAATCCTTACTGCCCTTATGTTTGAATCCATTCACGACAACCTGGATAATGCCTTTAAATTCCTGAGAGGGGAAAACAAACTCACCGAACTCAATATTGCCGAGGCCATCAAGGAAATCCGCCGGGCCCTCGTGGGAGCAGACGTCAATTATAAAATCGCCAAGGAATTCACGGACAAGGTTAAGGACAAAGCCCTGGGTACGGAGAACGTGCTGAAAGCCGTGAAACCCGGTGAATTGATGATTAAAATCGTATTTGACGAGCTGACCGAACTCATGGGAGGTCAGAGCGCCGGCATCAATTTAAAAGGGGAACCCGGCATCGTCCTGGTTGCAGGCCTCCAGGGCAGCGGTAAAACCACCTTTTCCGCCAAACTGGCCAATTATCTCAAAACCAAAAAAGGTAAGAAACCCCTGCTCGTGGCCTGCGACGTTTACCGTCCGGCCGCCATTGACCAGTTGAGCACCCTCGGGGAACAGATCAATGTGGCTGTATTCAAGGAACCCGATAATAAGAATCCTCTTGAGATAGCCCATAAAGCCCTGGCATTTGCCAGACAAAACCACCATGACGTGGTCATCGTGGATACCGCCGGACGGACCACGCTGGATGATGCAATGATGACCGAAATCCGTGAGATCAAAGAGGCAATCCATCCTACTGAATCCCTCTTCGTGGTGGACTCCATGATCGGACAGGATGCCGTCACGACGGCGGCCGCCTTTCACGAGGCGATTAATTATGACGGTGTGGTCCTCACCAAACTCGACGGGGACACCCGTGGGGGGGCAGCCCTGTCCATAAAATACACGGTGGGAAAACCCATCAAGTTTATTTCCATGGGTGAAAAACTGGATACCCTGGATGTATTTTACCCGGACCGCATGGCCCAGCGCATCCTTGGAATGGGTGACATCGTCAGTCTTGTGGAAAAAGCACAGGAACAGTTTGACGAAAAGGAAGCTAAAGCGCTTGAAAAGAAAATCAGGAAAAATAAATTTGACTTTAATGATTTTCTGTCCCAGATCAACCAGATTAAAAAAATGGGGGACCTGAAAAACCTGGTATCGATGATGCCCGGCATGGGAAAAGCGCTGAAAGATGTGGACATCAACGACAGCGCTTTTAAGAAAGTGGAATCGATCATCCAGTCCATGACCCCAACTGAGCGAGCCAATCCCGAATTGCTGAACATGAACCGCAAAAACCGCATTGCCCGAGGTTGTGGCCAATCGGTTCATGAAATCACCGCCTTCATCAAGCAGTTTGACCAGATGAAACAAATGATGCAGCAACTGAGCACCGGTAAAGGCATGGGCACGATGATGAAGCAGATGCAGAACATGAGGGGATTCCAGGGATAAGCGAAATACTTTTTAAATTAATAAATTCCAGACTATGAAAACCATCTCAAGCCTGCTTTGGTCAGGCCTCCTCATCCTGCTCACCGCATGCCAGCCCAAAACCGCGTCCCGGGTGGCCACCGCACCCCCCTCCCAGGTTAGCCAGTCCACGCCCACTCCTGCCCAGCCGGTTACACCCGCTTTGGAAGCCCCTTCCGAAGTCGGAATTGATCTGGGTGCAAAAATTCCACTGGACCCCTCTGTCCGGATTGGGGTCCTGCCCAACGGGATGACCTATTATATAAAGAAAAACGCCAAACCCGAACAAAGGGTGGAATTGAGGCTTGCCGTCAAGGCCGGTTCCATCCTGGAGGACGAAGATCAGTTGGGACTGGCCCACTTCGTCGAACACATGGCCTTCAACGGCAGTAAAAATTTTAAAAAGCAGGAACTGGTGGATTACCTGGAATCGGTAGGCACCCGCTTCGGTCCCGACCTCAATGCCTATACCAGCTTTGATGAAACCGTTTATATGCTTCAGGCCCGCTCGGATGAAGCGGATAAACTTGAAAAAGGGCTCCTGGTCATGGAAGACTGGGCCAGCGGGGTCGCTTTCGACCCGGTGGAAATCGACAAAGAAAGGGGCGTGGTGGTTTCGGAATGGCGGACCAGCCTCAGCGGGGAACAAAGGATCATGCAGAAAGTATTACCGGTCATCCTCTACCAGTCCCATTACGCCAACCGCCTGCCTATAGGCAAACCCGAAATTATAGAAAAGGCTTCCTATGAAGCCGTGAAACGGTTTTACAAGGATTGGTACCGGCCCGAACTCATGGCCGTGATGGCCATCGGCGACCTGGATCCGGATAAGATGGAAACCGAACTCAGGAACCGGTTTTCTAAAATACCCGCATCACCCGCCAGTGCGCGGAAAAGGGAACACATCGAAGTACCCATGCACCCGGAGACGAAAGTGATCGTCGCCACGGACAAGGAAGCAGCCTTCACCCAGGCCCAGGTCTACTACAAGCATACCAAAAAAACACCGGCATCGATTCAGGATTACAGAAACGGCCTCCTGGCCAATTTATACAACGGTATGCTCAATGTGCGTCTCGATGAACTCGCCCAGAAACCCAATCCGCCCTTCAATTATGCCGGTGCCGGATTTGGCGATTTTCTGGCCAATCTCAATGCCTATTCTTCCTCGGTGAGCACACCGGAAGGACAGGCGCTTACCGGCCTTCAGGCGGTCATGATTGAAAATGAAAGGGCTTTCAGGCATGGTTTTACCTCCACGGAATTTGAAAGGCAAAAGGAAGACTTGATGCGCCGTATGGAGTCCGCCGTAAAAGAAAAAGACAAAACCGAATCCGGGGCTATTGCTTCGACATTGGTCGGCCATTTCCTGGAAGGCAATATCCTGTTGAGCCCGGAACAAGAACTTGAACTGGCAAAGAAACTATTGCCGACGATTGATCTGCTGGAAATAAATCTGTTGCCTAAAAAATGGATCCGGGACGAGGGAAGAGTGATCATCATTACCGGCCCGGACAAACCAAGCCTCTCCTACCCCACCGAAGAAACCATCCTCAAAATGGCAACCGAAATAAAAGGCATGGAAATAGGGCCCTATGAAGACCAGGTCAGCGATGAGCCCCTGATCAGCAGGGATTTTACCGCAGTGGAAATCATTTCGGAAAAAAAGGATGAAAAACTGGGCACGACCGAGTTTATCCTTAAAAACGGCGTCACCGTCATCCTGAAAAAGACGGACTTTAAGAACGATGAAATCCTCATGGCCGCTTACAGCCCCGGAGGAACCTCCCTCTACCGGGAGGAGGAAGATGTGGATGCGAGCCTTGCCTCCGAGTTGATCAACAATTCCGGACTCGGTAAACTGGACCAGGTACAATTGCAGAAAAGGCTGACCGGAAAAATTGTAAGCGTTTCGCCTTATATCCGGGAATTGTATGAAGGCTTGAACGGGAACGCCTCCCCGGAAGACTTAGAGCTGATGTTTCAACTCATCTACCTTTACTTTACAGAACCGCGAAAAGACCTGGAAGCTTTTAAGACCTTTATCGATAAACAAAAAGCCTTCCTCAAAAACATTGAGGCCAATCCCCAGTTTTATTTTATGATTGAGAGCAACCGGATCAAAACGCAAAATCATCCGCGCCAGCAATTCCCCACCGTGGAAGCGTTGGAAAAATTGAATTTCGAAAATGCCTTCCGCATCTACCAGGAACGTTTTGGAGATGCCAGTGATTTCACCTTTTTGTTTGTTGGAAATTTTGAGGAAAACCATATCCGTATGCTTGCAAGGGAATACCTGGGCAACTTGCCTTCCACCAGCCGCAAGGAGACCTGGAAAGACCTCAAAATCCTCAAACCGGCCGGGGTGGTAACCAAGAACTTTTCCAGGGGTGAAGCGCCAAAGACTTATGTGGACATCACTTACCACGGCGATTTTGAATGGAACGACCTCAACCGGTTTAAACTAAGCTCCGCCCTGGATGTTCTGCGGATCAAACTCCGGGAAGCACTCCGGGAAGACAAAGGGGGAGTATATGGGGTGTCCGTGAATGGCGGCTCCGCCCTGGAACCAAGTCCAAAATACACCATCACCATTTCTTTCAACTGCGACCCTCCCCGGACCTCTGAACTGATCCAGGCCGCTCAGGATGTACTCAATAAGGCCCGGGAGATCGGGGCGGAGGACAAGGACCTTCAGAAAGTGTCCGAAACCCAGCGCCAGACAAGGATCAGGCAACTAAAAGAAAACAGGTTCTGGATGACCCAGCTGCAGGGTTCAAAACAATACCGGGTCAATCCGGCGAATATGCTTCTTGAATCCCTGGAAGAAAAGCTCAAAACACTGGATGCCGCTTCGATCCGTGACGCCATGAACCATTACCTGAATGAAGGGAATAAGATTACCATTACCATGCAGCCGGAACAGAAAAGCAATTGATATTCGCCTTCCTTCTCCGGCCTGCCTCAATGGTTGGGGAAGGCTCCGATTTTAAAAAATAGATGGCCGGACGGCTTGGAACCCTTTGTAACTAATTGAAAATCTGCAAACAATGGATTGCTGGATCTATTGAAGGACCAGGAGTGTAAAAAAATTATAAAAAAATTTACCTGGTTCGCAATAAACGCAGTTAAGGCGGTGTTAAAGATACATAATGCAAAGGCACGAAAGAGAAACCAATGCATTGAAACATTACAAATAAAATGGCCCTTTAACCCCGGTGTGCCGGGGATAATAAATAGATATAATCCATTTCCCAACAGGAGGGAAAGTTAAAGAAGCATTTTGGTACATAAGTTGGTTCAAGCAAGGTGGTCACCTCAAGGAGCGTGGCCACTTTGTTATTTTAGCCCCTGCCTGGATTCTTCCAAGGTTCTTTTATAAACCATCAAGGCTCTTTCGCGTGCAAAACGGTGGTCCACCATAGGGACCGGCTGGTTGAATTCCCCGTATTCAGGCGCCCATTTCAGGACATAAGCGGACTGAGGGTCGAATTTTTTTCTTTGTTCTTCCGGATTAAAAATTCTGAAATAAGGAGCGGCATCGCATCCGGAACCTGCCGCCCACTGCCAATTCCCGTTGTTGGATGCCAATTCGTAATCCAGCAACTTTTCCGCAAAATAAGCTTCTCCCCAACGCCAGTCGATCAGGAGGTGTTTACACAGAAAACTGGCGACCAGCATTCTGACCCGGTTGTGCATCTGTCCGGTCTTATTCAAATGTTTCATCCCGGCATCGACCAGGGCATAACCGGTCTGACCCTGGCACCACAATTTGAAATCGCCGGGATCATTGCGCCAGGGAATGCCCTCATATTGAGGTTTAAAGGAGGAATGGACCACCCGGGGAAAGTGAAAAAGGATCTGGATAAAAAATTCTCTCCAGATCAATTCATTGATAAAAACTTCCGCCCGGAAACTCAAGGCCTGCTGGAACAGTTCCCGTATACTGATGGTCCCGAACCGAAGATGTATGCCGAGGTGGCTGGTGCCGGATTCGTCCGGAATCCGGTCCCGGGTCCTGGCATAGGACCGCAACCGTTCGCCCGATATCCTGCGGTCCGGGTATCTGCAATCAATGCTTTGGAATCCGATGGCCTCCAGGGACAAAGTCGGGGTTTGAATTCCAGGGGTAACCTTATTTAATAATTTTTCACTTGGATAGGAGGCTATGGTTTTACTCCCCACCCCTTCTCTCCATTTGTTCATGTAGGGCGTGTAAATCGTATAGGGTTTGCCGTCGTGCTTCAGGATTTCATCCGGCCTGCAGATCACATGGTCCTGGAAAAGATGGAAGGGAATCTTTTTTTTGTTCAGCATGCCGGCCACGTCCCGGTCCCTTGTCCGTCCGTACGGCTCATAATCTTCATTGGCAAAAACGGCATGAATGTGGAACTGCGTACACAGTTTTTCCAGGATTTTTACCGGCTCCCCAAAATATAATCGGACGGCACAAGCCCTTTTCTCCAGCTTTTTGTTGATGCCGCAAAGTTCTTGGTATATAAATTGCACTCTTTTATCCTGAGGATCGCGGAGATCCTTCAGGATATGTGTATCGAAGATAAAAACAGGCAGGACCTGGTCGCTTTGACTCAATGCCTGGTACAGGGCGTGATTGTCATTCAGTCTCAGGTCCCTCCTAAACCAGAATATCGAATGGGGATAAGCGCTCATGACTTTAATTGGGAAATATTAACAAATTCTCCTGATATTAGTTTATAATTAAAAAAGGGATGAAGATATAAGGACATCATGCGAAAAACATTAATCCTGCTGGCAACATTCCTCTGGCTGGCTTTCTGGTGGTGGTGGTACACCTGTAAAATATGTACTACCTGCCTGTGCGCCCGGAAGGAAGTACCGGTGATTGCCGCCCCCGCCCAGGAACAGGGAGTGGTGCTTTTTAATCACGGGGACAGCATCGCCCTCATCCAGCCCGGATGGCCGGCCTTCCGGGATTCCCTTATCCTGGCCATGGCCCCGGCAAAGGTCCTTGAAATAGAGGGTCATTTTCTGGATGAAGAACCCAACCCCACCGGATTTGCCAACCTGGGCTTGGCCAGGGCCGCCGCCCTGAGCTTTTTGTTTCCGGATTCCATCCGCCCGAGGATTAGCAGGACCAGTCTCCGCATCGACAAGCGCGAAGGCATGGATCTTTATCCGTTCAGAGCCTCATCATGGAACATAAAGCCCGCTCCCGGAAAAATTGTTGAAACCGAAGGAAAGATCCTGATTTATTTCCAATCCAATTCCAACCAGAGGATTAAAGACCCTGAAATTGAAACTTATCTTTCAAACTTAGCCAACGAACACCGGAATGCGCGATCGGTTTTTGAAATCACCGGACATACCGATGACCAAGGACCGGAAAAACTAAATACCAGGCTGGGATTGGCAAGGGCCGGAAGCGTCAAAAACTTCCTGGTCGGAAAGGGCATCGAAGCTTCCCGCATCCGGATCTTTTCCAAAGGAGAATCGGACCCGATTGCCGGCAACGATACGGAGGAAGGCCGCCGCCTGAACCGGCGGACCGAAATTGAAATCATTCAGAAACTATAAAAAATACCGCTTATGTTTTGGAAGACCTGTTTGACCCATACCGGAGAGATCCTCCTGGCCTTGGGCATCGCCTGGCTCCTTGGGTATTTGTGGAACCGGTGGTTCGGTCAGAAAAAAGATCCCGTCGACAAAAAGGAATATGAAGATCAGATCCGGTCCCTGAGGGAAAGGATCAAAATGCAGGATGAGGAGATCCGTATGTCAAAAGCCAGCCAGGACCATTGGGCCTCCGAAAGAGCAGGTTTCCAGCATAACCTCTCATCCCTTCAGAATGAAATCGACACCCTCACCAACCAATTTAAAGAATATGTCTCCCCTTCCGAACTAAGCTCACTGCAAAACCGTTTTGAAGAAAGCCTCAAGGCTGCAGAGGAAAAAAGCAATGCCCTCACCGCTGAACGCAAAGGGCTCCTTTCCTCCTTAGCCTCGGTCGAAAACCAATTGCAGCTCGCCTCGAAAAAGGCCGATGAAAGCCAGGCCCGTTGGAAACAGGCAGAAGCCGATCTGTCCCAATCTGTATCGGCCACAGACCGGCTGGAGCAAGAAATCAGTCAACTCGCCAACCGGTTAAACCAGCAAGCCTCCGATCACAAGCTTCAGGAGGATACCATCAGTAACCTCAGGGATGAATTGGAAAACCGGGACAAACAAATCCGGGAACTGTCCGAGGCGCTCACAGACGCCCAGCAAAAAAACAAGGAAACCACGGCGCATTTCCAAGATTTGCTTGCCAGTAAAGAACAGGAACTGGGCCTCTTGGCTCAACAACAGGCCACTAAAGAGGAAACTACCCCAAAACCCGGGGAAACAGACCAACTGCTCCAGGAAATCTCTGAACTTAAATCCGAACTGGCCAGGGTCCGCAATGAAGAACAAAATACGGAGCGGCGTCTTCAGGAATACCAGGTTCAGCATCATCAACTGGAGCTGGAACTCAGCGCCTTGAAATCGGAGCCCAACCAATTGGCTCAACTTTCTCAAAAATCGTCAGACCTCGAAAAAGCCCTGGTTGAATCCAACCGAAAGGTACAGGAATGGGAAGCCCGGTGGAAGGAAGCCGCCATGGATGCGGAACATATCAGCGCGGCCCACGCCAGTCTTCTGAAAGAAAAGGATAATCAGTCCGGACGGATCACCGAGCTGGAAAACGAACTGGATCAGCTCCGTACAGCAAGCCAGGAGCGCCTGAAAGAAGATGCCGAATGGACTACCCGGCAGCAGGATTTTATTGAAAAACTTCAGCGCGGGCAGGATTTTGAAAAAGCCTACGCCTCTGCCAATGAGGAACTAAACTCGATCCGGCAGGAACTTGCTCAAAAAGAACAAGTCCTTGCCGAACTGAAGATTTCCCGCGAGGAATTCGAAGCGCAGCAGGAAGAATATGAGCAAAAACTGAAAGCCAGCCAGTTGCAATTGGAGAATTATGAACAATCCGTACAGCAACAACAACAAGTCCTGCGCGAACTCCGGCAAAAACTGGAGCAGAGCCAGCAGGAACTGGTCCACTCGAAGCGGCAATACCAGGATCAGGCTTCACAAACGGGGGACTGGGAACAAAAGTTGAATTCAACCCAACAGGCTTTGGATGCCGCCCGGGCTCAATTGGCAGAAAACAAAACGAATCAAAGTGTGCTGGAAACCCTTATTTCAGAGTGGGAAAAAAAATATCATTCCGTACAGAAGGAGCTGCATCAAACCGAACAACAACTCTCGTCCAGCCTGCAGACCAGCAATAGCCAGGCAAATTCACTGATCACCTGGGAAACGAGGTTCAAAGAACTGCAGGATGCGCTGGAAGCCACACAGTTGCAACATTCCCAGTCCCTCAAGCATCAAAACACCCTGGAAGCCATCATTGCCGAGTGGGAAAGGAAATATTACGATGCCAGGGTCGACCTGCAACATGCCCAGGAGCAACTCAACGAGCATCTCCGGGCCAAAGAGACCGAAGCGGCCTCCATCGGGGAATGGGAAGACCGATTTCTCGGCCTTCAGTCCGAACTCGCAACCGTCCAGAATAATCTCAATGAAACCCTCGTGGAACGCGACAGGAATGGAGAATCCCTGCGGGAGGCAGAAAAACGGTTTAAAGAGCTCAGTGACAAATTCAACATCGTTCAATTGCAACTGGCCGACAGCCAGCGGCAAAACTCACACCTGGAGGAAGACATCGAAAAGGCAAAGGAATACCAGCTGAAATACAACCAGGAGTCCCGGGCCTGGCAAAAAAGGCTGCAAGACCTTGAAAAAGAACATGCCGAACGAATTGCAGGAATTGAAGCCCGTTTTAACCAGGAAATCAAGGATATTTCAAATGAAAGGGAAATACTGAAAGTCAAATTGGCCAGCCCGGTTCCAGTTCCTGTCCGAAAACCGGAGCCTGAAACCAAAGAGCCCGGGCCCGAACCAACCGGTGTGGACTGGAGAGCGGTTTCCTCCCTTATGGGTAAAAAGATAAAGCCGGATGATCTGAAAATCATCGAAGGAATCGGACCTAAAATTTCCAACTTACTTCGCCGCAACCAGGTGAGATCCTGGTCTGCACTGTCAGAGCAAAAAGTGGAAGATATCCAGGCCATCCTAGGAAAAGGCGGGACCTCCTTCACCCTGGCCGACCCGACGACCTGGCCGGAGCAGGCCAGGCTGGCTGCATCCGGGGATTGGCAAAAACTTAAAAAACTCCAGGAAAAATTATATGCCGGCCGGCTAAAGAAGCCTAAGAAAAAGAAACTTCCCGTCCTGACCCCTGCCGACTTCGAGGCCGCCTCTGAAGTATTCAACAGGAAGATCAAACAGGATGATTTGCAAATAATCGAAGGCATCGGTCCCAAAATCGCCGCATTGCTTCGGAAAGAAGATATCAGAACCTGGCAAGCGCTATCGGCCACAAGGGTAAAAACCTTGCAGCTTATTCTGGAACAGGCAGGCAATAAATTCAATCTGGCGGATCCCACCCATTGGCCAGCCCAGGCAAAACTTGCAGCCAGAGGCAAGTGGAAAAAGCTGAAAGCCTTTCAGGATCAATTGATTGCAGGAAAATAGGAGTTGCCGGATCTGCAGAAAAAGAATGGTTTGATCAACAGGTTGGACCCTTGACAGGGTATTCCAGGGTTTATTCCCCAATAAAATTGGTATAAAATCAAAAAGCCTATGACTTTTCATAGGCTTTCATGAAAAAAACGAATTTTACAATTAAAACCAAAACTTACACGTATCAAATATAAAACACATTAGATATAATTCAAATATGTAAATATTTTTTTTTGCGATGATTACAATAATTTTAAATAAATATTTATATATAATTGTAAATCATTGATATAAACATTATAATAAATATTAACTCATTTTTTTTTAAAAAATAATTAATTACACATTATGAAATAATGTAATATGTATTATCTTTGTATTGCACTGAGAAATCGGTGTAATCTTAGTTTTAGTAATTCAATGGGGAGCCGGTATTTTTTACCGGCTTTTTTTTCTTTTCCTCTTTCGCACTCCCATTTCCACCGATTTCCCGGGGTGTCCATTTGCTTTGGTCCCCTCCGGTTCAGGGCTGGGTATTCTATCTGCAATTGCATATTTTCACCGCCTAATCTCCGAAGCTCAATGAACCTGACCGCAACGATATTATATTCCATGGTGAGCCTGGTCGTTTTGATCGCCACGGTTTATTTTTTTTTTAGAGTAGTATCCATTCCCGGAAAGACCATCAAGTCGGATACGGGCTGGGGTTCCAGGATAGGCCTGGTCCTGGCCATGGCTGGCAATGCGGTGGGCCTTGGAAATTTCCTGAGATTCCCGGTCCAGGCGATCAATAACGGAGGGGGCGCCTTTATCATCCCTTATCTGGTGTGTTTCCTACTGATTGGCATACCGCTTTTGTTTGTGGAATGGTCCATGGGCAGATTTGGCGGAACCCCTTATCGCAACCGTCCCATGGGCGATCACAGCGTTCCCTTTATCCTCCAAAGGGTCCACGCAGCCCGCTGGGTAAAATACATCGGGGTATTCGGGATTTTTACCAATATCGCCGTCGCCGCCTACTATTGTTATATCGAATCCTGGACCATGTCCTATGTATTCCACTCCATCACCGGTACCTTCAGGGGCATGTCCCAGGAGGGGGTCAGCAGTTTTTTTGATGTGTATGTGGACCTGGGCCAATCCACCCTGGGTCTTCCTTACGAACCGGTCGTTTTTTACATCCTGTGCCTGGCACTCAATGTCTACATTCTGTCCAGAGGGCTCGAGCGGGGAGTCGAAAAAGTGGCTAAGATCGGAATGCCCCTCCTAATTCTTTTCGCCATGCTCCTGGCCATTCAGACCTTGAGTCTGCAGCCGGGTGAAAAAGGGGCCGTTTATGCCGGAACGGAAGGACTCCGGTATTTATGGACCCCTGATTTTTCAAGCATCTGGAAACCCTCCGTTTGGATTGCCGCTGCCGGACAAATATTTTTTACCCTGGCCGTGGGAATGGGAACCATCCAGTGTTTTTCCTCTTATCTGAAAAAGGACGACGATACTGCCCTGAATGCCATGTCCGCCGGCTGGATGAATGAATTCGTGGAAATTGTACTGGGCAGTGCGATCATCATCCCGATGGCCGTGGGTTACCTGGGGATAGACGGCATGACGGACATCGTCCGAAACCTCGGCGGTTATGGCCTTGGTTTCAAAACGCTGCCCTACCTGTTCCAGCAATGGGGGCCCCTTTTGGCCACTTTTGCAGGAATGATGTGGTTTGGGTTGTTGTTTTTTGCAGGCGTCACCTCTTCCCTGGCCATGGGAACCCCGGTCATCGGCTTTCTCAAGGATGAATTTAATATCCCTTTTTCCCGGGGCGCCTGGATTTTCGGATTGATCACCCTCATCATGGGCATGCCTACCGTCATCTTTTACAAGGAAGGCGTCTTTACCGAATACGATGACTGGGCCGGTACCTATTCCCTGGTCATTTTCGCCTTCGCGGAAATTGTACTTTTCGCCTGGATTTTTGGCATCGACAGGGCCTGGGAGGAAATTACCCGCGGTGCGGACATCCGGGTACCGGTGGTCTATAAGTACATCATCAAATTTGTGACCCCCGTATTGCTTGGCATCATCCTCTTCAGCAATATCCCGGGCATGTTTCAGCGTGTACTTCATCCGCTCAACGGATATGTGAGTTTCGCCCAAATATACCTGTTGGCGCTTTTTCTGTTTATTGTGTATTGGGTACATAAAGCGCACCTGAAAAGGCTGGGCCTGAACTGAACCGCCCAAGTTGAACATTCTCCCGTTTTTATATGGGAGAAGCGGGAGTTTGGTCTATTTTTGTGGTCCACCAATGGCCACTCCAAAACAAGTTTTCCTGTCCCTGGGCAGCAACCTAAATCAGCCGGTCCGGCAATTGAAAAAAGCCTGCCACCTTATTGAAAGCAGGATCGCGGGCATACAGGTGTCTTCCTCGATATACAAGACCCAGGCCTGGGGCCATCTTGAACAACCCGATTATTTTAACCAGGTCGTTTGTATCGCGTCCACCCGGCCTGCAAGCCGGATCCTGGAGCTCCTGCTTCAGATAGAATCTTTCATGGGGCGGATTCGCCAGGGCATCTGGGAGCCCCGGATCATTGATTTGGACATCCTCTTTTATGGCAGGGAAATTATAAAGACCCCAAAACTGATCATACCCCATCCCCGTTTACACGAAAGGCTCTTCAACCTGGTCCCGCTGGCAGAAATCGCCCCAAATTGGGTGCATCCGGGCCTGAAAAAAACGGTCGCAGAACTTCTTATGGAATGCAAGGACAACCTTAAAGTTAAAAAATGGAGGGCATGACCATACCGCCACCGGACCGCAAGCTGATCTCTTACCAGTATATCTGCATTGAAGGCAATATCGGGGCGGGAAAAACCACCCTCTGCGAAATGCTGGCCGAAGAAATAGATTGCAAACTCGTCCTGGAGGAATTTGCCGAAAACCCCTTCCTCCCCTATTTTTACAAGGAACCCCAGCGGTTCGCACTGCCCATGGAGCTTTTTCTCATGGCCGAACGGTTCAAACAGTTGCAGAACAAAATCATGCACCGGGAACTGTTCAATGAGTATATCCTTTCCGATTATTCCTTTGTCAAGACCCTGCTTTTTGCTAAAAACAACCTTCCGGAAGAGGAGTACCGCCTTTTCCATGATATGTTCGAGGTGCTTTCAAACCAGATCCCCAAACCGGACCTGATGGTTTTTCTCCACCGCTCCATCGACAACCTGAAAGACCACATCGTTCAAAGGGCCAGGCCTTATGAACAAAACATCACCAAGGATTATCTCCAGGGCCTTCAAAACATGTACCTGGAATACTTTCGCAACGAACTGTCCTTCCCCATCCTCCTGCTGGATATAGACCGTATCAATTTTGTGGAGAACAGGTCCCATTTTCAGGAAATTAAAAACCTTCTTTCCGAGTCCCTGGGTCCCGGGCTGCATCGCATCAGCTTTCATTGACGGGTGTGCCGGATTTAAAGGCCTGCGTTTAAAGGCCGCCTGTTTTTCTTATTTTAGGCTTTTTAATCCGCCCTGAATAAATGAAATATTTATTGCCCATTGTCGCAGTCTTCCTCGCGTGGACGGCATGTAAGCCCGGTCCCGCCTCGGACCAGGGGGCCGCATCCTCTGCAGATTCCGCCAGTATCCACGAACCGGGTATGGCCCTCAAAGGGCTCGAGACCATGGATAGCCTGGAGGTCAGCCTTTTTGCCTCTGAGCCAATGCTCATCAACCCAACCAATATCGACATCGATCACCGGGGCAGGGTCTATGTTTGTGAAGCCTATAATTACAGACCCCAGTTTTCAGGAGTAAATACCCGGTTTGAGGGCGACCGGATTGTAATCCTGGAGGATGTGGATGGAGACGGCAATGCCGATTCCTCCAAAGTCTTTTACCAGGGCAGTGAGGTCAATGCCCCATTAGGGATCTGTGTCCTGGGCAATGAAGTCTTGATTTCCCAAAGCCCTTATATCTGGAAGTTTACGGATACCAATTTCGACGACCGGGCGGACCTCAAAGAAATCCTGTTCCAGGGGATCCAGGGCATTCAGGACGACCATGGGGCCCATGCCCTGGCGCTGGGGCCGGATGGACGGTATTATTTCACCCTGGGCAATGCGGGGAAGACCATTTCGGATAAAAACAACAAACCCATCATGACCCTTTCCGGCAAAACCATTCACCCGGATCATTTCAGGCAGGGCATGATCCTGAGAGGAAGGTTGGATGGCACCGGGTTTGAGGTCGTCGGTCATAATTTCCGGAATAATTATGAATCCGCCGTAGATGCCTTTGGCAATATCTGGCAATCGGACAACGATGATGACGGCAACCGCGGCACCAGATTAAATTATATTCTCGAATATGGCAACTATGGTTACCGGGACGAACTCACCAATGCCAGCTGGCAGGCCTACAGGGCCAATATAGAGGACTCCATCCCCCTGAGGCACTGGCACCAGAATGACCCGGGGGTGGTGCCCAACCTTTTGCAAACCGGGTCCGGATCCCCGGCAGGCATTGCAGTGTATGAAGGTCAGTTGATCCCATCCCTGGAAGGCACGATCCTTCATGCCGAGGCGTTGCATCATGTCATCCGCGCTTATTCCGTATCGGGTAAAGGAGCCGGAAAATTTGCAACCATCCGGGAGCTAATGAAAAATTCCAGGGATACCTGGTTCCGTCCGGTCGATGTCTGTGTGGCTCCGGATGGTTCCGTGTTTGTAGCGGATTGGTATGACCCGGGGGTCGGAGGCAATTATGCAGGGGATCAGGCGCGGGGAAGGATATACCGAATCGCACCGAAAAACACCGGCTATTTCCGTGATACCTTTAGCAGGGGCCGGTATCCAACCGCTCCATCGGACCTTAAAAGTCCAAACCTGAGTACCCGCAGCCTGGCTCAGTTGCACTGGAGAAGGCAGGGCATGGTCGCCATCAAGGCCTTGCTCCCCCTGGCCAGGGATACCAACCCAGTGTTCCGGGCAAGGGCCCTTTGGATCCTTTCTGCCGCAGACCCGGCATTTGTGGATACTGCCCTGGCTGACCATGATGAAAACATCCGCATTGCGGGACTGCGCATGGCCAGGAGCTTGGGCCCGGAAGCGACCAGCAAGGCCATTCAACGATTGCTGACCACAGATCATTCCTATTCGGTGTGGCGGGAATGCGCCATTGCTTTAAGAGAACTCCCTGCAATTCAGAGGATATCCGCATGGAACCAGCTGGCCCAAAAATACCTGGTACCCGATCGTTGGTACCTGGAAGCCCTCGGTATAGGAGCTGACCTGAACTGGGACCCCATCTTTACGGCCTGGCTAAAAAACAATCCGGATCCCATAGCCACCGAAGCCCAGCGAGATATCGTATGGAGGTCAAGGTCGAGCATGGCCCTGCCCCTGCTGAAACAATTGGCTACGGAAGGCGGGGTGCCCTTAAAATCCAGGCTGCGTTATTTCAGAGCCTTGGATTTTAATCCGTCCCCTTTGAAAAACAAGATATTGATGGAGATCCTGGAAGAGCGGGGGGATAGCCTCATTACCGACCTGGTCGTCCGCGCGCTGGACCCATCCATTCTTAAACAAAATAAGAAAGCCAATGCCACCTTCATCCAATACCTGTCCGGCCTTTCCGGAGGACCTTATCTTGACCTGGTTGAGAAATTCAAACCCGTGAATCAGAATGACCGCCTGTTTGCCATGATGGGTGACAGCCTGGCGGGCAACAGCGGGGGAAGGGCGGCCAGGGCCATCATCCAGATGTCGGGCTGGAAATACCTGGAGGAAAAGATCCGGCAATCTGCCGAACCGCAATTGTATTTCAATCTGAAAGCCATTGAAGGGATCGGCACCCGGGAATCCCTTGCCCTGCTTGAATCCTTCGCGAAAAATGAGGCTCAAAGTCAAAGGATCCGAAAACAGGCTTACCGGAGCCTGGGCAAAAGCTGGGCAGGTGAAGATTATGTGCTCAGCCTGCTTGCGCGGGGAGAAATCCCGGACGATTTTCTCGAAGATGCGATATCGGGGCCTGGCAATGCCTGGCGGCTTCCCGTGCGGAATAAGGCCCTGGAATATTCAAAATCTTCTGCCAAATCTCTTGAATGGTCCCTGGCCAGCCTTGAAAACCTCAGCCCTGATCCGGAAAATGGCCAAAACATATTTGAACAACTTTGTACGGCCTGTCACCGGATTGCACAAAAAGGAACTTCGTTTGGTCCCGATCTTGATGACATTGGGTCGAAGTATGGAAAGGAGGCCATCCTTACCTCCATCACCGAACCCAGCAGGGCCATCAATTTTGGTTATGAAGGAATCCAGGTCATCCTGCTCAACGGTTCCATAATCCTCGGCATCAGACAGAATGAGACCGCGGAATCCCTGACGGTGAAGACCCCAGGCGGATATTTGCAGACCATTGAGAAGAAAACCATTCGTGAAAGCACCCCGGTCAAACAATCCCTGATGACCCCTGATTTGTATAAACACCTGAGCGCCCAGGAACTTACCGACCTGCTTGAATATTTAAGTTTACAGAAAAAAACCCTGTAAATTGGCATATCATAATTACGCTTGTCCCTATGAAAAATAAAAGCAGAAGGTCTGCCCTGAAAAAACTCGGCGCCGGGGCTTCCTTTATGGCCCTGAATCCCCTGACCCTCCCGGTAAGACCAGGATCTAAAGACCAATCCGGTTCCGGGGGACCTCTGGTATTAAAAGGCAATATCAACCATTCGGTATGCCGCTGGTGTTACCGGAATATTCCGCTGGAGGATCTTGCGATTGCCTCCAAAAAAATGGGCATCACCTCCATCGAACTGGTGGGGCCGGCGGAATGGCATATCCTGAAAAAACACGGATTGCACTGCGCCATGCCCAATGGCGCCGAGATCGGCCTCGACAAAGGATTCAACCATAAACAATACCATGAAGAACTGTTCAAACGGTACAGCGAATTGATTCCAAAGGTGGCGGAAGCGGGATATGATCAACTGATCTGTTTTTCCGGAAACCGGGAAGGGATCGGGGAAGAATATGGGCTTGAACAATCGGCAGCCGGCCTCCGTCCCCTGCTCCCCATCGCCGAAAAACACAAGGTCACCCTGGTGATGGAGTTGCTCAACAGCAAGGTCAACCACAAGGATTACCAGTGTGACCATACGGCCTGGGGAGTGGCCCTTTGCGACAAACTGGGTTCGGATCGTTTCAAACTGCTCTACGACATCTATCACATGCAAATCATGGAAGGGGACATCATCGCCACCATAAGAAAATATCACTCCTATTTTTCACATTACCACACCGGGGGCGTTCCGGGAAGAAATGAGATCGATGAAAGCCAGGAACTGAATTACCCCGTCATCATGAAAGAAATTCTGAAAACGGGCTTTAAAGGTTATGTTGCCCAGGAATTTATACCTGCCCGGCCGGATGCGCTGGACAGCCTCGAGCAAGGGGTGAAAATCTGCGATGTCTGAACTCAGCCTGGTTTCCCAAAAAGTTCCAGGATGGCCTCCCGGTAGACGGGTAAATCCTCCTTCGTAGCGCTTCCCCATTCCGGACGCATCCCATCCAACAACAGGTAATAGTCCGAGACTATGTCCGCCCTTTGTTCGTAGTTGAGAAGGTGCAATTTCCTTGGATTTTTCAACAGTTGCCTCAGTCTTTTAACGCCCCCATAGTTGTATTTGGCTTTGCTCAAATGAGCCATGAGGTTACGGAAGAGGTAAGAAGAGCCGGCCTGTTCAAACTGAAGGACATGTACGATTTCATGCATAAGCACGGGAATGCTGAGTCGTCCAAGGCAGTTGATGCAATAATAACTGACATAGGCATATTTGCCATTATGCGTCCCTACCCTGCTGTCTTCATCGATTCTAATTTTTTGCAAAGAAACCAGGCCGCTGAAAATTGGGGTGGCCTCTGCACATTCCCTGGCTAGGAGCGGCCTAGCGTCCTTTTTGAATCTCGCCTGGAGGTATCCAAAAAATTCGGGCATCCCCAGGCAATCCAGGACCAGCAAAGGTAACTCCGCGATATAATGAATGAGGGCAAGGCCCCAACCGACAGGATAAGCCAGCAAGGCGGCCAGATAGGGGTCCATCCAGGGAAAAAGAATGTGACGGATCAAACGTTTCAGGCGCGCTGCATATGCATTCCGTGATTTCATGCTACCGGTAGCCGATGGCTTTCAATGGAGAGATCCGGCTGACCAGCCCCGAAGGGATCCAGAGAACCAGGACCGTGACGGCGATCGTACCCAGATTAAGCAGTAAAAGGATCCAGGGGTTTAGATGTATCGGGGCCACCCGGAGGTAATAGTCCGCTTCATTGAGTTTGATCACTTTGGCATATTTCTGAATGAGGCAGACCAGGAGACCGATCGCGTTTCCCCAGATCAGGCCTCTGACCAGTATTTGTATGCCATGGAAAAGGAAGATTTTTTTCAGGGACCAGGTACGCATGCCCAGGGCTTTGAGGGTACCGATCATGCGGGTCCTTTCCAGGATCAGGATGAGTAAAACGGTGACGAGGTTGATGACCGCCACCAATAACATCAAAGCCTGGATGACGTATTGATTTGTGGATTGCAGGTTGAGCCAGTCAAAAATACTTGGGAATTTCTGCCGGATGGTTTCCACATACAATTCCGTGCCCAGATGGTTTTCATAGATCTGGTCGGAGAGGGCATCGATTTCATCCAGCCGGTCAACGAACAATTCATATCCTCCGATTTGGTTTTCAGTCCAACCGGCCAATTGCCGGATTTCTGCCAAAGCCCCGATCGCCAGCTTATTGTCATACTCTTCGAGGCCCGTATTGTAAATCCCGGTAATGCGGAAGTTGCGGCTGACCACGTCCTGGTCGATGACAAAATGCAGCCGGCACCGGTCTCCCACCTCCAGATCCAGCCGGGAGGCAAGGCTTTTGGAAATCAATAACTGCCTGTCGAGCGAATCCCTGAGTTCATGAATGCTGCCGTTGACGAGAAATTTTTCAAAAAAGGACCAGTCAAAATCGGGGTCGACCCCTTTGAATATCAATCCTTCCATTTCCTCGCCGGCCGTGACGATAGCAGGGATATATGCGAAACGCTGGTAGTGCCGGATTCCGGAAAGGGTATCGAGGGTATGCGTAAAGGTGCTGTCGTATACAATGGGCGTACTGAGGTTGAGCTGGGAACTGTGGATGCTGTTCACCTGGATATGCCCCCAAAAGCCAAAAATTTTGTTGGTAATTTCTTTGTTGAAGCCGGAGATGACCGCGACGGCGATGATCATCACGGAGAGGGACAGTGCGGTGCTGAGGTAAGCCAGTTTCAGAATAAAGCGGACAAAACTCCCCGACCGGTAGTGCATCAGGCGCTGCGCGATGGACCAGCTATTCATCTGGGGCAAATGTCCTACTTTTGCCTCATTCAATCTGGAAATAAAATGAATTTTATAGAAACCCTGCGCTGGAGGGTCATGCTGCAGGACTACACTCCCGCTCTGCCGGAAGCCCTCGATCGGGGAATGGTCACGGGATATACCGGATTTGACCCGACCGCCCCTTCCCTCACGATAGGCAATTATGTGCAGATCATGCTGCTCAAACACTTTCAATTGCATGGGCACAAACCCATCGTTCTGATGGGTGGCGCCACCGGGCGCATCGGCGACCCTTCCGGCAAGGACAAAGAAAGGGAATTGAAGACCGAAGAAGAACTGGACCGGAACCTGGCTTTCCAGCAATCCCAGTTCCTGAAATATCTTGATTTTGAACAGGGGCCCAATGCAGCCATATTTGTGAACAATTATGACTTTTATAAAGAACTGAATGTCCTGGACTTTTTAAGGAAGGTGGGCAAACACCTGACGGTAAATTATATGCTGTCCAAGGAATCCGTACAAAAGAGGCTGGAAACGGGCATCTCCTTTACGGAATTCAGCTACCAGCTGCTTCAGGGCTATGATTATTATTGTTTATTGAAAAAGTTCGGATGCACCCTCCAGATGGGAGGATCCGATCAATGGGGAAATATCACTGCCGGCACGGAATATATCCGACGGACGACCGATGGCGTGGAAGTGCATGCCCTCACTTCCCCGCTGCTGACGAAGGCGGACGGTAAAAAATTCGGAAAATCGGAATCGGGTAATATCTGGCTCGATCCCAAGATGACCAGCCCCTATAAATTCTACCAATTCTGGATCAATGCCGACGACCAGGACCTGCCCCGCTTTCTCAGGACCTTTTCCCTGAAGGACATGGAAACCATTCTTCACCTCGAGAGCCTGATTTCATCGGATCCGAGGACCGTTAAAAAAGAATTGGCGGAAGAACTCACCCGCAGGATCCATTCGGATGGGGATTTCGAAGCGGCGATGCAAGTCAGCGACCTGTTGTTTAACCCTAAAGTGGACGCAGACTTTTTGAACCGGCTCACGGACAACCAGTATAGCGACATCTCGGAAGAAATCCCTTCGTATTTCCTTTCAGGGAAAAACCTCAATGGTCTTCCGGTGATTGACCTGCTGTCCGGGGCCACCACCATTTGCCAATCCAAATCCATGGCCCGCCAGGCTATCCTTAACCAGGCCATTTCAATAAATAAGGTGAAAGTAAACGGACTGGACGAAGTATTGTTTAGCGATCAGCCCATCCGGGGGAAATGGTTGTTGCTTGAAAATGGCCGGAAAAACAAATATCTCGTGGTGATCCGGGATTGATCAGGAAGCAAAAACCGCACTGCCTACCCTTACCAGGTTGGCCCCTTCCTCAATGGCTATTTTATAGTCGGCAGACATACCCATGGACAGGATATTGAATTCCGGCCCCTGAAAATAGTTATCCCTGATGGATTCAAACTCCGCACGCAAGGTTCTGAATTCCCGCTTCCATTGTTCCTGATCCGGGGTCAGGCTGGCCATGCCCATCAGTCCCCGGACGGATACCCCGTTCCATTGACGCCAGAGTCCATCTGCCAGGTACCGGTGCAGTTCATGCGGGTCGAATCCTTCCTTGGATTCTTCCCGGGCTATTTTGACCTGGAGAAGACAGGGAATGACCCGGTTTGTTTTAACGGCCTGACGATGGATCTCCTGCCATAACGGAAGGTCATCCACGGATTGGATCATGCTGATGAAGGGGGCGATGTATTTTACTTTATTCCGCTGCAGGGTCCCGATCAGGTGCCATTGGATATCGGCAGGCAGCCGGTCTTTTTTTAAAAGCAGGTCCTGGACCCGGTTTTCCCCGAAAAGCCTCTGGCCCTCGCGGTACACCTGCATGATTTCCTCATCGGACCTCATTTTGGATACCACCAGTAATTCAACATTGCGCAAATCGCAATATTGTTTTATCGCTTTGTACAATGTTTTAATTTAGGAAAAGTGGGTATTACTGGGCTCGAACCAGTGACCTCTACTCTGTCAAAGTAGCGCTCTGAACCAACTGAGCTAAACACCCTTCAAACATACCCGGCCGCATCCGTTGATGAAGGACGGTAAAACATAAATATAATCAGTCGGGATGACTGGATTCGAACCAGCGACCTCTTCGTCCCGAACGAAGCACGCTACCGGGCTGCGCTACATCCCGCACAGATCATTAAAAATTTAGTCGGGGTGACTGGATTCGAACCAGCGACCACCAGCACCCCATGCTGATACGCTACCGGACTGCGCTACACCCCGTCTAATGACCCGCAAAAATAAAATATATTTTTCAGTTTGCCCGCCTTCTTATTGAAAAACTACAGATTAACCCCCGGCCGTATGGCCGGAAGGCTTCATATATATTTTTCCCATATATTAAATATTGAAATTTTAACACTTATGACTTGTCTTTTCGAAAGAATTTAGTATAACTTTAATTGTCGATTCAAGGTCTTCCTTTATAAGTAAAGGTAGGTCTCCGGTCTATATCTAGCATCCCAGACAGAAAACCCTTGTATCGAACTTGGTTATGCACAGATACCTTTGGGCATTTGCGCACTGCCTGGATACAACCTGACAAGTTCTGGTTGTCAGTACCGGATGGGTTTATTTGAAACGGGTAAAACCGTTTCTTATTTTCATCGAAATTCAACCTGAGATGTAAATGTAAACCCAACTTTTTGGGCAACATATTGAAAAATATGTTGCCTTTTTATTTTCCCAAGTCCTCTCACCTCCTACCTCTAACCTCTTACCTCTAACCTCTTACCTCTAACCTCTTACCTCCTACCTCCTACCTCTATTCTCCAGGTAAACCAAAGCATAATTTTGCAATTCTTCCCGGGTCCCGGTCACCCCATCAGTATTCAAAATAAATGACCCCAGGACAATATCCTGGTCCCCGTCCCGGTCCAGGTCGGCTTTGGCCATCGTCATCCATTTGCCCCGGTTGCTGTCGCGAAAGCGCTGCGGGGTAAAGCTTCCATCGGACTCCTGCCTGAAATATTTGAATGCGGCATGCGGATTGGCCTGATCCCCGGGGAAAAAAGAAACAGCAGCCAGGTCAATATCTCCATCCAGGTCAAAATCGGCCGCTTCGCAATGCAGGACGCCCGGGTAAGGTATAAATGCGGATTCCTCAAACCGGAACCCTCCCTGATTCAAGAATATATGAATCCCGTGGTAAGGCTTGGGAACCTGGCTGTAATCCGCATTATCCCCGTTTGAGATCAGGATATCGACCCTTCCGTCTCCGTTAAAATCGATCAGATCCAAATCACAGAGCCCATATACCGGAGGAAAGCTCAAAAGCCTTTGGTACCGCGGGGCGCCCCCGGCCACCGGCAACCAGGCCGAAACCTGTTCGTCTCCCTGGGCGATAAGGCAAACCAGTTCCTTTCGGCTATCCCCATCCAGATCGACCGCTTCGCTTTTTATACTGCCTGATCCTGAAAACAAGCTGACCGCCTTTGGGTCCTTTCGCGAGGAAGGATACCAGGATAGGCGGCCTGTTTCATACCCAAACTCATGGATGATATAATCAGACTCAGCGTCTCCGTCCAGGTCCATCAGGCTGAGCCAGACCGGACGATGTAATCCGTTGATCTCCTCCTGCCAACTGCCGCCCTTCCGGGTGAGCAGGGAACCGAAAGACTGTTCCGATGGATAGAGGATGCCGACCGAAAGGATACGGGTCCCTTCTTCCCCGGGGATTAATTGGATTGGAGTCGATCCGATCGCGAAGCTGTCCGAAAGGTCCCAGGAGGAATCCAAAACCCGGATTTGACCCGATTCCAATCCGGCGAACACCAGGCCCGAAAAGGTGTCCACGGCAAGCATACTTAGCCGGGGTACCCTCACCAGGGCGCCTTTCGGATACACTACGAATTGTTCCAGATCCACGGAAGAGTCCCGGGGGACGATCAGCGTATCCGGCGCATTGGAGATATAATAATCCCTGATTTTAAACCAGGTGGAATCCGGAATCAATGGAAGGGCAGGATAAATATTTGCCTGCTCCAAAAGATTTTGCTCGAGCATATCCTTTCCTTTATAAGGACTATACCCTTCCGTGCGGATCCCCAGCCGGCATCCCATATTGGGCAAAAGACTATGTTCCCAGGTTTTTTTATCCAAAAGGCCTGGTTCCGGGAACCGGTGACAGGAACCACAATATTTTGTTGCAAGCGAAAGGGTATCGAGTGCTTCGGTTGCCAATCCGGGCCCATTATTTAGGCAGCAACCCTGGGCCAACAGGACCAGTATTAATATCGCGGCCCAGCAATCCGACAGGACCCATTTAAATGCTGTGATCAGATGGTAGATGAAGGCAAAATTACACAATCCGGCATTTTCTGATCTCAGTGATTCCAACTGCCTGGAAGCAGTTCCATTTATTCGCCAGGTATTATTTTTAGCCAATGACTGCTCCATCCGTCGCCCTCACGTTTACCTCGGATCCGGAAATCCTGGAGGACGTTTTAACCCTGCAACGCCTGAATCTGCGGAAATTCCTGAGCCCCGAAGAAAGCGCCGCCCAGGGTTTTTTATATGTGGAACACGACCCGGTAACGCTTAAAAGCATTTGCCGGTCGGAACCGGCGGTAGTAGCCCTGGATGGCAAGCGGCTGGCGGCCTATGCCCTTTGCATGACCCGGGAACATGGCCATTCCGTACCTGAATTGTTTGATTTTTTCAACCTGGTGGATTCGCTTCATGTTGAGGGGCGGGCCCTGGCGGACCATGGGTTTTTGGTTTGCGGCCAGGTCTGCGTCGCCAAAGAATACCGTGGCCAGGGCCTCATGACTTCGCTTTATCATAAGATGTCGGAACACCGGTCGAAATATTATTATTGTGTCACTGAGATCTCATCCCGGAATACCCGATCTTTGCATGCACATTCCAAGGTTGGTTTTGTACCCATCCGGGAACACCGGCACGCAGATGGCGAATCCTGGCAAATCGTACTCTGGGACTGGAACAAAATCAATTAAACCTGGAGAACCACAAATCCGGAAATCCAATATGAGCAAACGAACGAATCTTGTTGAATCCGCCCTCCCGGAATTGCCGTCCATGGCCGGGTACCGGTTCTGTATCATCAGCACGGCCTGGAACAGGGAGATCACCGAAAAACTCGAGGTAGCCGCCATCAAAACCTTCGTCAGGCACCAGGTAAAAAAACAGGATCTCGAAGTGATCCGGGTGCCGGGCTCCTTTGAGTTGGTATTCGCCGCCAAGAGGATCATTAAAAAGTCCAGGCCGGATGCCGTCATCTGCCTGGGATGCGTAGTCAGGGGGGACACCCCCCACGACGTCTATATTTCGCAAGCGGTATCCCAAGGCATCATGCAACTCAATATCCTGAGGAACACCCCTGTGATATTCGGCCTTTTAACCACCCTCGACCAACAACAGGCGCTTGAGCGGGCCGGGGGCAAAGAAGGCAATAAAGGCACGGAAGCCGCGATCACCGCCATGCATATGGCCCTTCTCAACGATTGATGATGGTCCTCAAATCAGTGCTTGCCGGGACTTTTAAACTGGATGGCGGGGCCATGTTCGGGGTAGTGCCTAAACGGATCTGGAGTAAACTCATGCAGCCCGACGCCAATAATTTATGCGACTGGGTCATGCGCTGCCTTTATGTGGAAGACCGCCACCACCGCATCCTGATCGATACGGGGATGGGAAACAAGCAGGATACAAAATTTTTTTCCTATTACGAACCTGGGGGCTTCCGGACGCTGCAGGCGGCCTTGAATCACCACCTGATCGACCCGGAATCCATTACCGATGTAATCCTCACGCATCTTCATTTTGACCATGTTGGCGGGGCTTTATTTTACGATGAGGCCGGGAATCCGGCAGCAAGTCTGCCTTCGGCCACCCACTGGACCCATAAAGAACAATGGGACCTGGCGGTAAAGCCCAATGCCCGGGAAAAGGCTTCCTTCCTGCCGGAAAATTTCATGCCCCTGCTGGCCCAGGACAGGATCCGTTTTTTGCAGGATGGGGATTCTCCCTTTCCATCGATCGAGTTTATCCGTGTTGATGGGCATACCAGGGCTATGGTTCTGCCCTTGATCCATGCGGGACCGGATAAAAAACTCTTGTTTACGGCGGATTTATTTCCTTCGGCGCACCACCTTGCCCTGCCTTATATCATGGCTTATGATATGCAGCCCCTGGTCACCCTGGCCGAAAAAGAGCTTCTGTTGAACCGTTGCATCGAGGAAAAGATTGACTTGTATTTCGAACACGATATAGATCATGAGGTGGCCTCCCTGAAAAGAACCGAAACGGGAAAAGTGGTGGCCGCCGCCTTCACCACCCTGGAGGAATGGGGTGTCAAAACCGGATAAACTGGTCCAGTAACCTGGTAATGGCATTCCGGGTATCCTGGTCAGCAAGGATGGATTGTTCGTCTATCAGGTGTTCGATCCGGGAAACCGGAAGGCGGTTGGGATATACGATCATATTGAGATACATCAGGATCCCGGTCAGATGTTCCATTCCACGTAGGTTCCCCGCCCGGCCTGAAGCAACCCCAATCAGGAGGGCTTTCTTATGATAAAAAGCTTTTTTTGAATCCGCCACGGAGCAGGCATCGATAAATAATTTCAGGATACCGGGTATGCTGCCGTTGTACTCCTGCGAAATGAAGACCATTTTTGATGCCGGAAAGACATAACGGTTTTGGATGTCCATCAGCCTGGAGGAATGGCGGTCGGCCTGATACATGGATTCGGAATCAAAGGCTTCGATAGGGATCTCGGCGAGATCGAGACTTTCTACTTCTTCCCCGCTGGTTTCATTAAGGTATTTGGTGACAAAGTCTGTAAGCGGTTTGCTCAGGCTCCCCCGGCGATTGGTCCCATGGACGATCAGAATCATACGAAGCAATTAACAATCCCAGGGCCTTAAAGGTTGAAAGCCGGGAATGGAAATCCCAGGGGAATCATGCGCTTTAATTCCTCCCACACTCCCCCTTGCCCAGATCAAGGGACGCCCAAGGCCGGGATGCGAGCAGAACTTGCCCATTTGCCCACTGTCTAACTTACATTAAAGATTCAGGGAACTATAACCGAATGCCGAAGGAAACAACCAGGCTCCTTCCGTCAGAACTCCAGACCCCCTGGCCCGGATAACCCGCAGGTCTTTTGGTAAAGTATTGACGGTTGGCCAGATTGTTAATCCCAAATTTCAACAGATAGTGGGCGCTGAACCGGTAGGACATGTTCAAGTCCAGGATCGTATAAGCTGGCACCTTGCCCTTTGCACCATTTGTGCTGGGCTGGACGGTATTCACGGCATCGGAGAAGATTTCAGCGACATAACTGTGCTGAAAGACGGCGGTAAAAAGTTTGTAGTTAAATTGAATTCCGTTGCGGCTGATCCATTCAGGCACCGTTTCAAGACGATTACCCTTGAGGGATTGGTTTTCGTTCCCCTCTTTTAATTTGCCATTGAGGTACCTGGCGTCGAAATAGGAAGAAGCTGAAAAAACGGACAATTTGTGAGTAGCTTGTTCCACCAGGTTTATCTCCGCAAAGGCCTCCACCCCGTGCGTCCGGCTATCGCCGACGTTGGTTTTGAGGAAATAGGTGGAGCCAGTATCATCTGTCAGGACATGGGTGCCAATCCGGTTTTTATAATAAATCCGGAACAGGCTGAGGTCGTATTTCAGTCTGGATCCAAATTGACCCTTTATTCCCAATTCCGCATTGTGGCCATAAGCATCTTTCAGGTCCGGGTCAGACCGGTCGAGTGGGGTTGCAGGGATGATATCGGCAAAAATGACCGGGCGGTAAGCCTGCGACCAGCCTCCGTAAATATGATGATTTGAATTCAGCCGGTATTGTCCGCTGAGGCCAAACAAAGGGAAGCGGTGGTCGATATCCTGAGGTACTTTTTCTTCCGGCAGGTAAGCAATGATGCCCCGCATCCTGCTGATACCGTGTTCGACCCTGAATCCCGCCGAAAATTGAAGTCTCGGAGTCAGTTTAAACAAATTCTCGACAAAGAAGGCGACATTATCCGTCTTGAAATGGATATCCCGGCCAAAAGTGGCTTCTGTAATCTCCAGACTGTAATCCGTTCCTGCAGTCCCTTTGCCCTGTTGCCTCCGGTGAAGATCGTTATTGACCAATCGAAGACCACCCACCAGGATGCCTCCGAATTCACCAAGCCGGTATTCTTG
>JAKQHS010000102.1 GCA_029557915.1 Bacteroidota bacterium | reverse complement strand
TCCCGGCCGGTCCACCCTGAACACCGAATCCATCGCGATGAGTTGAAAATCATGTTTGCGGGCGAGTTTAGTGGCTTCCTGAAGCGATTTACCGGTGAAATCGGCCAATTGGACATGCTGGCCGTGCCGGGTGTACCACTTCATCCACAAGGCGGTAAGCAAAAGCAAGCCAAATAAAAATAAAAAAATGGCCAGGATATTGCGCCAGACAAAGGCGTCTTTCAGCAGAGGGGTCTTGGTATCCACGAGCTTCAGATCAGGCCACAAAAGTAACCACGTATATCGGAATTAAGCATAAGATTTAATTTAATGTAATGCAAATGCATGGCCTGCCGCAGCCCGGCATTGCAAGACCGGGATCATCGCAGGTGAACCACCTTGAAGACCCTCACTTTATTATTCTGCAGGAGCTGGATGAAGGATACGGAAGTAAAGGGGCTGTCCGTCTGGAGCAGTATCTTACTGTTTCCCGGAATCATTCCGGACCGGATCAACCTGCCGGCCGGATCAAACCACCGATAGCGGGCTTGTAGTGGCCCCAGGTTTTCAAGGTAAATATTGCCGGTGGTCGGATTGGGAAAAAGGCGGAAGGGGGATTCCGGGGATTCCTCCCGGGTCGGGATGCTCACATCATTGAGGAGGTTAATTTTAAATTCGAACCTGCCCGACCAATTGTTTTTTTCATCAAAAGCGATCAGGGAAATCAGTTCAGTGGTGTCTGCAAGTACCAGGCCTGCTGAATAGGTGACCAGCCCGGCCTGGAGATCGGCCAGTGTGAAAACATCCCCTGCGCGGAGGGTATCCTGCCCTTTCAGCAAACTACCCAGTTCAGGGTCTTGCAACAACATGATCCTGATGTTTAGAGGATCTGAATCGGGATCGGTGAAGTTCAGCCTGGAAGTGCTGAGCATCGCGGACCTCAGTTCAAATAGGTCCAGGGGCAGGTTGGTCGTGGCAATGGGCCCTGAACTGAATGGAATCGACCCACACAATTCCAGGGACCAGCTATCAAGGCTGCCTCCCGCCCCATTATTGAAGTCCCGCACGCGAAGGGTCCATGTTCCCATGGTATTGGAGCGGGTCAGTTTAGTCAGGGAATCCTGCGGCCGGTGAGCCTTACGGTCAGTCAGTGGGCAGGTGATACCGACCGGGGCAAGGTCGTCGAGACTGAGGTTGAAATTGCTCAGGTTGTTGCATTGCCTTGCCCAAAGGATGATCGAGTCGCCGGATGGGGCTTTGAGCCAGAGGGAAAGATCGCCAACAAATTCATGGGTCCCGGCAAGATTTGGGATCCGGACCTGTTTCAACTGGATCTGATCCCCGACCAGGATGTTTGAAGTCACGGAAGGGGTTCCGGTGGCTGAGATCAGCCTGGGGGTGTCCCCGGAAGAGTATGTTTTACAAGCCAGGGAGAGGGTATGAAAGACGGAAAAAGGCAGTCTCGCGCTGGAACAGGATTGCAGCGGGAGGATCCTCCAAAAATAGATTTGATTGCTTTCCAGTTCCGTTTCAGGTACGGCCGAGGTATCTCCGGTGACCAGCCGGGACCATACCAGGCTTCTGAAACCGGGATCAAGGGATAATTCGATCTTATAATCGTCCGGTGCGGGCAGTTTGTCCCAACGGAAGACCGGCAGGACCGGCACCTGGTCTTCGTTGTCTTTGGGATAGATCGGGACAATGTTTGCGGAAACGATTCGCAAGGTAAAGTCTAGGGAAAGGGTATCGGCGCCGGTGGCTATCACAGGGATGAAGTATTGGCCAGGTGGTGCGGCGGGATCCACAGATACCTCCAGGCTGATGGTGTCCAGCGGTCCAATCAGGGATTTGGAAGGGGCGATGGTGAAAAAAGGTTGAAACGGATTGGATATTTGAATCAGGAGGGAATCACCGGATGAAGAAGGGGAGGATATGACTTGGTATTCCCCTTTGTCCCCGGCGCAGAGGGTTTGGATATCCGGAACAAAGCCGATTTCCAGCCTCTGTGGGTAATCATTTCGGATGACCAGGTCCGCGTCGTTGACATCAAAAAAAACATGCTGAACGGCCTTGATTTTTATTCTTCCTTTGGTGACCGGATGGTCGGGAAGCCGGATCCATTCGCCGCCATCGTTCGGCGTTTTTAATTTTAAGGGCAGATTGAAATTCATTCCGCCATCTTCGGATAACCAAATATCCACCCATTGGCAGTCTACCGGCGCCCGGTCCGTGTTTTTTACGTCCCAGGTGAGATAAATCATTCCTCCTTTTGAAAAGGTATCCGGGGTATTGAATGCGGTGACCTTGAACGGGCCTGAACCCGCATCGCTCTGCAAGGTGAGCTCTGTCCAATCTACCCCTCCGGCGAGGGGATCATTGTCTCTTACGGTCAGCCTGAATTTCAAAGGCCTGCTGGTGGAAGGCAGGATTTCCGTGCTTTCCTGGGTATTGGACAGGATGGCTCCGATCCTGGGGAAAATGCGGGTGCCGGAATTGCCGGGAGGCACTGACCTGAACAAAGGCGCTGTACCGGAAGGCATGCCGAGGGGGCTTTTCTGGCCGAGGTCCATTTCCTCCCAGGTATAGGTGATCGTTTCGGAGTCGTCAATGCCAGTGCCTTCCAGTTCGAAAGGCGTAAGCACCGGGATCGTAATGTTGCCCGGGCTTATAGCCAAGGCCATCGGTTCATCATTTGGGGTGTCCGTAAGCGTTCCGCAGAGGGAACCAATCCCAGCACGCGAATAGGTTTTGATCTGTTCCAGGGAATACCCGTGAAAATAGGGGTCTGAGATGCCCTGCACATAATTGGTACCGCAATCGCTGGCCCCGGCATAACTCATGAGGGTGGAGCCGCTCCCGGGCTCAAAAGCGCTGGAGGTGCTTTCATTTTCGTTGTCACAAAAATTAAAAGTATGGGTGGCGCTGAATTGATGGCCCAGTTCATGGCAGGGGATATGATAAAACCGGGTCCCGGAATAGATGCCGAAGGTGCTGCTCACTCCGGCTCCTTTATTGGCGCCGCAGGCGGTACCGAGCAGGGCCACGCCTCCTGCATTGGTCCCGAATACATGGCCGACATCGTAATTGTTCAGCCCGATCCGGTCATTCAAAACCTTTGGATTCTGCTCCAGCATTTGTACGACATTTCCGTTGATATACGGATCATGGTCGGGGTCCATAAAAAGAAGGGTGTCGTTGTTGGCCACGAGTTGGAACTGGATCGAGTTTTCATTGACATATACCGCATTGATCCTGGAAA
>JAKQHS010000083.1 GCA_029557915.1 Bacteroidota bacterium | reverse complement strand
CCTTTTGCCCGGGAATTCCTATTCCTCGGACACCCTGACCGAACCGTTGACGACCGGGTCGCCGACTTCAAAATTAATTTGATCCACCGCCGATCCGGAGGGCCTGGACCGATCAGGTTTGATGATGGGGACGACCCAAACTTCCCGCCTGGCAGTAAAGGATTCCACCCCATTCCTTTTTGGATTAAGCATGCCGATTAATTTCCCGTTGCTGGCATTAAATATGCACACCATGACTTTTCCTCTCCGGACTTCCCGGTTTATGGAAATGGTGGCTGTTTGGGCATTCGATGCATCTACTTTAAGGTATGTTTTGCTTGCGGTCGACCCCGTTCCGGGAAAGGTGTGGTTGATGTTTAAGATAGCAGCATCTTCCAATTTGAGCAATACCGGGGGATGGGCGGAATTGAATTCCGGGCTTGCCGGCTTGCCTTCATAAGATACCGCGACCAGGGCATTGTCCATTTTGTCCTCCCCGCCGTTTTCCCCGAAATGGTAGGACCGCGTGGTGGCTTGCAAACTTATGGTATATAACAAGGGGATGGCCAGTAAAAATGATTTGCGTCTCAATCCCATGGTCTGGGCCTGGGATGGTACGAGTTTCACGCTCCGGACATTGTCCGAGGCGAAGACATGGATCGCGGGAAGTACGATATCGGCATCAAAACGCACACCCTTATTGTTGCCGGGGCTTCTGCTGAAATATAGACTGTCCGGTATTTGCAGATTTACATTGGTGACGCCAGGCTGGGCATATACGGAAGTGGATAAATGGTAAATGAAAGGCAGAATCAATAAGATATACTTAAACATGGAAGATATTTTTCTTTTGCTGAATAACATGGAGCATGGTGCCGGCCCGGTATAGCTTTGAATGACCCCTGTTCATTCCTCAGAAGCGGATACCGAGCCGTTTACCTTGGGATCGCCGACCTGAAAGGTGATCTTGGTCCCAGTCCCTGTCGAAATGACATAGGGCCTGATCAGGGGAAATACATAGACCTTGTTCTTTGTGGTAAACCTCTGGCCTTGTTTTTTAGGATCCAGGGTGGCCAGCAATCTGCCATTATTTGCATTGAATATGCTCACCAGGACATTTCCCCGCCGGGGCTCCTCATCAATAAATAAGGTCACCTTCTTTGATCCGGAGGGCTCAATCTTTATAAATCCATGCTCCGGTGGTTCCGTTAAATCCGAAGGGTCCCCTTTTAAACTTCGGACTTTATTTGCCTCCACTCCAAACTTAACGCGGTCCTTTATTCGAACCCGTTTTATGGAAGGATCGGCATCCTCCGAAAAGTATATCTTTACCTCTGCTGCATGAACGTTGTTTGCGAGATCTTCTCCCCCACCCTTGCCAAAATAATAAATGGAAGTATCCTGAATATCCTGAATAACTATTGAATCGCAGGTCGGCGATGCAATCAAATATCCGGTCTTCCTCTTTTGCATCGTGTCAATCATCCCGGCTTGGCGAAAGATGGAAGAAGTTTGGTTGTCGCTGGTGATGATGGCCAGGCCTTCCATAAGGGCATCCACATTAAAAACGATCCGGTTCTGTTTTCTCCGGTAAGGGGCCATCTCGAAATACAGATCTGAAGGAAGTCTTAATTTGATTTTCAAAGTGCCGGTATTTCCTCCGGGCTGAGCATAAAGGGGGAAATGGATCAAGCCCAGGAACAGGATCAAGACCTGGAAGAGTGCAATTTTGTTCATAGTCGGGTAATATAATTTTGAATATACAAATAGTCCGTGATTTATTTGAAAATGGGAACGGCTGCTGTCCCTAAAAAATCATTTATTAGAATGCCGGATCCCCGCAGGACAATCCGGATCCTGGCTGTTTTTTACGCTCTTATGAATGCAGGATTTATGTCAAAACTGCCCTGGGGTAACCCCTACCCTCCCTTGTGCAGGTTCCATTCATCAAAATATTTGAGGAAGATCCTGCATAGATTAAAGGCATCGTCGATGGCGCGGTGCTGGGTCCCATCAAAATCAAGCCCTTCGGATTCGGTGGCGTTTTTGAGCCCGCGGGGTTCATAAAGTTTTTTGACGTTTTGGTATTGTTTTTTCAGGTCCGTATAGGGTTTGGTCCAATCGTAGTCCAATCCATGGAGCCTGCAATTTTCGATCAGGTATTCCTGGTCCTTGTCCCCCCAGGCGATGAAATGATGGGGCTCGATGTCCAATTCGGCCCATTCCATAAACTCCCGGATCACTTCTTTGAAGTTTTTTGCCTGGTCAATCTGGGCCTGCGTGATGGTGGTGAGTTGTACGCAGAAGGGAGAAAGGACCGGGTAGAGTTTCGGCTTGATGAATCGGTTAAACTTGCTTTTGGTATGTCTCCAGGGGTCCACTTTATAAGCGCCGATTTCGATGATTTCCTGCATCCGGCCGGCAGGGTCGCCTTCCCAGCAGGTAAGCTCAAGGTCAAAAACAATAAAATTCATCTTCCATCCATTTCATCCCGCTCATTCCGGGGTGCAGGTACCTCCGGGGACGCTTTATTTCCAGAAATCTTTAAGGAATTCGTAAGTGTCCAGCCGGTTGTGGTAAAAATAGAGCACTTTCAGATTGCCCGAAGTGATCTTTCCGATTTTAGTGTATTTTAAAGGTTTTATGGAATGGAAGACCCCGATCTTGTTAATGGCGTCTGCTATGCATTCCGAAGGAGGCAGTAAGGCGGTTTGGTCCAACCGGATATTGCCTTTCATTTCTTCCCTGGCCAGGACCTTCTGAATTTCCAGGATATTGTTTTCCAGCACAGCAGGTTCCAAAACCACATCATCCAGGTCCAGTCTCAAAAGCGCAAATACATCGAGGCTGGGATTTTGATGTTCAATGGTTTTAAACGCGCAATAAGAAACCAGGTTGGTGCTGAACACCACATTGTGCTGGTGATAACTTTCCACGATTTTCTCAGCCAGGATGGAAGTATAAACATTGTCACGCTGGGCTTCCCCTCCCTCGCCATCTTCTTCCGGTGAGGTGAAATAGTCTTCCAGGCGAATCGGCTGGCCTTTATGGTCCAGGCTGATGCCCTGGTCATTCACCGGGTTTCCGATCACATCCATGGGTTCACCAAACGAAAGGGCGATTTCGGAACTTTTGGACAACAAGCGGTAAAGGAATACAAAAACATTCTTAAAACTCTTGAATTCGTCGCGGCCGCTGCCCAGGTAGGCGTCTTTACCTATGGACCGCAGATGTTGCTCGATCAGGTACCGGGCTTCCAGCACACAATGATAATTGAGCACCAGCGGAACTACATAAATTTTCCGGCTATGCCCGTATTTTAAAATTTCACGCTGAGCTTCGACCGCAGTGCCCAGCAGTCCGAGCTTCAGGCGGGTCTCCAGCGAACCGGACCGGGAACGGGTGCCGCCCGGGAAAAACAAGGTATTGGTACCCCATTGAAGGGATATGTTGGACATCGCTTTCAGGCTTTCAAGGTAGACCGGATTTTTTTTCCTTCGGTCGACCCGGTAGGCGCCAAGCCGGTTCATAAAATACCCGAACAATTCGGAATTGTAAAGGTTGAGCCCTGCGCCATAGGAAAAAGCGGGAAGGCCGGCAATCTCGTCGAGGGCAAAACCGATAAGGATGCTGTCCATATTGGAGGAATGCGTCGGTACGATGACCAATACGCCATCCGTCGACAGCGTCCTGATCTTTTCCAGGGGGCCAAACAATTTGATCCTTTCATTGATTTTATGCCTGGACCTGAAAATGTAAAAGATGTTCTTGGCGCTGGCCGCATTCAGCAGCCGCTTGAAAAAGAAATGCAAGACTCTACGGGCAAACAAAAAAGTATTTTTCTTAAACCCCCCCGCAATTTCTTCCGCATACCGCTCGATGATTTTGCGGAGAAGGTATTCACTGCGGCTCTCGATGTCTTCCGGGTCCGCTGAACTTTCCGGAAGGGATTTCTGAATTTTTCTCCAGAACAGAGGCTCACTTTGAGGATCCGCATTCCAGGGGTCTTCCCTCATCCGGACCTTTTCCATGTAAATGGTCCGGGCCAGCAATTTGTCCAGTTTTCCTTTGTATTTGGATTTCAGGCTGCGGATGGCACTCTGGTTGATCTCCTCCACCAGCTTTTCGCGTTCCTCATAAAGCCGGTAGATCGGCCACTGTTCTATTTCTTCAATGACATGCGGCTGAGGCTGTATCGGCGATTCCATTTAACCCTGCAAAGCTACTTCAAATTTCGGGCTTATTTTAACATCGTTTCGACGGCCAGGCGGAGCGCATCCGTGCCTTCCTTGGTGATGGAAGAATGCCGGTACATCACGGGTAATTCTTCCCAGGTTTCCAACAATTTATTTTTAAACTCTTTCTCTAAAGTATTGATATTTACATCTTTAGACTTATCCGTTTTAGTCCGGATGAGAACCAGGGGCACTTGCTGTTCCCCGCACCAATTGATGAATTGCACATCGGAATCCTGGGGCGGCAGATTGGAATCCGTAAGGATCATGAGGCAGACCAGCATGGGTGCATTCAGGATGAAATTTTTGGACCAATCCGCCCAATTCGCCCGGGTGGTTTTGGAAACGCCCGCATAACCATAACCGGGCATATCGACCAGGTAGAAGGCCTGGTTCACCAGGTAATAATTGAGGGTTTGTGTCTTGCCGGGTTTAGCGGAGGTCCGGGCAAGTTCCCGCATCCCGCAGAGGCAGTTGATGAAGCTGGATTTTCCCACATTGGACCGCCCGATGATCGCAACCAGGGGCTTCCCGTCATTCGGGGCCCCTTCGTGCCCCGGGTAACTCCCCACGTACTCCACTTCCCAGCGTTTTTTATGTTTCTTCCCTGCGCGCATATCCTTTAATTCCATTAACGGTTCCCATTAAATTGGGGTTAATGGTCGTCACATTACAAATTTATTTAATATAGTTGGCACGATTTTGTCGTTATCCTCTCATAAATCTCTGCCAAGATGAAGAAAATAATCGGATTAATCGGTCTCATGGTCTTCGTGACCCTTACCCTGAACGCACAATTTCGTGCCGGATTTAAATTTGGTGTATCCAGCGTGAACCTGGCTCCCGGATCCATTGACGTGGCCGGGGTAAACGATTTTCAGGACTTTAAACTCGCAGTCGCAAAGGCAAATTACGGGGTCCATGCAGGTTTGTTTGCCCAGATCAAACTCGCCGGCCTCTTTATACAACCGGAAGTGATGTTCAATTCCAACAGTGCCGATTTTAAACTCAGTGAAATCACGGGCCAGCCTTTTGATGTGGTCAAGAGGGAGAACTATCAATACCTCGATATTCCCTTGTTGTTGGGTTTCAAACTGGGGCCCCTTCAGTTGGGCGCCGGGCCGGTCGGACATGTTTTTTTAAACAGCGGTTCCGAATTGTTTGACATCAATGGCTACGGTCAGAAATTTAAAGAGTTTAAATACGGCTACCAGGCCAATGCTTCCCTGGTCATTGGAAAACTATACCTCGACGTCCGGTATGAAGGCAATTCGTCCCGCTTTGGAGACCATATCGAATTTTTTGGTAATCAATATTCTTTCTCCAAATCCCCAAGCCGCCTGATCGGGAGCATTGGGATCGCATTTTAGCGCCGATAATCGAATTGAATTGACTAAATAGAGGTCCGGTGGTCTGCACCGGGCCTTTTTTTTATTCGATGATCAGCATTTTCCTGCCTGCCCTGAAAAATCCGGATTCAAAATAATAATAAAATACTCCGGTTCCCCCAAGGTCGTTCCGTTCAATCCAGACTTCGTGGCGCCCGGCGGCCCATTCCTTTTCAATGCATTTTAATAGACGGCCGGCAGTCGAAAAGATCATTAATCTTCCCCAGGCTTGGCGTTCCAGGCTGATCCCGATCACCGATTGCCGGTTGAAAGGATTGGGATGGTTTTGTAAAAGGGCATTTCCTGCTCCCCATTGGACCGGAGATTTTGGGAATCCTGTTTTATCAAAATACACTCCTCGTTCTTTCTTCGAATCTTGTATTAACCGTATGACCTGGGTATAGACCATTACCCCGTCTCCCCCGTCTTTCAGATAACGGTACACGCAGGGTCTTTTCAGGGGATCAGCCACCAGGCGATCGTCGACGAGAACTTCTTCAGAACCGGGCCCGGCGTGAGGATGGAAATCCGCCATGCAATCATTTTTAACAGTCCAGGTACGCAGGACCAAACCTTCCGAGGCCTTGCCCTCTATGAACCATTCATCGGTATAGGTAGAAACCAGGGATTCAACATCCCGATCCAGGATAAGCGGCGCCTTTAAGGAAGGACTATCCCATGGAGTATGCGGAGTCAGGAAGAGTAAGGTATCCGCAGGAAAAATCACTTCAAAATCACTTCTTGGTCTGAGGAACAGAGATTGATCCACGAAGGTTTTATTACCGCTTGGGTCCACCAGGGTCCAGGTTCTTGTGATCCAACCACTGCCGCAGGAGTCAATGCTTGAAGTGTCATAGCTCCTTATTGCCAGGGAGTCCAGGCCGCAAGGATCGGAAATCCGGAAAGTCCGGCCGACTTTGTGAGAGGCTTGATCATATGCAGGTCGGTAAAAATACCTTTCATAAGCATCCGGCCCTATGTGGTCGAACCGGTCCTGTAACAACCATTCGGGACAATAAACCGGTACCCCCCGGTCATCACAGGGTACCAGCCTCCGGCCATTCTCATCGAGGATCAGCCGGTCATTGGGATTGCAGCCGTAATAACCAAAAGGATGTCCTCTTGGGTCTTCTTTTATTATTTGATCATTTTGTGATAAGACCACTTGGCCAAGGGGTTTATGGAATGGGTCCAGGCAATCCCCTGTTCTCCAGCTTGGTTTTTCGTGATTCTTATTACATGCCCGACCGGTCTCGGCTCCGTCGTTGAACAGCCAAAGATCTTCGGGTTCCTCTGCCCGGGGCGGTATTTTATCCGTCAAGGTGACGGCTGTGAAACAATCCTGGTACAAGGCGCCCGGGCAACCGTTCATCCCGCTTGCCCCGATCTTGGGATTGCCTTCACATACGGGCAAGGGCCTGGCCTTTTCATAAATGGGTCCCGGTGCCTGAAAAATGCTGTCCTCCAGCACCTGCAACAGGCTGTCCGAAAATTGACCCTCGGGCCAGAACAGATCCGGCGAAGCACCGGACGAAGCCAGCCAATTGATTTCCAGCCGGGCAAGTGCGTAAGCGTTGTAACAATACCAGAGATGGGACCCGCCATTAAAAAGATGAGGATCCAGCCGCGGGATGGAGGAGGCTTCATAAACCCGGAAGATCAAGGGGTGGGTACCGGGTTTTTGCAGGTTTGCATAATCCCTGAAAACCCAGGTGTTGATCCAATGATCGGTCAACAAAAAGCACTGGTCTTTAAGGACCTCAAACCTCACAGGTCCAAGCCTTTCTTTTAATTGCCCAAGCCAATATTTTTTCCAATAGTCCATCTCTCCCATGGAAGCGACAGCAAAATGAAGTTTGGTTTTACAACCGTCGCGCGATCCGTCATCCAGATCTTCCGCATAAATCCTTGCCCAGCACGTCGCCGGATCCGAACTCATGGTCAAACCGGACTTGCAAACGGCTTCAGGTGCAGACCGGTCATAGATGCTGGCCTCCACCTCCGCTTTTGCGCTGAAGCCGCAGGCATCAAGGGCATAAAATTCCACGACATGGTTTCCTTCAGGAAGGTTAAGGTCACTGATCCTTTCAGACCGGAAATGCACCCGTTTCCAAGGTTGACCCGGATCGATGTATTCAGATTCAAACCAGGTCTGCAGAGCAGAACAATCGGTGAACCGCAAAGGCCGGATCATGGAAAGGGTGCCCATACAATCGTGCGGATCCGTCTCTCCCATCAATACCGGCCTGCTCAGCGCCGGCCGCGGCGCTTTTTTATCCTGGATGGTGATGTACTGGATCAGGGTGGCAAGCTCTCCCGTGCACCAGTCCCGGATGTTCCATTGCCTCCGTATTACAAAACTGTTGCCGCATAGCGCGAAGGTTACATCGGAATAAGTCGGAATAAAAACGCAACCGGGACCTGGCACCGGAAAAATCCGGTATCCGGATACTTGGGGGACAATCCTCCGGGTGGATGAAATGATGCCAAATCCCTGTAATTCAATTAATTGTTCAGGGGTCAGAGCCTCCGGGCCGGTACCCCGCACCAGGTCGCAGTCAATGGTCAGGGATTCCGGTGGGTCAATCTCTGCCATCACCGGTTTCACGATGTGGACGATGTCTTTGCAGGCTCCGGTCTGAATATTGCCATTTTTGAACAGGGTGCTCCGGGACCAGGTACCCAGAAAACCGGAAGCGCATCCTGAATCTACATAGGATTGGGAAACGACGATCATGGAATCTTTCGTGCACGGGACTGACTGAATTCCCTGAGTCCATGTGACTCCATACCATTCGTAACAATTCATGGTATCCTGAAGGCAGGTCCGCCGGCTGGAAACAGGGCCAGAGGCCTGCAGATAGCCCCAGCAGCTGTTCCCATCGTGCCGGACAGCCTGGTAAACCAATTGAAGACCTGCATGGGTGCGGTCCAGGATATTTCCTTCAGCCCAGCGGTTGGTACCGAACGGATAAGAGACGCGGATGGAGAATTTGCAAAAGCCCGGGTTCTCGACCACTTCATCAGAGGAAATAGTTTTGACACAAGTGAACGGATCGAGAGCGACCTGTACCTTTCTTTTACACACGATATTGTCCGGTGAAGCGGATAATACCAGGGGCAGCGACAGGGAACTGCATCCATAGGTCAAACTGTGAGCGGCATAGTACAGGGTGTCCAGGGCGCCTGCGCGCAACCTGATCCGGTAAGTATCCCCGATATGTAAAACAGAGCCGGGTGAGGCCGTTTCATCCGAATAAAAAATATACGATTCGGCCACATATTGCACCGCCGTGTATTGATGTTTGCCAAGGTCATCAAAATCGTTGGCCAAATATCCAGTCCATTCATGCTCCGGAAAAAAAGGATCCCTGACCAGGCTGTCTCCAATGTAGATCAATCCATTCCGGATCAGGGTATTGTCCTGGGTCGAAGTGAGGCCGGAGCCCCACTGACTTCCCGGATCCTCCCCAACCCTTCCTATCCGATCTGCCACTTTATCCATCCGTTTGAGGACCAGGGCGTCATCACCGTTGAAATCAAGTGCACCGGAAACCTGATCTGCCCGGCTGAGAGGGATGCTGTCCGCAAGATTGTGACATATGGTATAAACAGCGCCGGGATCGATCCGTCCTTCCAGGGATATGGTTTCGAGAGGATATTCCTGGCCATTGAAATAGATTTCGAGGACATAGTTTTCCTGGAGGAGGTCAATGGTATCCAAGGTGCCATTAAAAAGCTCCAGGCATTTATTATTTCCGCTGCCTTCGAGGTATTCTGAAAAAATCAAACCGGTCGCCTGCCTGACTTGTTCCAATCCTCCGCCAGTTGGAATTACCGTATACCATTCATCCGTGCACAAGCCCTGGCGGGATAAGGGTTCCGGGGCCTTCAGGATGCCGCAAAAATCACAGAACCGGCTTACCGACCCCCGGACCGTATCCTTACAATCTTCGTCAATCAAGGCAAAACAAAGGCTGTCCCCTCCCGGGATCCAGCTCGTGCGGAAACAAAGGGTATCGCCTGAGGAATACCTTGTTCCTTCGAGCGGAGTATCGTAATCCGGGCAAGCCATGGGAAACAATGCCGGACCCAGCCATTTTATATCGACCTGGAAACGACCCGTGGAATCGAAGGAAGAACAATCGGTGGTTTGGGTTCCAAGGAATTGCAGTGCAGGCCTTACCGTGATTGGATAAGGATCAGAAAGGGAGGCGCAAAATCCGTTTTGCAGGGTATCCCGTATTTCCTGGATCGTTTTTAAGTCCATATCCATACCCGTAAACAGGCCATGCCGGACCGATAATCCATAAACCTGGTAAGTACCGGGGCCTGATATTTGAAATTTTATAGTATGGTCAGCCGTATCCCCTGTTTTTTGCAAAACCAGGATTGAATCCGACCTGGTAAGCAACCAAATGTACTCATAGGGTTTACCCTCAAGGTTTATTTGTCCGGGACTGGTCGTTGAATCATTGATAAATAATCCGGATATGTCCGGCGATCTGGCAAGGGAACCCTGTTGCTTATCCACATATTGTTGGGCTTGGCCAAGATCAGCGAGCAAATCGCTGTCCGGATCGCCCGGCGCGTTGTGATAAACCACTGCATCCACCAAATCAATCAATACCGGGCCGGTCCCGTTGACATAAGCGTCTTTTTTATACAAAGCCACCGCATCCGGACCGTTTTGCAGAAAACCTCCGGTGACGGAGATCAGGGTATCGTTGTAAGGATTGGAAGCATCCGGGTCTGCAACCGAGGGTCCGCGCACCAAAAAGAATCCGCAGGAATCGGTACGGAAACGGTCCAAATCGATGACCCGGTAAGCCGCATTCTGAGGCGAACCGGCATTGCCATTAAAAAGGACCAGGACCATCCCGGACAGCGATGAATCCGCCGGGCCTGCGATCTCAATGAATTCGGCCTGATCCGTACCCGGGTTGTCCACCTCAATCTCATTGATCCGGAAAACGGTAAATCGGGGTTTCAGGAAATTGGGATCCCCATCTGTCCATTCCAAGGTAAAAAGGCCCGTCTTTTCGCCCATGCAAAGGGTATCTCCTCCTTCATAACGGATCAGGCCGGCATCTGCCAGGCAAAGGACCTCTTCGGACAGGAAGGGTGAAAATTCCGGGTGCTCTCTCAGGCAATCCGGAAGTACAAAACGGTATAATAGCAAAAACAGGAATCTCCAAAGGAAATAAGCCAGGTGCATAGTGTGTGTCGGTGTTGTCCGGAATAAAATTAAAGGGGATTGCCTTGGCTTGGGAAAGGATGGCGCGTAAAGGCCTGAATTGGATTGTGGGGGCTAGGGAAAAGCCCAGGTGCATAGAAAGGTCAATGATCTGTTAATTCCGTCCATTTTCAGAATAAATCAATCACCTACATATTACATGGAATAATATTTGTTAATTATTAACTGTATTTTTGCAACAAACCCAGGCGGTTTTAGCGTTGATACAGCACGAATAAAATGATTAATTTTGTTAAAAATTCTGAGATGAAAAACGCACTTCGGCAGAAACTTTTTTGGGCCGGCATTTTGCTTCTGGCAATACTTATACAGTCCTGCAACCGGGGAATCGGTTGCCCAAGCGAATTTTAAGCCTGCTTCATGAGTTGGATCCCACTCACGCGGTCAGACCAGCTTGATGAGATCGACCGGAACTCTTTTGACAAGCCTGTACTGATTTACAAACACAGCACGCGGTGCTCGCTCAGCAATATTGCCTTTCATCGTATTGAAGGTCTGGTTCGCGACTTGCCCACCTATTTCCTGGATTTGATCAAACACCGGGACTTGAGTGAAGAAATTGCAAGTCGTTACAAAGTGTATCACGAATCTCCACAATTGTTGCTGATCCGGGACGGCGAATGTGTTTACGAAGCCTCCCACATGGATATTCATCCGGATGCGATCAGGGACCAGGTTTCCACCTTCCCCAGCGGATAGCCAAGGCCCTTTTTTCTTGTTAGACGCTCAATCCCTCCCCGGTCAATTCATCATCCGGATCATCCTTCTCCCTCCCCCCATGGAAGGCGTCCCCTTCAAGGTATAATGGATGCCCATTAAAAAATAACGGCTGAGGGTATTCACTTCTTCGTCTTCGATATAATTGAGTTGGCTGACCCGGTTGATGCCGATGTTTTGTTTAAGGATATCATTGGCGGTGAGTTTCAGTTCCAGGCGTTTGTTTTTGAGGAAGGTTTTTGAAAAGCTTGCCGACCATATGGGTACTTGCTGGTTGAACTGGTCACTCAGGCCTTTATACACAAAATAATTCAGCCCGGTGGAGAAGGTAAACCCTTTATACTGCGCCTGGAGATCGGCATTGTAAGTGGTGGTGTGGGATTTCTGGTTCAGTTCCCGGTTGATGGAATAGACCGTATTGTTCCATGCCCTGCGCACCCCGGTGACGAATTCGAAAGCGTCCCCCGGCCGGTATTCAACATTTACACGGCCGTTCAGGGAATGGGTGTTGTATTTGTTTTCCGCCTGCTGGATGAAATTAAAACCCCGGGAACCGTTGTACCCGGTACTGAGGTTGATCCGGGTTTTTACAGGTTTTACCTGGAAGCCATAGTTCAGGTTGCCTGAAAGGCTGAGGTTGTTTTTGTCCAGGTTCACCGGTTTGCTCGTGGTGGTCAGGTATTGATCGACCACCTGGGAGTAGATGATGGGGTTCCGGGAGAGGGTCATCCGGGCGAATGCAAAAAAATTGGTAAAGCTGGCCATATTGAATTTCCGGAAGTTGAGATTCAGGTTGTGATTGTATTCCGGCCTGAGGTCGGGGTTCCCCAGGGTGACGTATTGGGGATTTGAATTGTCGATAATCGGTGAGATCTGTTCAATGCTGGGCTCCCGGACATTGGCATTGTAGTTAAAACTCAGGTTGGCGCCGCTGCCCAGGTCGTATTCCAGGCGCGCACTGGGTAGGAGGTTCAAAAAATCTTTGCGGATCCGCTTATTTTCTCCCTGTTCCTGTAAACCGTTGAGCTTTGATTGCTGCAAAGTCAGCCCGGTGGTCACGTTGATTTCCTTTTCCGCTATCCTGAAATTAAAACCGGCGCGGTTGTAGGAGTAGGTGTTTTTATATCCATTGCTTAAAGTTTCATCTATCGTTTTTCCAAAAAGAAGGTCATAAACTTCCTGGTTGTAATTGGTATTGGCGCTGCGGTGGGAGGCATTGAATTCGAAATAACGCCTCCGGGCTACCGGCTCGGTGAATGAGATGCCCGCCGAATAGATCCGCCGGTCGTGGATGCGTAAATTCTGCTGGAAGATGGAATCCGTAAGAATGGGGGCGGATCCGGTGAGGTAATTCCGGATGGTTCGGTTGTCCGCATCCGTATTGTTGTCATTGGTGTTCAGCGAAAGCGTGGTTGAAAAAAAACGGCCCCGGCGTGGAAATTTCAGCCGGTATAAGAGGGTGCCCTGGAGGTTGAGGGCATTGGATTCACTGGCATTGTACCGGTCGACCTCATTTATGGTTTCACTGGCCACCCGTTGCTGCGTAAGGCTTTGATGATCCTGGTAATTGTCGTTAAAGGAAAAATTGCCGTTGAACCGGATGGAAGAAAAGGTATCGATCAACTGGTCAACCTGAATGGTCAGCCGGTGGGTTTGACGATCGCTGTTTTGTTCGGTACGGCTGAGGTCGTTGTAATTCCCTGACGGGAGGAAGTTCTCCCGGTCCGTGACCCGGTTGATGAAGGTCTTGGAGAAATTGTAAAAATAGCTGGAATTGATTTCGGTATTTTTCCCGAAGTTCTGGTTGAAATGGAGACCTCCCGCCCATGCATTCCCGGTCCCCCGTCGTGTACCCCCGAAATCGAGGGGTATGGCCTGGTCTTCGGTGTTAAACGAAACCTGCATGCGGCCCCCTCCCCCGCCTCCACCCACCATGCGCTGGGCATCTCCGCTGAAAGACAGGTAATCACCGATTGAAAAGCCCTGCTGGTTGAGGTTGTTTCCCATGCCGATAAACGAGAGCTGCCGTTGCCCGTCAAATTTATTGATACTGGCCCGGGAATCGAAACGGCCTCCGGTCCCGGCCGCAGCGGACATGGAGCCGAAAGTGCCTTTCCGGGCATTGGATTTCAGTTTCAGGTTGATGGTCGTTTCCCTTTCACCGTCATCGATCCCAGAAAATTCGGCCGCATCCGATTTTTTATCAAAGACCTGCACTTTATCCACTGCCTCAGCCGGAAGGTTCCGGGTGGCGATCTTGGGATCTTTTCCAAAAAATTTTTTTCCGTCGACCAGTACCTGGGTTACGGTTTTCCCTTGAGCGGAGATGTTCCCTTCCTTGTCCACCTCCATGCCCGGCATTTTTTTGATCATATCCTCGACATTGGCATTGGGCAGGGTGCGGAAGGCCGCGCTGTTGAATTCGATGGTGTCTTTTTTTATTTGCACCGGTATATGTTGTTCCTGGACCACCACTTCGCTGAGTGTTTTGGATGAGGCCGCCATCCGGATCCTGCCCAGGTCCAAGATGTTTTGTCCGTCACCGGGGCTTACCGTGGTTTGGAAATCGGCATAGCCCAGGTAGGTGATTTTTAATAAATAAGGTTCGTCCGGTTTAATGTTTTTAAGTTCGAAAGCCCCCTGGTCATTGGTTCGGGTAAAGCTGACCAGTGAGCTGTCTTTGGCCTTCAGCAGGACTATGGTGCCGGCTTCGAGGGCCTGGTCGGCGGAATCCGTTACGATGCCCTTGATCTGGATACGGCCTCCTTGGGCAGATACGGATAAGGTAGAAAAAGAAAGAAAAACTAAAAGAAGAAGGTTTTTCATGAGGGACAGCCACTAAAGTAACGAATGCTCCATTCAAACTGCGAATGTTTTCGTATATTAATTCATTAAAGGGATGTTAAAAGGGAATGTCACCCCCCTTCAATCCTCAATCTTCAATCTTCAATCCTCAATCCTCACCCCTCCATCTTCAACTTCACTTCTTCCCCTTTCAACAGGACTTTGGCAACTTCTATGGCGCCATGGTAGAGTTTTAACCTTGGGACATTACCCTTGAGGCTAACCGTGCCAAACCCTTTTTCTGTGGAAAGGAAGCTGGTGAAATCGCCCGTCCTGGGGTCGATATATAAGGTCTTGTCCACCGCATCGTATCGCAGCCCGGTCAGTGACTGCAGGTAACCATAGCTGGAAAGAGCCCGCGCGTACCAATGGCCGCATTCGTATTCGTTAAAAGGGTTACGCACTTTCCCGTCGTATCTGCGCCGGCAATGGTCCAGGATATCCAATCCCCTGGTGACTTCGCCCGTGAGCATGAGATGCGCGGCGACCTGGTGTTCGATCCCTGTCCAGACCTCGTCGCTGTAAACAAAAGGCAGGGCGGGTTTTCCACCCTTGGGCCAGGTGCAGAGGAGCAGGCCTCCCTCTTTACCCAGGGCAAAAGAAGGGCGCTGCGGGTTGGCATGGGTGCTCAGGTCGGATTTGAGGTTGTATTTGTGCACAGCGACCAGGTGGCTCTTGATCTTATTTTTATCGAGGATGTCCTCGAGGCCGCACATCCGCGCGATCCAGATGCCCAGGATGCCGTCGGCGAGACAGCCGCTGCCGTATTGGTATTTGGGCCCTTCTTTTTGCAGGAGTTCCAAGGCTTCCCTGGAATATTCTCCCCCAAAGGATTGTACAGTGGCCGGGTTGGGGGCTTTCAGGCCTTCCACCTGGACCTGCTGAATAAAAAACTCCCCGTTGTAAAGTTTATTCTCCATATAATCCCTGGCCCGGGCCAATAAGGATTCATAGTCCTTCATGTCCCGGTTAAGGGCTTGGCCCATCCGGATGATGGCCTGCAGGGCCCCGATATAAAAACTGTTGTGCATGCCGTCGGAACCCCAGAATTCAATATCGTAGGTATTGTGATGGGGTTCTTCAATGGTGCCTTTGCGTTCAGGGTCCCAGGTTTCAATGCAATAATCCAGGCTTTTTTTCACCAGGGGGAACATCTTCGCCAGCCAGGTATGGTCTCCCGAAATCCTCCATTCGCGATAGGCCTTCATGATGCCTCCCAACTGGCCATCGGCCGCGGCATGAAAATCATGGGTGGTAGGCTGGATCGGCAGGTTGGAACGGAAATTCTGGTGTCCTTTTTCATCCTGGCTCTCGCAGAATTCGGTATGCCTCAGGCTGCGCTCCAAAGCAGGAAACAGGTGGGGAATCGCCTGGGCGTAATTCCAGACATGGGTGCAGGAACCGTGGCAGCATCCCCAGCTTTCTCCGCAACCTTCGAAATTCCATAAACGGCCGTCGTATTGCCGGCGCACGGTCGGAGATTTGAGTATGGTGAGGTTGGCAGCAACGGCTTCAATCACGGAGGCAGGTAAGGTGGAGGCATAAAAGGCCTCTTTAAAAAGGGTCGATTTGTTTTTCAGGTCTTCGTATTGCGCCTTCCAATAAGAAATGAGTTCCTGAATGGATTTAAACCGGTTGCTGTACCAGGGCTTATAAAATTGGCCATTAAAATCCTGGTCGTATTTATCCAAGCCGATATCGGAAGGGGAATTGCAGCAGCCTGAAGAAGGGTCACAGTTTTCCTTCCGGATACCCATTTTACCATAGGAGGAATCGGATTCAGGACAATACCAGGCAAAATACAAGCGGATGGTTTTTGATTTTCCGGGAGCCAGACTGAAGGGTACATATAATGAAGCCCCGGGCGCCCCCTGCTCCACCGGATCGACCGCCTTGGCTTTGGCGTCCCGGACGGCGTTCCAGGCCATGGTGAGCGGGTCCCACCAGCCTCCCCGGAACCAGCAATGGTCCACGATGGTCCCTGGTTCATCGGTGAAGACGGCAAACTCGGTCTTAAACGGCTTTTCTTCCGTGCCGGCCTCTTCCAGGATAAAACCCGAGGAGGTCGGGCGGATGGCATTCTTCCCTTTGTCGATTTTAAGGAACTGTGCGCTGTTGAATGAAAATAGGCATTCATGGGTCTGTGTGCCGGCATTGGATATTTTATATTCGAAGGCCCCAACAGGCATGCCCGAGTTGTTTTCATCCCCGGGAATAAAAGGACTCCAACCGGTCAGTTCAACCCTGAAAGGCACTTGAAGATCCTGAAGATTTATGGTTGCAAAAGGAAACCGGGCGGTAAAAGCCGCCTGCCCATACCTCGGCAATCCGGTGGTGGCACCCGTAGATCCGTTGCCCGAATCCCTTTGTCCGAATTTTTTCCAGGCCGGCACCGGTCCTTCCAGGATTCTTGACCATTCGGGTTTTCCTTTGACCGAAAGTCCCGCAAACACTGGGGGCTCATTAAAAATGGCCGGCTGGTGGCGGATCGATAAGTGGGAGATCGCTCCGGTTCCTTCGATGCAAAACATTCCGGCTCCGATGCCTCCGATGGGGAAAGCGATCCGGTTGAGGTTTTCTCCCGAATAGGCCCCGTTGTAAACGTGGGCGTCTTCCATTGTTGTGTGGCCGGACTCCCCGGCGATAGATGCCATGCCTTGGAGGGCGGGAACGGATAAGATGGAAGCGGTCGTGCCGGCTACGGTTTGTTTGAAAAAAGTCCGGCGGCTGTTCTTTTTCGACATATCAAACGGTTTGTAATATGAAGATAAGGAATTGTTGGAGGTAGGTGGTTAGAGGTTGGAGGTACGAGGTAAGAGGTACGAGGTTAGTGGTCAGAGGTTAGAGGTCAGTGGTCAGAGGTTAGAGGTTAGTGAGGTCTCTTACCTCGTACCTGGTACCTCGTACCTCATACCTCATACCTCATACCTCGTACCTCGTACCTCAATTCGCGGTCGTTTCCAGTAGCGAGATGTGTTCGAAATCGCGGAAATCGACGGCGGTGACCTTGCTTACTCCGGGTTCATCCATAAACACGCCGTAAATGATGTCTACGGACGCCATCGTCTGTTTGTTGTGGGTGACGATGATGAATTGGGATTCCGAGGAAAAATCGCGGATGATGTGATTGAATTTTTCAATGTTTGAATCATCCAACGGGGCATCCACCTCATCGAAAATACAGAAAGGAGCGGGTTTGAGCAGGTATAAAGAAAAAAGCAGGGCCGTTGCGGTGAGGGTTTTCTCACCCCCGGAAAGCTGGCTCAGGGATTTGGGCAATTTCCCTTTGGGTTTGGCAATGATGTCGATGTCCGATTCCAGGGGCTGGTCGGGGTTGAGCAGGATCAGGTCACAACTGTCGCCTTCGGTGAACAGGCTGCGGAATACCCGGATAAAATGTTCCCTCACTTTGGTAAAGGCATCCAGGAACAGAGTGGTCGCGCTTCCGTCGATCTCCTGGATGGTATTGAGCAGGCTGTCCTTGGCATTGAGGATATCCTGACGCTGGTTGAATATGGTATCGTAGCGTTCCTTCATTTCCCGGTAAGCTTCCACCGCCATGGGGTTGATCTCGCCATAGTTGTCGATGCGGTCCCTGAGCCTCCTCACTTTTTCTTTCAGGAGGTCCGCGGGTGAAGCGCCTTCGGGAAGGGCATAATCCACTTCCTCCCCGGATTCAGGATCTGCGGGTTCGGGTTGGGGAAGTTCCTCAATATGGAATTCAATCCGCAATCTTTCTTTTACGGTTTCCAGCCGGAATTCCAGTTCCTTAAGCTGGTCTTTCAGTCCGTTGATCAGGGTCTGGGAAAGGGATTGTTCGCGGTGCAGGTCACGCAGCACCTGCTCCTGCTGATGGATCAGGTTCCTTTTCTTGAAATATTCCTGTTCGAAAACATTCAGGCCGGATTCTTTGCTTTTTCTTTCCTCATACAGGTTGATCAGGGACTCATTGAGCCGTTCGAGTTCGAGGGTGATCTGGTCGTGGAGGGATTCCTCCTGTTCCTGGGTCTCGGCAATTTTAAGAACCTGCTGGTCGGCCTCGCGCATTCTCCCTTTTTGGAATTCGATGTCCTGAACCAGGTTGTCCAGCCTGCTCTGATGGCGAATGTTTTCAATCTGTTTCTGATTGATTTTATCGTGGGCCTGGGACAGGGACAGGGCCACGACCTGGTAATTGGAATCGATATGGATCATTTTTTCCACCAGCTCATTCAGGACATTTCTTTTAGACTGAATGCCTTCCCGAAGTTCTTCATTGAGGATTTCGATTTCCAGGATGGTTTTTCCCAGTTGTTCGAGGGAAGCCTCCGAATGGGCCTTCAATTCATTCAGGTTCTCCAGGCGGGTACGGATCTGGATTTCCTCCTTTTGCTTTTTTTCAAAGGCGATCTTGAGGCTTTCCAGTTTCTGGAGGAACCGGGTATGGTCCAGGGTTCTGGCCTGGTCTTCCTGGGCATCCAGCTCAGCGGCGACGAGGTCCAGTTCCCGCTCCAGGTGCCCGAGCTCTTCCTCCAGGATCTCCAGGTTTTTCCGGCGCCCTAGTTTTTTACCTTCAAACAGGCCGACGCTGCCTCCCGAAAGGGTAAATTGTTTTTTGACAAAATTGCCTGAAGCCGAAAGCACGGTGATATTCATCCTGTCGTATTCGGCAAAACGTGCCTTGTCCAACTGATCGGCTTCAATGAAGACGTTGTGGAAAATCCGGCGGAACAGGTCGCTGTATAAGCCGTCGAATTTCAACAGGTCCAGAGCGGGGATCAGGCCTTCCATCCGCATGCTTTCCCCATCCGGAGGGGTGATGGCTTCCAATATAAAAAAATTGGCCTTCCCTTTTTGGGAATCGGACAGCATGTGGATGGCATAACTGGCCTCATCATAGGAATGCACAATATAATGGCTCAGGTAAGGCTCAAGAAATTGTTCGATGGTCGCCCGGTATTCTTCGGGGGCATATAGAAGATCTGCCAGGAGGGGCAGGTCCTCTTTCCAGTTTTTATGGAGAAAACGGATGGAATCAGGATATCCTTCCAGGTTTTCCACCATGCTCTTGAGCAACTGGTGTTCGTTCCGCTTGGCATCCAGTTTGCGTTCGACCGAGGCCTTTTGCTGCCGGATCCCCTCAATGATTTTATGGATCTCTGCCAGGCGGCCTGACCGGCTGGCTTCTTCTTCTTCCTCCTGCCGGATTTCCAGGGACAATTGCTCCAGGGATCGGTTGAGGTTTTCCATTTCGACAGAAAGGGTGGCGCTTAGTTCGTCCCTCAAGCGGTTTTCATCCGAAAGCCGGTTGATGTTTTGTTGAAGATGATCGATCCGGTTGTGGTTGATGGCTTGGGACTTTTCCTTTTCGAACAAGTCTTTTTCAATTTCCTGCTGGTCTCTTTGCAGGGATTCAAAAAAGGTTTTCACTTCACCATGCTGGCCTTCGATGGCATTCCTTTCGGCTTCCATCCCGGCAAGCTCTTTCTCGAGTTCGGCCGCGGTGAGCGTCAGTTGTTCGAGCTGGGCTACTTTGCCCTGGATATCCAGGTCATATTGTTTTTGCCTTTCGTTCCATTCTTCGCGCTGGCGGGCCAGCTTTTCCCGGTTGGCCTGGTAGAATTCGATTTTTTGCTGGGCAATGCGTTTGGCATTTTCATATTCCTGGATATGCTGGATCAGCGCATTGAGTTCCTTCTGGAAAGAACTGAGCGAGTGTTCTTCATCCAGGATGGCTTTTTTGCTCTCTTCCAGGCCGGCTTCAGCCAGGCTGTGGTTTGCTTCAATCCCCCTCAGTTTGTCCATCTCCGTTTCCAGGATTTTTTGAAGGTGATGGTTCTTTGAATAGATTTCCTGGGTTTCGAGTCTGGCCAGTTCCAGGCTCCGGCTTTTATACTGAGCTTTCAGATCCAGGTATTTTTCCGCCCGGCTGGCTTGTTTTTCAAGGGCTTTGAGGTTGTTTTCAATCTCAAACAGGATATCCTCGATCCGCGCAAGGTCTTCGGAGGTGGCCTTCAGTTTGAGCATGGTCTCATGCTTACGCTGCTTGTATTTGGTCACCCCGGCGGCCTGTTCAAACATTTTCCGGCGGGAATGGTCCTTGTCCTGGAGGATTTCGTCCACCATCCCCAAAGCGATGATCGCGTAAGAGTTTGACCCGATTCCGGTGTCCATAAAGAGGCTGTGAATATCCCGGAGGCGGCAGGGCGTGTCGTTGATCCGGTATTCGCTCTCGCCGCTGCGGTACAGGAGCCTGGAGATCGTGACTTGTTGGTATTCCGTGCCCAGCAGGTTTTTTGTATTGTCAAAGCTGAGCGAAACCTGGGCAACCCCTCCCGGCTTTCTTTTCTTGGATCCATTGAAAATGATGTCGCTCATCCTTTCCAGCCTCAGTTCGGTAGGCTTTTGCTCTCCCAGCACCCACCGTATGGCGTCCACCACATTGGACTTGCCGGACCCGTTTGGCCCGACCACTCCGGTCACTTTGTCGTTGAACCGGATGATGGTGTTGTCCGCGAAACTTTTAAAACCTTTTATTTCAATGGAGTTCAATTGCATGGCGGCAAAAATAGGTAAATAATTTATATAAAAATTTTCATTGTGTGCCCGTGAATATTACTATATCTTTTTATATATCAACTATATACATATAAAGAATTACCCGATCCTCGCTAAATTTACTAAAAAGTTGCCGGTTCTGTACCTCCTCCGTTTAAGATTATTTGGAGGCCACTAAAACGCCCGGGCAGGATCATCAGTAAGCCGCTCGCCAGGATTTTATAAACAGGGAAATCCCTCCGGGGATCAGGTCACCGTATTTTTTATGTCCGGACGAATGTTTTACTATTTCCCGATGGATTTTTTCAGCAAATCATTCCATCCGCCGATCAGGCTATTGAATGCCCCGGTGGAATCCTCGTGAAAAAAGGCATCCGGATTGGCGGAGCTATGTATAATAAACGGTTTGAGGCTATCCGGGGAAGCATAAACTTTCAGGTTGACAGAGGAGCCTCCGGTATTGATTTCAAAACCATAGCTGGGCGCTCCGGAAGGGCTGAAGCTGTCCAGGAAGGCCGTGCCATTCAGCCGCTGTATGTTTTGGAGGTAATTTGCCACGCTGGCCGAGTCGGGGCCGGGGCGATCATCCAGCGTCCATTTGGTGGAATCCTTGATCAGGGAATGGAAAAGGCCCTGAAAGTCAGAACGAATGCCGGTCACCTGTTCAGGCTCGATCTCAAGCAGGGTTTTATCCCGGAAAGAGGAAAAAGTGGCATTAAAAGTCATGCTTTGAAATCCGTCGGTTGCATAAACCTCATCTTCTCCAGCAGAACGGATATAACTTATCATGGAATTGCCCTGGGGGTTGAACCCGAATTTACCGCTGTAAAAATCCGCCAGCTTTTTATTTCCGCTGAAAACCTCCACCCTGGAGCCGGTGGAGTCGCCGATTTCATATTCGGCCCAGCGGTCCTTGGAGCGGGTGGCTATGGACTTGACTTTGATGGAAACCAGTTCGTTCAGGATGCCATTCAGGGCACCGGGCGCCACCGGGACCTTTAAGCTTCCCTGTTGGGCAAACCAGCGGCCCCCGGCTTTTTCCAGCTGGATCTCATGATGGCCATCGGCCTGAGGATGGAGGACAATCCTGGAAACGGTTGCCGTATCCAACGACACCAGTTCGCTTTTAAAAGACCTTTCTTTTTTCCGGTTGAACAACTGGCTAAGAAGGAAGAGCCCTCCGAGCGCCAGGAGGACGTAAAGGAGTTTTCTATTGTTCATATCGCATCAGGTTGTGGTCATGCATATCTTTCCTGCATTCGCGCGAGGCGTTTTGCCTTCATTTTCTGCGAGCGGATAAAGCCGTATAAGATCACCAGCAGGACGGGAATGAGGAAGTTGGCATATTTAATCAGGGAGCGCTGGCTTTCATCGATTTCCTTGATGGGACGGGTGGTCGCCCCTTTGGTCCTGAGCTCTACCAGGCCGGTATCATCGCTCAGCCAGTCCACGCTGTTGACGAGCAGATTGATGTTGTCCGGGGCCATGGCCCGGCCTTCCTGGGCATTTACGGCAAAATCGCCATCTCCAAAGACGACCATCTTCCAACCATTGGTTTTTTCGACCACACCCGCCATCGGGATCCTGCTTTTCGTGAAATCGCCTTCCGTCCATTGTTTATTGATATCAAAAAAGGCAGGCGCAGGCAAGGTGTTTGATTTTTCGGAAGAATGCACCAGGGCCGTGAACCTCAGGCTGGAGTCCGCCTGCACGGAAATGCTGCTTGCAAAAGGAAAGATCACCTGTTCCAGACCCTTGGTTACCGGATGTTCGCTGAAATCGGCCGCCATAGGCAGATAGGGAAATTTAACCGGGGTCATCATGGTGAAAAAGCCCTGTTGCTGCTGGACCGTGACCTGGCCGCAACGGGAATCGATGATAAAGTCGTTGTTTACGGTGATGCCTTTGGTTGACAGCCATTCCGGCACGCCGGTGCTGATCACCTTGCCCATGGCATTTTGCAGGTCGCCGTCCACACTGTTTAGGGCAATCACCAGTTTGCCCCCTTTCTCCAGAAACAGGTCGAGGTTTGCCAGGGCTGCGGGCGAAACGGTATCCCTGGGCCGGACAAATAACAGGGTCTGGAATTTAGGGTCCACCGGATTGGAAAGATCCACCGGTTCTATATTGTACAAGGCGGAGAGCGCGGTACTCACCTGGGCCAGTTCCTGCAAGGCCGCCGCACCAAAACCTTGTACCAGGCCGATGCTTTGTTTGTTCAGGTTGCTTATTTTTTTGATGGAGGTGGTCAGGTCATATTCCATGGACGCCCCGGGTTGTATGAAGGGCAGTACTTCCGTTCTCTCGCCCATTTTCAGCAGGGCTCCCAGGTAAGCCTTTTGTTGTTTCGACTGGTCCTTCTCCCTCACATCGATCAGGATGGGCCGGATGCCTTGTTGCATCGCCTGTTGTTCGATTTCTTCGCTTTCGTTGGGATTGATGAACTCGTAATGGATCATGCCCCCGGAGCGGTTGCTGTATTCTACCAGCAGGTCTTTGAAGTCCTGCCTCACCTTGGCGATATTAGCCGGCAGGTCCTTGGAAAAATAGGCGCTGATGGTGATGGGATCATCCAGGTTTTTCAGGATGTTTTTGGTGGAAGGGCTCAGGGTAAATTCTTTGCTGCGGGTAAGGTCAAGGCGTATGAAATAACGCCTCGACAGCAGGTTCACAAACAAGAGGATGCCCGCGATCAAAAGGATGGTGGTCAGGTTCTTTTTCATTTCCCGTTTATCGTTTTGAAATAAAATATTCGGCCAGGAAAATGCCAATGGCCGTGATCGAACCGAAATAGATCAGGTCCTTGGTATCCAGCACCCCGCGCGAGATGGAATCGTAATGGTTGGAAAGGCTAAGGGTATTGAATAGGTCGCTGATCCAGCCTGAACTGCCTGCAGCCAGGAAATCAAACAACAAATGGAAAAAAATGCCGATCAGCAAGGCCAGCAAAAAGGCCACGATCTGATTGTTGGTAATGCTGCTGGCAAACAATCCGATCGCGATGTACGCCGCCGACATCAGCAGGAGGCCGAGGTATCCGGTCAGGGTCGCACCGTGGTCCATTTTGCCCAGCCAGGCCACGCTGATATAGTATGGCAGGGTAAACAGGAGGGCCACGCCAACCAGCATCAGGCAGCCGGTAAACTTCCCGAGCACTACTTCCCGGTCTGTCACGTCCTTGGTCAGCAGCATTTCAATGGTGCCCGTCTTTTTTTCTTCGGCCAGCATTTTCATGGTAAGGGCCGGAATAAAAAAGAAAAGGGTCCAGCGGGCAACGGAAAAGAAAACGTCAAGATCCGCTTCCCGCCGCATAAAAATATCGCTGCCCTGGATCCAGGTAAAAAAACCGGAGAATCCCAGAAAGGCTACCAGGAGGATATAGGCTACGAGGGAATCAAAAAAGGATCCGAATTCTTTTTTCGCGATCACCAGTATTTTATCCATAGGATGTTGGTTTTCTTTTAAGGGTTTTTAATTCATGGTGAGGTCCCGGAAGATGTCCTCCAGTTTGGTTTCGAAGGGGATCAGTTCGGTGATCACCCAATGCTTCTGGACACAGAGCTGGAATACTTCCCGGTTGGAAGGCATATTGGGTTTGCTGATGATCTCAAATTTGTTTTTGCCCGGGTCGAGGACTTCCACTTTCTGGACTGAAGGCAGGGCCCGGACCTGACTGAGGATTTCCTGGGTGGCTCCGTCCTCAATGCGGATGTGGTGGATTTCATGGCCCTGGGCTTGCTGGCGCAGGGTGCCGGCCGTGCCGTCGGCCACGATTTTGCCTTTGTTGATGATGAGGATCCGGTCACAGGTGGCTTCCACCTCGGGCAGGATATGGGTGCTGAAGAGAACGGTTTTGTGCCGGCCGAGGTTTTTTATCAGTTCGCGGATTTCGATGATCTGGTTGGGGTCCAGGCCGGTGGTCGGTTCGTCCAGGATCAGAATGGCGGGGTCATGGATCATGGCCTGGGCCAGGCCCACCCTTTGTTTATACCCCTTGGACAATTCGCTGATCTGTTTGTGCTTTTCCACATCCAGGCCGCAAACTTTCACCATTTCCCTGACCCTTTCCTTTATTTTTTCTTTGGACAGGCCCTGGAGGGCGGCTACGTATTCCAGGTAGTCGATGACCGGCATTTCATGGTAGAGCGGGTTGCTTTCCGGAAGGTAGCCGATCTGGCTTTTAAGGGTTTGATCTTTTACGGACAGGCCCCCGATAAGGATATCTCCTGTTTCGACCGCGAGGTACTGGGCGATCATTTTCATGGTCGTGGTCTTCCCCGCCCCATTGGGCCCGAGGAAGCCCAGAATTTCACCTGGGTGCACGTCAAAACTGATATCATCCACCGCCTTCTGATGCCCGTAAGTCTTGCTGAGGTGACGCACTTGTATATCCATATGCTGAATGGTTTAAGCGCGGCAAAATTAAAATTTTAACGCAGACCGGGCAAAATGGTGATTTGTGAAGGGAGTGTTAAAATTAGTTGACTAGTTAGACAGTTAGCTAGTTGGCTAGTTAGTTAGTTGGACTCTGCCTCCGATATGAATATAATCAGCCTCCAAACTTGCTAACTGACTAACTAGCCAACTAGCTAACTGGCTAACTAGCTAACTATAAAATAAATATCCGTCCTCCACTTCGCCGGATCCTTCTCCACTTCCGGATCGGAAAAATATTGTTCCAACATCCATTGTTTTTTATAGCCGTGCTCAGCAATGTGTTTTTCCAGTGCGGCATAAGCAGGCGTCATATTTTCATAACCCCCATAGTAGCTGAGGTACAATGCCTTGGACGCCGGTATGGTGACCGGGTGAAATCCGGCGGGGATCATGAAGTCTTCAGGAACCGGAACCGCGGCGGCCAGGTCGGTTTCCATCCTGACCTCATCGATGGCGTAATAAATGGCAAAAGGCTCAGCCATAGGTCGGATGCCCGCATTCTGGATGGCGGTATAAATTTCCCCGTAAGCCTGGGTGAAAAAACCGCTCAGACGGTCAAAGCGAACAGTATCCCTTTTGGTCACAAAAGTTTTTTCAGTCCACTGGACTTCCTGTACTTGATAGATTGTTTCAGTTTCCATCTTTTAATATTTAAGCATTTTCAATTTAATTTCCGCCAGCAGGTTTTGAAATGATGAGAATCAGGGATGGATGATTTTACGGTCAAGGTTTGGCCCTCTACAGATCAAAGGGGCCGGGAAAGAAACCCCATGAAATTTTATAATTTTAATTCCGGATCAAATTCCGCAAAACCTATGTCTCCCGTTCACAAATATTTCCTTGGCGAGCGCCTCCAATGCTCCATGGGCATCGTCCTTGCCCTGTCCTGCATCGCCCTGGCCTTCTGGCTTCGTACGAGCCAGGCGACTGATTTTTACAGGGGATTGTTTTATCCATTTGTCATTATTCCCGTCCTTCTGCTGCTGATCTGCACAGGAGTGGTCCTTCGGACGGGAAGGGATATCAAACGGGTCGATCAATTTATCAGCTCCCAAAGGGAAAAAATCATCTCCCTGGAAACCCCGAGAATAGAAAAAGTGATGCAAAATTTTAAATGGATCAAACTCATTGAGCTTTCCATCCTGGCCACCGGAATCATGATTCTGGTTCTTTATCGAGGGACAGGCTTTATGGGAGGTCTCGGCCTTGGGCTGCTCCTTCAGTCGCTGATCATGTACGGTTTTGACCTCTTTGCGGAAAAAAGGGGTGAGGTCTACCTGGATATTTTAAAACACTTAAACCAATGAGGGGCTTGGATTCAAGCCTGGTTTTTATTTTATTGTCTCTCAATTTCAACTGAGATGACTGCCCCACTCTATTCTTTAAATTGGCCTCAGTTGTTGGCGGCTCCGGCATCGATCCAGCAAAGTATCGCATTTTTCTGGTTTGTGGATAGCGTGGTATTTTTTGGCATGATCCCGCTGGCCACCGCGGCTCGGATCGCCACCCGGTTTGCAAAGATGGAAGTATAATTGGTGAGGGCTCCCGGGCCATTCACACTGCCCGCGTTGTGACAGGCCGGAGCAGCACAGGTGCCCGCGAAAATGGGGCTCACATCGGTGGCAAAAGACTTGGATACCGTGCTGCAATCCACCATATTGTTTCCTCCCCCGCCTCCGCCGCCGTCTCCGTCATCATCGGATTTGCTGCAGGCAAGGAATAGGAATAACATGGAGCTCAGGGCCCAGAATGATCTTTTCATGAATCGGATTTAGTAGTAGAAACGAATGGCAGGGCGGAATTGATGTGCGGGGACTATCAAAAAAGTTTTAAAGTAATCAGTGGTCAGTAATCAGTAGTCAGTAGTCAATAGTCAGTAGTCAATAGTCAATAGTCAGTAGTCAATAGTTAGTAGTCATTAGTCAGCCTTAAGCTATCAGCGGTGTGTTTGCTAAAACTTGCTAACTTACCACAGTTCGATATCGCCTATGACCTCCATGCCCGGATTTTTTTCTTTTAATGTTTGTATCCCTTTATCCGTTATTGCGGTTTCTCCGAGGTAAAGTTCTTTTAGCTTTTTTAAAGCGGCCAGGCTATTTATGCAGGCATCGCTGATTCCGTTGCCATAGAGATTGAGATATTCCAGGTGGACGAGGCTTTCGAGGTTTTTTATTCCCTGATCACCGATTTGATTTCTTTCCAGGCGCAGTTTGCGGAGATTGGTCATTTGCCCGACATAAGACAAGGACTGGTCATTAAGATGCGTACCGGCCAGATTGAGCCAGGCTACCTGGTCTTTTAAGGCGAGAAGAGCATTCCATTGTTCGGCATTAAGGGCCTCATTTGATTTTTTAGGAACCACATCGAGGAGATGAAGCCCTGAGGAAACGGGTCTTACTGCGAAACCCAATTTATCCAGGGTTTCCAAGGCGGCGGGAGAAGCAGGGTCAACCCTGATGCCTGCCAGGGGATCGATGGATGAAGACCGGAGACCAAATTGATTTTTCAAAAATGCATCCGTTTCAGCGGATTCGGGCAGGTCCGCAATTCGTTTATTCGAGGGCGCGCCAAGGTTTATCCACCATTCCAGCAAACGGATTTCGGAATAGGATAATCCCAGGCCATTGGGAGGCATGAAATTGGGATGATGAGCAGGCAGGGCTACCCTTTTGAACAATTCACTTTTTACTGCATCTCCTGCCTCAATCACCGGATCGCCGGGATTTGAAGAAAGGAAAGATTCTACCGACCGCAGATCAAGGCCGCCATTGCGGGCACTGTCCTGGTGACAACGCAGGCACCTGGCCTGAAGGACCGGAAAGACCAGTTCTTCCAGGATCAAGGTGCTGTCGTTAACCGGATTTTTTTCTCTGCCTTCAGGTTCATCCTTTTGCACCGACAAATAATCCGGGCCATGGGTCATGCTGCCGCCCAGGTGACCGGTGAGGGTAAGGATCATCAAGGTAAGTCCGTTGATCAAACGGAAAAGGGTCTTTGATCCGGAAAGCCGCGATTGCCAGATCAAAAGCAAACATAAGGCCATGATGCTGATGCCAGACCATTTGTGCTGCGAAAGATTGACTTCATCATAGGTTCCCTGCCCTGCCAGATTGAGGCCGCTGAGCACGGCCAGTATGGAAAAAAACAGTCCTGAAAAATAAACGATCCGGAATACGCCCAAATAGGTATTGATTTTTTCCTTCGGTAAAACGAGGCCGGCAAGACAGGCCAGGACCAGGATTCCAACCGGGAGGTGCACCAGGAGGGGGTGAAACCTTCCAAACCAATCCATCATCACTTTCAGCTTAATATATCGTGAACCACCTTGCCATGCACATCGGTCAGCCTGAACCGGCGTCCCTCGTATTTATAATTGAGCTTTTCGTGATCGATGCCCAGCAAATGCATAAGCGTAGCCTGGAAATCGTGGATATGCACCCCGTTTTCCGCCACATTAAAACAGAAATCATCGGTGCTGCCGTACGAAAACCCTTTTTTGAGTCCGCCTCCCGCCATCCAAATCGAATAACAACCGGGATGATGGTCGCGGCCAAAGGTTTCCGCTGTCACCTTTCCCTGGGAATAGGTCGTCCTTCCGAATTCCCCTCCCCAGATCACCAGGGTATCTTCCAGTAATCCCCTTTGTTTGAGATCACGGACCAGGGCCGCGGAGGGCTGGTCAGTGGCCCGGCATACGTCGGGCATGGCCTGGGGCAGACCGCCATGATGGTCCCAGTCCTGGTGGTACAATTGAATGAACCGCACATTGCGTTCGGCAAGGCGCCGGGCCAGCAGGCAATTGGCTGCGAAGGTCCCGGGCTTGCGGCTGTCCGGCCCATAAAGGTCAAAGATGTAATCGGGTTCGCCTTTGAGATCCAGGGCTTCGGGTACGGAGGTCTGCATGCGGAAAGCCATTTCATATTGGGCGATCTTGGCTTCGATCTCCGGGTCCTGCACCTGTTGCTGCTGGACTTTCTGAAGTTCATTGAGGTAATCCAATTGCCTGCGCCGGTCGGTGCCATCCATGCCGGCAGGGTTGTCCAGGTACAGCACGGGATCCTTGCCCGCCCTGAATTTTACCCCCTGGTGTTGTGAAGGAAGGAAGCCGTTGCCCCATAACCGGTCATACAGGGGTTGCCCGCTGGAAGTATTCCTGGATAAAAGGACGATAAAGGCCGGAAGGTTTTCATTCTCCCCTCCCAATCCATAACTCACCCAGGATCCTATGGAAGGCCGCCCGGGTTGTTGGGAGCCGGTTTGTACAAAGGTCGCCGCCGGATCGTGATTGATGGCTTCGGTATACATCGACCGGATGATGGTGAGTTCGTCCGCCACCTGGGCGGTATAAGGCAACATTTCACTGAAGAGGGTTCCGCTCCGGCCGCTGGCTTTAAATGAATAGGGGGAAGGAACCACTGGAAATATTTTCTGCCCGGCGGACATTCCGGTCTGTCTTTGTGTACCACGGATGGATGCCGGAAGGTCCTGCCCCTGGTATTTCATCAGTTGCGGTTTGTGATCAAAAAGGTCCACCTGCGAAGGGGCGCCGCTCTGAAAAAGATAGATCACCCTTTTAACCCGGGGCGTGAAATGAGGCAAGCCCCTCAGGGAGTCCGCTGTGCGCTTGAAAGGGTTATTGGCTTTAAAGCTTTGAGGGTCCAGCAGGCCCGCAAAGGCAAAGGAGCCGAGCCCCAGTGCGGTTTTGGCCAGGAATTCACGGCGGGAATGGGCCCTGCGGTAATGGTTGCATTGATGCATCTCAATCGGGTTTTGCGGAAAGTGGAATGGGTTTCAATGGGGTCATCTCAGCATGTAGGATTCGTCGTGGTTGATGATCGTATTATTGACTACGGTCAGGGCAGCGGTTTCCACCAGGTCCAGGCCCTCGTCCACCGGGGATTCTCCAATAGAGATCAACTGGCGGGCCTTTTCCGGGGCCTTGCTGAACCGTTCCTTCTCCGTCTCGTACAGTTCTTCCAGAAGTTTTTGTTCCTGGCTGCTGGGACGGCGCCCGGTCAGGCTCCTGAACGCATGTATGATCCGGCTTTCCAGGTCCTTCCCTTCTTCTTTTATCAACCGCTGAGCCAGGACGCGGGCCGCTTCGATATAGGTGGGATCGTTGAGCAGGATCAGGGCCTGCAAGGGAGTATTGGTGGAAGGCCGCTGCACCAGGCATGTCGATCGGTCGCTTGCATCCAGGGTGATCATGGCCGGATGAGGCGAGGTGCGCTTGATCACGGTGTACATGGACCTCCGGTAAAGATTGGCGCCGCTGTCCTGTTGATAGACCAGATACTTCGGAGAGAAAAAACTTTTTTCACCCCATATATTGTCGGGCTGATAAGGTTTCACCGGTTCCCCTCCGGTCTTATTCACCAGGAGGCCGCTTGCAGAAAGAGCATTGTCGCGAATCATTTCCGCCGGGAGCCGGAAGGCCGGGCCCCTGGCCAGGAGGTTGTTCTGCGGATCCACCTCTTTCAGATCTTCCCTCGGATGGGAAGCGCGCCGGTAGGCTGCTGATTCGATCAGGGTCCGGATCAACCATTGAAGGTCCCATTGATGTTCGATGAATTGGCCGGCCAGCCAGTCCAGCAATTCCGGATGGCTTGGCAAGGCGCCCTGGTTGCCAAAATCGTGCGGTGTAGCCACGATACCCTTCCCAAAAAAGAGTTGCCAGTACCGGTTGACCGTCACCCTTGCGGTCAGGGGATTTTTTTTATCGAATATCCATTGGGCCAGGCCCAGACGGTTTTGGGGAAGATTCGTTGGAAAAGAACCGACACTGGCCGGGGTGCCGGGAGAGACCTGTTCCCTTCTTTCGGAATAGATTCCTCTCTCCAGAAGATAGGCAGGCCTGGGGCGGTCTTCATCCATGACCTGCACTTCGGTGGCTCCGCCATTGATCCGGGTTTCTTGCGACACCAGCTCCCTAATCCGGTTCAGCAATTGATGATGTTTTTCATCCCGGTTCAGCAGGTAGTCCTCCGCGAGGGTTTCCGGATCATGGACCTGCTTTTCAGCGCCGGCAAGGTTTGCAATTTCCAGGGTGCTCAGGGTCCGGCTGTACAGCCTGAGGTCATCAAAACAACCCCTCATAAAGGCAATCTCGCCGGAAAAGGTCTCATTCCATCTTCCCATCCGCAAAGGTCGAGGGACCTGCTTAAATTCACCATCCACGGGCAAGATGGACCTCGCGAGCTGGTCGTATTCTATGCTTGCCTCACAGCGTTTACCGTTGAGGAAGACGCGCATGCCTGCCGCCCTGCCGCTGCCATCGTAGGTGACCATCACATGCTGCCAGTCCTGAAAACGGATCTTGTCCAGGGTCCGTATTTTCAACTGGTCATGAGGCAAGGCATGGATCAGGCGGAAGAGAATCCGGCCACCGGTATCGATCAAAACATCCCAGCCCCGCCAGAGTGAATTTTTGTCGCCGGAATTACAGAAAATGGTTTTAAATCCTTTGCCGGTATCCGGCTTGATCCAGGTCCCTGCACTAAATGGCTGGTGGCGGTCAAAGAGGCCGGCATCTTCAATAAAGATTCCTTCGTATTCATCATCCAGGCAAGCTGCCTTTCCGCGGATTCCCTGCTCCAGGTTTACCTGGCCGGCAACCTGGGCTTTGGGATTGGAATCGAAAATTTCCCTGTTGTTTTTGCCTTTGGTGATTTTGTCCAGGGGAAGATGGATTTCCAGCGGCGTGGAAATGGGCTTCACCGGATTCAAGGCAGGCTTGAGATGGGATTCCCCGTGCAGGACTTCATCCTCATGGGCTTTGAGTTCTGAATCCAGTTTCTCTAATTGGGCGCGAATGGCCGCCAGTTGTTGTTTGCTGCTGTCCGGCAGGAGCAGCAGTGTGGGACCGCAATTGCCATCGTCGCTGTTCATACCCAATTCGTCCACATTATTGAAGAAGGCGCTGAATTGGAAATATTCTTTTTGGCTGAGCGGATCAAACTTGTGATCGTGGCATTGGGCGCATTTCATGCTGAGGCCCAGGAAAGCAGTAGCCGTGGTATTGACGCGGTCGAAGACATATTCCATGCGGTATTCTTCATCGATCACCCCACCCTCCGCCGTGATCTGGTGATTGCGGTTGAAACCCGTGGCCAGGATTTGTTCTTCCGTGGCTTCCGGCAGAAGGTCGCCGGCAAGCTGCCAGGTCCCAAACCGGTCAAAAGGCATATTCTCTTTAAAGGCTTTGATCACCCAGTCCCGCCAGGGGTACATCGATCTCCAGCCATCGGCGTGGTACCCGTGGCTGTCCGCATAACGGGCCAGATCGAGCCAATCCATGGCCATACGCTCGGCGTAGGCATCGCTGCGGAACAATTGTTCCACCAGGTCCTTCAGTTTCGCATCACTGGGTTCTTTTAAAAACTCATCCATCGTTTCCACCGAAGGAGGCAAACCGGTGAGATCCATGTAGATCCTCCGCAGCAGGCGTTCCGGGTCCGCCTGGGGTGAAGGCTTTATTCCTTCCTTTTCAAGTCGGGCCTGGATAAACTGGTCAATGGGATTCCGCATTTCCGCTCCGGACCTGACTTTGGGAGGCTTTATTTCTTCCAGGGGCAAAAAGGCCCAGTGCGGTTTCCATTTTGCACCCTGACTGATCCATTTCCTGAGCATGGCCTTGTCCAGTTCAGACAGGCTCAGATTGCTTTCCGGAGGGGGCATCGACCTTTCCGGATCGGTGGAATAGATGTGCTGGATGAGCGCACTGCGGTCCGGATTTCCGGCGGCGATTATTTTTTCACCCTTTTTTGTTTTTCCGAAAATCCCGTCCCGGATATCCAGTCTCAGGTTGGCTTCCCTCGCCTTTTCATCCGGCCCGTGGCATTTATAACAACGATCCGCCAGAATGGGTTTGATATGAAAATTGAAGTCCACCACATCCGGAAGCCTGGCATCCTCTTTCTCCCCCTTGCAGGAAAAGAATAACTGCCCGAGCACCAAGCCTGAGGTCAATGCCAACCACGATATACTTTGAATAGAAGACCTGATCATTTTTTGTTAGTTGGCAAGTTAGCAAGTTGACAAGTTAGCAAGTTTGCATGGACACCGCTCAAAACTGGAGATTTGGATCCTTGAGTTTGATAATGGGTTCTTCCGACGGACTGATCTGATTTGGTTTTCCCCGGGTATATTTATCGATGGCATCCTGGATTTTTTGGAGCCGGTTTTCCGGGCTCGGATGGGTACTGAAAAATTCTGGTTGACGCTGACCCTGCGAGGCGGCTTCGAGGATCCTCATGACATCGAGCAGGGCTTCCGGCCGGTACCCGGCTTCGTACATGAAACGCACCCCGAGGTCATCGGATTCCAGTTCCTGGTCCCTGCCGTAACTCATGCTGATCAGATTGGCGATCATCTGGATACCCTGTGCGGATTGATAATCTCCTGCTGCAATGACGGCGGCCCCCGTCAAACCCTGGGCAAGTTCCTGCTGGGCCATGCGCTGCGCACCGTGCCGCGCAATGACATGGCCGATTTCGTGCCCGAAAATCCCGGCCAGCTGGTCTTCATTTTCCAGCCTGGAGAAGAGGGCCAGGGTAATAAAAACCTGGCCTCCCGGCAAGGCAAAAGCATTGACCGATTGAGGATCCGCCAGCAGGTGAAAATCATATTGATAGCCTGATTTTTGGACCACGGAATTTTGGACAATCCGGTGCCCCACCTTTTTGACATAGGCCTGGGCTCTTTCATCGGGATAGAGTCCTCCGTGCTGCTGTGCCATATAAGGCGCACTCTCCAGCCCTAAAGCGATTTCCTGCTCTTTGGTAATGGCGCCCACATGTTGTTCTTCACCGGTGATCTCGTTATACTGAGAGGATGAATAATATTTGCACAGGGCATAACCGGCCAGCAGGAGCGCCATCAAAAGGCCGCCCCACCGGAATCCGGTCCGCCTCGTGTATCCGCCGTATCCATATCGGGAATCAGAATAAGCCATGGCATTGGATTAGTTTTTAAAAGTAATCAAATTCGGAAAAAGGCGAAAGGCGAAAGGCGAAAGGCGAAAGGAGGAAGGGAGGAAGGGAGGAAGGGAGGAAGGGAATTCCCTAAAGATCATAATCCACCTCTACGACCGGGGTCAGGGGATGGCTTTGGCAGGTGAGGATCAGTCCCTGGTTTAATTCAGCTTCGTTGAGGACGTAATTGTTGTCCATTTTAACTTCCCCGGAGAGGAGCTTTGCCTGGCAGGTACTGCATACGCCGCTTTTACAGGAATAGGGCAGGTCGAGTTTTTGTTTTAAGCCCAGGTCGAGGATGACCTCTTTATTGGAATTGACCTTCAGCGCATGCACTTTCTTTTCAAACCTGATACGGATCGTGTACCCTTCCTGTAATTCAGGGAGGGCGGCGCTTTGTTCTGGTGTTTTGTGAACCTGGGAAGGAGCGGAAAACAATTCCGTGAGGATCTTGTCCTTCGGAATCCCATATTGTATCAGGGATTCCTCCAGGTGGGAGACCATGGTTCCCGGGCCGCACAGGATAAAATAGTCCGTTTTCTGAAGGTCAAACAAATAAGACTTCCATTGTTCGAGCTTGCCCCGGTCAATGCGTCCTTCCGTATCCGCCTGCCCGGTCTTTTGTTCGGTATAAATATGATTGATTTCGATCCGGCCCGGGTGATTTGCCGAGAGGGCTTCCAGGTCTCCGGTGTACATGGCGGAGGCTGCATTTTTATTGCCATAGAACAACCGGACCCGGCTTTCCGGATGTCTGTGCAATTCCTCTTTGATGATGGACAAGACAGGGGTAATGCCGGAGCCCGAAGCGAAAGCGACCAGGCAGAGGGGTTCGCGGTGTTCCGGAACGATAAAATTGCCCTGAGGGGACATGACCTCAAGCCGGTCCCCCGGTCTGGCCTGATTGCAAAGCCAGGAAGAGACCATGCCCTGACTGACCTTTTTGACCCCGATCCTCAGGATATTTTCATAGGGCGCCGCACTCAGGGAATAAGAACGGTGCGCCGACTTGTCCAGGGAAGGAATGCGCAGCGTCAGATACTGTCCAGCCTTGAACTTAAAATGAGCCTGGTCTTCCGCAGCGACTGCTATTTCAATGCTTACCGCATGGGCAGTGAGCGGATAGATCGCGGAGATGGTGGCCGGAAAAAACATGGAGCGGTAAAGTTCGCGTTAAAAATAAAAACTGGTGCATGGACAGACTCCAATGCACCAGCGCATATTTTTTTCAGAAAATAAAACGAATTTATTTCAGGCTGTTTACATGCTTGCTCAGGGAGCTTTTCAGGTTGGCGGCTTTGTTCTTATGCCAGGTATTCTTTTTGGCCAGCCGGTCGATCAGGCTGTTGACCTTTTTCATAAAGGTTTCAGCATCCTTTTTGTCGGTGATTTCACGAAGCCGCGCAATCGCTGTACGGGCTGTTTTTTTATTAAAACGGTTTGCTGTTCGCCTGACTTCAGCCAGTTCGGCCCGTTTTTGTGAACCTTTGATATTTGCCATTGATTAGAATTAAATGGTTTAAATGCGGGCGCAAAGATACCATTAAATGATCAATCAGACAAGGAAAGGTATGGTAAAAAATTGTATATGTTTATGCAATTAATAAATAACCCTTTACAAATTAAAATAAATAATAATATAAATACCTCCGGGCTTCATTCAAATAGGGCTTATTTTTGTCCGGCCAAACCCGCGGAGGGTTTCAAAACTCAATCAAAATGAAAGATTTTTCGGCGGTCTTCAATGCCGATCCCGGCTATATAGACCAACTTTACCAGCAATACCTCTCCAATAAAGAAACCCTGGATGACAGCTGGAAGGCTTTTTTCAACGGCTTTGATTTTGCGGACAAGGCGGATGGAGATCTGACCGGCAAGCTGGAAAAAGAATTTAAGGTCATGGCGCTGATCCACGGCTTCAGGGACCGGGGCCACCTGCTGTCCCTCACCAATCCCATCCGCAAACGCCGGGACCGCCATCCGCATCTGGACCTGGCTGATTATGGGTTGAGCGAGCAGGACCTGGATCAGAATTTTATTGCAGGCGGGGAGTTGAACCTCCCGGGAGCAAGCCTGCGGCAAATCCTGGATAAGCTGAGAGCGATCTATTGCGGGTCCATCGGCTTTGAATACAACCACATCAATAACAAGGAAAAACGGATGTGGCTCAGGGACCGGATCGAGAAGAGGGCCATGGAAGAGGATTTTGGTCTCAGTCTCGACCAGAAAAAACGCATCCTGCAAAAACTCAACGAAGCCGTGATTTTTGAGGAATTCCTCCATAAAAAATACGTCGGGCAAAAACGGTTTTCCCTGGAAGGCGGGGAGACGACCATCCCGGCCCTGGATGCCCTGATTGAATCCGGAGTGGAACAAGGAGTGGAAGAGGTCATCATCGGCATGGCCCACCGGGGCAGGCTCAATATCCTGGCCAATATTGTCGGAAAAACCTACGAACAGATTTTCACCGAATTTGAAGGCACTGCCGTTCCCGACCTGAGTTTTGGATCGGGAGATGTCAAATACCACCAGGGTTATTCCTCCCAGGTGGAAGTCGCCGGCGGTAAAACCGTATACCTGAGGCTGGCCCCCAATCCTTCCCACCTGGAAGCCGTCAATCCGGTGGTGATGGGCATGGCCAGGGCGAAGGCCGACGTGCTTTACCAGAGCAATTATGACCGGATCCTCTCGATCCTCATCCACGGCGATGCCGCCATTGCCGGGCAGGGCATCGTCTACGAAACTGCCCAGATGAGCCAGCTCAGGGGTTATTATGTAGGGGGAACCATCCATTTTGTGATCAACAACCAGATCGGTTTTACGACGGATTTCGACGATGCGCGTACGTCCACCTATTCAACCAGTGTCGCGACGTCCATCCAGGCCCCGGTCTTTCATGTCAACGGGGACGATCCGGAGGCCGTGATCTTTTGTTCGGAACTGGCTGCGGAATACCGGCAGACCTTCAACACCGACGTGTACATCGACATGGTTTGTTACCGAAAACACGGGCACAACGAATCGGATGAACCGAAGTTTACCCAGCCGGAAATGTACAAGATCATCTCCACCCACCCCAATCCCAGGGAATTGTACACCCAGAAACTAATCGCAAGGGGCGAGGTGCAAAAAGACCTTGCCGAACTCATGGAAAAAAAATTCTGGGATATGCTGCAGGACCGTCTGGATATGGTAAAACAGAAACCCCTGCCTTATACCTACCAGGAACCCGACCTGGCCTGGAAAGCATTGACCAAATCCAATGACCCCAGGGATTTTGAATCCTCCCCGGTGACCGGCATTGAAGCCGGACTCCGGGACCAAATTTTAAATCACCTGTTGAATTTACCCAATGGGTTTCAGCCTTTACAGCAAATCAACCGGATGTTGAAATCCTATCGCGAACTCACAGCCTCCGGTAAACTGGACTGGGCGCTGGCCGAACTGCTTGCTTACGGTTCCTTGCTGGCTGAAGGAAAAAATGTACGGATCAGCGGCCAGGATGTGAAAAGGGGGACCTTCTCCCACCGGCATGCCGTGGTCTATGATGCCGAGACCAATGCTGAATATAACCGGCTCACTACCCTGCCGGGTGCAAGCGGACGGTTTTTTATATACAACAGTCTGTTATCGGAATTCGGGGTACTGGGTTTTGAATACGGATATTCCCTCACCACTCCCGGCCACCTGGTGATCTGGGAAGCCCAGTTTGGCGATTTCTACAACGGCGCCCAAACCATGGTGGACCAGTTCATCGCTTCCGCCGAATCCAAATGGCAAAGGATGAGCGGTCTGGTCCTTTTGCTTCCCCACGGATACGACGGCCAGGGACCCGAACATTCCAACGCCCGACCGGAGCGTTTCCTCCAGGTCAGCGCGGACTGCAACTGGTGCATTTGCAATATCACCACACCGGCCAATTTTTTTCATGCGCTCCGGCGCCAGTTGGCCCGTCCGTTCCGGAAACCATTGATCGTTCTGTCTCCAAAATCATTGCTCAGGGATCCCTTTTGTGTGTCCTCCCTGGACGAATTGTCCGGGCAAAACCAATTCCGTGAAGTCATTGACGACCCCGCGGCCGAATACGCAAAAAAAATCAAAAAAGTCTTTTTCTGCACCGGCCAGATTTATTATGAATTGCTTCGGAGAAGGACGGAATACAAAAGGGAAGACATCGCCCTGGTGAGAATTGAACAACTGTATCCCCTGTCCCAAAGCCAGGTCCAGGCCTTGCTGGAAAAATATAAAAAAGCCAAACATTACTGGGTACAGGAAGAGCCGGCCAATATGGGGGCCTGGTCATATATGAACCTGCAGCTGCCCGGGGTTTTTGAACTCATCTCCCGTCCCGCCTCCCCTTCCGTCGCCACCGGATATAAAAAGGTCCATGATGCACAGTTGGTATCCTTGCTGGAAAGGTGTTTTGAGCAGGAGAAGGCTGGGTAGAAGCTAGAAGCTAGAAGTTAGAAGTTAGGGCGTTTTAGCCTGGCAGTTCCGAGAGTTTGTAGTTCCTCCCCTAGCTTCCAGCTTCCAACTCCCA
>JAKQHS010000062.1 GCA_029557915.1 Bacteroidota bacterium | reverse complement strand
GGGTATCAGATCACAGGTACTTGTTTTGTGATCGCGGGGGTGTTGTTGATCGGTTGGCGCGGTGGGTTCCCTCGGCTCACATGGCCCACAAAGTGGATGGCCCACGAAGACACTAAGTACACAAAGAATTAGTGAGGGTTTGACATAACGGCACAGCGAAGCGAAGTGCGGGAGTAATTTTTTAAAGTTGGATCCCTGGGTGAGCGCCCCACGAAGGCCAAGTACACCAAAAAATGGTGATGCTTTCCCTCACCGGCACCATGAGCAAAAGTAAATTTCTTTAAAACTGAATGCCTCGTAACTACTTATGATTAGACATTAGACCAGGTATGGACCTTTTTGCTCCTTTCGCCTTTCACCGTTCGCCCTTCGCCATTTTACTCAATCCTCCCCTTCTTAATCTCCTCCACCACATTCGGGTCCAGCAGGGTAGTGGTATCACCCAACTGATGCATTTCCCCTTCGGCAATTTTTCTGAGGATCCGGCGCATGATCTTTCCGCTGCGGGTTTTGGGAAGACCGGTCACAAACTGGATCCGGTCCGGACGTGCAATGGGTCCGATCACCAGGTCGACGGTGGCGTTTATGGCCTTGCGCAACTGGTCATTGCCTTCTTTTTCAGGGCAGATCACAAAAGCGTATATCCCCTGACCTTTGATATCGTGGGGGAAACCGACCACGGCGCTTTCGACCACGCCTTCGTGTTCATTGATGGCGTTTTCCACTTCAGCGGTACCGATGCGGTGGCCGCTGACATTGAGGACATCGTCCACCCGGCCGGTGATCCGGTAATTGCCGTCTTCATCGCGCAGGGCGCCGTCCCCGGTAAAATAGAGTCCAGGATAGGAATGGAAATAAGTCAGCCTGCAACGTTCATGATCGCGGTAAGTGGTCCGGATGATGGATGGCCATGGGGCCTTGATACAGAGATTGCCGGCTGCCGGGTTGCCCAGAACCTCATTGCCTTTTTCATCCACCAATACAGGCTGGACGCCGGGCATGGGCAGCGTCGCATACGAAGGACGCGCTGAGGTTACCCCGGCCAGGTTGCTGATCAGGATACCCCCGGTTTCCGTCTGCCACCAGGTGTCCACGATAGGGCATCGGTTTTTTCCCACATGGTCGTGGTACCAGAACCAGGCTTCTTCGTTGATCGGTTCCCCGACGGTACCCAATACTTTCAGGCTGCCGAGGTCTTTGCCTTCGAGAGGCTGGAGCCCGTAACTCATAAGGCTCCGGATCGCAGTGGGCGCCGTATAAAGGATATTGACCTTGTGTTTGTCCACGATATCCCAAAAGCGGCCGGCGTCGGGCCAGGTGGGAATGCCTTCAAACATCAGGCTGGTGGCCCCGGCGCAAAGCGGCCCATAGACAATATAACTGTGGCCGGTGACCCATCCGATATCGGCTGTGCAGAAAAAGATTTCGTCCGGCTGGTACTGGAAAACATTTATAAAAGTATAAGTGGTGTACACCATGTAGCCCCCGCAGGTGTGCACGGCCCCTTTGGGTTTGCCCGTGCTGCCGCTGGTGTAAAGGATGAACAGGAGATCTTCGCTGTCCATGATCTCCGCCGGATAATCATTGATGGATTCGTTGCGCGCTTCGTGCCACCAGATATCCCTGCCCGGGATCATCCGGGTTTCCGAACCGGTATGCCGGTGCACAAATACGTGTTTGATGATATCCAAGTCTTCCAGGGCGTCGTCCACGATGCTTTTGAGGCTGATTTCCTTGGCGCCGCGGTTGGCTCCGTCGCAGGTGATGATGTATTCGGCGCGCGCGTCCTGTACGCGGTCCACAATGCTCTGGGCACTGAATCCCCCGAAAATCACGCTGTGTACCGCTCCAATGCGGGCGCAGGCCAGGGCGGCCATGGCGAGTTCGGGGATCATGCCCATATAGATGCATACGCGGTCTCCCTTTTTTACTCCATGGGCGGCCAGCATTTCGGCTGTACGGCAGACTTCCTGGTACAATTGCTTGTAGGTATATCGCCGTGTGGATTCCGCAGGATCATTGGGCTCCCAGATCAGGGCCGTCCGGTCCGGTTTGTCAGCCAGGTGACGGTCCAGGCAGTTTTCAGTAATGTTCAGTTGGCCTCCTTCGAACCATTTTACCCGGGGTTCCGTGAAATTCCAGTCCAGGACCTTATTCCATTTTTTCTTCCAGGTAAACTGCGAGGCGATCTCCGCCCAAAACCCCTCCGGGTCCTCGATGCTGCGTTTATAGGTTTTCTGGTACTCTTCCAGTGAAGTAATCTTCATAGATATAATGTTTCTGATGGTGATGACTTAAAAACCGGCAATTTTGCACAAGTTTATAAATTATTTGTTTAAATCAGAATTTTGGGCCGGCCCCTCTCAGATTATTGATTTTTATAATATGTCTTATCTTTAGCCGGCTCAAACCAATCAAACATGGCAGAAGTAAAATATACCGAAGACGATATCAAGTCCCTAGACTGGAAAGAACACATCCGGCTCCGGCCCGGCATGTACATCGGCAAGCTGGGTGACGGCGCCGCCCCGGACGACGGGATATACGTGCTCATTAAGGAGGTGATTGACAACTGCATCGATGAGTTTACCATGGGCTATGGCAAACAAGTCGACATCACCTGCTCCGGCGGCTCGGTGGAAATCCGGGATTATGGCCGCGGGGTCCCGCTAGGCAAGGTCGTCGAATGCGTGTCCCGGATCAATACCGGCGCCAAATACGATTCCAAAGCCTTTAAAAAATCGGTGGGCCTCAACGGGGTCGGCACCAAGGCCGTCAACGCCCTTTCGGACCTGTTTTTTATCCAGTCCTTCCGCGACGGCAAGTCCAAGCTGGCGGAATTCCGCAAAGGAGTGATCGTGAAAGACCCACCCCTGTCCGGCACCTCCGAAGAAAACGGCACCCTGGTTCGCTTCACCCCCGACGCCTCCATATTTAAACACTACGAATACCACCTGCCTCATATTGAAAACCAATTGTGGAACTATGCCTACCTCAATGCCGGCTTGAAAATCAGGTTCAACAACAAGGTGATGGTATCCAAAAACGGATTGCTGGACCTGCTCGGCCGCAAAACGGAAGGGGAGGAACTGAGGTACCCCATTATCCACCTCAAGGGCGAGGATATTGAGATCGCAATGACGCACGGGAATGAATACGGAGAGCAATATTATTCTTTCGTCAACGGGCAAAACACCACCCAGGGCGGGACCCATCTCGCGGCCTTCCGGGAAGCCATTGTGGAAACGGTGCGCAACCATTTTAAAAAGGAATACGACCCCAAAGACATCCGGGCCTCCATCATCGCCGCAGTGAGCGTCCGCATTGAAGAGCCGGTGTTTGAATCCCAGACCAAAACCAAGCTGGGTTCCCAGGCCATCGCTCCCGAAGGGCAAAGCCTCAAATCCTTTGTGAGTGAATTCATCACCAGCCAGCTGGACAATTACCTGCATAAACATCCGGATGCGGCCAGCGCCCTCCAGGCGAGGATCCAGCAATCGGAAAGGGAGAGAAAAGAAATCGCCGGGGTGCGAAAACTGGCCAACGAAAGGGCCAAAAAAGCCAATATTTTCAACAAAAAACTTCATGATTGCCGCGTGCATTTTTCTGATAAGGCCGATGAGGAATTGAGGCTCGCGACCACCCTCTTCATTACCGAGGGGGATTCGGCCAGCGGATCCCTGACCAAGGCCCGCAACGTGCAGACCCAGGCCGTGTTCAGCCTCCGCGGCAAGCCATTGAATTGTTACGGCATGAGCAAAAAAATCGTTTATGAAAACGAGGAACTCAACCTGCTCCAGCATGCCCTGGATATCGAAGACGGGATCGAAAACCTGAGGTTCAACCAGGTCGTGATCAGCACCGATGCCGACGTGGACGGCATGCATATCCGCCTGCTTTTACTGACCTTCTTCCTGCAGTTTTTTCCCGATCTGGTGCGCAACGGCCACCTCTTTATCCTGGAAACTCCTTTGTTCCGGGTGCGGGACAAACAACAAACATTCTATTGTTATTCCATAAGGGAAAAGGAAGAGGCCATTGCCGCCTTGCGGGGTAAACCGGAGATCACCCGCTTTAAGGGCCTGGGTGAAATCTCCCCGAATGAATTCGGCCGGTTTATCGGAAACGACATGAGGCTGGAGCCCGTCATGCTCCAGGAAGGCACCGCCATCGAACACATCCTCGAATACTATATGGGCAAGAACACCCCCGACCGCCAGGAATTTATCATCGAAAACCTGCGCACCGGCCTGGATGAACTGAGGCCGGAGGAAGTGATGGTGAATGAAGAGGCGGTGGAGGCGGTTGAAACATTGGAAGGGTAGCATCAGATATGCCAAATCTCAGACCAATTGCTCATAGATTGGCATATCTACCCCTTTCACCCATACAACTCATAATGGATCTGTTCCCTCGGATACCGCATTCCCGCAAACAGGTTGGCGATGGCCTCATCGATCATTTTGGTCCAGCCGCAGAGATAAAAATGGACATCGGGCCGGTACGGGGTATAAGCCTTTTGATAGACCGGGTGCACATACCCCTGATGCATATGGGATGCCCAATCCGGGCCCGGAAACTCCCGGGACAGGGCGATGTCAAAACGGAAGCCGGGAAGTTCCCTTTCAAGGCTTGACCATTCTTCCCGATAAAGAATATCTTCCTGTTTACGGGTGCCGAAGATCAGATGCAGCCCCTGATGCCCGACCCCTCTTTGTTTGATATCTAGAAGCATGCTGCGGAAGGGAGCGATCCCCGTACCGGTACAGATCATGACGAGGTCGTGGTCCAGGACTTCAGGAAGTATAAAACCGCCTTCAGGCCCTTTAAATTTTAGTTCGGAACCCAGATTGATTTCATTAAAAAAATAGGAACTGCCGATGCCTCCTTCAAAATGCACGATGCAGAGCTCGATCTTGTTTCCCTGGTCCGGAGGGGAGGCAATGGAATAACTGCGCCAGCGGTTGATCCTTTTTTCGCTGACCGGCAGGTCGAAGGTGACGAACTGGCCGGCTTTAAATTCGAAGCGATCGACTTCGGGAATTTCCAGGGTGAAGGATCTTACCTGGGGGGCAAGTTCGTGGATCCCGGTGACTATGCCCGTGTACCAGTGCGCCCGCATGATCCGGTCATTCGTTTAAAACCAGCTCGGTGAAGGGGATGAGGGTCGGATATCCCGCGGATTCAAAATAAGAGCGTACGGAAGAAGCTGGTTCATCGCTGCATACCAGGGCAAAGTCCCCGCCCCAGGCGCCGAGTGATTTGATGGCACCTTTAAAGTCAGGGAACAATTGTTTTTTGATGGGCGGACGGTCCAGCAAACCGCTCACCAGGTCCTCGTGGGAAGCCATGAGTTTTTGGAATTGTTTGCTGTCTTTCGAAGCGACCATTTCCTCACTGATGGCGGAAATCTTATCCAGGATCTCCTGGCTTGGTTTGGATTTGATTTTGTATTCCTTTACCTCTGCGGAGCTGTCCTGTTTTTTCCCCAGGTGCAGGAAATAAAGGGAGTCCTTGAAAGGCGGATTGAAGTACACTTCATCGATCCGGATATTTTCTTCGCCCATCTGGTAAAACACCGGGCCTTCGGCGTAGGCGCAGGCGATATCGTAGCCCGAGCCCCCGCAGGTATTGAACAGGAGATAATAGGGATTGGCGTCTGCCCATTGGGAAAGGCAATAGATCAGGGTGCTGCTCGAACCCAGTCCCCAGTCCAGCGGGAAATCCAGGTAGGTTTCCACGGTCTGGCCTTTCCAGGCGGACAGAAACTCCGAGTTCTGCCGGGTGCATTCCTTGAGCAGTTTGCTTATTTTTTTCGCTTTTTCCGGATCGTTGGTTTTGAGCGGGCTGAAATCGTACAGGGAAAAATGGGCTTCAAACCAAACCTTGCCGGTGGAATCGTAGGCTTTCCAGTTGATCTCCGCGCCCCGCCCGTCCCGAACGTTCATCGTCTGACCCGCCTTGGTTGGAACTGCAAGCGCCAATGCGCCGTCCAGCACAGCGTATTCACCTGTGATGAGTAGTTTTCCGTTGCCTCTGAATGTTTGCTTAATGGTGTTTCAAGGTTTCGTGCAAACAAATATAAAAAAGTATTATAGAAGTTGTATATATCTGTAAAAGAAATAAATAGAAGGAATTAAGTGGGTGGTGGATGGTGGATGGTGGATGGACCGCCTTGTATTCAAGGGTCAATGGTCAAAGGGTAAAGGCGAAGGGAGAAAAATTACCTATGTCCCCTCAGCCTCAACCTCAACCTTACTTCTTATTCCTCTTCATTCCCTCCTCATACCTTTTAGCCACTTCCTCCCAGTTGATGACATTCCAGATGGCGATGAGGTAGTCTGCCCTTTTGTTTTGATATTTGAGGTAATAGGCATGTTCCCAGACGTCGATGCCAAGGAGGGGATATCCTTTTACCTCGGCCACATCCATCAGGGGATTATCCTGGTTGGGGGTGGAGCCGATGACCAGGTTATTTTTATTATCCAGTACCAGCCAGGCCCATCCGGAACCAAAACGGCCGGTGCCGGCTTTATTCATCAGGTCCTTGAAATTGGCCAGGTCTTTAAATTTTGCATTGATGGCGGTTGCGAGCGCACCGATGGGTGTGGATGAGGCAGCAGGCTTCAGCAATTTCCAAAACAGGGAATGATTGTAATGGCCGCCGCCGTTATTGCGGATGCCCGCTGAATATTTTTTACTCTGGGCAAATAACTTTTCAAGGGGAAGGGCCGCCGCCGCTGCATGGGTACTGAGTTCCTTGTTGAGATTGGTGACATAGGCCGCATGATGGCGGTCATGATGGATTTCCATGGTCTTTGCATCAATATGCGGCTCCAGGGCGCCGAAAGCGTAATCCAGCGGCGGCAGGGTGTACTGATCCGCCGGGGGAATCATTGGATTGAGGAATTCCGGTACTTCGGTTTCAGCCTTCAGCGGATTTTTGTGAAGGATGGAAAAAAGTCCCACGGCGCCGACGCTTTTGATAAATTGTCTTTTTTTCATGACGGTTATTTATTAGGAAGTAGGGACAAAGATACGGGTTAAAGGTTAGAGGTGAGAGGTCAGAGGTCTGAGGTCAAGGGGCAAGGGTCAAAGGTCAAGGGAGCGCAACTTCCAAACTGACCACTTATTACAGACCACTGCCCTAAATAAAGATGGGTGAATGGTTAGGGGCTAAAGGACCAAAATTACAACTGACACCTGATTACTGACTATTGACTACTGACTACTGACTACTGACTACTGACTACTGACTACTGCTGCTGCTGCATCTCCATCGCACGGCGATAGGAATTTTCACTCTGGCTTGCCTGGTGGGCCTGATAGGTAATGACGGGAGGGGCATCGGATATTACCGGCCGGTCTGACGAATGGCCATTGATGATTTCGACACCCACTTCGAGCCGGTGCTCGGAGGAGCCCTTGTAGGTTCCCTTTACAGGAGTGACATCGCTGAAATTTCTACCGACCGCAAGGCGGATGTGCCGATCGCTCACGATGCAGTTGTTGGTAGGGTCGAGGCCAAGCCAGCCTTCGAATGGGATAAATGCTTCAACCCAGGCATGGGTGGCCCCTTCGCCGCGGAATTCATGATTTTTAGGACAGATATAACCGCTCACATAGCGGGCGGGGATGCCGCACAGGCGGAGCATGGCGAGCAGGACGTGGGCAAAATCCTGGCAGACCCCGGCCCGCATGGACCAGATCTCGTGCACCCCGGTTTCCGTATCGGTGATCCCTTTTTTATATTCAAAATGCCGGTAAACAAAGCCAGACATATCCTTTGCAACTGTTAAGGGGGTTTTTGCCGGATCGGCGAGGTCTTTGGTAATGGCGACCAGGTCATCCAGGCGGTCGGATTTTTCCTGCCATAAAAAATCGATATAGGAAGCGAGGGAACCGAACGCCCGGAGTTCGGACCATTGCTTTGATGCGGCTTGATCATCGGCCGGCAAAAGAGATTCATGCACCACCACATCGGCGGTCGACTGGATCTGGAGTTCGGAAAGGGGTTGAGGGATGGAAAAAATGCCTGTACGGTTGCCAAAATAATCGGAAAAGATTTCGATGGCGGGCTGATGGCTGATCGTGATTTCATGCCTTTTTACATCCTGGAGGGCATCCTCTATGGGATAAAGCATGATCTGGTTGATGCTTTCCCTTACCGGTGAAGGATAAAGGTATCGCGTAATGTGTTTCAGCTGATATCTGGTCATGGTATTGACAAGGGCTTAAAAGTGTCCGAAATAATTTTTGTTCATGGCCTCCGTGATTTCATACAGGCCGCTGCGAATATGGTCCAGGAACCGGCCGAGTTCTTTCCCTTTGCGGATGTCCACGGGGGTGTATTTGAGGTGATTCATCAATTTTCCGGTCAGAAAATCCAGGTTTTTGTACACTTCCGGCAGGCTTTCCGGCTGCAGGCGTTCCAGATAACGCCCGATGCGGACCAGGCAATACAGCAAGGAGTGCGGAAAATGGTTGTGGTAAAGGATTTGCTGGATGACCAGGTCGGCATTGAGGTTGCCGCGGTGGGTTTTTAGATACAATTCATAACCGGACAGCGAATACAAAAGATAACGCAAGGCCGGTATTTCCAGGGGACGGTCGAGGTGGTAATCCAGCTCCGCCAGTTTGATGGAAAGGTTGTTAGCCGAAAGAATGGCCCGCTCTATGAATTTGCCGAGAGATAAAAAAGCAAAGCCATTGCCCCGGGCCAGGGTCGTGTCCAGTACGCCGTGGTACAGCCAGCCATTTTCAATCAGGGCGTCCATCGCGGAGATCGCGTCGCCCCGGAGGATCTGTGCATGGATCCGTTCGTTCCGGATGAGATGGTAAAAATCATTGAGGCATTGCCAGACTTCTTTGGTGATGTGATCCTGGACGGCCCGCGCGTTTTCACGTGCCCGGGTGATGTTGTTGATGACGGAGGAAGCATTTTCCTTGTCCAGCAGCAGGTGTTCAATCACTTGCTTCGAATCCCCAGGCGGAAAATCACTGCGATCGCTGTAATGCTGCAGGATGGGGGCCCAGGTAAAATCATGTATTTCATCCTGTGAAGAAATATAGCTGGTGCGCACCAGCCTGAGGGTGCCATTGGTCCTCTCCATATACCTGGCCATCCAGAAAATCGATTCAGCAACCCGGCTCAGCATCCTTAATTCTTAATTCTTAATTGTTAATTCTTTTAATCATTCATTACAAACCCAAGTATCCTTACTCCCCCCTCCCTGCGACGAATTGACCACCAAGGAACCTTCTTTCAGCGCGACCCGGGTGAGGCCTCCCGGTACGATATCGATGCCATGCGGGCCATACAGGGCGTAGGGCCGCAGGTCCACGCGGCGGGCCTGGAGTTTGCCCTGGATATAACAAGGTACGGAGGACAGGTTGATGATGGGTTGGGCGATGAAACTTCTCGGGTCCTGTTCAATGGCCCTGCGGAATTCGGCCATTTGTTTTTCGGTGGCGCTGCTTCCGATGAGCATACCGTAACCGCCCGATTCGTTGGTCTTTTTGATGACCATCCGGGACAGGTCATTGAAGACCATGGCCCTCAGTTCCGGGTTTTCCATGGGATAGGTGGGCACATTTTTAAGGACCGGCTCCTCGTTCAGGTAGTACCGGATCATTTCCGGGACATAGGAATAGATGGCTTTGTCGTCGGCCACGCCGTTGCCGATGGCATTCACCACGGCGACCTGGCCGGCCCGGTAAGCGGAATACAGGCCCGGCACCCCGAGCAGGCTATCCCTTCGGAAAACCAGGGGATCTATGAATTCATCATCCACCCTGCGGTAGATGACGTCCACCTGCTTCAGGCCATTGATCGTTTTCATGTAAATCTTGTTGCCGTCGGCTACCAGGTCTTTGCCTTCCACCAGTTCTATGCCCATCAGCCTGGCCAGGGTGGTGTGCTCGAAATAGGCCGAATTGAATATGCCCGGCGTGAGCAGGACCACGGTGGGAGCGCTGGTTTGCCGGTTGGACAGGGATAACAGGTTGTTGAGCAACAGATCCGGGTAGTCCTTCACCGGCCTCACCCCGATCCGGGGCAGGAGGTCGGGGAAGATCCGGTAAGTGATGCTCCGGTTTTCGATCATATAAGACACGCCGGAAGGGGTGCGCAGGTTGTCTTCCAGCACAAAGAATTGTCCGTCCTGGTCCCGGATCAGGTCGATCCCCGAGATATGGGTATAGATCTGGTGCGGGACCTTGACCCCTACCATGGCCCGGATGAAACCGGGGCAGGAATAAATCAACTGAACGGGAATCAGGCCGTCCCGTACAATAAACTGATCGTGATAAATGTCGTGGAGGAAAATGTTGAGGGCTTTGAGCCGCTGTTTTATTCCGGTTTCAATATGTTTCCACTCTGCAGCTCCGATCAACCGCGGAATGATATCGAAAGGAAATATTTTTTCTATCCCTTCACCGCTGCTGTATACCGTAAAGGTGACGCCCTGGCTCATAAACAATTTTTTGGCCAGGTCATCCTTGTGGTTCATTTCCTCCGCCGAGAGCCGGTTGATGGCATTTACCATTTTCTGGTACAGGGGCCGGATCCCCTGGTGGTCAAACATTTCATCCCAGACCTTGGACTCGACACGGTATCCGGATATCAGGGATGCTTCTTCCATTTTGTTTGGGGTTTGGCTGCTCTATATTATCAAATTAATGCTCCTTTGTGAAAAAATAATACCATTCTTTTGGGATCTTCAAGTCGGGAAATTTTTTCGGGAGGCTGTCCACCGCTTTCATGCATTCCAGGAAGGGCAACGTTTAAAGGTCCTGCCGGGAAAATTTTTAAGGTCATGAATTACAAAGATTTAAGTTCTTCATCCTTATCTCACCCCTGACGACCTTCGATTTTGACAGCCTTATCACCTCGAGTATTCAGTCCTTTGAAAAACAGGAATACTTCTGTGTTTTTTAGAAAGTCCAAATCAGGGGATGGAAGTCAAATCCCGGGCGTTTTCGAGTGCCCGTGGATTAGTTTATCTTGGTTATTCCTTAAACCCCTTCCTTTATGAAACGGATCATATGTGGTTTCCTCCTTTGGTTCAATTATTCCACCCATGTCTCCAGCCAGGCCATCGACCCCTGGCATCTAAAAGTATCGTCCCCCGATCCCTCCCATTATTATGGTATTACTTCCGCCAATGGAATGATCGGCATCGTTTCTTCACCCGAACCCTTTAAGGTGAAGGAAGTGGTCCTGGCCGGAGCCTATGATCTTTACGGGCGTGGCAGGGTGAGCAATTTCATCCGGAGTTTCAACCTCCTCAATATGTATCTCGAAATCGATGGCCAGCGGCTGGATGCCGGGAATATCCGGAACATGAATCAGTCGATGGATCTGAGACATGCCCTGTTTTCGGCTTCTTTCGATTATATGGATAAGGCCCGGATCACCTATTCCTATGCCGCGCTCCGGCACCTGCCTTATTGTGTGATGATGGAGGTTTCCGTCACCGCTTTGCGTGCCGTCAAACTGACTGCAGCCTCTGTGATGGAAGCCCCGGACGCCCTGCGCGAGGTTGAAAATTATTACCAGGAAATCGACCGGCCCCATGTCACGATCGGTTTGCTGACATCTAAAGCGAAAAGCCCGACGGGCAAAATGGACCTCTGCGCTTCCAATACTTTTTTGTTTGAAGAGGGCCATGGAAAGGAACCCCGGACCATCCATGAAATGTGGGACAATAATATGCACCTGATGAAGTTTTCAAAGGAACTTGCAGCCGGCGGGAGTTATCGTTTTGCCCTTGCCGGGGCTTCCATCACCTCCGCGCATCACGACGATGCCCTCAATGAAGCTGAAAGACTCGCCATTTACGCCAGGCTGGAAGGCAAAGAAAGATTATTGAAATTTCATAAGGAGGCCTGGGACCGGCTCTGGCAGAGCAGGATCCTGGTGGAAGGGGACGACCAGGCCCAACAGGACCTCAACAGCATGTTGTATCATTTGTATGCCTTTACCCGGGAAGGAACCTCCCTGTCCCCTTCTCCCATGGGCCTGAGCGGACTGGGGTATAACGGGCACGTATTCTGGGATACCGAGCTTTGGATGTTCCCCGCCCTCCTGGTAATGCAACCGGCCCTGGCTGAAAGCATGCTGGAGTACCGTTTTGAAAGGCTTGGGGCGGCGAAAAGAAATGCTTTCGGCAAAGGGTTCCGCGGAGCCATGTATCCCTGGGAAAGCGCCTCAACCGGGGTGGAGGAGACCCCGGTATGGGCTTTGAGCGGGCCTTTTGAACATCATATCACCGCCTGTGTGGGCATTGCGGCCTGGAATTATTATTGTGTCAGCCAGGACAAACAATGGCTAAGGGAAAAGGGATACCCCATCCTGAAAGAGACCGCGGATTTCTGGGCCAGCCGGGTCGAACGTAACGGCCCTGGTCAATACGATATCAAAAACGTGGTCGCCGCCGACGAGTGGGCCGAAAACGTGGACAACAATGCCTTTACCAACGCGGCGGCTAAAGCCAATCTGCAGTTTGCCACCCAGGCAGCCCGCTTGCTGGGTCTGGATATCAACCCGGACTGGATGCACGTCGCTTCGAATATCCCCATCCTGAAATTCCCCGATGGAGTCACCCGGGAACATGCATCCTACCAGGGGGAAGGCATCAAACAGGCCGATGTGAACCTGCTTGCCTATCCACTCAAAGAAATCACGGACCCGGCAGCCATACTTATGGACCTGGAGTATTATAAAGTACGCGTTCCGGATGCGGGCACGCCGGCCATGACCCAGGCCGTTTTTACCACCCTTTATTCCCGCCTCGGGCGTGGCGAAGAAGCGCACAAATGGTTTGTTGAATCCTACCAGCCTAATTTGCTGCCCCCCTTCCGGGTCATCGCGGAAACCAAGGGGGGTACCAATCCCTATTTTGCCACCGGGGCGGGAGGCATTCTCCAAAGTGTCCTGATGGGTTTTGCAGGGATTGAAATCACGGAACTGGGGCTGAACCAGATTAAAACGACTTTACCGCCCCATTGGAAATCGGTTCGTGTACTCGGCGCCGGACCCAAACGACTGGAATTTATAAACCGGAAACCCTGAAAAGGTTAACGGTAAAAGGTTAAGGGTTAAGGGAGCAAAATTACAATTGATCAACTGACAAACTGATCATCTTGCCAACTTACTAACTTGCTAACTTACCAACTGTTCTACTTATAAAACAACCACTTCCCAATCTCCTTAAAACTCGCCTTCTTCCCATACATGAGAATGCCTGTGCGGTAGATCTTGGCCGCAAGCAAGGCAAAGAAATAACAGGATATGGCAAGGATGGCCAGGGAGAGCAGGGTTTGCCAGACCGGCGGATCAAAGGCCAGCCGGGTGGGCATCACCATGGGTGCAAAAAACGGGATGAATGAGGAGATCACGGCCAGGTTACTATAAGGCGCCCGGATGGCCGCCATGGCAATATAGAGGCCCATGACAATAAGCAGGGTAATGGGTAAAAGCAATTGCTGGGCTTCGGACTGGTCGTCCCCCACCGCGCTGCCGATGGCCGCGCAAAGGGAGGCAAATAAAAAATAGCCGAAGACAAAAAACAGCAGGAATACCGGGATGATAAACCACCAGTTCATCTGGCCCAGTTCCATCATGATATTCTCCAGGCCCAGGCTATCGGCCTGCTGAATGGCCTGGTCCACATTGACACCGGACATCGAGGGTTTAAAAACATTTTTGCCCAGCATCAGGGTGGTGATGATGCCGGCCAGGGGCATGAAGATGATCCAGATGAGCAGCTGGGTCAGGCCGACGGCGCCCACCCCAATGATTTTGCCCATCATCAATTCAATGGGTTTGACCGATGACAGGATGACTTCTACAATGCGCGTCATTTTTTCTTCCATGACGCTCCGCATGACCATCATGCCTTGTCCTAGTACGAATATATACATGAGGATGCCCATGATGCCCCCGAGGATGGCACCCACCACATTGGAAACATTGGACTGTTTTTTATCCTGGTTAAAAACCGCATGCCGGTCGAGGGAGATATCCACATCCAGGGTGTTGATTTCGTCCATGTTGAGCTGGAGGTTTTTTATTTTGTAGTTGCGGTATTGGCGGGCCAGGGTATTCCGGATGCTTTCCGTAGTATTGATGTCGAGCCGTTCGTCGGTATTGATCCTGATTTTAAAATCCTTTTGTTTGAGATCCTCCGGCGGCATGACTTCCAGGACGGCCTGGTACTGGCCACTCTGAATGCCTGATTTAAGCGATTCAAAGGGCTGGTCACTGATGATATACTGAATTTCTGAATTTTTCCTGATCAGGCTGTCGTTGACCATCTGCTGCGGATCCGAGATCGCCACTCGGATATTCTGTACTGTGTTGCGGCTCATGATAAAGCCGATGATTACGCTGAAGGCTATGATGCCCAGGGGTACAAGCAGGGTGAGCAGGATGAAGGATTTTTTGAATACCCTTGTAGTGTATTCCCGCTTGATGATCAGCCAAAGTTTGTTCATGCTTGGTTTGATTTTTCTACCGTTTCAATAAAAATGTCGTTGATGCTGGGGAATTGCTCCCGGAAGGCATTCACTTCAATGCCTTCATTCAGGAAATAACGGAGCAGGTCGGCCGACTGGATGTGGGGTTCCGGGTTGAAGCGGACTTTTTTACCCAGGCGCTGGATTTCGTGAAATTCATCCGGAAACCGGCCGGGCAGATCATTTTCGGATACCAGTTCAAAGAGGTGTTGCCGGTGGGACTTCCGGATCTCTTCGACATCTCCCTCCAAAACATTTTTCCCTTTGTTGATCAGGACCATGCGCTCGCAGATTTCTTCCACTTGTTCCATCCGGTGGGTGGAAAACAAAATAGTGGTTCCCATGTCCCGCAGTCGGGATATCTCATCCTTGATCAGGTTGGTATTGATGGGATCCAGGCCTGAAAAGGGTTCATCCAGGATCAGGAGGTCGGGTTTGTGGATCACGGAGGCTATGAACTGGGCTTTCTGGGACATGCCTTTTGACAACTCTTCTACTTTTTTGGTGTACCAGGATTTCATATCCAGCCTTTCGATCCAGAATTTGAGCTCCTCTTTTGCCTTCTGGACGGAGAGCCCTTTGAGACGGGCCAGGTACAGGAGGTGGTCCCAGACGCTCATTTTTTTATACAAGCCCCTTTCTTCCGGCATGTATCCAATGCTGGAAGGGATGGTTTTATTGACCCGGTTGCCGCCGAGAAAAATATCCCCCGAATCAGGGTGGGTGATGCCTGTGATCATGCGTATGGTCGTGGTTTTTCCGGCTCCGTTGGGACCGAGTAAACCATAGATGCAGCCGCGGGGGACGGTCAAACTGATCTGGTCGACGGCCTTATAATTCTGAAAAGTTTTACTGACCTGTTGAAGAGTAAGGATGGACATGAGCCTTTATATAATGTTGACCAAAAATGAAGAATATTAAAGGTTTCCGGACCGGTATTAGACGAATTTACGGAATCGGACGATTAATGGTGGTCAGAGGTCAGAGGTTAGAGGTTGAGGGTTGAGGGTTGAGGGTTGAGGGTTGAGATCTTCAATCCTCAATCCTCAACCCTCCATCCTATCTCTCAAAATCTCGGGCAGAAGATCACCGGTTTGACAACAGGCTTTTTATAAATCTTGGCGATATAGCTGACCCCCAATTCATAACCGCCTATCCCGCTGGTGCTGGAGGTGGCTCCGGAAATATTAAAGTCATAAGCCAGGGCCACTTTAAGGTCCTTGAACCGGGCGCCGAAAATGGCAAAGGCCGCGTCGCTTACCCGGTAACCCAGGCCTCCAATCACCGAAAAATCCTTTTCGCGGTTGATGAGCATTTCGCCTTTCAATTGTCCGGCGACTTCAAAGTTGCCCCCGGCAGAATGCAATACCACCCCTGGAACAAACTGGAGCAGGTCTCCCCGGGGGATGATCATCTGGGCATGGGCATTGATCAGCACATTCTGTTTGTCCTGGCCGGGAGTCTGGCCGGTCCCGCCGCCCCCTCCTCCAAGCGCGCTGTTGGGCTGGGAAAGGTGATAGAGGGAGAGCCCCATATTGAGCCAGGACGTTTTTTCTTTGTTCAAAGCGTTCCGGAAAAGCAGTCCCGCATTGATGTCCGCAAAGGTTCTTTTATTGTCATTGCCGCCTCCGCTGCTCCCGGGGAATGCCGGATCACTGGGATCCTGAAAGCGGGGTATGCCATCAAAGCTCCTGGAGGTCCCACCACTCTGCACCCCTATGGAAATCAGGGAGGATCCGTCTTTCTTGAGCGCGAGGTGATAAGAGCCGCCGATCCATCCCGAGGTTTTTTTGAGGCCGAATTCATCACCGGCTTTATCCTGGTATGCCGCAAGGCCAAAACTGATCCAGTCGTTTTTGCCCAGGCCCCTGAACAAAGGGGCATCTATGCCAAAGGCGGGGGTTTTGTATTTGGCGATGGTCGGCCATTGAATCCGGTAATTGCCCGTAATCCTGAAGGTGCCGTGGAAATCCCCGATCAGGGCCGGATTCAAGGTGAGCGGGGACATGTCAAACATGGTGAAATGAATATCCTGAGCCCTGGCGGTCAGACTGAATAAAAGTCCGGTCAGGGCAAAGAGATATGTTTTTGAACTCATCGGCATAAGTTTCGGATGGGAAAGATAAGCAGAATTATAAATTGGGGGAATGTTGTTCCCGGGTTTGGGAGTGAAGAACTGTTAAACTGTCGAACGGATTTAGGAGTACTTATGCAAGGAAGGGTGATCCGGGCTCAACCCGCGGTCGCCGCTTCACTCAAAGCGTCCGAAATACTCAGCAGGGTCACAAACAATGGGATTTGTCCTGCCCGGGTGACTGGATGTTCGGGGTCTTCTTCATCCATTTGCAGGGCGTCTTCCAGGTAAAACAACAATTCCTGTTCGGGATAGTCCGGCATGATCCGGTCAACGATGTTCTTTAATGAAGCTGGACGGAGGGAGTCGACGCGGTTCCAGTTTTGTTCTTCCCGGAGGGCCAGGGTTTCTTCATCGACCTCCGCCATTTCCGGGTAGGTGCGGTCAAAGCACATCCAGATCATGACCGCGAGGTAATACAGGTACTGGGTCTCTCCTTCCGAAAAAGCCTCATGGTCTTCCGAGGTCAGGTAAGAGGCCAGCACGGGTTGTTTTTCGGACATCAGCCGGAGCCAGTCCTGCTGGCTATCGGCTACGAGTTCGATGCAGGCATCGATGGTTTCTTCTTGGATCATGGGCTGTAAAATTAACAGAATGCTAAGATCCTGGTACAATCTTTGACGCCGGTATTCCTGTTAACTTTGTAGGATGAAAAAGCCTTTTTATTTCCTTCTTTTGTTGACTGCGGTTTTCTCCCTCTCCGCATTCACCGCTTCGGCGGCGGATCAGACCTCGACGTTCATGGTCAAAGGCTCCTGCGGCATGTGCAAGAAAAAAATCGAAACTTCCCTTCGGGTAAAGGGGGTGAAAAGAGTCAATTGGGACAAGGAGACCAAAATGCTTACCGTCACCTTCAATCCGGAGCACATCAGCCTGGATGAGATCCATCACCGGGTGGCCGCCATCGGATACGATACCGAAAAAGTGAAAGCCCCGGACGAGGCTTATGCCAAGTTGGACGATTGCTGCCGGTATGACCGCGACTGACCCGGCGGATTTTATTGTATTTTAAATAGATGTTTTATTCCTTCATCGGGCTTTGGCTCGTGGTGCTGGCCCTGAATAAATTTATGGCCCGCCAGGTCGCTGGTAATCCTAAACTGTCCAATGCCCTGAAAGCCATGGTCCTCATTCCCATGAGCCTGATGGGTTATCTCCTGCACCCTCTGATCATCCGTCTGGTGAAAGACCAGGTCCTGATTTCTTTAGTGATGATGGTGGCCCTGTCCGGGTTTGCTTTTGTCAATCTTTGGATTATCGGGAAGATCAGAAGGAAGGGAGGAAAGGGGTAAGGGAGGAAGGGAGGAAGGGAGGAAGGGAGCGGCATTACAATTTCTCAATTCAACAATTCAACCCCCGCATGGTATATCCAACTTATATACCGGATGGAAATACCGGAAGCGCGGTGCAATTTCTCATAATGGGTTTGGATGGACAGGATGCCTTCGTTCAGGCCATCCCGGTCTATATCTTCAGACTGTGCAATTATGCTTACGCCGGGTGTGGACATAAGGGTTTCAAGCGTGAACTCATATAATTCCGGGCTGTCCGTCTTAAGATGGACCGTGCCGGTCGGGGAAAGGATGTTCCTGTACATTTTTTGGAAGCCAGGCGAGGTGAGCCGGCGGTTTGCCTTGCTTTTTTTCAAAAACGGATCCGGGAAAGTGATCCAGATCTCGTCGACTTCGCCGGGGGCGAAATGGTGAGTGAGCCATTCTATCCGGATGCGAAGGAAACGGGCATTGCCCAGGCCGAGCGCCAGGCTATTTTTCGCCCCCCGGTGCATCCGGTTGCCTTTAATGTCTATTCCGATAAAATTTTTTCCGGGATCCCTTTGGGCAAGGGCTACGGTGTACTCCCCTTTTCCACAGGCGAGCTCGGTGACCAGGGGATTATTGTTTTTAAAAATCCCGTCCCGCCAGTGACCCCGGGTTTCCACCACCTCCCCATCGTATCTTATGGCCTGGCTGCTTTGCGGATCGGTGCATTGCAATACGTTTTCAAACCGGTCTAATTCCGCAAACTGCTCCAGCTTTTTTTTTCTCGACATGTTATTCAGAATAGGCGGGCAAAACTAAGGAGTTATTGGTGGATGGGGAATGGTGGGTGGCCTGCCCGTTGCCGGTTAAACTATTGTTAAACGGAAAAAGGAGCGGATCATACTGTTATTTTATGCAGTTAATTTTGTATTCCTCAAAACCAACATCGATATGAACGTAAAATTCCAGATATTATCAGCCGGCCTTATGGGCGGGGTGATCGCATTGGGGGGCTTCCTGTTATTAACGTCCAAGACGGGCGTCGGGGGGGATCCACTCTCCCTCCAACCGGTGAGCAGCGCCTGGACTAGGGCGGCAAATCCGGCGGCACCCTTTGATTTTACTGTGGCGGCCGATAAAGCCAAACGTTCGGTCGTGTACATCGAAACCAAATCCAACCCCCTGGCCAGCCAGCGCAGGCAGGACAATCTAAGGCGCCAGACCCCAAGGGGGCTTGATGAATTTTTTGACCTTGAAAAAATGTTCAGGGGCTTTCAGTTTGACCTGGGACCGAGAGAAGGAAAGGGCAGCGGCGTGATCCTGACTGCTGATGGATATATCGTGACCAACAACCACGTCATCGCCAATGCCGATGAAATCAATGTGAAGACTTTTGATGACCGCAAATTTGTGGCCCGGAAAATAGGGGTTGATCCAAGCACCGATCTGGCTATCCTGAAGGTGGATGCCAACGGACTTACGCCGGCAGAGATCGGCAACAGCGACGCCCTGAAAGTGGGCGAATGGGTGCTGGCCGTCGGCAATCCGTTTAATCTGGATTTTACGGTGACCGCGGGCATTGTAAGCGCCAAAGGAAGGAATAAACTCAACCTGATCCAGGATTCCAAACCCATTGAGGAATTTATCCAGACCGATGCCGCGGTAAACCCCGGCAATTCGGGAGGCGCCCTGGTGGATGTATCCGGCAAACTGGTAGGGATCAACACGGCGATCTACTCTCCGGACGGAAGTTTTGCCGGTTATTCCTTCGCGATCCCGGTTAATTTGATGCAAAAAGTCGTCACGGAAATCCGCCAAAACGGCAGCGTGGAACGAGTGGGCAGCCTGGGGATTGAAATCCATGAGATCGATGAGGAACTGGCCAAGGAACAAAATCTGCCCAGTAAAAAGGGCCTCCTGATAAAAAGTGTCCAGGAGGGCAGCATAGCCGACTACGGAGGCCTCATCCCGGATGATATCATCCTTCAGGTGGATGGCCGGGATATCTCTACGTTTGATGAACTGGTCGATATCCGGGATGAATCCCGGGTGGGACAGACTCTGATGTTTAAAATTATGAGAGACGGGGAAGTAAAGACTTTACCGGTGAAACTGAGGAGTAAAATTTGATAGGATTGGTAGGATTAATAGGATTAGTAGGATTGGTAGGATTAATAGGATTGGTAGGATTGGTAGGATTGGTAGGATTGGTAGGATTGGTAGGATTGGTAGGATTGGTAGGATTGGTAGGATTTGGCATTATAATAAAAAAAGGAAGATTTCCGGTCCCCGGCCTTCATTCCCATCTATCCAAAAAATCTGATGTTTCCATAAACCCATTAAATCTTAGCAATCCATTAAATCTTATAAATCCTATAAATCCTATAAATCCTATAAATCCTATTAATCCTAGTCTTTTTTAGCATAGCATTTAAGGTTTTCGTTTTTGAATGCCTGTCGTTTGAAGCGGCGGGCATTTTTTTTAGTAGTCAGTAGTCAGTAGTCAGCAATCAGCAGTCAGCAGTCAGCAGTCAGTAACTACTGATAGCTGAATACTGAAAGCTGATTACTAAAATTTTCCTATTTTGACGGCCCTAAAGAAACCATAAATGAGTCTGTTTATACGAAAACCTCTCAGCCAGCTCCTGGCCCAGGCAGAGGATGGAGAGAAATCACTTAAAAGGACGCTGACGGCCACCTCCCTGGTGCTCCTGGGGATCGGGGCCATCATCGGGGCTGGGCTGTTCGTTCGGACGGCAGCCGCTGCGGGAGGGCATGCAGGGAACGCGGTGACCATTTCATTTATCATAGCCGCTATTGGTTGCGCACTCGCCGGCCTGTGTTACGCGGAGTTTGCCGCCATGATTCCGATTGCAGGCAGCGCCTATACCTACTCCTATGCCACGATGGGTGAACTGGTCGCCTGGATCATTGGTTGGGCCCTGGTATTGGAATATGCCCTCGGAGCTGCGACGGTGTCCATTGCCTGGAGCCAGTACCTCAATAAAATTTTCGGGGGAGCGATCCCCTTTGAATGGTGTCATTCCCCCTTCGAATATCTGGTGAACCGAAATGGGATAGAGGTGGTGACCACCAGTCTTCAGGCCGGGGAAGCGGCCATCACCAACGGAATCATCAATTTACCGGCATTGCTGATCCTTTTGCTTATCAGCCTGGTCCTGATCAAAGGCACCCAGGAATCCGCCATCGTCAATGCGGTCATTGTGTTTATCAAAGTGGCCATCGTGCTGATATTTATTGCCATTGGCTGGGGATTTATAAATCCGGACAACCATACCCCCTATTTTATTCCGCAGGGGGACCCTGGCAGCGCTTATGAAGGTTTTTTCAACCATGGCTGGGGAGGGGTGCTTCGGGGTGCAGGAATCGTGTTTTTTGCATTTATAGGTTTTGATGCCGTATCCACCGCAGCACAGGAGGCGAAAAATCCCAGCAAGGACATGCCCATTGGCATCCTTGGCTCACTGGTGATTTGTACAGTGTTGTACATCCTGTTTTCTCACGTCCTGACCGGGGTAGCCCCATACACTGATTTTGTGAACGCGGGTAAGGAAGCCTCGGTGGCTTATGCCATCCAGACCTATATGACGGGATACAGCTGGCTCGCCACCGCCATTACGATAGCCATATTGGCCGGTTTTTCATCAGTAATCCTCGTCATGCTCCTGGGCCAATCCAGGGTGTTTTATTCCATGTCGAAGGATGGCTTGTTGCCCGGGGTCTTTTCAGAACTGCACTCCAAATTCAGGACGCCGTATAAATCCAATATGATCCTTTTCGTATTTGTGTCCATTTTTGGTGGATTTTTCCCGGAGAGTTGGGCAGGGGATTTGACCTCGATCGGCACCTTGTTCGCTTTTGTCCTGGTCTGCATTGGGGTGATCCTGATGCGCCGCTCTGATCCGGACATTCCCAGGACCTTTAAAACCCCCTGGGTACCGGTAGTGCCGATACTCGGGGCCATCGTTTGTGCCATCATGATCCTGGGTCTGCCCGCGGGCACCCAACTGACCGCACTGGGTTGGATGGTCATCGGCCTGGTCATCTATTTCTTGTATAGCGCCAGGCACAGTAAACTCAGGAACCCGGCAGCGGCTAAGAAATAGGGCCAACCATACCCTGCTCCTTTTAAAGACCCGGGACCCAGGGTGATTGCCAGAGTGTGCTATGCAACGCGTAACTTTGTATTTTTTAAATACATGGCCTCAGGCTGGTTTTTTTTAGCAAGCGTTTCAAATGCAGGATAAACTGGAGGCGATCGAACGCCGTTTTTATGACCTGGAGGAACAAATGGCTGATCCGGGAGTGATCAGCGATTCCCAGCGATTTTCGAAAATACATAAGGAATACAAGGATCTGGAACCCATTGTGCGGGCATTCCGGAGACAGACGCAATGCCTGGCTGAATTAAAAGGCGCCCGGGAAATGCTCCAGGAAGGAGACGAAGAACTGCGTGCCATGGCCAAGGAAGAAATCGCCGGCCTGGAGGAAGAAATGGAAGCCCTCGGGGATGAAATCAAAAAATTGCTGATCCCAAAAGATCCGGAAGACAGCAAGGACATTATACTTGAAATCCGTTCCGGGACCGGCGGCGACGAAGCCAGCATCTTCGCGGGTGATTTGCTGCGGATGTACAACCGGTATTTCGAAAAGCAGGGCTGGAAAACGGAACTGCTTTATGTGAACGAAGGAGCAGCGGGCGGCTATAATAAAGTGGTGCTGGAAGTCACCGGAGAGGACGTCTATGGGAAAATGAAATTTGAGTCCGGAACCCACCGCGTTCAAAGAGTCCCCAAGACCGAAGCCCAGGGCAGGGTGCACACCTCTGCGGCTACGGTCGCGGTCATGCCCAAACTGGAATTGGAGGATGTCAACATCAACCGCGCCGACCTCCGGATCGATACTTTCAGGTCCAGCGGTGCGGGAGGGCAGCACGTAAATAAGACGGAAAGCGGGGTTCGGTTTACCCACCTTCCGACCGGGGTGGTGGCTGAAAGCATGGACAGCAGGTCCCAGCATAAAAACAGGGAGATCGCCCTCGGCCGCCTTATCGAAAAAATCCAGGAGGCCCGGGTACAGCAACACCAGGATTCCATTGCAGCACAGCGAAAATCAATGGTGGGCAGCGGCGACCGCTCTGAAAAAATCAGGACCTATAATTTTCCTCAAAACCGCCTCACCGACCACCGCATCAACCTCACCTTATACAACCTGGATTCCATCATGGATGGCAATATCGACGATGTCATCGAAAAACTGCGCCTGGCGGAAAATGCGGAGAGGATGAATGGACTTCAGCAAGGGGTTTAGTTTTCGTCCCGGATTTCTTATATGAGCTTTGGGTGATCTCCGTGACTTCTGTGAAAGTCAAAAATCCTGCATAAAACCAGGCAACCAATAAAATAAATTTTAAACTATTAAAAAATAAATTTAGATTTATCTAAATTTATTTAAATGGCAAGTCAAACTGTTGAGAATTATATTAAAGCCATCTTCCAGTTGACGGAGCGGGAAGGGGGTTCCGTGAGCACATCGGCCATCTCCCAGCAGCTCGCCACCAGCGCGGCTTCCGTCACCGATATGTTGAAAAAACTGGCCGAACAAAAACTAATAGCATACGTCAAATACCGCGGGGTGCACCTCACTCCCGGAGGCAAGTCCATGGCCGTGGAAATGATCCGCAAGCACCGTCTTTGGGAGACCTTTTTACACGACAAACTGGCCATCGGCTGGGACGCCGTCCATGAAATCGCCGAGCAACTGGAGCATGTGCAGTCGGCCACCCTGATTGACCAGCTGGACGCCTTCCTGGGTTATCCCAAGTTTGACCCGCACGGGGATCCCATCCCGGATGCCAATGGCAAGTTTACCCTACGCAACCAGGTGTTATTGAATACCCTGCAGGAAGGGGATCAGGCCCAGGTGGTAGGGGTGAGGGAACATGATGCGGATTTTTTGAAATACCTGGATTCCCGGGCCTTGCACATCAATGCAAGCCTGTTGATCAAAGAAAAACAGAGTTATGACGGATCGGTGAGAGTGGAGACCGCCGGCGGAGCGGAAACCCTGCTTAGTTCCAAAGCCGCCCAGAATATTTATGTGAAAAAAAACCTGAACTGAACCATGAAGATGATAAAATCAATAATATGCCTCCTGGCCGGAATCCCTCTCTTTGGGCAGGACGAAAAGCCACTCATATTGGGGTCCGCTTCCATATTTATGGATATGGCAAAACAAGTTGGAGGCGAACACTTCAGATACGATGCCATTGTTCCGGTAGGCGGCGATCCGCATATTTACGAACCCATTCCCAGGGACGTTCAGAAATGCCTGAGCGCTTCCCTGATCCTGAGAAATGGCCTGACCTTCGAAGGTTGGCTGGGAGAGTTGATTGAGAATTCAGGGACCAAAGCCAGGACCATCCTGATCACCGAAGGCATCGAAGCCATCGAATCCCTCAAGTACAAAAACTCCTCGGATCCCCACGCCTGGATGACGGCGAGCAACGGGGTGATTTATGCCGAAAATATCCGGAAGGGCATGCTGACCCTGTCGCCCGGGGACAGTGCCTCCATCAACCGGAATTTTGAAGCCTATAAACAAAAACTCGAAGAACTGGACCGCTACATCTACCAGCAGGTCTCCAGCATACCGGCCGAAAAACGGATCCTGATCACCTCCCACGACGCGTTCCAATATTATGGAAGGCGTTACGGGATCCGCCTGGAAGCGGTCCTCGGCACCACTACGGATGCCGATGTGCAGACCGGCGATATCCTTCGGCTCAACAAAGTCATTCGGGAAAACCAGCTACCGGCTGTCTTCGTCGAAAGCACGGTAAACGGTAAATTGCTGGAACAGGTGGCCCGGGACAACCGGATCGGGATCGGAGGCAAACTTTTTTCTGATTCCATCGGAGATGAGCAAAGTCCCGCCCCAACTTATTACGACATGCTCAAATACAATACGGACGTCATCGTTGCCGCCCTGACCAAACCTCTGGATAGCCAGGCGGGGAATACGGCAGACAGTTCAAAAAAGACCCGGCGCATCCTACTTTGGTCCGTATTCCTGCTGGCTCTATTGGGGGGCGGTATTTACTGGTTCAATAAAAGGTCTGAAAAATGAGTACCCCTAATATCCAGATCAACGGCGTCTCGGTTACTTACGATCACAAGCGGGTCCTGAGCAATATATTTCTTGAAATCGAAGCCGGTAAAATATACGGACTCGTCGGACCCAACGGGGCTGGGAAGTCCACCTTGTTCAAAGCCATCCTGGGCCTGGTGGAAATCCAGTCGGGACTTATTCGTTTTGGGGAGCAATCTGTGGAGGAATGGCGGCAGAAAATAGCCTATGTCCCCCAGAAGGATGAAGTGGACTGGAGTTTTCCGGCCACCGTCCTGGACATTGTATTGATGGGAAGATATCCTTACAAAAAATGGTATGCCCGGCTGGATAAAAAAGATCATGAGATGGCCATGCAGGTATTGAAAAAAGTGGGCATGGCCGACTTCAGCCGCAGGCAGATCGGTGAACTTTCCGGCGGGCAGCAACAACGGGTGTTTATGGCCCGCGCCCTTTGCCAGGGAGCCGCCTACTATTTCCTGGATGAGCCATTTGCCGGCGTGGACATCACGACGGAAGAAAAAATCATTGAGATTTTAAAGGAACTGGCCATGGAGGGCAACACCCTGCTGGTCGTGCATCACGACCTGGCCACGGTCAGCCGTTATTTCGACCGGGTGATCCTGCTGAATCAGCGTTTGATTGCGGCGGGAGATATAGCGACCACCTTTACGGATGAAAATGTGAGGAAGACTTATGGGGGGCAGTTGAGTATACTGCATAAATTGAAAAACTGAAGTCAAAGGTTAAGGGTCAACGGAGAACGGTTAAAGGAGAAAGGAGACGGGAAACGGGAGACGGAGTGCCCATGCCTTTCAGCGTAATTTTTTTTATATTTATTTTGATTTTAATGAACCGTTCGAAGGGAATTACCTGAGAACCACATGCTTTTTTAAAACCCAAATCATGCAATAGAGTTTCTCAATGAAAGCCGGAAAGCCAATACAGACTGGCGCTCCAGGACTATTTTTATCGCAAACATGGTCTTCCCTATGGTGAGGATAATAATGGGAGGCCGACCTTCATACTAAATCAACCTGTTCGGCCGGGAAGTGCCGTTACTTGAAGGCATTCGGCTTGTAATAGAAAATCGATTGCATGGTTTGGATTAAAATATTGGCCTATGGAAACGACCATAAAACCAGTGTTCAAAAAGGGGAGTGGAACAGACATCTATGCACGACTCAGAAGAGAAGCCACGAAGCTGGTGGAACAGCTTGAGCCATTAAGGCGGAACACGATCCTCTTCAAGGCCTTTTTATTCCCTTTGGCCTACTGTGCGACCTGGCTGCTTGCCCTGGTCTTCGCACCATCGCCCGGTGTGTATTATTTCTGTTTTTTTTTACTGGGGATTCAGTTGGTCTCTATTTTTCTCAATATCATTCATGACGCCGTTCACGGCACCCTGTTTAAAGGGAAAAAAGCCAACCGGATTATGGTGTACCTGTTTGATCTGATGGGGGCCAACAGTTTTATATGGAGACAGCGGCATATCCGGTTCCATCATAATTATCCAAACGTCCTGGGCTGGGATACCGATGTGGATCAAAGCCGCTTGTTTCGCCTCTTTCCCTCTGCTCCGCATTACCCCATGAACCGGTACCAGCATTTATACCTGCCCCTGGTCTATCCGCTTTTTCTGTTCAACTGGTTGTTGTTGCGGGATTTCCGCGACTTTTTTAATAAAAGAAAGATGGTGCATAAACTGATCCGTATCCCGGCCGCGGAATATGTGAAGTTGATGTTCTTCAAAGTTTTTTTTCTTGCCTACACCCTGTTCATTCCCAAATTCGGGGCAGGAATTCCGTGGAGGCAGGCCATTGCCGGCTTTGTGATGATGGTCCTGACCGCCAGTGTTTTTTCACTTATTACCCTGCTGCCCCCGCATGCCAATACGGAGAACAAATTCCCCATACCGGATGAAAAAAATGAAATGCCGGAGGATTGGTTCATGCACATGCTGGAGACCACCAACGATGTGAAGGAAAGCAATGGGTTTACCCGGTTTTTCCTCGGGAATTTTAATTTCCATGTGGTTCATCATTTATTCCCCCAAATCAACCATGTTTATTACCCGGAACTGACCCACCTCCTGGAAAAATATGCTTCGGAATATCATTTGCCTTATCGGAAATATCCCCTCTTCCGGACCCTGGCCAATCATTATCGACTGGTCCGCCAGAACCGGGTTTCCGTAAACGCCCTTTTCGGTGAAACGATGTAGGAAGGATGGAATTATTCCGGATATCCCGACTGGTGCCAGCATTCGAAACGGTCCAGTTCCTCGGCGGTCAGGGGAGCGGAGCCCGCTTTTGGCATGGATCCTGATTTTACGGCCTCGTACATGTGGTCAAAATGCTGTTTGATATCATTGTAGGGTCCCAGCGTCCAGTGGACCGAGCCTTGTCCCCCTGTCGAATGGCAGTCATTCCCGGAACATTTATTTTGGATCAGGGCCTGCATCTGGCCACCTGAGGAAGAAAACCGGGCACCCGATACGGCCGTGCAGTCCAGCTCCGAGGAATTGTAAGAACAAGCGAAGACGAAAGAAAGGAAGATAAGCGCAGGAAAATATTTTATATTCATGATGCAGCGGGATATTTAGTCGTTAACGATGGAAGCATCCGCTTCGTTAACCGATCCAAAATTTTACACGGCAAATATGAATAAAAAAAAACCGCAGCCGGTATAATCGACTGCGGTTTGATATAAGATTTTGCTTAAAGCCTAACCTTCAACCACCTCAAAAGCGACCGTCGCGGGGACGTCCTTATGAAAGTTGACGTTGGCAGTATAGGTGCCCAGGGTTTTGACTTCCTCGGGAAGGCTGATTTTTTTCCTTTCCACTTCGAGGCCGAGCTGGTCTTTAAGGGTCTGTGCGATCTGCACGGTACTTACGCTGCCGAAAATTTTTCCGGTTGAAGCGGCTTTGACCACGATTTTCAGGGTCTGGCCTACCAGTTTCTTAGCCATTTCACGGTAGGTGTCCACCAGTTTGGCTTCTTTGGCGGCTTCGTGGCGCAGCATTTCTTCAAGGCGGCCCCGGTTTGCTTTATTGGCAATGATGGCCAGGCCTTTGGGGATTAGAAAATTGCGGCCGTATCCGTCTTTTACTTTTACCACGGTATGTTTGTCGCCCACTTTTTCAACATCCTGGAGCATGATGATTTCCATATTCTGATCGATTGACGGTGAAAAATTATTTTAATAAATCGGTTGAGAATGGCAGCATGGCCAGGTGCCTTGCCCGCTTAACGGCGGAAGACACCCTTCTTTGATACTTCAGGGAATTTCCCGTGATGCGCCGGGGCAGCAGTTTGCCCTGCTCATTCACAAACTGGATGAGAAAATCCGGGTCCTTGTAATCGATGTGCTTGATGCCGAATTTGCGGAAACGGCAATATTTTTTCCTTTGCTGACCCAGGGTGGGATTGGAGAGGAATTTGATTTCTTCTTGTGAAGCCATTTTTTTTCTTTTTTCGGTGATTTAAACTTCGTCTTCTGCTTTCTTTTTCTTCCAGTCCTTGCGTTTGCCGATCAGGCCGTTGCGTTTGTCTTCGTTGTATTTCACGCCGTACTTGTCGAGCCTTACGGTCAGGAACCGCAATATGCGTTCATCCCTTTTCATGGACAGCTCCATTTTGGGGATGAAGGCTCCGGACTCGGATTGGAATTCAAGACTGAAATAGACCCCGGTGTTGCGCTTGTTGATGGGATAAGCCAGCTGACGCAGGCCCATCTCATCAAGGTGTACGATCTTGCCGCCCTCATGGACGATCATATCGGAATAGTTTTTTGCTGCCGACTTAATTTCATCGTCCGACAGCACTGGATCTACGATGAAAGTCACTTCGAATTGTCTCATTGCGAAATGGTTAATTAAATTTTGGGCTGCAAAGGTAATAAAGATTTGGGAATTTGGGAAGGGAGTATAGGGGAGAATCTGGGAAATGGGTTCTCACGAAGAGTGAGGTTCCCACAAAGACGCAAAGTTCATGAAGAGTGAGGTTCCCACAAAGGCGCAAAGTTCACTAAGAGTGGGGTTCCCACAAAGACGCAAAGTTCGCGAAGAGTGGAGTTCCCACAAAGACGCAAAGATCACGAAGATTTTATTCTTTTCTTTTGATAATCAATAATTTGTGCCCTTTGTGTCTTAGTGGGAGAAATTAAGAGGCCGAAGCGAAGCTTCGTGCCCGCAAAGAGAATGGTGTCCCACAAAGACGCAAAGTTCACGAAGAGTGGAGTTACCACAAAGACGCAAAGTTCACGAAGATCTTATTCTTTTATTTTGATAATCAATAATTTGTGTCTTCGTGTCTTAGTGGGAGAAATTAAGAGGCCGAAACGAAGCTTCGTCCAAACAGTACCTTCCCGCAAAGAGAATGGTGTCCCACAAAGTTATACCGTTAAAAACCAAATTATTTTCAAACAATTTTTATAAGTTTGATAAGGTGCTTAGTAAGCCCGCATATTTACAGAATATTCTGTATTGGGACGCTAAGCGCCTTTTTGTTTTGTTGGTACTTTCGTCTTG
>JAKQHS010000049.1 GCA_029557915.1 Bacteroidota bacterium | reverse complement strand
CCTGATAAATGATTATTGTTTAAATTGAGACGCCATAGGTTAGGCAAATTATCGAAGTTAGGAATAGCACCGGTAAGTTGATTACTGGATAAAGCTAACGTCTGAAGATTGGGTAAATTATTGAAGTTAGGAATATTACCTGATAAATGATTATTGTTTAAATTGAGATGTAGAAGGTTGGGTAAATTATCGAAGTTAGGAATGAATCCGGTCAGTTGATTACTAGATAAAGATAACTCCTGGAGATTAGGGAATTTATCAAAATTTGGAATAGTGCCTCCTATTCGATTGGCACTTATGTTAATTTGAATTAATTCAGGTAAATTTAAGTTTATTAAATTACCCGATAGATTATTTCCTATACAGCAGGACAGGATAGAGGAATCCCCCAATCGAAGTTGAGATACACATCCAAGTTGGGTGATAGTTACGCCATACCAGGTATTTATTGGCTTATGTAAATCCCATTTTTTCCACCAATTGGGGCCTCCTGTTGCAAAATAAAACTTCACCAATTCCAAACTATCTGAAATTCGGTCACAAGCCATTAATTGGGCTATCCTGGCAGGAGCGGGACTTGCAAAAGCTTTCCTATCCGGGAAATCATGTATCAGATTTACCAGGATTGAAAGGAGTATGGGTAAGAGGTTCATAATGAGTGTTTAAAGGTAAAGAAAAACGGTAAAGAGAACATATTGTGAACCGGGAGATTGAGCGCGCATTGAAGCTTAGGTTTAATAAATTTTTATTCGATCCTTTTAAGTATCATCTTTCCCCAGACTCCCAATCCCCGCCCCCCGTCAAGGTTGTCCATATCTAGGCTCAGGTATTGGCCGTCCTGATCTAGGATTGGAAGACGATGTTTAAAGGGGAGGTCCTTTGATGTCCAGTACATCAGGACCTGGCAGTCCTCACTTACCTCCCAGTAATAACCCGTCCGACCCGGAAAACCATCTGGTTATTGGAGCGGAATTCAAACTCCACCCCAAGGACCTCAGGTTTCCCTTCCGGTTTTTCCACCATGGCCCAGGTGCCGGTGAGGTCGCAGGAGGGCTCGTCTTTGGAGCAGGAGAGGGCGATGAGGGAAAGCAGGAGGAGTAAAACTTGTTTCATAAGTTGGTATTTGTTGGTTAATGGCGGGAAGGGGAGAATGTTAACAGGGGTGGGATTTTTTAACTAAAATCCGATTTACGACCCGCGTTCCCCATCGTTCCCCCTGCTCCCGAGGAGTTTCACTCCGAGGTTGTGAGTGGATGGTTTCGCACGGAGCCAGGGAGGCCACGGAGGGGTTTCAGGCAAGGACGCCTGAAACAACCGCCGCTGGTTGCTTTAGGCATCCTTGCCTAAAGCTGTTAAGCAGAATGCAAGGCAAAAGGTTTACACGCAGAAAAGGCTAAATTTTTTGACATTTTGAGAACCGGTTTCAGGCGAGGACGCCTGAAACAACCGCGGGGACGCCTGAAACAACCGCAGCTGGTTGCTTTAGGCGTCCTCGCCTAAAGCTGTCAAGCAGAATGCAAGGCAAAAGGTTTACACGAAAAAAAGGCTAAATTTTTTGACATTTTGAGAACCGGTTTCAGGCGGGGACACCTGAATCAACCGCGGGGACGCCTGAAACAACCGCGGGGACGCCTGAAACAACCGCGGAGGCGCCTGAAACAACCCTGCGAACGCATTAAAAAACCGCGTGGTTGCTTTAAGGCGGTGGTGTTTTAGGTGGTGGTTGCTTTAGGCATCCTTGCCTAAAGCTGTTAAGCAGAATGCAAGGCAAAAGGTTTACACGAAGAAAAGGCTAAATTTTTTGACATTGTGCGAACCCGTTTCAGGCGAGGACGCCTGAAACAACCGCCGGGACGCCTGAAACAACCTTGCGGATACAGGAACAACCTCGCAGCCCTCTGCTTTCTGATATGAGTGGTTTTTCTGAGAAAGTAAAAGCATGGCGATGGTTGCTTTAGGCCTGCCCGACCTCAAGATCTGATGAAGAGGAGGTCAGGCGGGTGTCCTCGCCTAAAGCTGATAAGCAGAATGCTCGGTACAAGAACAACCCCGCGGACGCCAGGCAGGCTTTATCGGTTAAAGCTTTTCGTCCCCCTACTACTGTTCCCTCTACCCGCGCTCCCGAGGAGTTGTATTCCAAGGTTCGTTTGCTTTTCCGCAGGTTTCTGGCCTTGGATGAAGGGAGGGCGCATGGTTATTACTCTTTCTTAAATAACCAGTTTCCAGAAATACCAATTGGATTAAGCAAGGGATTTAGGGCACCGGTTAAAACTTCGAGTTCCAGGTATAAGCCATCATTCCGGAGAATTTTCATTTCCATGGAAATGCTTTTATCACCTTTTTGCCAGTATTCAAACAGGCCACAATTTTCTTTGGTGCGGTACTGGAAACCGGTGAATCCCCACATGGTCATACTTCCATTGGATTCCAGTTCCATCGATCCTGAGAAGATTTCTGGCTGGTCGGGTATAGAGATGACCTGGCGCCAGGTACCGGTTAAATCGCAGTCTGCATCCTGTTTGGAACAGGAGATAAAAATCAGGACGAATAAAAAGAGCAGGTATTTCATGGGAATGGTTTTAAATGATTAAAGAAATTTTTTTATTTGATATTTTGGATGGTAGGTCGTGGTGTAAATGGTAGGGTCGCAATGCAAGTGGTAGGTCGCAGTGCAACTGCTCCCGAGCGGTAGGGGTGGTTGACACCTGGCAAAGCAAAGCGGGGATGCCGGTGGCAATCACCTTGTGCGGACGGGTGGGTGAAATTTGTCAAAGCACATTTTATGAACCGGTTTCAGGAGAAGACGCCTGAAACAACCCTGCGAACGCTTTGAAAAGCCGCGTAGTAGCTATAGGCGTTGGTTGTTTTAGGACGGTGGTTGCTTTAGGCGTCCCCGCCTAAAGCTGTTAAGCATAAAGCCAGGCAAAAAGGGGCACCATGAAGAATTGACTAAATTCCTTGACATTCTTCGAACCCGTTTCAGGCGAGGACGCCTGAAACAACCGCCACTGGTTGTTTCAGGCCTGCCCGACTGATTTTTATTTGAATTAAGGATGGTCAGGCGGGCGAGGACGCCTGAAACAACCGCCACTGGTTGCTTCAGACCTGCCCGACTTCAAGATATGATGAAGCGAAGGTCAGGCGGGCGTCCTAAACCTCACCATACCGGACATCCCTTGCGGCAATTCGCCGAAGCCCTCCCGATCATATAATTCAAACCCAGGTCCACCGACCCATAATTGAAGCGGCCACCGCTGACCAGTTGGTTTCCGTAGTGCATGGTATGACGGTATTCCATGCGCAGGGCAAAGGATTCGGTAAGTTTTACCTTGCCGCCGATAGCCGGAGAAATTTGGGAACTGAACCGGTTGGCCTTGACCTCGCCAAAGGAAGCCCGCTGTTCCAGAGCACCGGACTGGGAATAAGCGACCTCGTCTGTCAGTTCGCCGCGGATCTGGTTGTAGGCGGCGCCTATTTCAAATTTGACATACGGCTGCACCCAGCTCGAATTTACGAAACGGAATGCGGCAAAACCGGTCAGGGAATTGATATGGGTGAGGGCGTCTTTTTTAAGGTCGGAATTGAACCGGGAAGAGTGCATGGCCACTCCATAACCCATGGGCCCGGTGGCCGGAAACTGATATTCCAAACCCAGGTGGATGCCCTTGCCGGTTTCATAGATCCGGGAGCCGTGATGGATTCCCATCTGTAAGGAAAGATCGGATTGGGAGGTAGCGTTCTGATATGTGGTAAGGGCGATCAGGCACAGAAAAAAGGTCATCGTTTTCATTTTTTTTCATTTTAGGTACATCTGTTTATTGCGGGAGGTAGGTGGATGTTAACAGATGGGTCGGGAAATTTTTGGAGGAGGTTGTTTTAGGCGTCCTCGCCTGAAGCTGTTAAGCAGAATGCCAGACAAAAGGGATATAACGAAGCAAGTAATCAGTTCCTAGACATTCTGCGAACCGGTTTCAGGCCTGACCGACTGATTTTTATTTGAATTAAGGATGGTCAGGCGGGCGGGGACGCCTGAACCGGGGTGGTTGCTTTAGGCGTCCTCGCCTAAAGCTGTTAATTGCGAACCGGTTTCAGGCGGGGACGCCTGAAACAACCGCGGGTGCGCCTGAAAACAGCGGTGGTTGCTTTAGGCGTCCTCGCCTAAAGCTATTAAGCAGAATGCCAGACTAAAGGGGGTGTAAAGAAGAAACTAAATTCCTAGACATTTTACGAACTGGTTTCAGGTGAGGACACCTGAAACAACCCTGCGGACGCTCTGTAACAACCTCAAGGACGCCTTAAACCCCCCTTGCACCAATTGTCACTAAACGACCCGTAAAAAGCATTTAGGCCATGTTATTTTTAGAGGATGGGATATGTGACCTATAATTCGCTTTATTTCAGCACCTTTACTATCAACCATTGGATAAAACTGTTTGAAAATCCCCGGTTCCTTGATATTTTACTGAAAACCATGTCCTTCCTGACAAAAGAAAACAAATGGGTATTATTCGGCTTCGTGATCATGCCAAATCATGTTCATCTATTTTATTCCCTGCCGGAAACAGTTTCCAACCATGTTCTGAAACACTCCTTTCTCAGCTATACTTCCAAACAAATCCTACCCCTATTATCGGTGGAAATGAAAGCAAAATTTTACGTGAATAAGGGGGATCGGAAGTATCAGATTTGGAAATCACCTTCTCTGAGTGTTGAAATTACAAGTCCCAAATTTGTAAGACAAAAACTGAATTATATTCACAATAATCCGGTTAAAGCCGGATTGGTGACCTCAGTTGGCGACTATAAGTGGAGTTCATTTCCTTCTTATGATTGTGGGATCCCACTATATGATTTTTTAACGTTATGGCATATTTGATGCTTGATCAAGGAATAAGGGGGAATGAGTTTCTCCGAAATTCATATAAATTCTGCCTATATAAGTGGTATTTCGCGTGAATCTATTTTAGGCGGTGGTTGCTTTAGGCGTCCTCGCCTAAAGCTGTTAAGCAGAATGCCAGACAAAGGGGGTAAAACGGATAAACGAAGTTCCTTGACCTCGTGCGAAACGGTTTCAGGCGGGGACGCCTGAAACAACCCAGCGGACGCTCTGAAAAACCCTGTGGTTGCTTTGTTGCTTTAGGGCGGTGGTTGCTTTAGGCGCCCTCGCCTAAAGCTGTTAAGCAGAATCCCAGACAAAAGCGGTATAACGAAGAACCGGTTTCAGGCCTGCCCGACTGATTTTTATTTGAATTAAGGATGGTCAGGCGGGCGGGGACGCCTGAAACAACCGGGGTGGTTGCTTTAGGCGTCCTCGCCTAAAGCTGTTAAGCAGAATGCCAGACAAAAGCAATATAACGAAGCAGATAAAAAGGTCCTAGACATATTGCGAACCGGTTTAAGGCCTGCCCGACTGATTTTTATTTGAATTAAGGATGGTCAGGCGGGCGGAGACGCCTGAAACAACCGGGGTGGTTGCTTTAGGCGTCCTCGCCTAAAGCTGTTAAGCAGAATGCCAGACAAAAGGGGTATAATGGATAAACGAAGTTCCTTGACCTCGTGCGAACCGGTTTAAGGCCTGCCCGACTGATTTTTATTTGAATTAAGGATGGTCAGGCGGGCGGAGACGCCTGAAACAACCGCGGGGACGCCTGAAAACAACCCTGCTGACGCCTGAAAAACTACGTGGTTGCTTTAGGCGTCCCCGCCTAAAGCTGTTAAGCAGAATGCCAGACTAATAGGGTGTAAAGAAGAAACTAAATTCTTAGACATACTGCGAACCGGTTTCAGGCCTGCCCGACTGATTTTTATTTGAATTAAGGATGGTCAGGCGGGCGGGGACGCCTGAAACAACCGGGGTGGTTGTTTTAGGCGTCCTCACCGTGGTTGTTTTAGGCGTCCTCGCCTAAAGCTATTATACAACCATTCACGGCCTGTTCACCACATAAATTGGTATATTCCTTAAGACATCCGGATCCGGTGTATACGGCGTCTGTGAAGTTTTGAGGTTTTTCTTTGATTGGACGATGACGGGGACTCGTTCTTTCAGATAGGTATACAATTCACTTAGGTCCAGGATCTGGTTGTGATTGAGGTCCGCATCCATTGTTCCCTGTAGGGTGGGATTCGGGCGATTGGCAAAGGCCTCCAGGATAGCCTTGGTAAAGGCGCTGTTGCCCCAGGCCTCATCCGTATAAGACAGTTGCCCGGCGCTTGAAGATAAAAGGTAATAAAAATCATTGGAGGCTTCGCTGAGATGGATCAGTGCCGCTGCCAGGTCTTCTTCTCCGCCTTTTTGGCCAGAGGAAAGGGCTATCCCCGGCGCTGCGGCCCCACTGTGGCAGGCATCAATAAAAAGCAGCTTTTTGCAGGGGATGTCCTTGAGTTTGTATTGGATGTCCCGGAGCAAATGAATGGTGGTCTCCTCCTCATACAAAGGATCGTAGTCGGAAGGATGCAGATGGAATTCATCTTTGATCAGGGAACCGTGAGAGGAGAAATAGATCAGGAGGACATCGTCCTTCCGGATCCGTTTGAATTCATAAAAGTCGTTGACAATATCCCGGATGCTTTTACGTACCGCTTGGGTGGTGGTCAATTCCGGCCGATTATACACTTGGGACTGGATAGAGCTAAATAATTTTCCCTCCTGGTTGCCGAAGGCCCCGGCCAGATCCCCGGCATCTTTGGTTACGTGGATCAGGCTGGGATCCGGAATACCATAGGCATAGATAAAAAGATTGCTTTTGGGCGGCTCATACCGGATGACCATCAGGCTGGAGCTTTTTACCAATTGATCCCGGTACCACAATCCAAGCCGGATCTTGTTTTCCCCTTCGCGCAGTTTTACCTCGGACTGCAGATTGTATTGATAGGATCCCAATAAAACACCCTGATCCAGAGACAGGGCAATGGTGTCGGTTTGATCCTGGCCGGTTCGCTCGATCAGCAGTTTGGGTTCCAGGCCGGAGGCATCCTGATCCTGGTTTATCAGTTTTAAAAGCACGGTATAACTGCTCCTTTTAGAAACAAAATAATTGGTATTCACCACAGGGTCGGGATCGATCCAGATGGTAAAGAGCCGATCCGAATCAAAGGATTTGATGACCTGGTTCAGGTTTCCCTTCTCCAGGGACCAGGCGGATTGTTTCATAAAAAAGGAGTCCAGGGGACGACGGCGGTAATCATCAAGGACCAGAGGCACCAGGTTGCCCGATTGTATTTTTTCAGCCAGTAAAACCGTGGTTTGTTCTTTCCGGGCGTTCATCCAGGGGGTGAGGATGCTTTTGATGGGCAGCCCAATAATCCGGTTGACTACCTGGTTTTCCAGGCTGGCATAAACCTGGAGATAAAGGGTATCAGCACCGATAAATTCGGTGGGTTTGATCGTCAGCAAGGATTTTTTTACCTCCTTTATTTTCAGGTCTATCACCGTATCCTGAAATACATAAGGAATCTCATCCAGACCCTGGATGCCCGCCCTCACATTGCGGAGATCCAGTCCTCCCGAATTACTGAATATCAACGGGATATCAATAACCGGCTGCCCGCTATCCAGTTTATCGCGCAGCGACGGAGTTTCATGAGCCAGGTCCAAAAAGGCTATTTCCCGTCCCAGGAACTCAAAGGTCCTCTCCAGGGAGTCTAAGGCTTTATTTTTCCCATCGGTGAGTACAATTTTAACCCGGTGCTCCCCTCTCAAATCAGCTTCCCGGTAATAGGGAATGGTAAACCGGTTTTCTTCCCTGCTGTTTAACAAAACATCGAAAGCGACTTTCTGATCATCGATATAGGTGACCAGTTTTGGAACAGCCGGAATGCTTTTACCCGAAGGTTTAAAATCAATCCTGAATGCCGAAGCTTCAGCATAACCAATTTTTCCGTCCCCATTATCCTCTATCACCCCCAGGTCGACCAATTCAATGCCTTCAGCCATTACTTCAGAAGGGTCTTCTTCTATTGGGATCTTCATGACCCATCCGTCCTTTCGTTCCGCCTCCCCGGAAGCGGTCCAGGCCCCAAGCAATAAACTGCCAGAACCTGAAAATTGAAGACTGGTGACCGCGTTGTTTTGTCGGCCGCCCCAGATCCAGGGTTCTCCCACCGCTTTTCCCGTCACCGGATCGATTTCCAGTAACCAGGCCTTGGACCTTCGCGCCCCGGCCCGGATATGCGAATACGTTTTCCCGGAAATAAATATCCGGCCAGCAGGAAGATAAACCATAGAAGAAAAAACATCATCGTACCGGTCACCATAATTCATCCTGCTGATCATATTGCCATTGGATATATTGATTTTTACCAGGTAAGCATCCTCTCTTTTCCTCGGATCGTAATAAGATCCTCCAATCCAATAAACCTGGTCATTTTCCTTGGCAATCGACAATCCGATCCCATAGTTTTTTATCCCTCTCTTTGCCCAAATCTGATTGCCATGGTGATCGTAAAGGGCGTACCACAACAATTTGTCTGAAGTGGTTTGCCCGGTTATCAGGAAAGTGCTGTCCGACACGGCAAGTATGCTGCGTAAGACCAGGTCCATGCCGGGTATCTTTTTTTTCCAGAACAGGCTGTCTCTGATATAACCGAAAACCGATGCCTTGCCCTCTTCTTCCCCGATTACAACGATTTTATTGGGAGATAATTCAACCAGGTCTTGATAGGCACCGGCAGTCCCTGATTCAATTTTTGACCAGACCACATCTCCGGCCAGGTCGATCTTGCGGATATTGGGGGATAACCTTTTTGGCGCCTGAATGGTGTTTACATAACCACAAATGATAAAGTTTCCATCGAATGTAGAGGTCAGTCCAAAAGCCCGGTCGTGGAACAGGGAGCCATAATGTCTTTCGACGATTTTTTTCCCATCCGCATCCAGGATAAAATAATACTGGTCTTCCCCTTTAATCCATTTGGATGTGCTGAAACCGACTCCTGCAATATAGCCGTTGGGCAATTCTGTGAGGTCGTAGATCTCTTCTTCCTCAGATCCTCCGATCAGACTGGACCAGGCCATGTCCGGAGTGTTCAGTTCCTGGGCATTCAGGGTAAAGGGGAATAAGCAAAAAAAACATAAAAACCATCTCATAGCAGTATGGCAAAGTGACTTAAAAATAAAGGATTGCCCGTACATCCCAGGCAATCCTCCAAACCTTTTTTGGTTTTGTTCTCAGTGGTGACATACCACACTTCTGCTTTCTGTCCCCTGGGCCCCGGAAACCATGATGGTATACCGGCCATCTGGCCAGGAACGGGTATCCATCCGGATTTCCTGCATGCCTTCTTCGAGGTCCTGCCTCTTCTGGAACAGCACACTCCCCAATAGATTGACGACTCTGATTTCAACCGGACCTTTTTGGATCAAATGCATACTTAAAATGAAAGACTCCGTAGCCGGATTGGGGAAAACGGCCAGGCCTAATGAATGGTCCATGTTTTTTATCGTTGTCGTTGTCCGGGGGAATTCTATTTTAATGGTGTTTATACCGCTTTGTTCCAGGCTTGCCAGCGATGGAAGCGCCTTCTCGTCCAGTCTGAATATGGAACGGGTATTTATTGACCGTTTGGTTTTAAAATGTAGCAGGAATAAGGTATCCATATCCGCTAAAAACCGGCTGCCCGAAGCACGGGAATCATACCAGAGTATTTTAAGGATTTGGTCTTTCAGGTGAAAATTTTGTTTATTAAAATCTCCAAGCAAGGGAGATTCAATATGGTGAAGGACAACTCCCGGATCCAGATGCAGGGCTAACTGGAATCCCTGAATATGATCAAATTGACGGGTAAATACGGGTAAGACATATTCACGATTGGCTTCCAGCAGTTGGTCGTTCAAAACCAGGGTGACTGCTTGAGAAGTTCTGGATTCGGGCCGGCCGGCCAGCATGTCCTGCCAGTCCAGGCTGACGTCTCCTGTTTTTATACCGATAAAATCGAGGCCGAGTTGATCCGATTGGAGGTTGTTCAGGGTATAAGCGATTGGATAATCCTCAGCGAGGGGATTTTTGGGGTTTTTGAACTTATACGATTTGGGGATGAATTGCCAGGCAGGGGTTTTGCCAAAATGAGGGATCATCCCCAGGATCATGTTCCGGATCAGTACAATATCCTGAACAGTTATCGTGAGGTCTCCATTGACATCGGCCGCAATGATTTGATATGGAGTGGGCAATGCCTGGATTTCCAGCAGGTGTTTTTTGATGAGCAGGATATCCATGACACTGAGCCCATGCACAAAGTCTTCCGTTTTTTCCGCGCTGATGGTATAATCCTTGCCGCGGATCAGTTTTTCCAGCAGGTATTTCCCATTCCGGTCCGTAGTTGCAATATGTGCATTGGCCTTGACCTTTACTCCCGGAATAGGTTCCAGGTTGGAAAGGGTGACCCGGCCACCGCATTCCACGAGGTTCTGTATGCATACCCTTCCGGATATGGTTTTGATTTCAATGGGTTCGCTCAGCGGATTGGAACTGATGAATTCCAGGGGTAGAAATGAATCGTCGAAAATCAGGTCCGAACATTCCCCGTGCTCACCCGTCAGCGTGATAAAAATGGAGAAAAGTCTTTTCTTACCATTGAAACTGAGCCCCTCTTCATGAGAACTGAACCAGACCAGGCCAAGATGCTGGTTGTTCTTTATCCGGATATCATTGGGGATCATTTCTTCCAGGCCCAACTTACCCACAGAGTCTACCCGGAATACAGAAGGGTTGGTGAATGATATGGAAAACTGGAAGCCAAGCATCTGGTAAAAGTCAGATCCGTAAACAGGGATTTCGAGGCTACCTCCCTTTGGGCCTTCAAGCTTGGGAATTTCAAGAGTGAGGGAGCCTGACCGAAGCAGGATCTTAAAACTATTATTTTCCTCAGAACATTCCTGTACTTTATTCAGAGGATCGATTTTAAAGAGGAGATACCTGAATTCTCTTATGATCAAAGTATCCCGGCCGACCACACTAAAGATTTCGCCGGCTTTAATTTTTTCCAGAGAATTCAAGCCAAGAATGATGTCATTTAATCTGATATCATTTCCATCAGCTAAATCATCGTAAGACAGGAATGCCTGAATGACGACATTGTCGGTTGGGGAATTAGGGTCCCAGTCCAGTTTTGCATCCTGGGTGCCAATATTACTTATATTCAGTGCATAAGTGATGTGATCGGAACCAAGAGCCCAAAGGGATCCTTTGGTAATTTTCAGGTCGGGACAGTCTGCATAGATAAGATTGACAATCAGGGCAAGTAAAATGGTGTAAAACTTTTTCATCTTATTTAATTTTGTCGTGGTTAACACCGGTTTATTGCTGATCTTAGGGTTTGTTAACAGTGGAATAAGTAGATTTTTTTGAACCAATCGATAACATATTTCAGGAATTGTCATCTATGCAGGTAACCCATTCGGATAACCAGATCATCCAGGCCATCAAAGACGGTGACCGGGAAGGGATCAAACAATTGTATCATCAGTATTTCAAAATGATCGCAAACCTGATTCTGAAAAACAACGGTACCCGGGAAGATGCCGAAGACATTTTCCAGGAGGCCCTGGTCACGTTGATTACTAAGGTGCGGCAAAGCGATTTCCAATTGTCTTCCCGCCTGAGCTCCTATGTATATGCCATCAGCAGAAATATGTGGCTTTATCGATTGCGGGGAGAAAGGAAATTGAATCTGGTGGATACTGAAATTCAGGATCAACAGATGAAGGAGGATAATTTGCCTGAACCGGAATCGTTTGAGGAAAAACACCAGATTATTGCCAAAGTCTTTGATCAAATCAGTGCAGAATGCCAGAAGATTTTGCAAGGATTCTATTTTGAAAAAAAGGCCCTGAAAGACATTGGGGCTGAAATGAACTACACGGAGGGGTCCATTCGCGTTAAAAAGTCCCGCTGCATGGATGCATTGAAGAAAAAGGTGGAAGAACACCCTGATTACCCCAAAATATCAGACCTATGAACCCTGAAAAACTATTAAACAAATTTCTGGACGGTGAATTAACCGGCTCCGACCAGGCCCTGTTTGACCAGCAGTATGCACAGGATCAGACATTCAGAGGCCAGGTTGATCGATACCGCGATATCCTTAAAGGGATTGAATGCGCCGCGATTGGGAAAATAAGACAGGAAATTAAAACTGTTCATTCCGTGGAAGCTCCCGGGATCTGGCAGGAAATGCAGTTTGAGGATGACGTGACTAAAGCCCTTGCCTTGAAAAACCGGGAATCGGTCAAAAACGAAATTCAAACTGCACTACGTCCGGTTAAAACCTCCGGTGGCTCAAGACCTGAAGGGAAAATAATCTCAATAAAACTAGGAAGAATCCTTGCCATCGCCGCTTCCATCCTGGTCATTCTGAGTCTTGGCCTGCTTTTTATCTGGAACAAAAGGGATTCAACTGCCGGAATCTGGCAGGAAGCCATGGTTCAGTCTTATGAGGAATTGAAACAGGATGCCCGGACTTCAGGACTTGCTGACCCGGATCAGGGTTATCGTAATCTTCAAAGACTGGTCTTCGAGCTCCTGGATCAGTCGTCAGCTGATAAGGCACTGATTGCTATTGATGCCTATTTCCTGGACCACCCGAAAGATTTTACCTTTTATCAGCTTCGGGGATGGGTTTTTTTTAAATCCCGGAAATGGAATGATGCCAAAAATGCATTTCAGGCTGCTGTCCGGCAAGGGGATTCCTGCCTGAGTAAATTGTATTATGCTTTTATGAACCGTAATTCGGCAGCGTTCAACCAAATGGTCAACGAGGTCAAACAGAATCAGGCATGCATGGAACTTGAGTTGGTGCGCTCCATTTTAAGCGGACAGGGATTATGAGAGTGGTTTGGATATGGGTATCATTTGTGTTTTATACGGTTGCTCAAGGACAATCTGAAATCACCACTATTTTTAAAGATATATGTCTGGCTCTTAACGTTTCGACAACAAAGCAACCCAAATTGATCATTCGTTCTTCGGGGGTTACCGGCGCTTCCTATTCTTTTAAGGATCATACCATCTATATAGAAAAAAAATTGATCGAGGCCATGAACCAGCTTGGAAGCCAGCGTGAAGAAGCCCTGGCATTTATCCTGGGACATGAATTGTGTCATGCCCTGGAAAAGGACAAACACGATACCCATTTTCTGGCCTATGATAAGGCCAAAGGCACCACATACCGGATAGAACAGAATGCCGATATCCAGGGGGCTTTTGTCGCTTATCTCGCCGGATACAATTGTCTGCCCGTCATGGCAGAAGCAATGGAAATGATCTATCAGACGTATCAGTTGAAGGATGATTTAACCGGTTATCCCCCAAAAGCAGACCGCATCGAGTCCATTGAGCTGGTAAGGGAACAAGTGTCATCCCTTATTGCCTTGTTCAAATCAGCCAATTTATTGGTGCTTTCCGGTCAGTATGGCATGGCGGCTGAAATATTTGAACAAGTTCACCGGTATTTTCCATCTCCTGAAGTTAGCCTGAATATTGGCACCAGCCTGATGCTGCAGGCCATGGACCTGGGTAAATATAAATACCTGAGATATGCCCTTCCCATTGAGTTATCCTGGGAACTACGGCTGAAAAAACCAGAACTGCCTGCCGGACAGAAGGACTTTGAACCGGAGGTGCTTAGAAAACGGGATTTATTATATAAGCGCGCGGACATTATTTATAAGGACCTGCTCAGGCTTCATCCGGATTATTTCCCCGCCTGGAACAATCTGGTTTGCCTTAAAATCTTACAACAAGACCTGAAAGGAGCCGGTTTGATATTGGCCGAAACTTCAAAAAAATTCCAGACTAAAGACAAAGCAGAGTTCATCCGTTTTTTGAAAGGAACCCTTTTTCTGCTTGAAAATAAAAAGACCCAAGCCCAGAATGAATTCAGATACGTTCAGTCAGCCTGGTTAAAATCACTGGCCAATCAGAACCTAAACCAGGGTGTAGTCATCCCGGCAAACACAAATGTCTGCGAGATTCAACTTCCAAATAGAAAGACCGCTGCACCACCCCTCCTGCAAGAAAAAACCATCCGCCTGGATACCCTGGCCATTACCTGGTCCAGGGACAATATATTCGTAAGCTCTCCACTGGTAAGCAAAAAGTTCAATGTAGTGGATATACAACAGGAACAACTGCAACGTTGCAAGCCCTTGCAGGCATTTAATCTTGGGGGTATGCAATGGACTTCCACCCTGGTTTCTATCCCGGATCCTGCCACCAGGAAACAGGTTTATTACGCTGTACAGTAAAATATCCTGGGCGCTCTTGAAAAAATTCTGCGAACAAATTTCAGGCGAAGACGCCTGAAATAACCGCCGGTTGCTTTAGGCGTCCTCGCCTAAAGCTAATTGAAACATTCTGCGAACAAGTTCCAGGCGAAGACGCCCTGGAGCAACCTCGCTCCGGCAGTCAGCACCACCGAAGCAGACAGGCAAGTGTATAAAAAACCGCCTTTTTGCCGTTCATCCACTTCAATGCATTGTGGTTGCTTTAGGCGTCCTCGCTTAATCCTTTAGGCGTCCTCGCTGGTTCCTTTAGGCGTCCACGCTGGTTCCTTTAGGCGTCCTCGCCTAAAGGACTAAGCATCATTTCCTGTTTCAGGCGGTTTCTCATTTTAATTTAAAGTATCTGAAAATCAGACGAGAATATTTAAATTTGACTTGTGCCTTGAATGATGTGAGACGACTTATTTACCTGATGTTCATTGGATATTCCCAAATCAGTTGGGGACAACAGTTACCCTCCCTGACTTTGTACCGGGAATATCAGTCTTTTTTGAATCCGGCCGCGGTACCCCACGACTATTTCCGGGAGGATTACAATGCGCATATCGGAGTTTCTTACAGGGCCCAATGGACCCGGCTTACGGAAGGAGCGCCGGTCACCGGCCTGCTTCATGGATCTTATATCGGAGACCAGTCCAACACCAAACTAATCTTAGGAGGAAGCCTGGTTTACGACAAGGCAGGGGCCTTAAATTATTATGGCGTGAACGGAAAATTTGGAGTCATGTTTTCCGAAGATCCCCTTTATGGCGGATTTTCCGCGGCCCTGACCCTAGGATATAAACAATTACGTTTGCAGACTGAAAAGCTGGTTGCCCAGGATATTGGGGAAATATTGGGAACCAGTGATTTTTTCAGAACTTCTTCCCCGGATATAGGAATTGGGTTATTCTATCATGCCCGTCTTGGAAACGAGGATAATTTTTATGCTGGCGCATCCATGCCCCAGCTTTTTTCCATACATAGCCTGAATAATACATCCAAGGCAAATATCAAAGCCATTCCGCACTATTACGGCATAGCCGGATACATCAAATATCTGAATGACTACAGTTATATTGAGACCAGCGCCTGGATAAAATATGTTCAAAACATTCCCATCAATGCCGATCTGAATATCAAATACCAATTGGATCAGAATTTATGGCTGGGTGTGGGGATGTCCACCGCAAAAATACTCCACCTCGAAGGGGGGATCGTATTGTCATCTGCCAATATTGGTTGGGATACACCACTCCGTATCGGATATTCTTATGAAGACGGTTATAATCAGATTGCCAATCCTTTTGGTAAAACCCATGAAATCAGCATCAGTTTTGCCTGGACAACGAGGTGAGCCGAGCAGCCCTGAAGCGGTAGCGGGTGGTTGACACCTGGCTTAGCCTGCGCGCCGCCAGGGTGGCAATCACCTCGTGCGGATGACCTTCCAATTTGTTTTTAATTAATTACCGCAGAGGCCGCGAAGCACACTGAGTGATCGCAGCGCATTCTTGAAACAAACTACTGGAGTCACTAAATTGACCGACCAAAGTGCACCGCGCACTAACCACCTCCCGCAGCAGCTAGGAAACCAACCAGCCATTGTGCAGCTGCTTGCGGCGGTTATCGCCTGGCCTGGCCCAAGTACAGCCCGGATGGCATTCCTTTGCAGCGTTGCGGTGGTTGACACTTGGTTTAGCCGGCGGGTCGCCTAGTGGCAATCACCTGTGCGGAGGAGGGTTTATTTTATTATTTATAATCACTGCAGAGAACGCCGAGAACGCATAACTTAAGCTGCCTCATGATTCGACCTCCTTGCCTAAACTCGGAAAATATAGAATCCAAATCAACCAAGCTTTTAATTTTATATCCATGCCAAAAACAAACCTTAAACAAGCTGTCCCCTTTTTTATGGTGACCGATATGGAACGTTCACTGGATTTCTATGTCAAGGGGCTTGGATTTGAATTAAAATTGGAATGGCAGCCAAATGGCCGGGTCGAGTGGTGCTGGCTGGAAAGAGAAGGAGTGGCTTTGATGCTTCAGGAGTACCGGGAAGTGCGGCTTCCAAAAGAAAAGCCTGGTCAGGGCGTAACCATCTGTTTTATCTGCGAAGACGCGCTGGACCTGTACCAGGAGTTTTTAAAAAAGGAATTGTCTCCATCAGAACCTTTCGTGGGGAATAAAATGTGGGTGATTTC
>JAKQHS010000047.1 GCA_029557915.1 Bacteroidota bacterium | reverse complement strand
ACTGATAATATGCTTGATGTCACCCTCCTGGAACCCCGGATGAAACACCCCACGATCTTCGCCGGCTTCGACGCGCTGGCGGAAGGCCAAAGTCTGGTCATCCACAACGATCATGACCCCAAACCGCTGTATTACCAGCTGCTGGGGGAAAGGGGCAATGTGTTTAACTGGGAATACCTGACCGAGGGGCCCCGCTGGTGGAAAGTCAGGATCACCAAACGCCGGGCCGACGAACAGGATGAGACCCTGGGACAGATCGCGGCCAAAGATCTGCGCAAAGCGGAAGTCTTTAAAAAATACGGCCTGGACTTCTGTTGCGGAGGAAAAAAGACGGTAAAACAAGCCTGTGCTGAAAAAGGCCTGGACGTCACCCGGATCGAGCAGGAATTGCAGCAAGCCGATAAATTGCCAACGGCACAGGCCCTTCCTTACCAGGAATGGAGCCTGGCTTTCCTCTCCGATTATATCATCAACACTCACCACCTGTATGTAAAAAAGTCCCTTCCCGAACTGGAAGCCTATGCCATCAAGGTGGCCGCCGTGCACGGCGGAAACCATCCTGAGCTGGCGGAGATCAAGGCGCTGGTGCAGGATTTAAAAGCAGAAATGACGACGCATATGGCCAAGGAGGAAAAAATCGTATTTCCTTATATCAAGAACCTGGAAGGGGTGGCCTCCAGGGGAGTGGCGGTTTTTGACAGCATCACCCAGCCGGTGCATCAGATGGAAATCGAACATGAATCCGCAGGGCTCCTCCTTGAAAAAATCAGGCAGCTGAGCCACGATTACCAGGCTCCGCAGGATGCCTGCGGCTCTTACCGCATGCTGTATTCCATGCTCGAAGCCTTTGAAAACGACCTCCACCTCCATGTCCATCTTGAAAACAATATTCTGTTTCCCAAATCGATTGAACTGGAGAAAAAATCCAAATCCATTCAAGTCCAAAGCGCATGATTATGGTTTATCGTCGAACTGAACCGGCAAGTCCGATCCGGCGGCATCCTTCGATCGTCCCCTTTTCGCGTGATCATCATTTTGGCCTGTTGCTTTCCTGGAAGATCCGGCAAGGCATCAAAAACCACATAGACGGGGAAAGGATCAGCGATTATGTGATCTATTTTTTTGAGAAAGCCCTGGCCCCGCATTTCAGGCTCGAAGAAGAGCAGTTGTTTCCTCTTTTTGCGGAAGGACATGCCGGCTGCCAACAGGCCCTTCGCGAACATACTCAACTGGAATTCCTGGTCAACGAATTGCGCCGGGATAAAACGGGTAACGTCATCCTCCAGGCCTTTGCGGACCTTTTGGAAAAACACATCCGGTTTGAAGAACGGATCTTGTTTAACCAGCTGCAAACGGAGATCTACGATCCCCATATCACCGAAGACCGGTCACAGCACCTGACCAAGGAAGAGGACCCGGACCTGAATTGGGAAGATCATTTCTGGACGGCCTCCCCAGAAAAACGCAGGAGAAATAAATGAAACCCATCAACCCCGATACCAAGATCGCAGTTCTTCTGAAGCAGGATCCAAGGGCTCTTGAGGCCATCATCAGCCTTTCACCCCGTTTTGAAAAACTGAGAAATCCCCTGCTTCGCAAACTCATGGCAGGACGCACCTCCATCCAGATGGCCAGCAGAATCGGTGGGGTGAACATCAGGGATTTTTTATCAAAACTGGAAGCCCTGGGTTTCTACATTGAAGGGTCCGGTCCTGTCCCTGCGGAATCAAAAAACCGGGAAACCCCTGACTTCCTCAAAGACCTCCCCCCCGATCGCATCACGGAGCTGGATGTCAGGCCGGAGATTGAAACGGGTAAGGACCCTCTCCATCTGATCCTGCAACGACTTAAAGATTTAAAACCAGGACAAGTGCTGAAACTGGTCAACAGCTTTGAACCTGTCCCGCTGATCGAATTGCTGCAAAAACAGGGATACGAATCCCATGTCGAGGAGATCAGCCCTGACCTGGTCATCACCTGGTTTTATGCCACCAGACCGGTGGACATCCAGGGTCTGGATCCGGCCAAAACCAAGGGCTGGGAGATCCTGTTGAAACGGTTTGATCAAAAGATGCAGACCCTCGACGTAAGGCAACTGGAAATGCCCTTGCCGATGTTGACCATCCTGGAAGCCCTGGAGACTTTGCCTCCGGATCAGGCCCTGTATGTTTATCACAAACGGATCCCTCTTTTTTTATTGCCCGAACTGGCTGAGCGGCATTTCGATTACCGGATCAAAGAGGTTTCGGATCAGGAGGTACATTTGCTCCTCTTCAGGTCATGATATGTTTGGCGTCCCGGTATCTTCGGTTGCCCAGAAAACCACTTCGCATAAGGTGGTACTGCCCTTTTACGGCTACGCAGCAGCATCCCTGTTTGCAGCGGCACTGCTGATCCTGGCCAATTCAGCGGCCTTTACCGGACATTATTTTCATCCGCGCATCCTGGCCATCACCCATATCCTGGCCCTGGGCTGGGCTACTATGATCATTTTGGGCGCAAGTCATCAGTTGGTACCCATCCTGGTGGAAGGCAGCTTGTACAGTGAAAAGCTGGCGATGGCTTCTTTTATCCTGGCGGGGCTGGGCATTCCCCTGTTGTCTTATGGGTTTTATTATTTTGAAATGGGTTGGCCGGCCAAATGGGGAGGAAGGCTGGTGGTCCTGGCCATCCTGTGTTATCTCATAAATCTTTTCAAAAGCATTTCACGGGGGAAACAGGACAATGTCCATGCCCTCTTTGTGTTTACGGCCGGCCTTTGGTTGTTCATTACCGCCTTTTTCGGCCTGGTACTGGTTTATAATTTTACCTACACCCTGTTGTCGGAAGACACTCTCCATTACCTGCCCCTGCATGCCCACACGGGGATCCTGGGCTGGTTTTTACTGCTGGTCATGGGGGTGGCTTCCAGGCTGATCCCCATGTTCCTGATTTCCAAATACCGCAATCCCCGCCTCCTTTGGCTTATCTATTTACTGATCAATACGGCCCTCCTCGGGTTTTTCTTTTTATACCTCAGCACCGTACTGATAAACCTGATTTTTATACCGGCGCTGATGGTCCTGGCCGCGGTGTTTTTGTTTATCTATTATTGTTACAGGGCTTATCAGGCGAGGCTTAGAAAAAGGGTCGACCCCCAGGTCCGGATTTCCCTGTTTTCCGTTGGTCTCCTCGCCCTTCCATGGATGCTCCTCCTCATCCTGATCGGCCTGCTTTTGCGGAACGGTGGAGAACAAACCAGCCTGGCCCTTGCTTACGGTTTCCTGGTATTTTTTGGCTGGATCACGGCAATCATCCTGGGCATGACCTTCAAAACCCTGCCGTTTATAGTCTGGAACAAAACGTACCACCACCTGGCCGGCATTGGCAGGACTCCCAACCCGAAGGACCTGTTCCATGACGGAATTTTCAGGGTTATGGTCCTGGCATACTTGGCAGGCCTTATTTTTTTTACCGCCGGCATCCTAGCGGTCCAACTCTTTTTACTGCAGGCTGGCGCGGTTTTGCTGCTGGGTACGGCGGCATTGTATAACTGGAACGTATTTAAACTCCTCTTTCATAAAAAACCAGTGACATGAATCCGGTCACCAACCTTCCTGAAAAATCCAAGCTGGCCCTTGAGGCGCTCCACCAGGTCCTGGACCCGGAAATCGGGCTAAACGTCGTGGACCTGGGCCTGATCTACCGGCTTGATTTTGATGAGGAAAAAAAGGAATTGTTTTGCACCATGACCCTGACCACTTCGTTTTGCCCCATGGGGGAGTCCATCACCTTTGGCGTACTGCAAGCCCTGGAAGCCTGTTTCCCCGGATATGCCGTCCATGTCGGGCTCAGTTTTGATCCGCCCTGGAGCCAGGATTTGATATCCGGGGAGGGACTTCAATTTCTGAACAGATGAATAATCAATAATTAAGAATTAATAATTAAGAATTAAAAATAAAAGCAGATATCATGCTCAGCCTTACCTGTAAAGCCGCCATAAAAGCCGTCATCTTTCTGGCTTCCCGCCTCGAGGCCGGTCAAAAAACGGGTATCCTTGAAATCTCCAGCCATATTGGTGAAAACGAGCACACAGTAGGCAAATTGTTGCAAAAACTGGTTAAGGAAAAAATCATCCACAGCGCCAAGGGTCCCCGGGGGGGCTTTTACATGACCGCCGGGCAGCAGGACCAGCCCGTGATCCGCGTGGTGGAAGCCATCGACGGGAAAGCCGTCTTTGATCAATGCGGCCTGGGCCTGAGCCGTTGTTCGGCCACCCATCCCTGTCCTATTCACGATGATTACAAAGTCGTGCGGGATGCATTTAAAAAGATGTGTGAGGAGAGAAAAATCCGTGATTTGTACGGGCCGGTGCACCGGGGGACGGCGTACCTGTTGGGATGAAGTGAAGGGTTGACCCCAAAGTCAACCCTTCACTCCAATAGGTGCATTTCTTTCTATTTTTGTCCAATGTCCCGCATCAGCTCCTTCTCCGCCCCTCACAAAGGGTTACGGAACCTTCTTTCCAAATTTTCATTTCTCGCCGGCAAAACCAATTTCGAAGATCCCGCCCAGGTTGCAGATCTTAAAAAGCTGGGATTTGACCTGTTCCGACTGCTGGATGAACATGCCAGGCTTGAAAACGAATTTATCCTGGCCACTCTGGCCGAAAGGGTACCCCATGGCGCCGACCATGACTTGCGCGACCATGAATACCTGGAAGAGGAACAAGACAAGGTCTCCCACAAGCTGAAGCGCCTGAATGGCAAACAGGATGCGGATGCCGGCCACGATTTTTATCTTTCCTTTTCCAAATACCACAGCCGTTACCTTGCGCATATTCTGCAGGAAGAGACGGTCACCGAAAAATTATTACAGGAAAATTTTTCGGATGAGGAATTGCTCCAATTGCGTGGCCGTATCATGAAAAGTATTCCTTTCTCGGATTTTTTAATCTGGGTCAAGTACATCATCCCGGCTCAAAATGAATCTGAAAACATAGGTATGCTTAAGGGATTTATTGCAAGCGCACCACCGGAGGCTTTTCAGAAAGTGAGTGAGGTGCTCAGGAAGGAATTGCCTGAAGCAGAGTATTCGTCTTTAATTCAAAAAGTTACGGGGTAGTCAGGCGTTGATCCTCCTGCCGCATTACTCAATAAATGTTTGCCCATCTCCCGTTTCCACTTCTGGGGTTTGGGTTTAAATTTCGGGACGCCCTTCTTCCGCACTGCTATCTTTGCGAAAATGATTTCCACCCCCGACCAGCGCGTCCGCGTGTTTGTAAGCAGTACCCTGGAAGAACTGGCTGAAGAAAGGAAGGTCGTCCGGAAAGCCATTGAAGAACTGCGCCTGATCCCGGTGATGTTTGAATTGGGAGCCAGGGCCCACCCCCCCAGACAGTTGTACCAGGCCTACCTGGAGCAGAGCGATGTATTTATTGGCATCTACTGGAACCAATACGGTTGGACTGCCCCGGAAATGGACATTTCCGGCCTGGAGGACGAATACCGGATGTCCGGGTCTAAACCCAGGCTGATCTATGTGAAATCTTCGACGTCCAGGGATCCCAGGCTGGACCGGTTGATCCGGGATATTGAAAAACAGGGGAGCCTGGCTTATAAATTGTTTCAGGACCTGAGGGAATTGCAGGAGTATATTGAAAATGACCTGGCTGCCTTGCTTTCGGAAAAATTCCGGAGTGAAACCCAAAAGGAAAGCCCGGATCCCAAAATATTTTTTAACAATATTCCTCAACCATACCATGAACTGATTGGCCGGCAGGAAGAAAAAAAGAATTTGGAAGACTTGCTCCTCGGCCAGCATAAAAGGCTGATTACCCTGACCGGAATGGGAGGGACCGGCAAGTCAAGACTGGCTATTGAGATTGGTTTTGCAGCCCTGGCCCATTTTGAGCATGGGGTCTGTTTTGTAAGCCTGGGCTCCATCCGGGATCACGACCAGTTGGAGTCCTGCATTGCCCTGGCCCTGGGCCTTTCCAATGCTTCCTCCCAGGCCCTGCGGGAAACCCTGCTCTCCTATCTTTCAGATAAACGGCTCCTGCTTATCCTGGACAATTTTGAACATGTCCTGGAGGGGGCAGGGCTCCTGAGCGATATCCTGAGCCGAACCCGCCAGGTATCCATCCTGGTGACCAGTCGCTCCTCCCTTAACCTGAGGGCGGAATGGATTTTTCCGCTTTCTCCGCTGCCCGTTTCCAGTAAGGTGGAATGCGGGGAATCCGGGAATATTGAACTCCCTTCCTTAAAATTATTCATGGAACGCGCCAACAGCGTTAATCCCCGGATCAACTGGAATACAGACAACCTGGAAGCGGCGGCGGTCATTTGTTTCCGCCTGGGAGGCCTGCCCCTGGCGATAGAACTGGCGGCCATGCGGACCAAATACAACAGCCCGGTGCAATTGCTCAAAGGCATGGAAAAATCGCTGGACCTTCTCACCGGAGGGGCCCGCGACCTTCCGGGCCGCCAACAGTCTTTTCGGGCCACTCTCGACTGGAGTTATCGCTTATTGAGCCCCGAGGACCAGGAAATTTTCAGGATCATGTCCATTTTTCAGGATGGTTGGTACGCGGATACCCTCAGGTCCGTCAGCGGGCTTCCTGCCGAAACTTGCGCCGCGGCTACCGAGCGCCTGCTGGACGCCGGGCTGATCCGCCTGAAAAACATTGATCCGGAACCCCGGTTCGACATGCTGCAGCCCATCGACGAATATGCCGGAGAGTTGTTTGAATCGGATATGGAAAAGGACCCGGTCCGGGACCGGTTCCTGCAATTTTATGTGGATCTGGCGAAGGACATCAGTCCCAGCCTGCTTACGGTCAATTACAACAGGAACTGGCTGCCCATGCTGAGGACCGATTATGAAAATTTCAGGGAGGCCTTTCAAATTGCCCTTTTCCGCCAGGATAAAAAAAGCGCGGCCACCCTGATCAATGCGGTGGGCACCTACTGGATGTTTGAAGGCCATCAAAACGAAGGACTGCTTTGGCTCAGCCAGGCGGGCCTCAACGAACCCGGAGATTGGCGGACCCTGTCCAAAGAGGAGGTCCATGTCTACGCAAACAGCATGCTCTGTTCCGGTATTTTTCTTTTTTTCCCCGCCCGGTTCGAAGAAGCCATCCGGGACCTGAAGATTGGCCGGGATATGTTTGAAACGATTCAGGATTACCGGGGGATGTCCCGGTGCCTGACTTACCTGGGCCTCATCTCCCTTTCTACCGGGGACCTGGAAGGGAAAAGTTATTTTAATGAAGCCATCCGCAGGGGCAATGAGAGCGGGGATTATTTTTCGGTTTTTATTTCCACCACCTTCCTTTCGGAATATTATTTACTCACCGGGGATTCGGCCCAGGCTATCCAGCAGATCGGCGAGATCGATTTCCTGCTTAATCAACGGTATACTGGCCCAAACTATGCGGTCATGCAATCTTACCAGCCGATCTTTTACGTGGAAAAAGGAAATGTTTTCCTTTATGCCGGAGACCTGGAAACGGCCCGGCAGGCCTTTGAGGAAAGCATCCGGTTGTTTGACCAAAGCGGCCTCAAAACCAGCAAAGGCTACGCATTCGTGGGGCTGGCGATCGTGCATGGGCTCCGGGGAGACTACGCCCATGCGAAGAAGACAAGCCTGAGGGGCCTCAGTACCGGACGTGAACTGGGAGATGTCATCATCATCCTGGTCAACCTGAAGGTCTTTCTGAGCAGCCTGATCGGGGAAGGAGAGTGGAAATCGAGCCTGCCTTTGCTGGATGAGGTATTTGCTTTTATCCGTCATTATAAATATGCCTCCTGGACGGGGGACAAGATCACCGATGCGTGGATACAGGGATTATTGGACCAGAAACAGTTAAAAACTAATCCTGGAACAGATGTACCAAAGATAACCCTGGATGAACTGATACAAAAAACCTTGTCATTGGCAACAGAGGGGTAAGATCAGTTCCTTCGCTCGAAAGCCATTGATTATTAAAAGTTCAGGTGTTGAAATCCGAACCCTTCCTTCTAATTGGGTTTGATGGCATAAGGCCTTAATACAAGTCAATCAAAAAATATTTATTGATAATCAATGCAAAATTATTGATTATCAATAAATATTTATTTATATTTGATAATTCTAAAAAATAATATAAACTAAGGTGTATATGGAAGTCAAAACAAATTCGAGGACAGGTCAAATTCTTGATTTTATGTACATTCTGGCCTGGGTGGCCTTCATTGGATTGATGATAGAAGCCGGCGCGATCCTGATTTCATATGGGGTAAGTTGTGTAAACCCGGAAGCCGCCAGGAATCTGTACAAGGGAATGGACCTGTACCCCCTCAGACATTACAGTTTCTGGCATTATACCCAGTCCGTTTCCTTAATATTTGCCTTATCGGCCATGAAATCATTCATATTGTTTCTGGTCATCAAAACACTTTCGAAGGTAAACCTGAAGAGCCCCTTTACCATCGAGGTCGCAAGGACCCTTGAAAAGATCAGTTATGTTTTTTTGGGCACCTGGATTATTGCAATAATCAACAATGCCCAAAATGAAGGGTTGCTGAAAAGAGCGGGGATTTTTATTGAGGATCGGGATGCCGGGGAATTCCTTTTTATGGCCGGGCTTGTATTTATTATTTCACAAGTTTTCAAGCGTGGAGTAGAGCTTCAATCCGAAAACGAACTAACCGTATAAGATATGCCCATTGTCGTAAACCTGGATGTGATGATGGCCAGGCGTAAAATGTCTCTAAACGAACTTTCCGAAAAAGTGGATATCACGCTGGCTAATCTATCCATACTCAAAACCGGTAAAGCCAAAGCCATCCGATTTAGTACCCTGGAGTCTATTTGTAAAGCACTGGATTGTCAGCCAGGAGATTTATTGGAGTATATAGATAAATAAACTATCGTGTGAAAGCGTAAACTCCTGGTTCCCGGAACTTCTTATTTGCCAATCTCTACAATCACCCTGCCTTCTTTCAATTCAGGGAGACGCACGGCCTTCAAGGCCGGATCTGTTTCTGTGTAAACTTTACCGTCAAGATGGACGCTTTTGATGATCAAATCCAGATCTTCGATAGGCAGCGGGTACAACAAGTCCCCAGTGCGGGCGGCCGTGATCTTAAAATGAAGCTGCACCGGCCTCCGGTTCACCCAAAGGGCCGTGTAGAGGTAATTGAGCAAGCTTGTTTCCATATTGTGGTAAGAGGCCTTAAACCGGTTGGCTTTGGTTCCGTCTTTTATCCGGCCATCCAAAAAAACGCCCAGGTAGGTGTCCCCGTATTCACGATCGATATAAAATTTATCCCAGAAAGCGGCTCCCAGGTCGAAGAGGCTGAGATATTCCTCCCTTCCGGTGCCTTTAAATAGACAGAGGTCAAACATCATTCCATATTCCTGGATCCACCAGTACGAAAAATCGGCATGACCTCCGGAATGGTCTTTTGCATGGGAAGCAAACCACACTCCGCTCCCGGTATCCAGACCGGACCGGTGGATGGCTTCCGCAAGGCTTAATGCCTCCTTTTCAAACCGGTCGTTTGGATGAAGCAGGTGAAGGCGAAGAAGCATCCAGGCCGTCTCGATATTATGGCCGGTATTGATCTCGGTCACGGTCGGCGGCGGGGCTTTATAATTCCAGTCCCGGTCAAAGGATTCCAGGATCCAGCCTGAATCTTTATCCCGCATTTTGTCCAGCACGGTATTCATGATTCGTTCAGCCTGACCGAGATAAACCTCGTCGCGGGTAGCCAGGTATAGATAAAGCAGGTATCCGGATACAGGAGTAATCACCGAGCTGAAGGATTTGCTGCTGTCCACTACGGTCCAGTCGGGATTCAATTCATCAAAATATCCCCCTGAAACCGGATCCCAGGCCTTGGTTTCCAAAAGGGAATTGGCTTCGCGGATGTACTTCAAAACTTCCGGATCGAGCGTGATGAAATAATACATGACCAGGCCGGTAATTGAATAAACCTGGACGAAAATATTTTTATTTGCCCGGGCGGCTTCCCCGCTCACCGTCAGCATATCATAAAACCCGCCGTGGGCTTTATCCCAGGCCACATTTAATAAATAATCCTTCAGCTGCTTTGCCGTCTCCAGGTGCGCCGGATCCCCGCTCATAAGGTAAGCGGCCGAATATCCGAATAAGTGCCTGGCCACCATGCTGGGATATCGCATCGAATCCCCATAGGGCTTCCATTGCCGGTCGAGGGTGGTGTGAAATCCGCCATGCTCCCGGTCTGCGGCATACTGAGTCCAGTAAAGGATGATGTCTTCCAGTCCCTGCTTTTTCCAGTACCCTTCCTCCCGGAACGGGAATTCCGGCCGGGCAGGTTTACAGGAGTAAAAAGAGAGAATCAGAAACAGGACGGCCGTCAGGGCCGCATAAATACCGATTCTATTTTTCATATTGGACCATTTGGCGGGAACAGGTACCGTCACTGTAAAATTCCAGGACGGCATAGGCAGGCGAAAACTCCTGGAAAGAACCATTCCACCAATTGCCGCTCACGGCGCCGTCACAGAGATACCGGATGCCGAGATAGGTCAGGTCATCCTGAAGATGAATGTGGCCGCTGATGCAGGTTTTGATCTGGGGATGGGAGGCAAAGAGCTTTTTGAGCCTTAAAAAATCGGTATGCCAAAGGTTGCGTTGGATTTTGAGGTCTCCGTTGGATTCCGTTTTATTAAAAAACAGGCCGGCGCAAATGGACAGAATGGGGATGTGGGAAACCAGGCAGACGTATTCCTCTTTGGGTAAGCCACTCAATTCGGACTGCAGCCATTCAAATTGCGGTTCGTCCAGTTTTCCGATATAACCGCCTTCGGGATTGAGCTGGGTGCTGTCTAGGATGATAAAATGCCAGCGGCCTTTGGTAAACCGGTAATGCCTGCCGGGCATGCCAAAGGTTTCCACCACCCAGGTTTTGCCGTACAGCCGGTCCTGGTCTTCCAGTGCCTTGTTTTTTATGAACCATCCCCAGGTATCGTGATTGCCGATGCAATGATAGACAGGCAGGCTGTTTTCGTTTTTCAGGATGGTTTTAAACAGGTCAAACTGGATCTGTGTTTTTTGTTTGTCGGCTTCGAGGGCGTCCATGATGGCATCCCCTCCGTTAATGATAAAATCGACCTTGGGTTTGAGTTGCTGGACATGCTGGAGCGCTTTGGCCAAGCCGGTTTCAGGAACGATCCCGGGTTTCACATGGATATCGCTCAGATGGGCCAGGCGCACCAGGGGTTTCCGGGGTCGAGGTGAGGATTCGGGAAGGGCTGGGAGGAGGAGGCCCGAAGCGAGGCCGATGGAAGAGTTCCTGATAAATTTTCTGCGTTGCATTGGATTAGGACTTGAATTCAGCAAAAGTAGATGATCTGCCCGAGTTTCTTCACCGGGTATTTGCAGGGTCCACTTGAACCTTATTGGCTAAGGCCCGAAACAGAAGCCGGGTATCGGGAAGGGCGAGGGAAGACCCGGGTAAGGGTCCGTTCACATGCCCGGTCGTGGGGGTTTTGCAGGGGGGGCCGTCGGATGGTTGCCTTTGGTGTTCAATATACGGAAATAGGCATTTCCTCCACTGACAATAAAAAGCCGGTTGAATTCTTTCCCCCCAAAACAAAGATCGGTGACCGGTCCGTTGGGTGCGGGCAGAATCAGGTTTACCCGGCCAAGCTGGTCGGAGACCTGGACCCCCATATTGGTACCCGTGTATAAGAGGTTGGCGGTGTCGGTGGCCAGGCCATGGGGACTGGCTGTTTTTTCTCCATAAGGAATATGGTAATGAATGTATTCCTGGCCGTGGCTGAGACTTCCGTCGGGATTAATTTTATACGAATAACCGAACACCTCATCCGGATAAATGAGGTTCAGGTAAGATTTTTCCGAGGTTATGGCCATCCCTGAAACCCCAGATTTTAAAGGATGCAGGATCGTTTTTTTGGTTTCATAATGATAATACCCAAGCTGAAGGCCATTCATAAAATACAATCCTTTTGAGGTCGAAAGGACTTGTCCGGGTTTAGCGGAGCGGATCAGTGTCGAGGCTTTGTTGTTTTGTTCTATATAGATCGCCCCGGCCCCGGCATCGCTGTAAATGGGATGGCCTGAGGCATCAAACGTAAGATCGTTGATGTGGCCCTGAACGATTCTTTTGAAAATAGTAGCCGGATCGAAAGAAACGGTATAGATGGACGTTCCGTCTGTGCCGGTGAAATAGACTGTACCATCCGGCGCGGCTGCGATTTGGTTCAGCCCATCCTTTGAAACAGGGAGTTCCGACCACTCACCCAGGTTCTTGGTGAGGGACATTCCCCGGTACCGGTCTATAGGGCTGGTCACAGGAGCGGGATAATCTTTCCAGAGCCAGCGAAGCGCATCGGCGATGACGGTGAGGGTATGGGTATTGTTGTGCCCTCCTTCCCCCCAGGCATGGTTTACTTCATACCCGGCCCAGGTCAGGGCGCTGAGCAGGTTCTGGTTGGCGATATACCAATCTCCGGCATAAATGTTCAGATCGTGGTATCCGTCTTCCAGGAAGATCCTCAGAGGTTTGGGTTCGGTTTTACGGACCAGGGTGGCGGTTTCATCCGCTCCGCGCAAACCTACATAGGTGCCGATCGTGCTTAAGACCCTCCGGAATGCATCCGGCCTTTCCCAGGCCGCATTGAACGCGCAAATAGCGCCGCTGCTTGCTCCCGCAATGCTCCGGTCATTGGGATCATCGCTTAGATTATAGGATTTTTTTACCTCGGGAATTATTTCTTCCATTAAAAACCGGGCATAACGGTCACCCAGTCCGTCGTATTCAAAGCTCCGGTTGAAACGGGGGTAATGGGACGTGTCGGCTGAAATCACCCGGCCGTGGTCAATATAGATGCCGATGATGACCGGGATTTCCCCACGATGAATCAGGGTATCCAGGTGGGCGGACAGGCGCCAGCCATTGGCCCTCCCCAGTCCGTCCTGCACGATCATGCTGCAGGCCGCTTTGCGGGAATCATATTGGGCCGGAATATAGAGCCAGTAATTCCGCTCGGTTCCCGGGTAAATTTTACTGATCCATTTATAAGGGCCTTTGATTTCACCGGTGGGAACCTGGGCCTTGGCACCAAGGGCCAAAAGGAGGAAAATTATTCCAATAGAAATTCTGGGCATCCTGTCTTTTATTGAACAGAATGAAGATATGGGAAATAAATATGGGTACATGTCAATTTATATGAAATTCCTTTTTTGTATTCGTAATTCAACCCCTGCCCCCTCAAGGGGAACCAGACTCTTGGCATTCCGAAATAATTTGATTGACCCATCTCTGTGCTTAATCAGGTTATGCAGGGCCAGTTACATTTTATAATTGTATTCCGACCCCTGTCCCCCATGTGCTAATTCTCAAATCCTAAATTTGGAGCAGGCCCTGAAGGAGAACTCATCTTTTGGCATATTGCTAAATCTTATTGAGCCAGCCTGTGACCAATTAGAATAGGAGCTAACATCGCAAAGAATTTTGATAGAACCATATGTACTCCTTCCCAAACGCAAGGAAGATTGATTTATTCAGGTATAATGCCAGGATCCTTGGTTCCCCCGTGGGGGACAGGGGTCTTGAAAATCCTTTATGTGAAGATGCTTTTTGTATTAGATTGCCAACCCCTGATCCTTCAAAGGGAACTAATCTTTGGCATATTGATAAATCTCATTGAGATAGGCCTTTGCCGGGTGCATGACAAGGTCTGGTTTAATTGTATAACAAGACCTGGAAGCGTTCGTTATTTGAAGATGTAAGTCTGCTCGCGCAGGATTGACATGTACCCAATCAGATTATAAAGATTGGTTGGTTTCCCCGACGAAACAGGGTTTTGGGATTAAACGGCGAAGGCCGGGATTAAAACCAGGAAAAATAAGTAGCAATGAATACAATGGCCAGGACAAAAACAAGGGCGATCAATACACAGAATACGATCCCCAGGATGGCCATGAGCGGATTTTTGTCCTTTTTTAATCCTTTCAAACCGAAAATAAAACCGCCGACAGCCAAAGGTAAAGATAACAAAGACAGGGGGCTTGCAAACAGGAATAGAAATCCGGCGCCTCCCAGGATCAGGGACCACATGCCATTCCGGTTTGGTTTTTCGGCCTTAAGGCCGGTTTGGAATAAAGCATCGTTTCCCTGTATCCTGCCCTGGGCCACTTTTTTATTTAGGCGGTGCTGGGCGTAACGAAACAGCTTCCTTTTGATCCAGGCCTGTTCATGACCGTTTTTCCTGCTGATCAGACCGGGATCCAGGGACAAAAACTGGTTAACCGTCAAAGTCGCGGTCTTCGTTTCTGTTAACGGGCTGGCCGGGTGTACGGCAAAAGCAGCCATACTGAACAAGAGAAATATGGGGAGGCAAAACAATCGAATAAAAATATTCATGGTCTCTTTCTGGCAAGGTTGTAAACGACGGACAAGATAAACGGAATGCACGAATCAATACCCTGTGGAACAAGGGATTCCTTTCAGAAACAAAATACCCCTTTCCTTTTTTATTGATCCTTTTTCTTAATTTCCTTTTTATAGTTTTTAAACATCTTACCCCATTGCCTTTCTTTCCTGCGCCGTTCCGCCAGCGTGGATTCATAATGGGCTTTTTCCCTTTCCATTTTGAGGTAGTTTTCATAAGAGGCCTGGTCTATATCGCCTTGCTCAACCGCTTTGATCACCGCGCATCCCGTCTCCCCGGTATGGCTGCAATCTTTGAATTTGCAATCCCGGGCAAGGGAAAGGATATGGTCAAAAGTGGTCTCCAGGCCGGAGCTGCTGTCCGCAACGCCCACCTCCCGCATTCCCGGGTTGTCAATCAGAATAGCCCCGTTGTCGAGAAGGATCAGTTCGCGGTGGCTGGTGACGTGTTTTCCCCGCTGGCTGCTTTCACTGATGGCCCCGGTCTTCATGACGGTCCGTCCGGACAGGTTGTTCAGGAGGGTGGATTTGCCCACGCCGGAAGAACCCAGCAGGCAATAGGTTTTCCCTTTTACCATCAAACTTTCCAATGCGGCATATCCTTCGCGGGTTTCATTGCTGATGGCGATCACCGGTACGTCCCTCACCCTTGTTTTGATCTCCTGCAATATTTCACCGGTCCGGGATGGTTGCGCAAGGTCGGTCTTGGTCAGGACGATCATTGGCTTTACTCCCGATTCATGGCAGAGGGTCAGGTAACGCTCCAGCCGGTTTATATTAAAATCACGGTCCACGGCCTGCACCAGGAAAGCCCCGTCGATATTGGTGGCGATGATTTGGCTCTCCCCGCTGCGGCCGACGGCCTGCCTTTTGATCACGGAAGTTCGGGGCAGAATGGCATGGATGAGGGCAAAATCGGGATCGTGGATGCTCAGGGCCACCCAGTCTCCCACGGCCGGAAAATCCTCTCGGCCGGTCGCGGAAAAACGAAGGTGGCCGGTGATTTCAGCCTCGTATTCCCCACGGGCGGTGGCCACCAGGTAACGTTCCTTATGTTCTTCAATAATCCTCCCGGCTTCAAATTGATCGAGTTGGTTTTCGACCCGATAAGGATCGAGGGAGGGTGGATAGCCTAATTGTTCGAGGGTCATGGGTACGGAAAGGTATAAAAATAAGGGGGAATGATGATATGCAGTGTTTCATGCCCGAGCCTTAGGAAATATTAAGAATTAAAGAAATGAAGAATTAATAAAGTTCTCAAAATCTTTCAATCAACGGAATACCCGGCTTGAGATAAATCCATGGTTCTCTTTATATCCCCACGCTGGATTCACAGAAAGGAGTGGAAATAGAATATTAAAAACCCAAAGCCTATGGATTCTGTTTTTTAACCCAAATCATGCAATAGAGTTTCGTAATGAAAACCGGAAGGCCAATAAAGACTGGCGCTCCCGGACTATTTTTACCGCAAACATAGGCACTCCTATGGTGAGGATAAAAATGGGAGGCTGACCTTAAATTATAAATCAAACTATTCGGCCGGGAAGTGCCAGTATTTGCAGGCATTCCGGTTTGTAATAGAAATTCTATTGCATGGTTTGGGTTGAACATTTATAAAAATGGTCAGGAATCAGAATTTGAGGTTAACCCCTAGCTGGCCATAAAAGGGCAGAAGAGGCTTTGTTTTAAAATCCTGAGCAAACATTTTTCCGCCCTTTAGAAAAATATCCTGGTTTTTAATGGAAAATCCTGTTTGCACACCGTAATAAAAATTTCCTCCGGTTGCCGGTTCATACCACCCGTCGACGACCTGGGGATGCTGGTCCCTGTAGGCCTTTGAATGTTTGAAGTGGCTTACAATAGCTTTATCGAAACCAAATTCACCGGCGAAAAACCATTTGGGGCGATAGATCCCGAGGATACCGGAAAAATCACTTCCAAAATTAAGCAGGCGCACCAGGCCGGTCTCGTGCCTGCGGAAAACACCCTGCAGTTTGGCGCTGAACCGGAAATGACGGTACTGTACCAAACGGATCTGTACCCCGATTTTGCTTTTCAGATCGTCCAATAAATTTTTGCCGGAGGGGAAGGAGTATTCCATGCTTGCCACCATGGGAAACAAGCCGGTATTCATCTGATAACCATAACCTATTCCAAACACGGCACCGTATTCCATGCCAAATTGAGCATGGATGATATGCCGGTTTTCCTCTTGCAGATTTGCCCAGTTCAGGGTTTGGGCATCCAGGGTGCTGACGAACGGGGTCAGCAGGCTAAGGAGTATGGATTTAATATAAGTTTTCATCAATGATTTTTTTATTTGGGTTTAAGTAAAATGGATTTAAAGGGAGTTCAGATAAGTGAGCAATTTGGGCAAAGTTTTTTCCTGCCATGTTTTTTTATCCTGGAAAATGCCCGAATGCCCGACTCCGGCGACTTTATGAAGGTCCGCCAGAGGATAGGCTCCCGATATTTTATGGGCCCAGGAGTCCGGATAGGCTTTGTTTTTCTCACTGAAGAAAAACAATACGGGCGTTTTAAACTGGCCAATGCCTTCGGAGAAATCGGGCTTGTAATTTTCGCCGATCTCCAGAAAAGCGTCCCGGATCACCGCACCCGACCTCCAGGCGCTGCCCGGCTCGGTATTGTTTTCTCCGGTGATCTCATTGGTGCCCGCCAGGAGGGCCAGTTTATAATCCAGGATTTCATGCCGGTCTTCCCTGCCGGTGACAAACTGATCCGTATACGTGGCATCATTTAACGATTCACTCCATAAATTAAAAGCGTTCGATTTTTTAATATATTCCGAGATCTCCGCCCATTTCAAGCCCCCGGGTTCACCAACGATCAAACCCTGGATGGCACCGGGATTTTTGCCGGCATACCCTGTAGCCAGAATGCCGCCCCAGGAATGCCCCAACAGGATTACTTTTTGGTTTGGGTTTGTTCTGTAGTGCGCAATCACCCCGCCCAATTCATTAAAAACGGCGTCCAGGGCAGCCAATCCCAAAGAAGTGTAGGACGCTTTGGGAAGTCTTTGGGAAAGCCCCGACCCCCTTTGGTCATAAAACACGACGCGGTAACCATAATTTGCCAGGTCTTTGCAGTTCAACAGGTAACGGTAATCCCCGCCGGGCCCGCCGTGAATGCATACAATCATGGTGCTGTCCGGATGGCCAAAGGCCTCGGAATGAAGAAGGACGCCATTTACCAGGATGGAAGGAAGCCCGGGGTCCTGGTCCACCGTTTTGGGTACCAGGTTGCCAGGATCATTTAAAAAACGCTCTTTGGAGCAGGAGAAGCTGACCAGGGCCAGGAATGCCAGGGCCAGAAGACTGGATGTGTTTTTCATGTTTTTTGAAGTTTAAATTGAACCACAAAAATGAAGTTCAAGGTCCCTCCAAACGCTTCACCCTGAAGGTTGAGACCTCAGGCTTGCCAGCTTATATAAAACAGAAAAACAATAAATTATGAGCGATGAGACCTTTTCATGAGCCTTGAGACCCGCTCAGGCTTCGGTCAGCTGCCTTTTCAGGTATTCCCGGGGACTCAGCCCGGTGTATTTTTTAAAATTCCGGTTGAACGAAGCCTTGGAGTTGAACCCGCAATCATGGGCAAGGGAAAGGAGGGTGAACTGCTGACTTTCCGGCTGGCCGGACAGGAGGATAAATTCTTCTACCCGACGGTCGTTGATCAGTTCGTAAAAGGTTTTTTTAACCCTGGAATTGATGACCTGCGACAGATGGTTGGGGTGAACGTCCAGGCTATTGGCAAGTTCATTCAGGGTCAGGTCCGGATTTTTAAATGGTTTTTGTTCAGCCATCAGGCGTTCCAGGCGCGCATGAATCTCACTTGCGTCCCGCTCACTCAAGGTGGATTTTTGATATTTGAGGTTTTCCGATTCTTTCTCAGAGGCCAATGCTTCCGTTTCCCTTTGTATTTCCTGACCGTAAAGCCTTTTATCTTCCATATTCCTCTGGACGGTTGAAGAAGTTTCCGTTTTAAGCAGGGGTGCGTTTTGGCTAAAAACACGAACCTGCTTGATCCCAAAATATCCCAGCCAAAGAACGAAGAGGGCGGCCATCCCGAAAATCCACTGGTCTTTCTGTACGAAGATGATGGTGATCCAGATCAACACGATCCAGATAATCAGGTAAAGCAGCCAGTTAAAATTGATTTTGTCCGTATTGGAAAACTGGTGAACCAGGTTTTTTCTGTATTTCAGCAAACGGGCGATGGAAAGGCCTGAATACACGATCCCGGAAATATTGATCGCGAAAATATTGATCCTGGACTGGGTTTCATATCCCTTTCCGGCCTGCCGGAACACTTCAATTTTTTGCTCCAGGGGCATCAGGAAAAACCCGGCGAACAGCAGGTAGGATAAAAACAGGGGTAAAAAATGAAACAGTTCTTTCGCCTGGAAAGGGTCGGAGGACGTTTGCTGCCGGGTGTATAAATATAAAAAGGGGCCGTGGGTCAGGGGCAACGAAAAACCAAGCGCCACGAAAGTAGGATATTTCACAAACTGACCGGTAAACAACACATAAAAGGAGAGCAAATGGATCCCGATAATGCCCAGCCAGGCGGTCAGGATGAAATCCGCCGCCGTTTTATTCCTTTTTGTAAATAATAAAAAACAAAGGAAAAAGGAAAGAATGATTCCTGAAAGGTAGAGCATGGCTTATGGTTCTTGGTCCGTATACATGACATCTCTCCCGTTTGCGGGGAATTCCATTGGGAAAATACGGATTGTCCGCTTAATCCGGTTTGGATTTCAGACGACGGCAGGGAAAGGGTGGATGGAAGGGATTGCCGGCATCCCGGGCCGGATCAAGGGACACTAAAGGGTTGAGTATAGAAGACCAGCATCAGTCTTGCTCCTTCCACCACCACCATTTCAGTTTTTCTTCCTCCCGTTCTTCCGGCGGCGTCTCCGCGAAATAGACCACGCACCGGAATACATAAAGCAAACAAGGGTCCTGTATCTTTCCCGCATGCCGGTTTGACTGATCATAGAGCTTTCGGGGATCCTTACCCTTCAGGTTTCCCACCGACCGGATGCCGATATCCATCAGGTCCCGTGCAATGGACTTGCCTACTCCGGGTATGGTGCGCAGGTTTTTCAGGCTCTCCTGCTCCTCCTCAACGCGGGATTTTATTTTATGGGTTGAAGGTGGCATAGGTTACCAGGTTTGATCGATGACTCAGGTCGATAGGAATGCTCACTTTGGGCATGGTTTATCCTAGGTTTTCCTCCATGGCTTTAAATACAGCCTGATCAAAGCCACAAGCGATACCACCGCCCAGGTTCCCTCCAATACCATAAAGGGCAGGGAGTGGATCATTACCGAGGACAGAAAAGCAAGGATCGCCCCGGCCAGGTTCATGAGGATATAGAGCAGGCTGCCGGTTTCTATTTTTTTGTACAGATTAAAAAAATAAGCCAGAAGGATCAGAAAAACCCCCAAAGCACCCAGGACATCGGCCAGACTCATCATAATATCAAATCTTCAGGCCTTGCCCTTTTTTGCGATCTTGATCAATTTGCCTGCAGGAACCGTTTCCGTCAGTTCCATCCCGTTCAGAATGGCAAATTCATTCAGCCTTTTTTGTTCTATTCCATAGCGGGTAAGAAGGGCTGAGAGCGTGGACTGGCTGGGCGCATTGACCGTATAAATGTATTCCGCCTGCACATTGATTTTGGAAGCCTCGGTGAGGTTGCTGAATCCTTCCATGGTATTTAGGAAAAGGTTCTGATAACCCTGGAAATCTTTATTGGCGCAGACGCCGTGCAGGCAATAGATATACTGGTCCTTCTGGATATAATAACTGAGGATCATCGGTTTTTCAGCCTCCGGGGGCGCTTGCTGGCCCTGGGCGACCTGCTGGGTGGCTAATACGACGACCGTATTGTACCCGTTTACTTTCCTGTTTTCGGAACGGATCGGCGCCAGGCCATATTGTTTGTTCGAATTGGCAATGACCTCATCGAAATTCGCACCCTGTCCCAGGACCAGCAGCATCATGGCTTTTCCATTGGGTTCGGCCATTACAAACTGGACCGGTGAGTTCTGGGTTTGCCAGCCCGTGGGTATCGGAAAACGGAATCTCAACTGGGGATGATAAAAAACATTTCCTTCCACATAGCCTTCGTTGGGATCCTCACCGTACATCAGGCCGTGGATCCTGCGGAGGTATTCGTCCCGGTTCACTTTTAAGGTCGATTTATTGATCGAAGCCTGGGCAGCCTCCGCGAGTTTATGTACTCGGTTGTAGCGGTCACCGGGATCGGGATGGGTACTTAGAAAACTGGGGATCCTTGCACCAGCCTGATCGGAAAGCCGGGCCAAAGTTTTGAAAAACTCCGCCATTTGATGGGCATCGTAACCGATTTTAGTGGAATACTCCACGCCCAGTTCATCAGACTGGGTCTCATGAGCCCTGCTGAATTTGAGCAATAAAAGCTGGGCGCCCTGCATCAGGGTTTCGGCCATCTGTGCCGCCGCCGGAGAGGCAATGATCAGTCCGATCACCCCGATCTGGGTCAGGAGCTGATCCTTGGCCTGGGCATTGGCATGCCGCGCCGTGATATGGCCGATCTCATGGCCCAGCACACCCGCGAATTCCGCTTCGTTGTTGAAATGGGCCATGATGCCCCGGGTAAAATAAACATATCCCCCGGGCACTGCAAAAGCATTGACTACCGGAGAACTGATCACCTGAAAGGTATAGCCATGCTGAGGACGGTGGCTGATGGCCGCCATTTGCTGGCCTTTTTCATTGATAAAAGCCTGCAGGTTGGCATCTTCATATTTGCCAAATTCAGCCAGAACCGCCGGATTGCTTTCGGCCCCCATCGCCTTTTCCTGTTCTTCGGACATGAGGTTCAACTGTTTTTTCCCGGTAACAGGATTTCGTGAACACTGGTAGAAGATCAGACCAAGAATGGCCAGCGTTAATGCTAAATTCAGTCTTTTCATTTTCCTTAATTTTGGTGCTTAAAGTATAACGAAGTCCGGAACAAGTTAATTTCAGAATTAAAATACGAAATTCCTTTATTACATGCCGTTTAAGCAATTTTTAATCGGACTTCTGTCCTTGTTTTGCCTGCCCGATTCCCTGGTCCTGGCCCAATTGCTGGAGTGGGCTCCGGCCTTTCCCAAGGCTGAAGATACTCTGCGGATAGTCATGGATGCCACCAAGGGGAACAAAGGATTGCTGGACTACAACGGCAAGGTCTATGTTCATATCGGGGTGATCACTTCGGCCAGCTCTTCTTCTTCCGATTGGAAATACGTTCCCTTTACCTGGGGGTCGGAGATGGCTGGATCCCAGGCCGTCAACCTGGGTAAAAACCGGTGGCAATATTCGATCCCCGGCATCAGAAGTTTTTTCAAGGTCCCTTCATCCGAAAAAATCACGCATATAGCCATCCTTTTCCGGGCCGGAGGCTGCTCCAACTGCGCGGCTCAGCGAAACCGCGACGGGAGCGATATGTATATCCCTGTTTACGATGATAAACTGGCCACCCGTTTCATCAAGCCCGCCTTTCAGCCTTTGTACAAGCCAATCCCGGAAATCATTGAGGTTTTCCCTGGCCAATCCCTCCCTATTGAAGCGGTCAGTAATGCTGAAGCGGAATGGGAATTGTTTTTAAATCAGCAAAAGGTCGGACAATACCCGGCCAGGGATACCCTGGCTGTGAATCTGGATATTCCGGCCGGCGGAAGTTATACGGTTACTGTTGCTGCTCATTCAGCGAACCAGGCCGCCAGGGATTCCTTTGCCTTTTTTTTAGCGGACTCCATAGTGAAAAAACCTTTGCCGGAGGGGGTAAAACCCGGCATCAATTACGAAGAGGGGGACACCTCCCTGATCCTGGTCCTGGTGGCGCCTTTTAAAAACAGGGTGGCCGTTATTGGAGATTTTCCAGGCAGCAACTGGTCCGAAAAACAAGCTTTCCAGATGAACAAAGCGGATGACGGAAGGACCTGGTGGCTCAGGATCACCGGCCTGAGTCCCGGTGTGGAATATGCCTTCCAGTACCTGGTGGATGGCAGTTTAAAAATTACCGACCCTTATACTGAAAAAATACTCGATCCCGTCCATGATCCCTTCCTTTCAGCGGAAACCTATCCCGGACTCAAGGCTTACCCAACAGGTCAAACGACCGGGATTGTGGGAGTGGTGGAAACCCGGAGACCGGTCTATGCCTGGCAAAATACGTTTAACCGTCCTGAAAAAACCAATCTGATCATCTATGAACTTTTACTCCGTGATTTCCTGGCAAAACATGACTGGAAAACGCTGACCGACACCCTGAATTACCTGAGCAGGCTGGGGGTCAATGCGATCGAACTCATGCCGGTACAGGAATTTGACGGAAACCAGAGTTGGGGATACAACCCTTCCTTTTTCTTTGCTCCGGATAAATATTATGGGCCTGAAAATGACCTGCGGCAATTTATTGATTCCTGCCATGGACGGGGCATCGCGGTGATCCTGGATCTTGTGCTCAACCATGCCACCGGCGCCTGCCCCCTGGCGGCTTTGTACTGGGATGGGATCAACCAACGGCCCTCTTCGGACAATCCCTGGTTCAATGTCACGGCTACCCACCCTTTTAATGTATTCAACGATTTTAATCACCAAAGTCCGGATACCCGGTATTTCAGCCTGCGCGTGATGGAGCACTGGCTGAAAAACTTCAACATCGACGGGTACCGGTTTGACCTCTCCAAAGGGTTTACCCAGGTAAAAAATCCAAATGATGTGGGACGCTGGAGTGACTATGATCCGAGCCGGGTGGCCATCTGGCGCCTTTATCACGACAGCATTCAGCAGTATTCCCCCGGCGCCTATACCATCCTGGAACATTTTGCGGACAACGGCGAAGAGTCGGCGCTCGCCAATTATGGCATGCTGCTTTGGGGAAATGCCAATTACGCCTACGGAGCGGCTACCCGGGGGATCCATGAGGCATCCACCTTCGACTGGTCGGTGTACCAGACCCGGGGTTGGAGCCAGCCCCACCTGGTGTCCTATATGGAAAGCCATGACGAAGAACGCCTCATGTACCTCAACCTGCAATCCGGTCTCAGCAGCGGCACATATAATATCCGGGATTTTAATACGGCGGTGGAACGTAATAAAATGGCCGCCGCATTTTTCCTGCTCACCCCGGGTCCCAAACTGATCTGGCAGTTCGGTGAACTGGCTTATGACTTCAGCATCAACACCTGCCAGAACGGAATGATCGACAACAATTGCCGGCTGGACAATAAACCACCCGGTTGGCCCTTGCTTCAAAATGCCAAAAGGAAAGAGTTGTATGACTGGTATAAAAGGCTGATCGAGATCCGGAATTTTCCATGGTTCAAAGGAAAATTCAGCCAGGCCAGCCTGCAATACCGGCTAAACAGTCCAATGAAATATCTGAGCCTTCAAAGCGACTCCATCAGCCTGGTCGTGGCCGGTAATTTTGATATCCAACCCGTCACCGCCAGTGTTCGATTCCCGCGGACAGGGACCTGGTATGACCTTAAAGACAGCAGTTCCATTTCGGTTGAAACCCTGTTTACCGATCTTAACCTCATGCCTGGGGAATACCATGTGTATACGGACCGGAAACTGGACGTGACCACTCCGGTGAAATACGTCGACGCGGGGATTCATGCCCTTCGAGTTCTTCCAAATCCTTCCCGGGACTTGGCCTTTTTGGAAATATCCGCTGGCCGTGAAGACCGGATGGAGATTGGGATTTTCGGGGTTGACGGGAAACCGCTGCCCTGGAAACACCAGTTGCATGTCATTCCCGGAACCCAGGTGATTGAACTTCCCAGTTTGGTTTCTCCCGGTATGTACCTGATCCGGGTGGCCGGCGCGCGGGGAGTGAAGACCGTAAAGTGGAGCGTGAATTGATTTTCCCGTTTCTTTGTCTTCCTTTATGAATAATGTTATAATAGCCTTTGTAATTCTTTTGTTTTCCATGAGCTGGCTCCCGGTCCGCGCTCAAACGATGACCGGCACCTGGAGGACAGTGGATGACCGGGACAAGCAATCAAAGTCCTATGTGCGTATTTATGAAGAAACCGGCTTGCTCTTCGGCAAGATCACCAAACTGTTGAAGGATAAACCCGATGCCATCTGCGAAGTCTGCAAGGGTCCACGAAAGAATCAGGCCCTGCTCGGCATGGTGGTCATCGAGGGGCTCCGGAAAATCAGGGATCAGTATGGGGATGGCCGCATCTATGACCCGGTGACCGGAAATGATTACAAATGCACGATCTGGATCGAGGCCGGCAAGCCGGATGAGCTGAAGGTCAGGGGGACCCACTGGTCTGGAATCTATCGGACACAGACCTGGTATAAAGTGACCGATTAATGTATATTTGTCTGAAAAACAAATACTTGCCTAATTAACATTTGAAAGATACCCGGATTTACAATAATTCGCCCGGGGCTCAAGTTTTAATACATGTGAAAAGCATTGTATTACAAAATAAAGTCTATGGCAAAAAACATTACACTAAAGAATCAACTGGTTTCAACTGTTATTGGTTTTGGGGCTTCGTCGGATCCGTTTAATGAAACGGCCAAAGAAGATCAGCAGGTCAGGGAATTTCTGAATCAAATCAAAAACCTCCGGATCCGTCCTTCTTTATCCGGCATCCGCAAGATCACGGAATATGCCCGTATGCAGACTTCCGCCCCCCATAGCTGAAGCAAAGAAAGATTCCTTTACTCAGAAAAACCTTTGAGTCGTTAAAGATCAAAGGTTTTTTTATTTGATCAAATTCGGTTTACCGGGAGGGAAGAATTAAGTGCGATTCGCTACCTTTGATCCCTTGTTAAGGGGTGGTATATCCGGATTGGTTTTCCGTTAAATCCAGTTGTTCCTCATGAAATTCTTGTTGAAAAATCTCCTGGTTTTTGCCTTCTTTGCCTCCTCCTGCGTTCCGGTCAAGCAGGAGGGCGCGGCTTCCGATGCCATCGATATCACCCCGGTTGAACTGGACCTCCGCGATTCGGTATTCGCTTCCGTACTGAAGGCACAAAACGACCAGGACCTGGTTGTCCTTGCAAGTTATTTCAGCGCACCTGGTCCATCCATCCGTTATGCCGCCGCCCTTGCCCTGGGCTCCGTCCGCGACAGCAGCATGGCCGACACCTTGGCTCACCTCCTGCACGATGCCAATGTCCACGTTGCTTCTGCTGCGGCATACAGCCTGGGCCTCATGGGGGCCACCCACAGCCAGGATGCCCTACTGAATGCCTTCCGGCAATACGATACTTCAGGGATCAACTCCCCGATCAACAGTTCCATTCTTGAGGCGGTTGGAAGGCTGGGCACCCCGGACTTTTTACAGGCCATGGCTACCGTGGAAACCTATGAGCCTACGGATACCCTTCTCTTGCTCGGCCAGATGCGCGGCATTTACCGTTATATGCTGAGGGGCATGACGGATCCGGCCGGGACCGCCACGGCATTGAAATACCTCGCCGACAAATCCTATCCCGGAGAAGTCCGGATGCTGGCAGCGCATTACCTGTCCAGGGCCAAGGACCTGGACCTTAGCGGGCAGGCAGATCAATTGCTGGCCCTCCTGCAGGGGGAATCGGTTCAGGAAATCCGGCTTCCCCTGGTTCTCGCCCTGGGTAAAACAAAATCCGAAGGCGCCTGGAACGCCTTGGTTGAAATCATCCGGACGGATACGGATACCCGTATGGTATGCAATGCGCTCAGGGCGATGAACCTCTATGATTATTCGCAGACCAAAAACATTATGCTGGCCGCTCTTAGAAACAAGGACATCAGCATCGCACGGACAGCCCTGGAATACCTGGACAATTTCGGGCGCGTAGCCGACGCCGGCGACTACCGGAATATCGCCAGGGAAAACCTGCCCTGGCAGGTGAAAGTCCCCCTGCTTGGCATTGCCAACGAAAATTATTCCTATGCCTACGGAATCACTAAAGGGAATATTAATACTGAACTCAAATCGATCCTGAGCCGTGCCGCAGGCATCGACGAAAAGACGGCTTGCCTCCGCGCCCTTGCCACCGATCCTAAAAATTACTCCTTTATCCTTGAAACCGGCAGGCAATCGGCGCTGCCCGCCATTCATTCGGCGGTAATGGAAGCGGGCATCGAAATCCTGAAAAGCAAATATTTCAGCAGCGCCTTTGGCAACGGAGAAGGGGTAAAAAAAGAAATACTGGCTTATATTACCGGTCATCTTTCCACGGGCGATGAAGCGGCCCTTGAAATCGTGGAATCTCTGGCCCGCGACGGTTCTTCCGGTTTGAAAACCCTGGTGGACATTCCCACCCTGGAACAAATCAAATCCAGCCTGGCCGCCAATCCCTATGCCCAGTACATGCTGGGTAAAACCCTCAATAGTCTTAAAGGGACTGCAAGCCCCCTTGCCCGGATGGATAATTATAAAAAACTGTCTTTGACTGATTTTACCTCCTCCGCGGCCCCTGCTTTTGCGGATATCCACACGGATAAGGGGACCATACGCCTTCGTTTGCTGAATGCCCTGGCACCGGCTACCGTGATCAATTTTGTCAACCTTGCCCGTAATGAATTTTACAACGGCAAAACTTTCCACCGGATCGTTCCCAATTTTGTCATCCAGGGCGGATGTCCGCGCGGAGACGGCTTTGGTTCGATGGAATACAGCATTCGCACGGAAACCCCGCCTGTATATTATAATAAAGCCGGCCTCGTGGGCATGGCTTCCAGCGGACCGCATACGGAAAGTTGCCAGTTTTTCATCACCCACAGCCCGACTCCTCACCTCGATGGCAATTATACGGTTTTCGCCGAAGTGGTTTCCGGGATGGATGTGGTCAACCAGGTCCAGCCGGGAGATAAAATACAACGCATCAATATCACCGAATGAAAGAACTCGCGCTGGCAGAAATCCATAAGAGCCTGGGGGCTAGAATGGGCGAATTTGCAGGCTTTAACATGCCGATTTATTATCTCCGTGGGATCACGGAAGAGCATTTGCAGGTAAGGAATAAGGTGGGGGTGTTTGACGTATCCCATATGGGCGAATTTATCGTGAAAGGAAAAGAAGCCCTGAACCTGATCCAGTCCCTGACCACCAACGATGCCTCAAAACTGGAGATCGGACAGGCGCAGTACAGCTGCCTGCCCAACCTGGAGGGAGGAATCGTCGACGACCTGCTGGTTTACCGCCTGGACGAGGACCAATGCGCCGAAGGAGAACAGGCCTTTATGCTGGTGGTCAACGCCGGCAATATCGACAAGGACTGGGCCTGGATCAATGCGTCCAATACTTTTGACACCCGGCTGATCAATATCTCCGACCAGACCGCCCTGCTCGCCGTCCAGGGACCCCTGGCGGCCCGGGCTTTGCAACCGCTTACTTCGATAAGCCTTGAAGAAATGGCCTATTATACCTTTACCAAGGGTCAGTTTGCCGGGGTGGATAATGTTTTGATCTCGGCCACGGGATATACCGGGGCCGGCGGGTTTGAATTGTATTTTAATGAAAAGGATGCGATCCCCCTCTGGCAGGCCATATTTGACTCCGGTAAATCCTTGGATATCCAACCGGTGGGTTTGGGAGCCCGGGATACCCTGAGGCTGGAGAAAGGATATTGCCTTTATGGCCATGATATCGACGATACTACTTCACCCCTCGAGGCCGGCTTAGGCTGGATCACCAAACTGTCCAAAGGACCCTTTTCCTCTTCTGAAATTTTCGCTCAACAAAAAAAGGATGGGGTGAAGAAAAAGCTGGTTGGATTTAAAGTCAATGACCGCAGGGTTCCCAGGCAGCATTATTCCATTCTGGATTCAGAAGGCTTGCCGATCGGAACCGTGACCTCCGGGACCATTTCTCCCAGCCTGGGTTATCCCATCGGCATGGGTTATGTGGAGACCTCCTGTTCCACACCGGGTTCTCTGATCCGGATCAAAGCAGGGGAAAGGATGCTGGATGCGGAGGTGGTGAAATTGCCTTTTCTTTAGGTTTCCCGTGAAGGGCACCGTTAACGTGGGCTGCATTCATTGATTTTGGTTACTTGAAAGGAACCCGGGACTTTTGTGTGAAAAGTTACCGGGATTTAGGAGGGCAAGGGGTGAATTAAAGTGATGGTCAGAATTTTATATCTTGGTGTACCAAGCCCGTCCCGAAAACAGGAATTGAATAAACACCCTTGGGTACGCCAAGAAAACCCGGTTTCCTTATGCAAATTTTTCCGTTCCATGCCCACATCCCCGATCTGAAAAAGGTAAAATTTGATGATCTTTTTTATCAGGGAATCCGGGAAGATTTTTATAAAGCATTCCGGAAAGGGGTATTCAAACCGGTACCGGGGGAGGCTTTTTTTATTTTGGAAATCAAGGAAGGGCAAACGACCTCCACGGGACTGATCGCCATGACGGATATCCGGGACTATCTCAACCAGCATATCCGAAAACACGAACGCACCCTGGATAAAAAACAAAAACTGCATCATCAGTTGTTTATCGAAAGAAGAGCCATGATCAAACCGGCCGCCCTGATGATCCCTGCTCATGCCAGGTTGAACGACTTGTACCGGGAAGTTAAATCCGGTTCAAAACCCCTGCTGAAAATCCGTTTCCCGGATAAAACCGTGATCCATACCCTTTGGAAAGTGGACGATCCCCGCAGGATCTCAAGTCTTAGCCGTCAATACAAACAATCGGTGCGTACCGCGGTGATTGCGGACGGCCATCACCGTTTTGCCACCTCGGCTTTATTGTATTCCAGGGCGGGCGGCTGGGCCCATCAGCGAATCCTGACGGTCTATTTTACGCCCGACCAGTTGAAAATATCGGGCTTTTTCCGGGTCGTGGATCCCCTGAAAAGCAGCAGCGCTCAAAAGATTGCACAGCGACTGAAACAGGCAACGGAGCAATGGGAACCCGTGCAGGAATTGCTGAATAAAAAGGATTTTTTGTACATGGCCCATGATCATCAACTTTACCGGTTCCGGATCCGGGCAAGGGCCGGAAGGGTTGCGCTGCCTTTGCTTTTTTCGGAAAAAATTCTGAATGAGGTCTTTGAAATCCGGGATGAAACCCGGAGCCCGAGAATCTCCTATTTCGAAAAAACGTATGATGTGGAGGTTTTAAAAACACTGATGGAACAATACCCTCAGAAATATATTTTCATCTTACCTTCTCTTACTCCCCGGGAAATCCTGAGCAATAAAAAAATCCTTCC
>JAKQHS010000029.1 GCA_029557915.1 Bacteroidota bacterium | reverse complement strand
TGGTTCCCCTTTAGGGGTCAGGGGCGTTGAAAAAATCTTAAAAATTTTGGTTATTAATGGTTTGTATACCGACCCCTGTCCCCCACCTACTAATTCTCAAATCCTATATGGGGCAAGCCCTGAAGGGGAACCAGACCCTTGACATTCCATAACAAATTTTAATTGACCCTTCTCTGCGCTTATCCCGGTATTGGCAAGGAAGATTATTCTATTTGAGTATTCCGCCAAAATCCTTGGTTCCCCCAAGGGGGGTCAGGGGTGTTGATACTATTTTATACGAAGTCCATTTTCGACCCATTTCTGTACTCCTTCCCAAGAGCAAGGACGATCGTTTAGATTAAGTATATGGCCACGATCCTTGGTTCCCCCAATGGGGGTCAGGGGTGTTGATACTATTTTATACGAAGTCCTTTTTCGACCCATTTCTGTACTCCTTCCCAAGAGCAAGGACGACTGTTTTGATTGAATATACTGCCAGGATCCTTGGTTCCCCCATTGGAGTCAGGAGCGTTGAAGATATTTTAGGTTAATCTACCCTACCTCATACCTCCCAGCTCTAACCTCTGACCTCTGACCTCTTACCTCTTACCTCCATCCTCTTACCTCTGACCTCTGACCGCCAGGATCCTTGGTTCCCTATGGCTGGTTTAGCCATATAACAAGACCTGGAAGCCCTCGTTTATTCACTAATGTAAATCTGCTCCATCAGGCACTGGATCGAAAGCACCCGTGGAAAGACCGGCATTCGTCCAGCCGGTTTTTCATTAAGTTAAAATCAATGCTTTTACAGTTCAAATGAGGCGGATTCCCACGGAATTCAAGCCCGGGATGTAATTTTATCTCCATTTTGCATTCATGAGCAGTTTGAATCGTTTCATCGGAACCGGTATGGTCCTCCTGGCTTCCCTGATCTGGCCTTACCAACCCGACGCTCAGGTTACAGCCAAAAGGCCCTGGGGACCTCACCCCCAGGAATTTGTCCAGTCTATGGCCACACAGGCATCCCTTGATCGCGAAAAGATCCAACAAGCCCTGCGGTCAGAAAAACAAAACCATGATCAACTCCAGGAGCAATTGAAAGTCTCCAAAGGCGCGGCAGCCAGCTCTCTCCGGACAGATATTAAAAACAGTTCAAATAAACTGGAACAACTGCAGGAAGAACTCGCTGCTATTATAAAAAGAGGAAAGGAATTCAAAGACCTGATCGGTCAGCCGGATAAAACGGTGATTCGTAAACTGGAAAAAATGGATCCTGACGTTTTTGCCTCGCGATCCAAAAACCCGGAACAAAAAAAAGCGGAACCTACCAAACCCGTTGCCGTTATAGCGCCACCGGATAAAATAACCAATAAAACCAGTCAGGCAGAAACCAGGCCCACAGAGGAACCGACCGTGCAGCCCAAAGGAAACCTGCCTGCTTCAAGCCCTGCATTTCCAAACGCTTTACCTCTGCCCTCATCCTCTGTCCAGCAGGATTGTCTGTTCCAGTCTGCGGGCAGCGACAACAAGCCCGGGCTTGCACTCCGGCCGGAAATTCTTTTAAAATACACCCCGGATGTTCTCCGGAAATACATGGGGGGACAGGCTTATATCACGGGCCGGGCATTCATCGCCACGGAACCCGGTATCACCTATTTGCAACTGCACCTGGAGTTTGCCACGGAGCAGGCTTTGCGGCAATATGGCAACCTGGGGAAGAGCATTTTGCTGATCAGATTGATTAATGGGAAGGAAGTCCGGCTGGTCGCCAACAGGTTTGACCAGGGAATGGCTGACCCGGAATTAAAAAAAAGTACGATGTCGGGAATTTATTACGTAGATAAGCCTGGAGAACGATTGCTCGCAGATACCCCGGTCGACCGGATCCGGTTGATCTTTGCCACCGGGTATGAGGACTTTGTGATCTATAACGTGGATTTTTTCACCCGGCAACTCGCCTGCATTAATGCTCAAAAATAATGCTGGGACTGAAACTGGCCACTGACCCCCGATGGGTAAACCTGGCGGAAAAAAGCCTCGAAGAAATTCTGACCGATCACGCCTACTGTGAGCAAAAGGCAGCCTCCTCCTGCATCTCCCTCATCCAGCAATACCCGGATAAGAAAGACATGGTGGAGGCCCTGGCTCCCGTGGTGACCGAAGAATGGGGTCATTTCCGAATGGTCCTGCGCAAACTGGATGAAAAAAACTTAAAGCTCGGGTACCAGAGAAATGACGAATATGTTAACGCCTTACTTCGTTTTCAGGCAAAGGGGGGCAGCAGGGAATCCCGGCTTGTCGACCGCCTGCTGATTTGCGCCATGATCGAAGCGCGCAGTTGTGAAAGGTTCCGCCTGCTCTCGCTGCACCTGGCCGAACAGGAATTACGGGATTTTTATCATACTTTCATGGTGTCCGAAGCCGGACATTACCGACTTTTTATAGATCTTGCAAAGCAGTACGGGAACCCGGAAAAAGTACAAACACGATGGCAGGAATTATTGGATTACGAAGCTTCCGTTTTAGAGGGTTTTGCCCTCCGGGGAGACCGGATGCATTAATCTTCAAAAGAATATCTATGAAAAAATCGTATCTGGTTTTATGGTTGCTTTGCACCGCTTATTTCTCCGGTGCCCAGAAACTGGACCATGTCCAGGGCGAGATCCTGGTGCAGGTGCAGAAAGAATCAGATATCGCCACCATCCTCTCCCGCTATACCGCCCTCCGCAGGTCCGGGACGGTCAGGGCTCTGGCACCCCAGGCCCGGATTTACAGTCTCCGTTTTGATTTTGCCAAGTACCACGAAGGGGAATTGCTGGAAAAAGTGAGAAAACATCCCAAAACCCTTGCCGCACAATTCAACCACCTGATCACACCCAGGCAAAACATACCCGATGATCCCTCTTTCTCTTTGCAATGGCAATGGCTTAACAATGGAGTAAATGGTAAAACCAAAGGCATCGATACCAAAGCCTATCTCGCCTGGAACAAGTCCACGGGAGGCATGACCCGGCAGGGCAGAGAAATAGTGGTCGCCGTCATCGATGACGGTACGGAACTGACCCATCCCGATCTGATGCCCAATACCTGGGTCAATGAAGATGAAATCCCCTCCAACCAGCTGGACGACGACCAGAACGGTTATGTGGATGATTATTTGGGGTGGAACATTCTTTCCGGCAATGACAGCATCGGCGAGGGGGAGCACGGAGTATCCGTCAACGGCCTGATCGGCGCTGCCGGGAACAACCAGACCGGGGTCAGCGGGATCAACTGGAATGTCAAAATGATGAACCTGAAATACGATGTACGCCAGGGCATCAAAGAGTCCGAGGTGATCTCCGGGTATTTGTATGTGCTGAACCAGCGAAAAATTTACAATGCCAGCCAGGGTCAGAAGGGAAGTTTCGTGGTAGCCACCAATGCTTCCTGGGGAATCGACAACGGCAAACCGGAAGATGCACCCCTCTGGTGCGGCATCTATGATTCCCTGGGCAAAGTGGGCATTTTAAACGTGGCCGCCACGGACAACCGGACCCAGGTGAATATTGACAGCCTGGGTGATTTGCCCTGCCTCTGCCCGAGTGATTTTCTCCTGGCCGTCACGGCCATTGGCTCCGATGGCAAAAGGACCGGCGCATACGGAGTAAATAATATTGATCTGGCCGCACCGGGAGATAATGTGTACACGACCCGGCCCATGGGCATGTACGGCTTTGATTCAGGCACTTCGTTTGCCGCTCCGGTGATCGCCGGTGCGATCGGTTACCTGTACAGCAATTCCTGTAACCAACTGGAAAGCCTGGCTCTCACGGATCCTTCCGCCGCCACCCTCCAGGTCAGGGAAGCCATCTTATCGTCCGTGGAAAAACTTGAATCGCTGGCCGGACTCGTGCATAGCGGGGGAACCCTTAACCTTTTGCGGGCCCTGGACCGGATACAGATCGCCTGCACGGCATGCACCAGCCGGGGTCTGGAAAGCAGGATCTATATCGATTCCCTTATCCTGGATGGTATGAAATTCAGGAGCCGGGACAATTTCGGATACGGCGATTTTACCGCCGTGGACAGCCTGCGGCCCGTCATAAATCTCGATGGACAGATCCTGCTCAAAGTCTATCCTTATCTCAAGGACAGCCTGACCCAATATTATCTGCGGGTATGGCTTGACCGCAATCACGACCATGATTTTTCAGACACCGCCGAACTCGTCTGGGACAGCGGGCCAACACGCCTCACCGGCAACCTGGTGTCCAATATCCACCTCTCGCCCACCCTCATCAACAGCACCGGCATATCCACCCTGCGGATCAGCCTCAAAGCCGCCGTAAACATAGGGGATACGGCACTTCCTGAACCCTGTGATTTTTTCAACGCGGGAGAAGTGGAAGACTATGCCATCCAGATCCGGCCCAAATCCTTTGATTGCCCGGATGTGCTCGAACTCGATTCCACGGCGGTGTATGAGACCTCCGCCATCATCCGGTACCAGCAGATCCTTCCTAAATTGTTTTACCTGGTCCGGTATCGCGAAGCCTCCTCCGCTAAATGGGATACCTTGCCCACGAGGGATACCATGGTGCGCCTGGACAAGCTCAAAGAATGTACCGAGTATATTGTAGAATCAAAAACCGTATGTGATTCCGATACGACGAGGTTCAAAAACATGTTTCGTTTCAGGACCCTGGGATGCACCGTACCTGTCCGGGAGATCAGCCCTTTCAGCCAGGTGAACATATTCCCCAATCCTTTCAGTACCCGATTCACCGTCCGGTTTTCCACCGAACGACCCCTGGAGAATGTGGTCTTCCGGGTGGTGGACATCCGGGGGTCCGTCCTGCAAACCCGGGCGCTGGGCAGGCTGGGGTCCGGCACGCACGATATAGCCGGTGAAAATTATTCCGGCCTTTCCATGCCCTCAGGAGTTTATTTTGTGCAATTGCTCAGCCAGGAAGGCGCGATCAGCAGAAAGATCCTGAAGTTCTGATCAAGCCCTTCTCTTTAATTCTTAATTCTTTAATTCTTTAATTCCTTGAAACCTCTCCTTCCCCTTTTGGTTTGCTTGGGTGGTCTCATGCTCAACTCCTGCTCCACCAAAGCCCCTGCCCCGCCCCAAAAAGCCATCATAGGATATGTACCCGGCTTCCGGGGCGAGTTGAAGGACCTGAATATCGATGCGACCAAAATGACGCATATCAACTATGCTTTTGTCGATGTCCGGGATTCCATGGCCTGGCTGACCAATATGGAGACCGATACCGTTAATTTCAAATACCTGGTTTCGCTCAGGGAAAAAAATCCCCAGCTCAAAATCCTGATCTCCATCGGGGGCTGGTCCTGGAGTGAAAATTTTTCCGATGCGGTCCTCACCCCGTCATCCAGGAAAAAATTCGCGGCCACTTCGGTCGACATCATCCACCGCCACGGCCTCGATGGAGTCGACATCGACTGGGAATATCCGGGTTTCAAAGGGGAGGACAACGTATTCCGGCCTGAAGACAAGGAAAATTTCACCCTGATGTTCCAGGCCATCCGGGAGGAACTGAACCGCCTGACCGCCCAGACCGGGAAACCATATTTGCTGACGACGGCGATCCCCTGTTTCCAGGAATTTATAGACCGGACCGAAATGGGCAAACTGCAGGAATACCTGGATTTTGTCAACCTGATGTCCTATGATTTTTACGTCGCCGGGGATACGGCGGGTCATCATACCAACCTGTATCCTTCCACATCCTATGAGTATAATGAGTCCGCCCAAAAGGCTTTTGAAGCCTATACCGCCGCGGGAGTGCCCGCGTCCAAACTGGTCATGGGCATTGCCTTTTACGGCAGGAGCTGGATCATGAAAAGCAATGACAACTGGGGCATTGACCGTCCGGTCGATTCAGTAGCCCGGGGCGGGGGATACAGTTATATCAAAGACAGCCTTTCGGTGAGGCCGGGCTTTGTAAGGCATTGGGACGATAAAGCCAAAGCCCCTGTTTTATTCAATGAAACCACCCGCCAGATGGTGTCTTATGACGATGAGGAATCGGTGATGCATAAATGCAATTATGTGAAAGAACACCAGATGGGAGGGGTCATGTTTTGGCAATATGCCAGCGACCCCAAACTCTACCTCCTGGATGCCATCAACCAAAACCTCCGCCCCTGATGCAGCCATTTGGCCAGGTTCCGGACCAGCGGATCCATGCTCTGGATGTATTCCGGGGTATGACCATCTTCTTGATGGTTTTTGTCAATGAAGTGGCCGGCATAAAAAACCTGCCCGGCCAGTTTTATCATCTCCCCGCGGAGGCGGATGGCATGACCATGGTGGACTGGGTATTTGCCGGCTTCTTATTCATCGTAGGCATGTCCATCCCCTTTTCTATTAATCAAAGAATCCGGAAAGGAGACACGCTTTTTCAGCTCTTCAGCCATATACTCATTCGCACCCTGGGCTTGTTGATCCTGGGGGTTTTTATGGTGAACGCCTCCACCGGCCACCACGAAGCGTCCATGGCCCTCCCCATCGCACTCTGGTCGCTGCTGATCTACCCGGCTGCCATCCTGATCTGGAACCAGTACCGCGGGGTGCCGGCCACCCGGGCCTGGATCCTGCGCAGCCTGGGCATTTTGCTTCTGATTGCCCTCGCTTTGCTTTACCGGGGCGGTCAAGACGGCAGTAAGGGATTAAGCCCTCAATGGTGGGGGATCCTTGGACTCATCGGCTGGGCATACCTGTTTTCCAGCCTGCTCTATCTCCTCAGCCGGGGCAGGCTTTTGGTTCTGATAGCCGGCCTGGCGTTTTGCACCCTGATTTATACGGTCGGGCATACTGAATTATCCAACCAGCTTGCCTTTTTATCCTGGACCCGCGATTCAGGCGGCCATGCCACCCATACCTGCATAGCCTTATGCGGCATGGTCCTGTCACTCATCCTCTTCGATACCGGCAATAAGTGGCTGGGCAGTCGCCGGGTATATCCTGCCCTCGGCTGGGCGGTCCTCCTCCTGATTGCAGGTATGCTGCTGCGGCCATATTTCCATATCGGCAAAATTCCGGCGACTCCTTCCTGGGGCTTTTATTCCTCGTTTTTCAGCGTCCTGGCCTTTTTATTGATTAAATGGATCAGCGACCTGAAGAAGTCCACCTCCTGGGCCTCCTTTTTCGAACCTGCCGGCTCCAATCCGTTGCTGACTTATATTATTCCTTTTATCCTCTGGGCATTCTACCGCCTCTTTGATTTTTATCCTCTGCCCGACGAATACAGGACAGGGCTGACTGGTGTGCTTTTTTGCATTTTGTATTCTTCGGCCATTCTTTGGCTCGTCCGGATTTTGAACCGGATGAATATTAGATTGCAGTTGTAAATCCCTTTGTTCGGACGAAGCCAGGTTCGGACGAAGCTTTGCTTCGGCCCATGAGAAAAAAATCCGGGTATCAGAAGCCTCCTTCGTAATTGGAAATTTAAATATCCCCTTTTTCGGACTACGGCCCGGCAGTCGCAACAACATACTGTATTGGGAAAATCACAATCCGACATTTTACGGTTAATAGTGCCGGTAGGCACCTCAAGTGGGTAACCCAAATCAGGTAGGTTATTTCGTCCCATCCGGGACGATGTTAAATCCCTAAATTTTATGCTACCCATATGAAATCCCTACGGGATCTGTTCCGACGAAGCTTAGCTTCGGCCTCCATATCTCCCACGAAGGCCACAAAGCCACCATGTTCGGATGAAGCTTGGCTTCGGCTCATCAGACATTTTGTGTTATTGATCTGAATAAATCAATCTCCATCGGCGAGCCCACCACGTTTGGACGAAGCTTTGCTTCGACCCATGAGAAAAAAATCCGGGTATCAGAAGCCTCTTCGTAATTGGAAATTTAAATATCCCCTTTTTCGGACTGCGGCCCGGCAGTCGCAACAACATATTGTGTTGGGAAAATCACAATCCGGCATTTTACGGTTAATAGTGCCGGTAGGCACCTCAAGTGGGTAACCCAAATCAGGTAGGTTATTTCGTCCCATCCGGGA
>JAKQHS010000024.1 GCA_029557915.1 Bacteroidota bacterium | reverse complement strand
TTAAAATTCAATACAAAGGGGTGGAAAAGAAATGTGTTTAACTGGGCTTCCATCCAGCGTGAACTCATTGACGTTTTTGGTAACAGATACACCAAACACCTCCAATGATGGGCTCACAAAAATTGGCCAGGGCAGGCTGCTGAGTCTGAGGCCTTCGGCCTCAGACTCAGCAGCCTGCCCTGAAGTACCTGACACACTTTATTGAATACACCCGCTGAGGAGGACCTACTTAACCTCAACCTTAACCTTAACCTCAACTTCAATCTCAACCTCAGCGCCTCATCAGCCCAATCCTCCTTCCCTGCGCGCTATCTTCAATCAGGGTATTTAATCTGGTGTTTTGGGTGGCCTCCCGTCTGGCGCTCATCACCCAGTGGATGGCCGCTTTTTGATAAGAAGGAGCCGAGGCTTTAAACCAGGCATAGGCCTTCTTATTGGATTTGAATGACCGGAGCAGGGCCGGGCTTAAGGTGGGATCTTTCTCCTGCTCGAAGGAATATTTCTTTATTTTATCCAGATCGCGCTTTTCATAAATGGCCATACCGGCAGGCCTGACTTTCTTTTCGCGAATCAGGATTTCCATCTTAGCCAGGTTGACGGCGCTCCAGATGCTCCTGGGTTTGCGTGGGGTAAACCGGATGGTGTAGGATTCCGGCCCCAGGGACCGGCGTATGCCGTCGATCCATCCATAACAGAGCGCCTGGTCCACCGATTCCGGCCAGGTCAGAGAGGGTTTCCCGGTTTCTTTTTTGTAGAATCCCACGTGGATTTCCCGTGCTTCGCCATGATTTTTATCCAGCCAGTCTCTGAATTCCTGCTGGTTTTTAAAAAAATGTATATCCATATAGGATTAATAGGATTAATAGGATTAATAGGATTGGTAGGATTAATAGGATTAACAGGATTTGTGGGATAGACAGGAAGGTTGTTGTTCAGATTAACAACAGGGTTTCCCTCCGGATGAACCTTCCCCGGGTGCGCAACAGGGCTCTTTGACCGGTGTGCTGAATATTTCAGTCATGGCTGTTTTCTGCACTTTTTGATCCTCCATTTCGTAACGCGGATCGTTGAATTCCGCATCTTCATGAAAATAATAAACCTCCCATTCCACTCCATCGGGATCCATGACCCAGAATTTGTCCTGCTTTGCAAAACAGCAATTGACCCCCATTTCCTCCCGGGTTTCAAGGCCTGATTCTTTCATTCTGTCCAGGGCCGCATGCATGACCTCCGGCGTTTCGACCTGGAAACCGAGGTGCCCGAAATGGGATTGTACCCGGTCTTTATGTTCCACGAAAGAAATGATCAAGGAAGGCTGCTCCAGCACGTATTTGGCGTAATGAGTCTTGACCTTGACCGGCGACTGCCCAAAGAACGAGTTATAAAATGCGATGGTTTGGTCCAGGTCGCTGACGTAGAGGCTGACGTGCATGCGGGGAAATAGGGAAGGTGACATGGGATGAAGTTAAACAAGATTATGAAGTGCCTGCAGAAAATTGAAGAAAGACGGCGTTTCAGAAAGAAACGCGTAGCGGTGGGTTCAAAACACCCCTTCTTCTTCCAGCAGGATCAATCCACGCTTATATTTCATGATCGCCTCCATCACTTGCCGGGAAACATTGGTCCGGTACAGGTACACGGTTTTTAAATTCGGGATTTTCATCAGGTCGAAGGCCGATTGATCGTCGGTTTTGGTATAAGAAAGATTGAGGATCTCCAGTTTTTTCAGGTGCTGGAGGTGGACCAGGCCGGAACCGTCCAGGCCCGTTTTAAGCAGGTACAATTCACGGAGATTTTCCATCTTCCCGAGATAATAGAGTCCGTCATCGTCAATGCCGCTGGATACCAGGGACAGTTTGCTGAAGTAAGGGAAATAAGGTTTTAATGACTGAATCTGGTCATTGGTAAAAGGAGCGGGAGGAAATTTCATGGACAGGGAATATTCATTGGCCTCTCCCAGGCTATCCGGTTCAATGATTACCTGAAGTTTTTCAGCAAGGGATTCCAGTTCCGCGCGGATGATTTTTTGATTCAGGCTGGCCGCTTCCGCTTTGTGCTGATAACGCGCCAATACCGGCCTCATGTTTTCTATCGCGAGGGCAATGGAATCCGTCTTCGAAGCTTCGGTCAACCGCAGACTATCCGATGCCCCGGTCTGAACCCAGTACCGGAGCAGGCGGATCTCATCCTGGGAGAGGGGGCTTTTGCCTTCCGGGGGCATATGGTCGGGATGGTCCGCCGGCAGGTAGATCCTTTTTAGGGATTCACTTTTTTCGGGGTCTCCGGCCGTGACCGAGGGCTGGCCGCTTTCGCCGGGTGAAAACAGGGAGGCATAACTATCCATGGCCAGGCCCCCTTTTGCCCGCTGGCTGTTGTGGCAACTGATACATTTAGCTTCAAGGACCGGAGCGATCAGGTCGGTGTAAACCAGCATTTCGGAAGCATCCTTTGGGCCGGAACTTTCCGGTTTTTGAAAAAGCAGGGGGGTGTATTCGCTGAGGAAATCACGGCCGTGGGTGAGGGAGCCCCCCAGGTGCCCCGTATACACAATGGCTACATTGCTGACAAACAAACCGCTGAGGTACAGGGAAAAAAGCCCGGAGTTTTTCGGAAGAAAAAAGTAGATGCCCGCAGTGAGAAAGGCAGCTGCCCCCGAGATCGCTGCCCCCCAAAAATGCGAGGTCATCAGCCTGCCTGAATATTCTCCGGAAGCAAAGAGAAAATAGCCGCTTGCGATCGCGGCGACAAAAGACAACAAGGACAAAATCAAGATGACGCGGATAAACGTTTCACTCCTTTCCACCACCTTAAAGCGGCAGAACAATTCAAAAACCAGGGCCAGCATGATCAGCACAATTGGAAAATGCAAAACCAGGGGGTGGGCCCTGCCCAGCAATAGAGCAATTACAGGTATTTCAGCCGGCGGCGCAAGCCCGGGCAAAAACAGGAATCCCAGGCCGATCAGGCCCAATAAAACCGCCAGGAGCGGCCGCGGTATCCCGGGTTTCGCATGCATCATCGGATCCTTTCAATGGATTTTTCTGCCGCCCGTCAGGCAATTCCTGCAAGGGTGCCGGTACTGTCTCCGAATCTTTCTTCTTCAATATCCATGGCTTGGAGCATGGTCAGATAAAGATTGGCCAGAGGGGTTTCCTTGGCATAATTCAGGTTTTGGCCGGTTTTGATTTTCCTTCCCCCTTGTCCACCCAGCAAAATAGGCAGGTTGCGCGGAGAATGCCGGTTGCCGTCACGAAGATCCGAGGCGAAGACAATCATGGAGTTTTCCAGGACATTGCTGTCTCCTTCTTTCAGGCTTTTCAGTTTCTCGAGGAGGTAGGCATATTGTTCCACATGCCAGGCGGTGATGCGGGTATATTCTTCGAGGAAACTGGCCTTGTCCATATGGTGGGAAATGGAATGGTGATTTCCTTTCACCCCTTCCAGGAAGGAGAAGTTGCGGTTGCTGACGGAATTGCCAAACATAAATGTGGAGACCCGACTGGCATCGCTCCAGAAAGCCAGGGCCATGATGTCCAGCATGAGGCGGGTCTTCTCCGTGATGTCCACGCCGCCGTAAACTTCCACATACTCATCGATCCGGGTATTGACGCGAACCAGTTCTTTCCGGATATCCGGGGTGATATTGGCTTTGAATTTTTCCAGGTTGGTTCCGTTGGAGATCCGTTTTTCCACGCTGCGGATGGATTCCAGGTATTCGGTGAGTTTGTCCTGGTCGGCCCGTCCAAGGTTTTTCCGGAGGCTGGTGGCATCCTCCATGACCGCATCCAGGATGCTTTGTTTCCAGGGATCCTCCTTTATTTTTTTACCGGGTACGAAGGTCCGGAACAGACGGTCAAAAGCAAGGCGGGGATCGATTTCCTTAGACATGGGTTGTGCCGGTGTGGCCCATGAGATGCTGGATCCGTAAAGGCGGGTAAATCCCACATTGATGTCCACCCCGGTGGTGATCCGGTCCAAACCATATTCCAGGGAGGGGAAAAGGGTTTCATGTCCGATTTTGGAGGCGATGAGCTGGTCGACGGAAACGCCCCCGCTGCTGATGTTGTCCCCCACCGTTTGTTTGATCGGCATGCAGGTCAGCAGGCTGGCCGATTTGGCATAGTGGCCATCCGCCCCTTTGAAGATGGAATTTTTATTCATCAGTTCCCCCAGGACCAGGATGTCCTTTTTCAAATTTGCAAGGGGCTGGAGTTGCTGGGTCAGCGCAAAATCGCGGCCGGTCGCCGAAGGCGTCCAGCGGTCAGGATGCACTCCATTGGGCATAAAGAGGAAGGCGGAGCGGATAGGAGCCTTCACCACGCCGGAAGGTTTCCATGCGGGCAGGGCCATCGCTTCAAGATAGGGAAGAGCTATGCTGGCCCCGAGGCCCTTGAGCATCCTTCTGCGTGTGATATGCCATTTCTTATTCATCGGTTCAGATCTTTTTTTCGAAGTCATTTAATTTCATCCGGAACGGGTAACTTTTCACCAGTTCGACGATAAAAGGTTCGGGGTTGAAATCAGTGGCCAGAAGGGTGGACTCTAGAACCTGAAGGGCGGGCTCATCCGTAAAGAGGATAGACCTGCCGAGGGCAAAAGATAACATTTTTGTGGAAAGGTTACGGGCAAACTTGGCTTTTTCGGTCAACAGCAGGGATTTAAGTTCCCCCGGCCCTTTAAAGGGTCTTCCATCCGAGAGGACTCCCGAAGCATCGACCGGGACCATACCATAACTATCCCTCCATCGGCCGATCGGGTCAAAATTTTCGAGCCCGAGGCCAAGGGGGTCCATTTTCACATGGCAGGAGTTGCAATTGGGGTCTGCCCGGTGCCTTTCGAGGATCTTCCGCAGCCCCAGTTTGTCGTGAATGGCCTTGTCTTCGGTCAGTTCGGCCACGACCTCAGGGGGAGGGGGAGGGGAAATGCCCATGATCTGTTCCATCACCCATTTGCCCCGGTTTACGGGGCTGGTCCGGGTGGCAAAAGAGGTCGTCGTCAGCACGCTGCCCATGCCCAGCACCCCGCCGCGAGTGGAATCAGGCAAAGTCGTTTTAACCAATTGGTCCCCGGTGATGCCCGGTATACCGTAATATTCCGCCAGGTCTTTATTGAGAAAAGTATAGTTGCTTTGGATGAGGTCGAGGAAGTTTTTGCTTTGGGTGAGGACGTGATAAAAGTACTCCACGCTTTCATCGTACATCGCCTTGCGGATGCGCATGTTAAAATCGGGAAACAATTCCGGATCGGCTATGGGCTGGGGATCGATCAGTTTGGTAATGCCCAGCCATTGACTTGAAAAATTCTCCGCAAAACGGCGGGATTTGGGATCAGCGAGCATGCGCTTGACTTGGGCTTCCAGGACGAGGGTATCATCCAGCCTGCCTGCCCGGGCCAGTTCAAAAAGCTCCTGGTCCGGCAGGGCCGACCAAAGGAAATAAGACATGCGGGTGGCCACCTCAAATTGGGTGAGCGGATAGGAGCCCATTTTCTCCGGTTCTTCTTCGGTCCGGTATAAAAAATTGGGGGAAACCAGGACCGCCTTATAGACCTGGGCAATGCTTTCGTTGAAACGCTGCGGGTTTTTTACGGAATCTTTCCGATGGTAAACCGAGCTGAACAAATCGATCAGCCTCGTTTTTTCTTCGTCTTTCAAAAAGCGCCGGTAGGCCCTGGTGGCAAATGGATAAATCACCTTTTCGGCCGCGTTTTCCGGGGCATTGAACTGACGGTAGCTATCGGTAAACAGGGACAGGAACCAGTTTCCCAACCGTTGAAATACGTTCTGCCGGAACTCGACCGGGACCAGATCGCCCCAGATTTTGGGGTCCTTATAGGCCTGTTCCACGATGTGGTCGGCCGCATCGTAATACCGCTCGAGTTTCAGGGGGGTGAAAAACAAGGCCCTGCCCTGGTTGTCAAAGCCGCCCCCGCCGGAACCATCGGAAGGAAAATAATTCCTGGCATCAAAATCCACCTGCATCAGGTCCAGGATGGTGTAACGGTATTCGGAATGGCTGAGCCTGCGGATCACCACATGACCGGCGGACCGTTGGCGAAGCGAAGTCTGCAAGATGCTGTTAATCCCATCCACCAGTCCGTGGTAGTCCGCTTCGGAAAGTTTGGGCTCGCTTTTGGGGGGCATGGCCCCCGTTTTGATCTGGTCGAGGACCTTAAGCCAGAATTGCCCGTCTTTGATCACCCGGTCCTGCTCCTTGTAGTTATCGATATTTACCCCGCCCTTGGGGGCATTGGTATTGTGACAACTGATGCATCTTTTTTGAAGAAGAGGACGCACATCGGTCTCATAACGCACAGAGTCTTCGGCAGTCAAGCTGCCGGCAAAACACAATAGACATAATAATATCACGCCTGGCCTAAGATCCATGTGCAAAAGTTAAAAACCGGTTTGGGTAAAATTAGGGGATTTTATCTGGAAATGAAATAGCCGGTGGCCTCAATGGGTACAAATGATCCGCCAAGCGGCGCAACCTGGTTTTGGCTTCGATTCATGTCCCCTTTTGTCAGGCCAATTCCTTTCGTTTTCCGTTCTTCAGGCAGTGGTAGATATACTCCGTGGGAAAGTGCTTTAAACGGATGATTTCACATTGGTCAAAAACGGGTACAAATTTTTTAAAATTGAATTTGGTATAAAGAACCTGGCTGAAGTAGGAACCCTTGCGCATCAATTCATAGGAATCTGCAAGTATTTTTTCTGACTGATGTTTGGACAGGAATGTAAAGGGGATGGATGAAATGACGCTGTCCACCTCCTGTTTTACGTGATTCTTCACGTTTTCGGCACTGTCCTGGATAATGGTCAGGCGGTCATCGGGTATGGCCTTGCGCACAAAGTCGCAGAAATCCGGATTCACTTCAAAAGCATACACCCTTGAGGTTTTTGAAATGTGTTTCAGGATGTTTTGGGTGATGTTGCCGTGCCCCATACCATATTCCACCACGAGGGTGTTTTCTTCCGGGGAGAGGTGTTTGCAAATTTCTTTTTCCACCTTCTCGCTGGTTTCCATAAAGGCTCCGGTGGTAAAGAGATTTTTGGTGAAAGCGAGGGTGGTTTTGAGTTTTTGTTTCATTTTTTTGGGAGGTCCGGTATATACTTATATTCCCTGGACAAAATAGGAATTTTAAGGGAAAGGGTTAAAGGTTAAGGGCGAAGGGAGCGAAACGGACAAAGTAGACAGGAGACAGGAGGAAGGGACCATAAATTGCAGTCCCCAAAGCGAATCACCAGGAGGGAGACGGAAGGAATTAACTGACCAACTGGCAACTGATTAACTAATTAACGCTCATTCCTGCCTGGGCTTTTCAGTAATAAAAAAAGCGTCTGCCCGGTCAAGAATCCTTTCATCCCTCATCCCCGAGCGATTGTACAGGATGACGCTGCCCACTCCCAGCCGGGGATAAATCCTGAGTTCGCAATAATATCCGCCTCCACCGCCGGCATGGGCAAGGTATTCGTGCCCTTTCAGTTTTCCGGTGAACCAGGAAAGGGACATGCCGGTAGTTTTATTCCTGACGACTTTTTCCGAGAACAGGATTTCTTTGTAATCATTATTTAACAGCACCGAATGGGGGTCCAGGAGGTTTTGGGCGTACCGGATCAGGCCGCTGGCAGAGCCAAACAGCCCTCCATAGGCCGTACCGTTGTTGTAAAAGGGTTTGAAGGGGACCCACTTTCCTTCTTTCCTTCCCATATATTTTGACCTGTCAATGAGGAAGCCGAAAATCGCATTCGTGAAGGTCCACCATTTGTGATAGCCCACCGCATGGCTTGAGGGATCCAGTTCAAAGCTCAGGCCGGGACCGCAGCGTGCCAGGATATTTTGATTTACGTATTCTTCAAAAGGCTGACCCGAAACCGCCTCGACCAATTGGCCGAGAAGGACATAACCCAGGTTGCTGTATTTGAATTTTGTACCCGGCTCAAAATCCGTTTTGGGATGGGCTTTAAACACTTCGGCAAAAAAGGGGTCCCGCCTGAAAGAAGGGTGCTCTTCGGCCAGGTGAATCCATTTGAGGGGGAGGGGATTGGGGATCCCGGCGGTATGACTCAGCAATTGTTCGATGGTGATGTCCTCCGGGTAAGGAAACACGGGCAGGTAGGTGGAAACCGGCTTGTCCAATCCGATCTTTCCCGACTGGGCCAGTTGAAGGACGGCCAGGGCTGTAAAGGTTTTGGTAATGGAAAACAGGTGGTAGGTGGTGGAAGCGTCCACGGCTTTCCGGGATATCAGGTCCCTCCATCCGTAATGCGATTCAAAAATCACCCTTCCGGTGTCAAAAAAGGCATATTGGATGGAAGGGGTCCGGCCCTGGTCCACCTGGTCTTTTAGAAATAGGTCTATATTTTTCATGCGGTATGATTTATTGGCGGGCCGGATGACGATCAGCAAGCCCAGTGTGAGGAGAGAAATCAGGATCAGGATGCGTTTCATTTTGCGGAGGAAGGATACCATAAAAGCCTGAATAAATATTCCGGGTACAAAGGAAAGGGCCCCCCGGCTCCCGGACCTTATCAATTGATAAGAAGCGGCTTATCAAATGATAAGAATTACAGATCCCTATTTCCTGGCCAAATCATTCCGCAACCTGCTGAAGGAAACAGGGGTAATCCCCAGGAAGGAGGCGATGATGGTGTGGGGGATGAGGTTTTCCAGTGATGAATATTTGGTCCGGAACCAGATCAGGCGGTCTTTGGCATTGAAGGCACGGAAGAGGATTTCAAAATTGAGGCTGCGGATGAATTCTTTTTCAATCACGGCCCTTCCAAACATCCGGATCTGCTGGTTTTGATCGCTGATTTCCCTGAAAAGGCCGGCCGGGATTTTCAGGTAGACACTGTCCATCAATGCCTGCAGGGTGAATATGCTCTGGCCGTTGGTGGTCCGCGCAAAATGAGGGGTGATCACGGTTTCGCCCTGATAGATCCCGGTGGTCAGGGCCTGCATATCCTCGTCCAGGTTGTACCGGTGCGAAACGCCTTCCAACTGAAAGTACTCGAAGGCCTCAAACCTATTTTCCTGGAAGACGATTTCATTCTTTTTTACTTTCTCCATGCTCCCGCTTGCGAACATCAAATCCGCCGCGGTTTTGTCCACCGGTGCATAAGTATTGAGAATCCTGAGGAGGACCTGTTTGTAATCTTTTTCCAAAGAAATGTTTTTTTAGACCCTGTTATTTGCGGAGTGCAAATGAACCCTTGAAATAAGTCCTAAATTTACTTTTGTTTATGCCTAAACCCAAACCCAACCCCGTCCAGCCATCGGAGATCCCGGCATTGGCCCGGGACCTCGTAAAGAAGGCCCGCTTCCCCACGCTCGCCACCCTGGATGGAGATCAGCCGCGGGTCAGGCCCGTATCCCCGGTCCGCACCGAAGGATTCGTGGTTTATATAGCCAATCTCAGGTCCTACGGAAAGACGGCGGAGATCGCCTCCAATCCAAAGGTGGAATTGTGTTATATGGACGAGGACCACAACCAGGTCCGGATCACCGGCCGGGCCGAAATGGTCCGGGACCGCGCCCTGCTGGAAGAGATCTGGTCAGCCAACCGGTTGCTGCAGCATTATCTCGGATCCATCGACAATCCGGAACTCATCGTATATAAGATACTGCCAGAGCGGGTCAGGTATATGGTGGAATGGGCGCTGGAATATTATGAGGTGCCCATTAATGGTTAGGACGAGGAGGTAATGGGAAGCAGGGGGTCGGAGCTAAGCTCCTCCCCAACAAAGGGTTCCCACAACGACACAACGCATGAGCAAGTTTGTTTTTGCGTCCTTTGTGCCCGTCGTGGGAAACTGAGGACAAAACTTGACCTGGCCAGGTATAGATGTTAGGACAAAGCTTAGCTTTGGCCGTGTAGTAAATATGGGGGTTTGGCCAGGTATATTTACATAAGTATTGAATAGGAAACAGGGGGTCGGAGCTAAGCTCCTCCCCAACGCTCCATCGCAACAAAGGGTTCCCACAACGACACAACGACACTATGCAGCGGGCTACGAAAATAATACCACAATAACAAAGTATGTTTTTGTGTCCTTGGTGGCCGTCGTGGGAACTAAGGACAAAGTTTGACTTTGGCCATGAATATGAACATGGGGAGTGAATGGGAAACAGGGGGTCGGAGCTAAGCTCCTCCCCAACAAAGGGTTCCCACAACGACACAACGACACTATGAGGGCTATGAAAATAATAACACAATATCAAAGTATGTTTTTGTGTGCTTGGTGGCCGTCGTGGGAAACATAGCCAAACTTATCCCCAACAGAGGGCCAGCTTTGAACATTTGGCCTTGGTGGGAAACTTGCAGTCGCCCCTTCTCTTATCTTTACTCCATGCGATTGCTCCTGGTTTTCATAGGTTTCGCCGCCCTGGTCCTCCTGGCTTTTGCCTTGTGGGGGGACAGCCTGATGCTGGCTTTTAGCCAGGAAGGCACCCTGCAATGGCTGGACCGTTTTGGGCCCTGGGCCTGGCTGGGTGCCATTATGCTGCTGATGGCCGATCTGGTCCTGCCGCTGCCCGCCACCATCATATTATCTGCCCTGGGGTTTTTATACGGGCCCTGGCTGGGCATGCTGATTGGAACTGCGGGTTCTTTTTTAGCCGGTTCGCTGGGATACTGGCTTTGCCGGATGATGGGCCAAAAGACCGCCCTGGTCCTCCTGGGCAGGAAGGATTTTGAACGGGGCCAGAAGATCTCGTCTAAGTTGGGCAGCTGGATCGTGGTCTTGTCCCGCTGGTTGCCCGTTTTCCCGGAAGTAGTCAGTGGTATGGCCGGCCTGACCCGGATGAATGCCCCTTTATTCCATCTGGCCTTGCTGACCGGGACCCTCCCGATGGCCGCGGTCTATGCCTGGGTGGGGGCTTCGGGGTATGAACATCCGTATTGGGCTGTGGGTTTGAGCATGGGTTTGCCTCCCTTGATCTGGTGGGGGGTGGGTGGAATCATTAATAGGGAATTAAAGAATGAAAGGAATTAAAAATGAAGAAGCTTACCCATTTCATGGGAAAGCAAGATGGGCCGACTGTTTGGCGAAAGGAGAGTTTTAGATAAAATCATCATGAGAAGGTAAACGTTTGCCTTATTTTTAAATCGAAAATAATATCGAGCCCGCTTACCATCAAAACAATACCCTTTTATCTTAAGTCATATGCAAACCATTCTAAGTAAAAAGTGGCTCTCATTGACCATTTATTGCGGGCTCTCCGCATTCCTTTCGTATTTTCTTGCGGCCTTTGCCCCTTTCCATGAAAAAATATCTGTTGTGCTTGCCTTTGCTTTTGGCCCTTTGTTCATGTTGGCCTCAGTGGGACTTTACTTTATATTGCGGCAATGGAGGGATTCCATCAACTTGCGTATTGCGGTGCTTTTCAATATTGTAGCCACCGCCATGCTTACGATGATGCTTACCGTCCAGCTTACCATCCAGGCCTATCACCAGCAGTTTAAAGCGGCTGACCGGGGCAGTGTTTCAGAAGAACAACTGAAATGGATATATCAAGAAGTAAACTCAGTTCAGTTGGGAATGGATTTGGCCTGGGATATATTTATTTCAATCGGGACTTTCTTTTTCGCTTTAGTAATGTATAAACACCCTAAAATTCATAAAATACTAAGTGTCCTGGGAATGGTTTTTGCCATTCTTTTGCTTGGCTTCAACCTGGCTTATTTCCCGGAGCCCCCAGGCGAAGCCGGATCCGTTGATTTTGGACCTTTTGTAGCCATTTGGTATATGGCATTGATGGTTTGGATGCTGATTAATAAAAAAACCGTTAATGCTGAAGAATACACCTAAGTCATAATTGGGCTGTGGGCAGGACTAAGAAAATTAATAATTAATAATTAATAATGAAGTGTTTAAGCCGTGAATTCAAAGCATTTGGGTAAAGCGGGGGATCAGTATAGCATTGGAAAGATCATAATATTATGGGCTTTATCGGCATTGCCCATGGGCATTCTGGCATTTGTCATTACACCAGGCGTGGTTTCGGTTACAAATTGGCCCAGGTTAATCGTCTACTGGGTGGCTGTACTCCTTGGACTGGTTTGGCAATTCATCCTCTCCTTATTAATTCTTAAGCAGGAAGGGCATGCATTGAACTGGCAGACGGTTGCAAAAAGAACGCAGTATCGAAAACCAGTGAATCCCAAAACCGGCAAGTCAAGCTATTGGCTCTTTTTATGGGCAATCCCTTTTATCTTATTAAGTGCGGTTCTGCAATCTGGTATTTCTGGCCTTCCAAACGTGGATGGCTTAATGGCTCCATTGATCCAGGATTTGCCAAAATATGATTTATCCAGTTTAGCTGCGGCCGAATACCGGGGCGCCTGGTGGATCCTGGGGCTCTATCTGATCACCGCGATATTCAACTACTTATTGGGTGAAGAATTTTTTTACAGAGGCATCCTATTGCCTAAAATGAAAGGAGTTTTTGGCAACTGGGACTGGTTTTTTAACGGGGTGTTATTTGGGTTCTATCACCTTCATAAGCCGCAGATCATATTGTCCACCGCGCTTTATTTCGGGTTTGAATTTGCTTTACCGTCAAAACTTTTTCAATCATCCTGGATGGCGGTGATTATTCATGGACTGGAAGGCGTGCTGGGCATTGTAGTGATATTGGGAATAATTCTAGGGTATACGTAGTTGAATTAAGAATTAAGGTTAAAAAGGAAAATGACGAAAGTGAAGCAGACGGTATCCGTTCAGGGAGTGAAGGAGGTAAACAAAAACAGACGGTTGTATCTGACGAACAAAATTTAAAAGACCATTGAGTATTGCTGCTGCCAATATGAGGTTTAAGGGATTCTCTATTTTAACTTTGGTGATATTGAGTATATTGTCATTTTTTTATTATGAGCGTGTTTCGTTCAATAAATACCTTGAAAATCAGATCGTTCAATACAATATGAATATTCCAATCAATGAAAAGGCACCGGTTAGATCCCAAAATCAAATTGAAATCGAAGCTTCCTTGGATGTGGTTTGGGAAACGCTGACCGACATCCCTAAATGGCCGGAATGGAAAAAGGATATTAAAAAAGCAGTGGTTCACGGGGAGATAAAACAGGGAACGGAATTTGACTGGAAAGCCGGCGGCCTTTCCTTCCAATCCAGGATCCATACCTCCAATCCAAAATCAGGCTTTGGCTGGACCGGGACCACCTTCGGGGCAAGCGCGATTCACAATTGGTTTTTTGAATTAAAAGGAAATACCACGGTGGTCAGAGTGGAAGAGAGCCTCCAGGGAGTATTCCCCAAATTATTTAAAGGTTATTTTCAGAAAAATCTGGACTCCGGTATCATTAAAGATCTGCAGGAACTCAAGGGGGCGGCTGAGAAAAAGGTGCAGCGATGACCCTCCTTTAGGCACTCACCGGTTAATACTAATTTTAAATAACCAGAGGCAAATGATCAAGAGATACTCCGTTTTGATATGTGTGATCCTTTCCTTGATTTTGATGCTGGCGGCCACCTGGGTTTATCCAGGCGGCTCTTTGCTCGACAAGAACTCCACGGGGTTTGACTGGACCAAGAATTTTATCAGCAACCTGTTTTCGGTCAAAGCAATGAATGGCGTGGACAATCCGTCCAGATTTTGGGCAATCCCGGGTATGGCATTTCATGCTTTGGGTTATGGATTGTTTTTTATCAATATGGCTTCAAAAATTTCAGCAAATCATGCCGCGAGGGTCTTAAAAATGATCGGTTATACGAATATATTTTTAAACATACTCATCACCACCCGACTGCACGACCTCATGATCATCATCACCAGCACCTCGTTCCTGATGGGCTTGTTTTACATCACGGTTTACCTGCTGAGGACAAGACTTCATTTCATTAAGGTCTGCTGCCTCCTTGGTCTTTTGACTTTTTATTATACTTTATACTTATACGGTGCGGGCGATTGGGCTTTATTGGCGATCATGCAGAAAGTTTCTCTGTTCGGTTCCATGGGCCTGGTTTTGGGACTGGAGTATTTTACGGAAAAGAATGATTTTAGACCAAGGGCAAATTAGTTGGACACAGGAATGCAATTTTTAGCACCTTAACTAAATAGGACAACCATGGATAAAACGAATGAGGAAGGCGTAGCAATTACCAAAAACGCAAGCCCCTTCGCCCAGACCTATTTCCACGGAACCAGATCCGACTTAAAAACGGGGGAGTTTATTGAAGTGGGTTTCAACTCGAACTATGGACAAAGGAAAAATGCTAAATACATTTTTCTAACCGCGACCCTGGACGCCGCCATTTGGGGCGCTGAACTGGCCTCCGGGGAGGGACGGGAAAGGATATATCTGGTCGAACCCACCGGACCCATCGAAGACGATCCGGATTTGACCGATAAAAAATTTCCCGGCAACCCTACCCAATCCTACCGGTCAACCCACCCTTTTAAAATTGTCGGGGAAGTAGTTCATTGGCAAAATCATGCGCCCGAACAGGTCAAAGCCATGAAAGAAGGCCTGGAAAAGCTTAAAGCACAAGGCATCGATTCATTAAACGACCAGTAGTCCTTAGCCAAAGGAAGCCATTCGTTCCAAAGGAAGAGAAATGAAACTGATCACCCACCATATTGACAATATAAAGATTGCTGAACTGACTTCGGAGGAGATCCTCATAAACAAAACGGAAGACGGTTTGGACTTATTGGGTAACCTGTATTTTCAGGGGTTTGACCGGATATTAATAAAAGAAAGGGACATCAACCCTGCATTTTTTGACCTAAAAAACGGAATGGCCGGTGAACTCCTTCAAAAGTTTTCAAATTACCGGGTCCGCCTGGCCGTAGTCGGTGACTTCTCAAAATATAAAAGTAAAAGGTTGAAGGAATTCATTTTTGAGAGCAACAAACTCGGGCATATCCACTTTGTCAATTCACAATCCGATGCAATAAAAGCGCTTTCATCCAATTGAATTCATGGACAAAAAGCCCGCATCAAGGTACCGGTACATTGGATTTGGGGTCAAAAGGTCAAAACAATACCCTTTAAGAAACTATCCTTCGTGCCTGGGGCGCCGGAGAGTTCGTATTGAATGGATAAACCATAGGAAGTGATCATTCAGGAGTGATCATTAAACAAAAACAATTTTCTGTTGTTCTACCCCCGTATGAAAACCACGGTCCTAATCCTCTTTTCTATGCTCAGCCTGGCCAGGCCCCTGGTCGCCCAAAACACCGGCGGCATCACAGGCAGGGTGGTGGATAAAAACAGTCAGCAGGCCCTGGAGGCGGTCAACATCCAGGTGGAGGGCACCAGCCGCGGCACGTCCACAGATTCGGCGGGTTATTTCCAGATCACCAATATCCCGGTGGGGACCTATTCGGTCTTGTTCAGCAGCCTGGGGTATAAAACCTATACCCTGTATAATATCGTGATCACCAGCGGGAATGAGAGCAACTATACCATAGAACTGGAGGAAGAGATCAGCACCCTGTCCGAGATTGTGGTCCGCGGCACCACACGCACCGTCAAAGCGGCAACCATCGAAACCCCTCTCTCCGTCCAAAAAGTCACCACGGAAGAGATCCGCAGCAATCCCGGGGGCAATTTTGACATCTCCAAAGTCATCCAAACCCTGCCCGGGGTGGGGGGAGGCGCCGGGGGAGGCAGTTTCCGGAACGATATCATCATCCGGGGAGGGGCGCCTAATGAAAACGTGTTTTACCTGGATGGGATCGAGGTGCCGGTGATCAACCATTTCCAGACCCAGGGCAGCAGCGGGGGGCCCCAGGGGATCCTCAATGTGAGTTTCATCGAGGAGGTAAAACTGGCCTCCTCGGCCTTCGACGCGAAATACGACAATGCAGTAAGTTCAGTCTTTCAGTTTAAGCAGAAAAACGGCAACCCAAACCAGTTTCAGGGCAATACCCGCCTGAGCGCTACGGAATTTGCCGCCACCCTTGAAGGACCGGTATCCCGAGAAAAAAACTCCACCTTTCTGGTCTCCGCCCGAAGATCCTATCTTCAATTCCTCTTCCAGGCCATAGACCTGCCCATCCGCCCCAATTTCTGGGATTTTCAGGCCAAACTCAACCTGCCCCTGGATGCTAAAAACACCCTCACCTTTATCGGCCTTGGGGCCCTGGATGAATTCCGCTTTGCCGCCCCTAAGAACAGCACTCCGGAAAAACTCTATGTGATCAACTCCAACGCCAACATCAATCAGTGGAACTACACCGCCGGAGTTTCACTCAAACGCCTGCTCAATAATGGATACCTCAACTTGGCCCTCAGCCGCACGGCTTTTGACAACGACATCGTAAAGTTTGAAGACAACCAAAACCCGGAGCCCAGTACCCAGACCCTGGACCTCAATTCCAGGGAAACGGAAAACAAATTGCGCCTCGATATCAACAAAAACTTAGGGCAATGGAAACTGGCCTATGGCGCTTCGGTCCAATACGTCGAATATTCAAATAAAACCTCCGCCCTCCTTCGCAAGGAAATCAGGGACCCCGACAACAACATCCTTCAGCCCGGCGTGACGGCCAATTTTGATAGCCCCCTCGATCCTTTCGCCAGAATAGGCGCCTTTGTACAGGCGGGCAAACGGTTTGCCTCCAACCGCTTAGGCGTCAGCGCAGGACTGAGGACGGATATGAATACGTTTACTACCGGTGCCATGAACCCTTTCAATACCTTGTCTCCAAGGATCTCCCTGAGTTATTCCCTTGCCGATGCCTGGACTCTGAATGCTTCTGCGGGTAAATATTTTAAACTGGCCCCCTATACCATATTAGGCTTTGCCGACAACCAAAACCGGCTGGTCAACCGGGATGCGGACTACCTGGGAAGCACCCATTACGCAACCGGGCTGGAGTTTATCCCGGGCGAGGACTTGCGATTTACCCTGGAAGGATTTTATAAAAAATATTCCCGGGTGCCGGTCTCCGTCCGTTCCGGGATCTCCCTGTCCAACCTGGGCCGGGATTATTCAGTCCTGGGCAATGAGGCGGTCATCACCAACGGTAAAGGCAGGGCCTATGGCTTAGAGTTTTTTGCCCAGAAAAAACTCACGGAACGGTTCTTCGGCATCTTGTCCTATACCTGGTACCACAGCCAATACAGCGGAGCCGACGGTATTTTTTACCCCTCCAGTTGGGACAACCGCCACCTGCTTTCCCTCACCTGGGGGTATAAATTCAAAAGAAACTGGGAGTTGGGCCTGAAGTTCAGGTACCAGGGAGGGGCCCCATACACCCCTTTTGACGAAACGGCTTCGAGGCTGAATTATCTGTCCCAGGGCACCGGCGTACTGGATTATTCCATGCTCAACAGCCAGCGCCTGAACTCCTTCCACAGTTCCGACATCCGCATCGATAAAAAATGGAATTTCAGGCGCACGACCCTGGACCTCTTTATCGATGTGACCAACTGGTATGTGGCGCGGAATCCTGAAATTCCGGAATACACTTTCCGGAGAAACGAAGACAACACGGCTTTCCTGACTTCGGACGGCCAGGCCCTGAAACCCGACGGCAGCAATGCGATTCCTACGCGCGTGAAAAACGACGACCCGTTTTTTACGCCGACGATCGGGTTTATTGTGGAGTTTTGAGGGAATTAAAAAATTAAGAATTAAGGATTAAGGAATTAAGCGCGCGGACTTATTACCTCATAACAAGACCTGGAAGGTTTTCATATTGTATACCGAATAAACCTTCCAGGTCTAGTTTAGCAAGTCATATAAAGGATACAGGCCTAATTTAGACCGCGCTATGTCTTTATAAAGAAACGGATTAAGTCATTTTCAAATACAGTTTATCCAGTTTCCAATTCAACCGGGCTAAGACATAATTTGTCATACAAACCGTTTTATAGGAATAACTCAATCTGCTGTAAAAGCGGATTTGTACCGTTTCGCCTTTTAAAAAGGCATCGGAGGTAGTCAGGTTCAGGAAATGCGGGATATGGGTAGGGAATCCGGGCAAAAGATGCACCTGGTCCAGTCCCCCATGATTGATGAGCCCGTCCTTAAAAATCACCTGAGGGTAAAAATAAAATTCTCCTGAACGGACGATCAACAAGCCGATCTCATGAGAGATATTCATTTCCGAAACGCTGAGGCCGGCTTTATCCAAAATAGAAATCAATACCTGGTTGTATAAATTCCTGGCCACCGCGGTGATATTTAAATATCCGGTTTGAGGGATCGTATAGTCCGTGCCGGCGGAGAGCAGCATGGAATAAAAGCCCCAGGAAACAAAGGGTATGACCGGGGTGGAATCATGTTTGGCGTCAAAATTCAGGCTCATAAAACCCGAGGGTTCCAGGGTACTGCTGTTGCGGGTCAAATGTCCATCTGTATAGTCATCCAGGAACCATGGAGTGGCTTCACCGGATATGCCCAGGGCAAACGGCGGCTCAAACACCCTATAATCCAAAAGCCCTGCCGGCGCCGTCTCCAGGGAAGTATCTATATTGGTATTCCCGAGAATGTTCTTCTGCAGTTCCCTGAACCGGACAAACTCAGCGGGAGGATTCAGTTTTGATTTTAATAGGTTCTCAACACCAGGGATGCTTCGCTTCAGCTCCTTCATGAGCCTGGTTCTTGCTTCTTTTTTAGCCTTATGGATCTTATCCGAATCTCCTTTTGCCCTCAGGAAGTCCTGGTTAAAAGCCAAGAGGTTGCTTTCGATAATCTTTCCGTAGGTTTTTTGGTCTTTTTTTGCCAGGAGGGACTTTCCTTCCCATTCTTTTTTGGTTTGAACCAGGGATAATTGCCGGCCTTTAAGCGAGGGAATCCTTGGTTGCCTCTTGATCCTGTTTTTACCCATAAACAAGTGTTTGCGATTTAATTTATTCTAAGGAAATCAATGGATGCACATCCTGCCTTAATTCCTTTAATTCTTAATTCCTTAATTATTTCTAAGTTGTTTCCACTGCTCATAATGCTGGAAAAAAGCGGGGATCAGGTAATCCGCCACGTCGCAAGGCGCATTGAACATCCCGCAGATCCCGATCTTGTATTTCGGATCGATGGCGATCTCCGCCCGGTATTCGTTGGCATAACCGCCGTGATAATACCGGTAATGATCCCCCAGGTCCAGGATCCTCCAGCCCAGGCCGTAATAAGTTTCTTTGACTCCCGGCCAGAAATTGTAATGGCGGCGGTCCGTGCTGGTGAGGATATGGGGCGCGAAGACGCTGTCCAGGGCATTTTGAGACAAGACTTCCGGGTAATGGCCAAGGAGGAGGTGCAACCATACGGCCATATCGGAGGCGGAAGCGTTGATCCCTCCCGCGGACACCGCATTGTAATATTTGGGTGTGATCTTCACGGGATGATATCTTCCGGTATGATCTGCACGATGGGGAAGGGCCTTGTTGGGGCTGTTGATCATGTCCTCATAAGTAAAACTCATGTCTTTGAGTCGAAGGGGGCTGAATAGTTCCTGCTGCAGCAGCGAGGTAAAAGGCTTACCCCCCGAAGCTTTTTCCGCCACTTTTTCAATGAGGGCAAAGGACGCGTTCTGGTAGGCGTACTTCTGGGTCGGAAGGAGGTTGAGCCGGACATCCCTGAACAGCGGGATGATCTCGGTGATACTTTTGCCGGCTTCTATCAAATTGGTATAACTGTGGTAGGGCAATCCAAGGCTATGGGAAAGGATGCTGGAGATGGCTATTTTGGGCGTTTCTTCCTCCGGATTGACTTTAAAATCCGGGACGTATTGATTCACCGGGTCGTTCCAGTGCAGGAGTCCCTTATCGACCAGTTTGGCAGTGAGCACGGCGCCGAATCCTTTGGACACGCTCGCCAACCTGAACAGGGTGTGTTCATCCACCGGGTCCGCGGCATCCACGGAGCGAAGGCCATAACCCCTGACCAGGCTGATGGTGGTATCCTCAACGATGGCCAGGGCGGCGCCGGGACAATTGCAAATGCTAACTTGGTGTGAAAAATAATCCGAAAAATCGATCATAAAACTATCCAATGCCGTAGGTGGCCTGCTGTGCACATGCTCCACCGGGACCTCCGGACCGGTACAGCCGATGAAAGGGAAGACCGGGATAAACCAGAAAACAAAGAGGAAGGGCCTGATACGAATCACCGGGAGATCAATCAACAAAAACAAGGCCAATTTCAATATTCAAAGTCATCAAATTCATCTTCCAGTTTTTTGGATTGTTTGATCAGGTTTTGATCCTGTATATGGAGGGAGTCGTAAGCTGCGCAATTCATTTCGATGCCGATCCGGTCCGGTTTGTAAAAATCACGGGTAATGTCCCAGTTGGCCCGCGGGTCGGCTTCCAAACGTTTCAGGAATTCGGCGAAAATGGGTTTGGCCATCACCGATCCTTGTCCCTGGGCCAGGGTTTTGAACCGGATCCACGGAAGGTCGCCGCCCACCCAGGTACCGACGACCAGGCCCGGGGTCACTCCCATGTACCAGCCGTCTTTATAACTGTTGGTGGTCCCGGTTTTGCCCCCGTGTATGGATTTAACGGAGCCATCCCTCACCGGGCTTGCCCGACGGAGGAGGTCGACCATTACGTAATTGACATCGGAGGGCAGTGCCCTGGATTCTTCAATTTTGGCCTGGAAGATCACCCTTCCATTTTTATCTTCAATCCGGTCGATAAAATAGGGTTTTATGAATTTCCCGTCGTTGGCAAAAGCCGAATAAGCCCCGGTCATCTCCATGACCGTAAGATCGGATGAACCCAGGCAAATGGAGGGTTGTCTCGGCACCCGGTATTCGCCGTCAGGTCTTCTTTTGGAACTGTCGATCCCCATGGCATTGACCAGCCCGCATACAATTTCCGTATTGCCCAGTTCCTTCATGAGGAAGACGGAAACCGAATTTACCGAATAAGCCAGGCCCTGGTATAGACTTAGCGGGGTTTCGGTCCACCGGCCTTCGGAGTTTTTGGGTGACCAGGGAGAAATCAGCCTGAAATTGCCTTCACCCGGGGAAATGGTATAAGGACGGTCCACGACTTTAAGACAGGGGGAAATCGCCTTGAACCCTATGGCCGTGGCATAAATGAAAGGTTTGAAGGTGGATCCGACCTGGCGGTCCGCCGTGATGTGGTCAAATTTGAAATACCGGTGATCGATCCCTCCGACCCAGGTCCGGATCTTGCCCGTTCCGGGCTCAATGGCCATGGTGCCCGTCTGAAGAAACATTTGCATGTACCGCAGGCTGTCCATGGGGGTCATGGAAGTATCTTTTTTATGAGATTCATTGTAATCAAACACCTTCATGCGGATCCGGGTATTGAATTCTTTATCGGCTTCGGCCAATACCAGTTTCCAGGCTTTGACCAGTTCCGGCCAAAGGGGATCATCCATGAGTTGCCGGTATTTGGACGCCCGTTCATTGCTCAATATGCCCTGGTGGATGTAATCGTTGATCTTCCCGGCTTTATTTTCTTCCTCAAGCATGCGCAGAATATCGTTGTCAGTAAGGACAAAATCAAACCGACGGTCTATGCTGTCGGCCAGGACGCCCAAGATTTTGTCCCGGATCCCCAGGAACCGGTCGCTTTCCCGGACCAGGCTGTTCAGTTTATACCTCCGGATTTCTTTTTGCCGGTCATCGGCTTCAAACACCCAGGGATCGCTGTTTTTCCATACCGTAAAAAGCTGTTTCTGAATCTTGGGCATATGGGCCCACACGGCCTGCTCAGCCAGTTCCTGCATCACCGGATCCAGGGTAGTATAAATTTTCAGTCCGTCCTTATAAATATCGTAGTTGCTTCCGTCCGGTTTTTTTAAATCCGAGTTGCGGAACATGTCCTGGAGGGATTTGCTGAGCTCCAGGATAAAATAGGGTGCATTTCCTTCCGAAACGTCCCGGCGCCGGAATGCCGAAGTTTCCAGCGGGATTTGTTTCAGGGAATCCCGCTGAGCCCGGCTGAGGTATCCTGAGGTATGCATCCGGTCCAGGACCAGGTTTCTGCGATACAGGGAATTTTGGGGGAATCGTTTGGGATTGTAACGGGCCGGGTTAACCAGCATGCCGACCAGGGTGGCCGCCTGTTCGATTTTCAGGGAATCCTGGCTGGTGTCGAAATAGGTTTCCGCGGCTGCTTTGATGCCAAAGGCATCATAAACAAACTCCACCTGGTTGAGGTACATGGCGATGATCTCTTCCTTGGTATAACTGCGTTCCAGTTTGATGGCCGTGATCCATTCCTTGAATTTGATCAGCACCAGGGCGAGTTTTTTTTCCATATTGCTCATGCCCCGGAAATCCCGGTTGGAATAAAGCAATTTGGCCAGCTGTTGGGTAATGGTGCTTCCTCCGCCGGAAGATTTATCGGCCAGGAGCATGGTGCGGCCGATGACCCGGGCAGTCGCTTCAAAGTCCACTCCGGCATGGCTGTAAAACCGGTTGTCTTCTGTGGAGAGCAGGGCCTGCACCAGGTAGGGAGAAAGGTCATCGTAATTGACTCCGACCCGGTTTTGTTTGAACAGCCTGCCCAGCTCGGTCTCATCATCGAAATAAACCACGGTGGCATAATTGTACTGGGGGTTTTCCAGTTCGTCAAAGGTGGGCAGGTTCTGGAAGGAAAGGAAAATGAAAAACAGGATGATAAACAGGACCCCTCCCATCATCAGCCCCCACAAGAGCCTGGCCAATTTGTACCGGCCCGGGGGGATGGCTTTGCCTGAAGGATTGGTGATGCGAAGGATTTTCTGCCAGAGTTTATTCATGTATGTTTAACTGAATGGTGGCCAAATTATTATGGGATACCGGTCTGCAAATTTCCGAAAATATAAAATACCGTTGGCTTTGTTTGGAAATTGTTATCAAATGGAGGAGAAAGGGAGAAAGGGATCAATGGTTCATATTTATCCCGGATTAGCACTATGGTATTAAAAATCTCCCTAAATTGGGCACCTAAAAATTAACTAAAATGAATAAAAAAATAAACCGTGAACGCCGTGATTTCGTAAAAAAGAGCGGGATTGCCGCCGCTTCCTTTTTTATCGTGCCCCGGTATGTCCTGGGAGGAAGGGGTTATACTGCCCCCAGTGACCGGCTCAACCTGGCCGCCATCGGCGCCGGCGGGAAAGGTCAGTCCGATATTGCTAATGCCTGGAACAACGGGGCCAACCAGGTGGTTGCCCTCTGCGATGTGGACACTGCCCGCTGCAAGGCCTCCATCGATAAATTTTCATCGGCCAAATTATTTAAGGACTTCCGCCGGATGTTTGATGAGATGAAAAACGATATCGATGCCGTGACCATCTCCACCCCGGACCATACCCATGCAATCGCCGCCATGGCTGCCATGCAAAACGGCAAGCATGTTTACGTTCAAAAACCGCTTACCCATAACCTGGCCGAAGCAAGGATGCTGACCGAGGCCGCGCGGAAATATAAAGTGGTTTCCCAGATGGGGAACCAGGGGGCTTCCAACCCGGGCCAACAACAGATGATCGAATGGTTCAGCAAGGGCTTGATCGGCCCCGTGGACCAGGTTTACGTCTGGACCAACCGCCCGGTATGGCCGCAGGGCATCCCCGTACCCAAGGACAAACCGGCCCTGCCGGCATCGATGAGCCGCGAAGACTGGGACCTTTTCATCGGTCCTGCCGAATATGTGGACTATCATCCCCTCTTTCATCCTTTCAAATGGAGAGGCTGGTGGAATTTCGGGACCGGAGCCTTGGGAGATATGGGTTGCCACCTCATCGATCCGCCCTTCCGGGTGCTTGGCCTGGGTTATCCGACCGAGGTGGAATGCAGTGTGGGCCAGGTATTTACCCAGGACTGGCAGCCGGAATACATCCCTGAAGGTTGTCCGCCTTCATCCCATGTCCAGCTTAAATTCCCCGCCACGGCTAAAAACAAAAAACCCATCACCCTCACCTGGTACGACGGGGGTATCCGCCCCTTCCACCCCGAATGGATCCCGGCCAGCGAAGACCTGGGAGATGCCGGCAGTACCAACGGCGTGATGATGATCGGCACCAAAGGGGTCATGACCTGCGGGACCTACGGCCTGATCCCAAAAATCTATTTCAAAAACGGAAAGAAGATCGAAATGCCGAAGGATTATATGACCTCCAATCCCAACGAAAAACTTCCCGAATACGGCCATCAGGTTTCCTGGACCCAGGCCTGCAAAGCCGGTTTCGGAAGCAAGGAACATCAGGCGCTGACTTCCTCCTTTGATTATTCCGGTCCGCTGACCGAGACCGTGATCATGGGCAACCTCGCGATACGAAGTTATTCACTGGGTACTCCAGGTCAGAATAACCGCCTGTCCTTCAACGGCCGCAGGAAACTGCTCTGGGATGGCAAAAACATGAAGGTGACGAATTATGACGAAGCCAATCAGTTTGTCAGCCGGCCGTACAGGCAGGGATGGAAGATGGCCTGAAAAGGTTAAGGGTGAACGGTGAACGGTTAAAGGAGAACAAGTACTTACTCAGTCACCACAAACCTTTATAATATTAGGCTCGCAACTAAATGGGTTGCGGGCCTTTTTTTTTGGAGAGTTTTGCAGTGGGTTCGCAATCAACCTTCGCTTCCACCTAAAATCCGATAGCATTTCCTCCATCTACACAGAGGACGGTTCCTGTGATATAAGCCGATTCATCGGAAGCGAAAAAAGCGGCGGCGGCACCGATATCCGCGGGTTTTCCCATTTTACCCATGGGGGTGCGGCCCAAGGCCTTGGCTTTGCGTGGCGGGTCGTCGTTCAGGGCTTTGGCAGTCATGGCAGTCTCAATAAAACCGGGCGCGATGCAATTGATCCGGATACCATGTGGGGATAATTCCGAGGCCATGGCCCGGGTCATGCCTTCGATGGCCGATTTCGAAGCCGAATAAGCGATCACCCTTGGCAGTCCGTATTGGGCGGCCATGGAACTGATATTGATAATGGACCCGCTTTTAAGGCGGATCATGTCTTTGACCACTTCCCTGGATATGGAAAACACGGAACAAAGGTTGACGGTGATTATTTTTTGAAAATCCTCATCGGTGACTTCTGTGAAGTCCTTTTTCATATTGATGCCCGCGTTGTTGACCAGGACATCTATCCGCCCGTATTCGGAAAGGATGTTTTGGATCAGGGCGGGAATTGTTTTTAAGTCCGCCAGGTCACAGGTTTTGTAATGACAGGACGCGCCCAGCTGGGCACAGGCGGCCTTCAACTTTTCTTCGTCCCGGGCTACCAGCAGGGTTTGCATCCCTTTTTCAATGAATTTTTCCGCTATGCCGAATCCGATTCCTGAACCGCCTCCGGTGATCAGGGCGACTTTTTTCTCTTGCTCCATATTTAGTATTAGCGCTTTTTAAAACAATGATAAAAGTAGAAAACCCTCAGCTTCGCTGGGATGATTTCCGCACCAGCAATTCATGATGCAACAAAATAGTCTTGGTCTTTTGAAGCAATTGGGAACCGCTGAGATGGCTGATGAGGTGGCTGGCTGCCAGTTCTCCCATCTCATAGCCCGGGTAGTCGATGGTGGTCAAATTGGGTTCCACCACGACCGAAACCGGGTCATTATTAAATCCCACCACGGCAATGTCCCGGGGGATTTGGATCCCTGCTTGTTTGAGCCGCAGCATGCAGCTTACCGCGCAGTTGTCGTTGGCGGCAAAGATCCCGTCCGGCCTCGTTGGAAGGGCCAGTACCTGATCCGCGGCCGCGTGGCCGAATTCCATGCTCAGATTCCCTTTCAGAACCAACTGCTCATCAAAAGGAATATGGGCGTCCCGCAGGGCCTCCTGGTATCCCCGCATCCGGTCGATGTAGACATTCCTCATGGTATTGGCAGTGATGTGCACGATGCGCCTGCAGCCCTGGCTGATCAGGTGGGCGGTGGCGTCGTATCCGGCTTTCCGGTTGTCCAGGACGATATTGGTAAAGGATTGCTGGTCCTCCGTCCGGTCAAAAAAGATCACTGGGATTTTTTTTTCCAGGAAGGCCTTGAAATGGTCCAGGTTGTTCGACTCATAGGCCAGGGACACCAGCAATCCGTCCACCCGGTTGTTAAACATGGTCCGGGCGCTGTTGATCTCCTTTTCGAAAGACTCCGCCGATTGGGAGATGATCAGGTTGTAGCCGGCTTTGTTGGCCACGGATTCCATGCCCGCGATCACGGTGGACATAAAATAGCTGTTGAGCCGGGGAATGATGACCCCGATGGTATTGGTCCTGCGGGTGCGGAGGTTTTTGGCGAAATAGTTGGTGCGGTAGCCCATTTTCTGGGCCAGTTCCAGGATCCGCTTTTTGGTCTTGGGGTTGACGACCGGGTCATTTTTCAGGGCCCGGCTGATGGTCGCTATGGATAGGTTCAGCCTTTCGGCCAGGTCGTAGATGGTCACTTCTTTTTCCCTTTCCATTGGCTAACCCGATTTCAAAAGCGCTACAAATCTAAAAAAAAACTAGAAAAAAAATGTAAACGATTACAATTTTTCAGGGCACCTGATTATATTCGTATCTGAAAAAATCGGTTTCACGACAAAAAAAAATGATATGATAAAAGATCCAATGTTATTTATGGTTCGGGTGCGCAAGCTGTTGATACCATTGCTGATGGTCCTCAACGCCCCTGTTTTCGCCCAGTCCATCACCGTTACCGGTACGGTTTCTGATGAAAATGGGGAAGGGGTTCCCGGAGCCACCATTTTGGTTAAAGGCACTTCCACCGGCACAGCTACCGATGTAAACGGTTACTATAGCTTGAATGCCGCACCGGATGCGATCCTGGTGGTTTCCTATGTGGGTTACCAGGTCAATGAAGTCGCGGTGAACGGACAGGCCAGCATCAATATACAGATCCAGCCTTCCGCCTCTTCCCTGGAAGAAATCGTGGTCACCGGCTACGGGACTCAGAAAAGGAGGGATGTCACCGGGTCTATCGTAAGCATCAAGGAGCAGACTCTCCGCGAAGTCCCCTCAGCAAACGTGATCGGGGCCCTCCAGGGCCAGATCCCCGGAGTGGACATTGCACGCAACGGGGTCAGGCCGGGCACTGCCGGGTCCATCCGGATCCGGGGCAACCGCAGCCTGGGCAGGACCGTCGGGGAGAACGAAGCTCAAAACAGTCCCCTGATCATTGTGGACGGCATTCCTTACGGAGGGAGTATCAACGACCTTAATCCCGATGACATCGCCGGTCTTGAAGTTTTGAAAGATGCCTCCGCCACGGCCATCTATGGTTCCAGGGGTTCCAACGGTGTGATCCTGATTACGACCAAAAGAGGAAAACCGGGAAAAGCGCAGATCAGCTATAATGGATATATCGGCCAGGTCAGTCAAACCGATCAATACCGGCTTCTGACCGGCCCCGAATTCAAAAAATTCAAGGAAGATGCCCGTTATAATGCGGGTGGGGGCATCGTGGAATTCAGCGTGGATGAATTGGCCGGGATTGCCAATGGGACCAGTACCGACTGGTATGACCTGGTTTATCAGGACGGTTCTGTCATGAATCATGAACTGAGCGTTGCCGGCGGATCGGAAACCACGCAGTATGGATTATCCGGTGGTTTTTATAAAGAAACCGGCAATCTCCCGGGCATTTCCTTCAACAGGGCTTCCATCCGTTCAACCATTGATGCGCGCATCGGGAACAGGATCAAGGTCGGCCTAAACACCCTGAACACCCTGAGCAACAATCACGGGGAAGGCATTAATCCCATGTTTAACATCATGCGGATCAGCCCGCTGTTGTCTCCATACCTCCCCGACGGAAGTCTCAACCTCTTTCCCCTTCTGGGTACGGTGGACGGGACGGCCACAGCCAATCCGCTGACCCTCAATAATAAAGATGCGATCAAGGACAGCAGGAGGAGAATCCGGACTTTCAACAGCCTTTATGGCGAGGTGGATCTGGTCAAAGGCCTCAAATACAGGGCCAACATCGGCCTGGATTACCGCCAGGATTACCGGGGCCAGTACCGTGGGACCAATACCATCATCAATCCATCCGGCCAGACCCAGGCCAATATCGACAACGGGGAGGCCTGGTCCTACGTCATCGAAAACCTGCTGACTTATGAAAAAACCTTTGCCGAAAGACACCGGCTTACCCTCACGGGTTTGTTCAGTGTCCAGGAAGACCAGGGGTTCAGCAGCGCCTTCCAGGCTACCAGCCTGCCCGCGGACTATGTGCAGGAATACAACTTCACCCTGGCCAACAGCGTCGTGGTAAACAACAACGGCAACGGTTATTCCAAAAGAGGTTTGGTATCTTATATGGGGAGATTAAATTATGTCCTGGATGACAAATATCTGCTGACCGCCACCCTCAGGAGGGACGGGTCTTCGGTGCTCTCTCCAGGCAACCAGTGGTTTACCTATCCGGCGGTTGCCTTGGGTTGGAATATCGCAAACGAAGCATTTCTCAAAAATTCCAAATTCATCACCGGCCTCAAACTCCGCTTGGGATGGGGGATCACCTCAAACCAGTCCGTTCAGCCTTATGGTACCCTGGGGGGCCTGTCCCGGAACAATTACAATTTCGGGGCGACCAACGTACTGGGATATTTTGTCAGCGCCCTGCCCAATAAAAACCTGAAATGGGAATCTACCACCAATCAAAACCTGGGACTTGATTTTGGTTTGTTCCGGGACAGGATTATGGGTTCCATCGATGTATATACCCAGAAAACCAAAGACATCCTGGTATCGAAAAGCCTGCCCATCAGCAACGGGGCCGGTTCCTTCCTGACCAATGCCGCCCAAACCAAAGGACACGGCGTGGAAGTTTCGCTCAGTTCCATCAATGTCCAGACTCCCGGAGGCTTCCGTTGGTCCACCGATTTGAACTTCTCCATCAACCGGGAGGAAATCGTGGCACTGGAAGAGCCGGGAAAACTGAGGGATATCGGCAACGGCTGGTTTGTGGGACAACCCTTGACCGTCATTTATGATTTCAAAAAACTGGGCGTATGGCAGACCTCGGAAGCGGAAGAGGCAAAAAAATTCAACTCCATCCCGGGCAGGATCAAACTGGAAGACGCCAACAAGGACGGCAAGATCGACGCAAACGATATGCAGGTGCTCGGTTCTTTCCAGCCGGACTGGATCGGGGGCCTGACCAACCGCATTTCCTATAAAAATTTCGAACTCTCTGCAGTGATGTTTGCGCGGATGGGGGGTCAGGTCGTAGCCACCTATTTCCAATCCAATGCCGGAGGTGCGGGAGGATATGCCTTCTTTGGACAGGGAAGGGTCAATCAGATGAAGGTCGATTATTGGACTCCGGACAATCCGACCAATGAATTTCCGCAGCCGGACGGCCTGACCAACAATGCCGATTATTATTCCACCCTGGGTTACCACGACGGGTCCTTCATCAAACTCCGCAGCGTCAACCTGGGATATAATTTTCCGGAGAAACTGCTGACGAAATACGGAATCGGTTCATTAAAAGTTTATGTGACGGCGCAGAATCCATTGATCCTCTATTCACCTTTTGTCCGCGACGGCTATGGCATCGATCCGGAAGGAACCGGTTACGGGGGTGCCCTGGCACCCCAGGGCAGCGGGACCGCCGGTGCTCCCGGCAGGGCCATCACGGTCGGCATCAATACGCCGCCGACCCGGATGTTCAATGCCGGAATCAATCTTAAATTTTAATCCTTCGATTTTCAAAAATTATGAATATGACTTTCAAGAAAAAAATATTGGTCCTTCTTTCCGTTGGATGCCTGTTTTTCAACCAGGGCTGCGACCGGATCCTGGACGAGCAGGAAAGGTCTTCTCTTTCCCCCGAATATTTCAAAACGCCTGAGGGTATCCAGGCCGGGGTGGTCGCCGCCTATTCCCTGATGCGTTTTCTCTGGGGCACCGAAGGGTTTTCCTATTCCACCTCTGCCGGAACGGATGAAATGTTGCGGGGTGATGGATCTTCCAGCAACCTGTTTACCTATGGGATCCTGACTTCCGAGGGGACCGCCCAAGCCATCTGGGATATTTCTTATCAGGCCATCAATAATTGTAACGGGGTGATAGAGTTAGGTCCGGCAGCCAATATGCCGGCGGCTACCAAACAGGCGGTCATCGCGGAGGCCAAATTTCTGAGGGCCTGGTATTACTTCCTGCTGGTTCAGACCTTCGGCGAGGTGAGCCTGAACCTCAATTTTGTGACCGAACCTTCGACCTCGGCCAGCCGGCAGCCCATTGCCGATGTTTATGCGGCCATCATCAAAGACCTGAAAGAAGCCAGCGTGGAATTGCCCGACAAACCCTCCCCTTCACCGGGCCGTGCCGCGAAAGCCGTCGCCCTCCATGTCCTGGCAAAGGTTTACCTGACCAAGGGATGGTCCTCCGCTGCGACAGGCGATGATTTTGCCAATGCTCAGGCCACCGCCCAGCAACTGATTGCGGATAAGGCCAAATACGGCCTTGACCTCTGGCAGGATTTTTTCGATGCCAACAAGGAAGGGAATGAATACGGCAAGGAAACCATCTGGGTGATCGACCGGAATACCGATGCCACGGCCAGTGAATCGGGCTATGGACTGGGATTCGGAGCAAACAACCCCAAACAAAACGGGTCCCTCTTCTATTGGAGGCCCAATTACAGCGGGGTAGCCCTAAATGTCAACGCGGGTATTTCCGGTTTGCCCGTCAACAATAATGTGATGATGGACCGCGACGTGGTCAACGGCCGTCCCTTCCTCCGCTTCCGCCCTTCGGCTTATACCCAGAATGTCGCCTTCGGTGAAAGGGTCAACGACACCCGATACAATAAAACCTTCCAGACCGTGTGGATCTATAACCGGACCATCACGATCAACACCCTGCAAGGTCCATTGAGAAGAGGCATTGATACGGCCATCTGGATGATCGGCAGGGAAGTCACCGAAGAGGAAAGGCGTGCTTTCCGCGGGGTCCTTTTCACCCCGAGCCAGTATACCGGTTCAATGTACCCGGCCATGAAGAAATACGATGACATCACCCGCCTTACGCCCAACGATCCGTCGGACCGCCCCTTTATCATGTTCCGTTTTGCGGACACGTATATGGTGGCTGCCGAAGCCGCTTTTAAGGCCGGAAAACTGGATGACGCGGCCAATCATATAAATGTGATCCGTCAGCGGGCGGCCTTCCTAAGCAGCCGGAATGCGGAGCAAAATGCGGCGGCGGCGAATGCCATGAAAATCACGACGGCCGACCTGAACATAGACTTTATCATGGACGAGCGAACCCGCGAGTTTTACGGGGAATACCAGCGATGGTATGACCTGGTGCGCACCAAAACACTCAAGGACCGCCTGGCCAAATACAATCCCATCGCCGGATTCAAGGATTTTCATTACCTGAGGCCCATCCCGCAGAGCCAGATCAACCTGGTGACCACGGGGACCCCTTACCCTCAAAATCCGGGCTATTGATACAGCGAGGTTTTTCAATGCAAGTATAGTCTTTTAAGGAAGGGCCGGTGAAAGCCGGCCTTTCTTGTTTTTGGAAAGGAGAGGATACAGAGGGTTGAATTACTGAATTGCTGAATTGTGGAATTGTTGTTCCGAAACGTCGGTTTTATAAAAGCGCTTCAACGGCAGTATTTTAGAACCGCCTTAAAAACCTGTTCCCGGATGGGCCCCACATTATAATAGAGCCCCTGGTCCGAAAGGCCGGTGTGCTGCCGGTTGATCAGGAGAACAATGGAAATATTACAGGCAGGAATGACCGCGATGCTGGTACCGGTGAAACCCGTATGGCCAAAACTGCCTTCGGGCCCGCCCCGGATAAAGGAATAGGTCGTATCCATCATCCAGCCCAACCCGTTTTTATACTGGTCTTTGCTCAAAAAGGAATCGATGGTTTTTTTGGAAATGAATGGTCTGACCCGGTCAGGGTTCAGGATCAGGTCAATCACCTTTTGAACATCCCTGGCTGTGGAAAATAAGCCTGCGGCCCCCGAAACGCCGCCATTGGCATACCAGGCATTGCCATCATTCACCTCCCCCATCAAGGTATGGGTCCTCCAGCCGTTCCAGGCTTCGGGATCGATCCCTTTGACCTGAAAGCCAAGGGTGGAATCGTATACCATTCTTTTTTCATAGGGATTGCCGTGGGAGGTGGCCGCGATTTTCCGGAAGTGTTTTTTCTGTTGCGGATTGTAAAGGGTTTTTCTCATTCCCAGTGGTTTAAATATTTTTTGCTCCATAAACTGGTCCAGGGTCATTCCGGACACCCGTTCTATGAGTTGCCCGAGGATCACAAATCCCAGGTCGCTGTAATGACGGTCCTCTCCCAGTTTGTATTTCAGGGGCAGGCTGGCAATGAGGGAATAACTTTCCGCCCGGCTGGATGCCCGGTAATACAAGGGATACCATTCGTAAAGGCCGCCGCTGTGCGACAATAAATGGCGTATCCGGATCCCCATTTTCTCAGGGGTATTAAAAGCTTCTAGGTATTTCGCGACCGGATCATCCAGGGAAATCTGCCGGTGATCGACCAACCACATGAGGGCGGTCGTGGTACCTATCACCTTGGTCAGGGAGGCGAGGTCAAAAATATGATTCACGGTCATTTTCTCCGGGTCCGGCAAGACCCGTTTTTGGGAATCATAAAGTCGGGCATAACCATAGGCCTGGCGATGGATCCTTTTTTTCCCTTTTTTGATCTGAACCACCGCACCCGGAATGTCGCCACGATCCACATGGGCAAGAAGTATGCTATCCATTTCCTCCCGGAGGGCTGCTCTTTTTATTTTCTGACCGGATGAAATGGTATAGCTCAGGAAGACCAGGGCCAGGGCCGGGATCAGGCTTACAACTTTGTTGACTCTAAAAATTTGGTACATCGTGCCTGGAGCGGTTTAAACGGAACGCAGAAAACAAAGATCGGAATAAGGACTATATATCCTTTTATTGGTAAACCGCGTTTACCGGATCCCCTTCAACAAATCCTGGGCAATTGTTCCCCGGTCAGATAATTGACTACCCGGCTTCCCCCGATGCGGCTCTTCAGGATCACTTTTCCCGGGTAACTGGTATTGACTTCGCCGATGAGGGCGGCCTGCCTGCCTCTTTCGTCCCGTTTCAGCAGATCGAGGAATTCCCCGGTGATCTCTTTTTTTATCACGGCTACGAAGACGCCTTCATTGGCGACATACAGGGGGTCCAGTCCAAGCATTTCACATGCCCCTTCGACCTGGGGGTCAATGGGGATGGATTTTTGGTCCAGTTGATAACACAGCTGGGTGAGTTCGGCAATTTCATTCAAAACCGAAGCAAGGCCGCCCCGGGTGGGGTCGCGGACGAATTTGATGTCTTCCCCGAACTTATCGATCAGGTGAATGACCGTATGATTGAGATTGGTGGTATCGCTCCGCACATCGGTCTCGAAACCGAGTCCCTTGCGCAGGCTCATGATGGTAATGCCATGGGTGGCAATATTTCCACTTACGACAATGGAATCCCCCGCTTCGATCCGGTGGTGGTGAATTTGAGCACGGGGGTGGATGGGTCCGATCCCGGAGGTATTGATAAAAAGCTGGTCGCCCTTGCCTTTTTCCACCACCTTGGTATCCCCGGTGACCACCATCACACCCGCTTTATCCGCAGCTTTTTTGATGCTGACCAGGATTTCCCAAAACGATTCCATGGTCAGGCCTTCTTCAATGATAAAACTCAGGGACAGGTATTTGGCGGAAGCTCCGCACATGGCCAGGTCATTGACGGTGCCGTTGACGGCGAGATCGCCTATGTTTCCGCCAGGGAAAAAAATGGGGGAAACGACATAACTGTCGGTGCTGAAGGCCTGCCGGCCCTGGATTTCAAAGGAGGCCCCATCGTGTTGCTGGTCCATCATGCTGTTTTTGAACAGATCAAACACACCGCTTTTCAATAACCGGTGGGTCAGCAATCCGCCACTGCCGTGTCCCAGCGTGATTTTATCATAATCAAATTTGGGCATCGGGCAATTTAAATTCATTTTTACGGTGTGGGTCATGATATGCTTTTTGTTCCGGACAGGACCGGGGTGAATCAGGGTTGAGCCCATTCCACGGGCGAAGAATAATGGTAATAAGCGGCACAGGCGCCTTCACTGCTGACCATCGGGGCTCCGAGGGGATGTTCAGGGGTGCAGGCCGTTCCAAAATTGGGGCAATCTTTAGGTTTTTTTATTCCTTTCATGATTGCGCCGCTGATACAGGCCGGGTTTTCGGGGGCTGCCGGTAAATCCAGCTTGAATTTGAGCCGGGCATTGTACCATTTATAAGCTTCGTTGACTTCATATCCGCTTTGCGGAATGGAACCGATGCCCCTCCAGGTTTTATCACTAACTGCAAAAACCTCTTGTATCGTCTGGATGGCCATAGGGTTGCCGGCCCTTCGGACGTATCGGGAGTATTGGTTTTCCACCCTTGCTTTTCCGTCTTCCAATTGCCGCACGGTCATCAGTATTCCCTGCAACAAGTCCACGGGCTCAAAACCGGTGATCACGATGGGGGTTTTGAATTTTTCCGCAATCGGGTAATATTCCTCCATGCCCATGATGGTACATACATGCCCCGCAGCTAAAAATCCGTCGATTTTGTTTTCCGGGTCGCTCAGGATGGCTTCCATAGCGGGCGGCACCAGGACATGGGAAGCCAGAATGCTGTAATTCCGGATGCCCAGCCGGCTGGCCTGGATCACGCTTAAAGCGTTAGCGGGCGCCGTGGTTTCAAAGCCAACGGCAAAGAATACCACTTCTTTGTCCGGGTTTTCTTTCGCAATTTCAAGCGCTTCCAGGGGGGAATAGAGCATGCGCACATCAGCCCCTTCGGCTTTCGCTTCCAGGAGGTTTTTATCGCTGCCGGGTACCCGCAACATATCCCCGAAGGAGGTAAAGATGATGTTGGGTTGTTTGGCGAGAAAGACCGCTTCGTCGATCACCCGGACACTGGTGACACAAACCGGGCAACCCGGACCATGCACCATAGTGATCCGGGGGGGAAGCATATCAAGAATACCGTTCTTGACCAGGCTGTGGGTCTGCCCTCCGCAGACTTCCATCAGCGTCCACGGTTTGGTGGTCACGCGATGGATCTCCTGCAGGAATTCATCCACCATTTCGGGGTCGCGGTATTCGGATAAATATTTCATGCTTTATTTTTATCATTCTTTAATTAAAGGAAACCCCGGGGTCGGAGCCGGTTTTCAGTTCATTCACTTCTCCCATTTGTTTCAGGTACTCAAAGGTGAGCCGGGCCTCTGCTTCGTCGATGACACTGATCGCCACCCCGACATGCACCAGTACATAATCATTGACTTTGGCTTCGGGCACCATACAGAGATTCACTTCTTTGTGAATGCCGCCAAAAGAAACCGTTCCAAACTGGAAAGTCTCATCCAGCTGACGGCTGATGGAAAGGATTTTACCTGGAATCGCAAGGCACATTTTATAAAATTAAAGGGTTAGATCGGATGGTCAGGACCGGCGTACTCCTGTTTAATTTGCCTGTTTTATCGGGTTGCCGGTTCAGGATGTGGTAACAGGCCAGTTGGCCGAGACCAATGCATTCGTCGTTAGGGCTGGTTTTCCGGTGAAAATAAAGACTGTTTTTTTCATCAAAGACGCGGTGGAGCAATTCATTCAATAAAACATTCTGGAAAACTCCCCCGCTGAACGCAATCCGCTTTATGCCACATTGCCTGCTCACCTCTGCTGCGCCTCGGGCCAGGGAATAAAATACTTTCCAGGCGATGTCTTCGGTTTTCCGGTTTTGTTCCAGGTCTTCCAGGACGCCGGCAATCAAATCCCGCCAGTCGAGGCGGGAATGAACCAGGGGAAGCGGGTAAATACCGGTTGACGGATCCTTGCATTTTCTGGCATGGGCTTCCAGGAGCATGGCGGCTTCCCCTTCAAAACGGTTATGCGCGCACAGTCCCAGCAGAGCCGCAATCCCGTCCAGCAACCGGCCCACACTGCTGGTCTGCAGCGGGGGCTCCTTTTTCACCATCGAAGAATAATACGTCCATTCCTGCAATGTAAAAAACGGAAGCAACCGGTGATGTTTTCCGGGTAGCCCGCGGAGCAGGCTCAGGGCGGACAAACGGGGTTCCCTGCTCATCTTATCGCCAAGAAGCTGAGGAAAATAATCCAAATGGGCCATTCTGGTCATGTGATGATCCGTATAAACAAAGATCTCCCCTCCCCAGATTTGGCCATCGTCCCCGTATCCGGCGCCATCCCAGATAAAACCCAATACAGGCTCCCGGGTATCCAGCAGATTATTCTCGGCCAGCACGGCGCCAAAATGGGCTTTATGATGTTGAATGGAGGTGACCGGTATGTTTTTTTCGGCGGCCCTTTGTTTTCCCATGCGGGAGACCTCATATTCCGGATGTTTGTCGATGAGGATATGCCTGGGATGGGCTTTAAGCAGGTGGGTTAAATGATCCAGCGTTTGGATATAACTCGCCTGGGATTCCAGTTTTCCCTGGTCACCCAGGTATTGGCTTATGTAAAAATTGCGGTCTTCCAGGAGGGCGAAGGCGCTTTTCAATTCTCCGCCCATGGCCAAAACCGGTCCGTCCGCAGGATCAAATGGATTGGGGAAAAAATTGGGAGCCAGACCCCGGCTCCTGCGCAGGATGACCTGTTGTCCCTGGGCGGTAAACTGCATTACGCTGTCGTCCTGGGGTACGAGGATCTCCCGGTCATAGGTGACGATATGGTCCGCTACCTCAAATAAATGCTGCAAGGCATCTTCGTCCTTAAAGAGGATCGGCGACCCGCTGAGGTTTCCGCTGGTGGCGATCAGGGGTTTTCCGAATGCTTTTGAAATTAAAAACAGTAATGGGGTGCCGGGCAGCATTAAGCCGATTTTATCCAGGCCGGGCGCGATGGCGGCATGGCAAATTCCGGATTCGGGGCCCGCCTTCAGGGTACATAATACAATGGGCGCTGCCTTCGATTCTAGGGCTTTGATTTCAAATGGACGCAATTCGACATCTCCTGCCGCGGTTTCACAATCCGGATATAAAAGTGCAAAAGGTTTGGAAGGCCGGTGTTTTCGGCTCCTGAGGGTATGGATGCTGGATTCCTGCGTGGCATCGCACATCAAAAGATAACCGCCGATGCCTTTAACTGCCAGAATAAGCCCGGACCTCAGCGCTTGCTGAACGGAATCCATAATTTTTTCCGGATCGCTGGTCAGGAGCACTCCGGGAGGGCTGTAGAGGTGCATCGGGATCCCGCAGGTTTTACAGGAATTGGTCTGGCTGTAATGTCTTCGGTTTTCAGTGTCCCGGTACTCTTCTTCGCAGGCCTTGCACATGGGCAGGGGCTGCATGGTGGTGTTTGCCCTGTCGTAAGGCAATCCGGCGGTTATCGAATACCTGGGGCCGCATTGCAGACAGGTGGTAAAGGGGTATTGAAACCGTTTGTTCGTTTTATCCAGCAATTCTTTCCTGCAGTCCGCACACAGGGCCAGGTCAGGAGCCGGCATCAGGTCCGGTTTGTCGTCACCGGTGCTGGGCCGGATGGTAAAACGAGCATAGGTTGCGTAAGCGGTTTCCACCAGGTGGTGGCGACTGATCACGGCATTCTCCGGAGGATGTTCCAGGAGGGTATGGTAGAATTTTAGCGCTTCCTCCTTCTCTGTGGTAATCTCAATGTATACCCCGGTATTCGTATTGCTCACCCAGCCTTTCAGGTTGTATTCTTTTGCCAGTCGGCTGACGTAAGGCCTGAAGCCAACGCCTTGAACCAATCCGCTGATATGAATCCGATAGGTTTGCATGAAGGACGATGCGTGTGAAAAACAATATTCATTCTACGGGTTCCGGAACAGGTACTTTCGATTTAAGCCAGTCATACCAAAGGTTCAATCCCGTGCCCTGGGTGCAGCTCAGCTCAATGATTTCCAGTTTCGGATTTACTTTTTTGGCATTGGAAATCAGTTTTTCAATATTAAAAGGCAGGTAGGGCAAGAGGTCCGTCTTGTTGATGATGCAAAGGGTGGACGAATGGAACATGTCGGGATATTTCAAAGGCTTGTCTTCCCCTTCAGTCACCGATACGATCACCACGCGTTCCCGTTCACCCAGGTCAAACAGGGCAGGACAAACCAGGTTGCCTACATTTTCAATAAACAATACACTGTTTTGCTTCGGTTTGATGCCCTGGACGGCATGGAGGACCATGTGGGCATCCAGGTGGCATCCCTTGCCGGTATTGATCTGTATTACTTTGGTTCCGGTGGCATGGATGCGGTCCGCATCATTGGTGGTTTGCTGGTCCCCTTCGATCACGGCAAATTCCAGTTGTCCTTTGAGATCGGTCAGGGTCTTTTCCAGGAGGGCGGTTTTCCCGGAACCGGGGGAGCTGACCAGGTTCAGCGCAAGAATGTTTTTGGCTTCGAAATAGCCCCGGTTTCGTTCAGCCAGCAGGTTGTTTTGCTGCAATATATCTTTCTCCACATCCACCACCTTGTGGGTATGGGTCGAATGATCATGGGAGTGATCGTGGGGAAGGCCGCCTTCATGCCCGTGCACGGAATCCACCGTACCGCATCCGCAGGTTGCGCACATCGCTAATTTTGGTTTAAGGGTTTAAAATAATTCATGACATCATCAATGATTTGACCCGCAATTCCTTGCCTTCGAGAATATCCAGCAAGTGCTGCCCGCAGGAGGGGCAGGGATCAAAAAGATTTTCAATGGTAAAGGTGTTTTCGCAATCCATGCATTTCGCTTTTCCTTTTATCCGATTTATTTTTTTTGCGGCATCCTGCAACCGCGTGTTCCGCACACCCTCCTTCCATGCAAATTCAAAGGCGTTCATTTCAATGGTGGTCAGGCAGCCGATATCAAGTTCAATTTCTTCTATTGCCCGGTATTTTGTTTTACCCGCATATTCCTCTGCGATATCGAGGATGCACATGACAATGGACAGTTCGTGCATGTTCAGGCTCTTTGCTGCCGGGCTTTGTTCCTGCTCCAGCGGACGCGGTATATGAGTAGCGTCACCAGTATGCCCAGGGGACCCACCGCGTGCAGGGGTTCACGGAAATAATGAATAAGCGTAAATCCATCGGATTCTCCATGGCCGGGGTGGGACCATCCGGTCAAAGGAAGCATCCCTATGAGTAGAGTTAAAACCGGAAGAAGGAATTTTTTCATATAACCCAATTTGATTAAATAATCAAAATTAGCAAAATGAGATCCTGGTTCTATGACCCAGGTCAGCATTCAGCCAAATAAAAGTCATAAAATCTAGCAGTATTAAAAATTATTTTAGGCTGTGGTTTTAAATTATTTTACTTAATCCCGTTCACATGATTCACGAAACTTTGCCAAGCCCTCCCACCTACTACGAGGAAGTGGAGAGGAAAGGTTATTCCCGCAGGGAATTTATGGCTTTTGTTACCACGATGGCTGCTTTTATGGGACTTGAAAATTCGGCCATTGGACAGGTGGTACACGCTTTGGAAACCAAATCGAGGGTCCCGGTGATCTGGTTGCATTTCCAGGAATGTACCTGTTGCAGTGAAAGTTTTATCCGGTCTTCGCATCCTATTGTAGCCGATATTCTGCTGGACAAGATTTCCCTCGACTATACGGAAACCCTGATGGCCGCATCGGGGGTTCAGGCTGAGGAAGCCATGAAGCATACCATGGAAAAATACCGCGGGGAATACATCCTTTGTGTGGAAGGATCCGTTCCTACGGGGGCAGACGGCGTATATTGTATGATTGGAGGGAAAACCTCCCTCCAGATCCTGGAAGAAGCAGCCGCCGGAGCCAAAGCCGTAATCGCCTGGGGCAGTTGTGCCAGCAATGGTTGTGTCCAGGCCGCCCGGCCAAATCCGACCAATGCCACCCCCATTCATAAATTGCTGAAAGGGATCCCCTTGATCAAAGTGCCGGGTTGTCCCCCGATCGGTGAAGTCATGGCCGGCGTCATTGTCCATTTGGTCACCTTTGGTAAAATTCCTGAACTGGACCGCCTGGGCAGACCAAAGGCGTTTTACAGCAAAAGGGTCCACGACAGTTGTTACCGGAGAGCCTATTACGATGCCGGTTTGTTTGTGGAAAGCTTTGACGATGAGAATGCCAAAAAAGGCTATTGTCTCTATAAGGTGGGATGCAAGGGGCCGTCTACCTATAATGCATGTGGAGTCATGAGATGGAACGGCGGGACCAGTTTCCCCATTCAGGCCGGACACGGTTGCATCGGTTGCAGTGAAGAGAACTTCTGGGACAATGGCCGCTTCTATGAAAGAGCCTCCGCCTTTGCGGGGTTTGGCATCGAGGCGAATGCCGATACCCTTGGAAAGGCGGCGCTGGCCGCGACCGGAGTGGGCATTGCTGCCCATGCCATCGCGACGAATGTGCGCAAGCATAAGCTCATCGCGGGTAAAGTGCAGGAAGGAAAAATAAGTGAAAAGGAATTTGAATCCTAACCGTTAATCATAAGTATAATCGTATGAGTACAAGAATCGTCGTTGACCCGATCACAAGGATTGAAGGTCATCTCCGCATCGAAGCAGATATCGAAAACGGAAAAATAAAAGACGCCTTCAGCAGTGGCACCATGGTGCGCCTGTTGGAAGAGATTTTAAAGGGAAGGGATCCGAAGGATGCCTGGGCTTTTGTCGGAAGGGTTTGCGGGGTGTGCACCTCCGTGCATTCCCTGACCTCTGTAAGGGCGGTGGAAGACGCGCTCGATATTGTCGTGCCGCCCAACGCCGAGATGGTCCGGAACATCATGTTTTGCACCCAGTACATGCATGACCATGTGGTGCACTTCTATCATCTGCACGCCATGGATTGGGTGGATGTGGTCAATGCCTTGAAAGCGGACCCCAAAAAAACGTCCGAACTGGCTCAGAGCATTTCGCATTGGCCCAAAAGTTCACCCGGCTATTTCAGTGATATTCAGACCCGCATTAAAAAATTTGTGGAAAGCGGCCAGCTCGGCATTTTTGCCAATGGATACTGGGGCCATCCGGCATACAAACTGCCTCCCGAAGTAAACCTGATCGGGCTTGCCCATTATTTGGAGGCCCTGGAATGGCAGAAGGAAATTGTTAAAATTCACGCCATTTTCGGCGGGAAAAACCCGCACCCGAATTACCTGGTGGGAGGCATGGCCTGCGCCATCGGCATCGACGATGTAAGCGGGATCAACGCCGAGCGCCTTGCCCTGGTCGGGCAATTGCTGCAGGATGCAAAAGAATTCGTCGAACAGGTATATGTCCCTGACCTGATGGCCATCGCTTCTTTTTACAAAGACTGGGGAGCGATCGGAGGCGGGCTTGGAAATTACCTGGTGTATGGGGACCTCCCCACAAACGGATTCCGCGATATGGCCTCGTTTAAGTTTCCGGCGGGCGCCATCCTGAATAAAGACCTCGGCAACATCCAGGAGGTCGATCTTCGCAAGGATGAGGAAGTGCAGGAGTTTGTGACCAATTCCTGGTATGAATACCGTGAAGGGAAAACCGTGGGCCTGCACCCCTGGAAGGGAGAAAGCAAGGTGAATTACAATGGGCCAAAACCACCCTTTGAACACCTGGACACCGCCAAAGAATACAGTTACCTTAAAACGCCGCGCTGGAACGGACACGCCATGGAAGTCGGTCCGTTGGCCCGGGTATTGGTGGGCTATGCAAGGGGAAGGGAAGATTTTAAAGCGGTGGTGGACAAGGCGCTGACCGATTTGAAGGTACCGGTGACTGCTTTGTTCTCTACCCTGGGAAGGACCGCGGCCCGCGGGCTGGAAAGTGTATTGATCGCGCAATGGGGGCTTGAGTTCTTTGATCAACTGATCTCCAATATAAAGAACGGGGATACCCGGATGGCCGAAATGAGCAAGTTTGATCCGGCTACCTGGCCGGCCCAGGCACTCGGGGTCGGCTATTCGGAGGCGCCCCGCGGGGCCCTTGCCCACTGGATCAATATCGAAGATCAGAAGATCGCCAACTATCAATTGGTGGTCCCTACGACCTGGAACGCCTCACCCCGGGACGGCAAGGGCCAGTTGTCCGCATATGAATCCGCCCTTTTGAATACCCCGGTGGCAGATGAAAAACAACCGCTTGAAATATTGAGAACCGTCCACAGTTTTGACCCCTGTATGGCTTGCAGTGTCCACCTTTATGACGAGGAAGGCAAACACATCAGCCGGATCAGTGTAGTGGGCGGCGAATAAGTTTAAACCGATATGTATGGAACCTAAAGGTTTGAAAATTCAAATGCTTCGCAGGGTTTATGTTTGGGAATTGCCGGTGCGGTTTTATCACTGGTTGAATGCCCTGGTCATGGTCGCCCTGGTCGCCACCGGTTTTTATATCGCCGATCCATTGGCTTTACAGAGCCAGCGGGAGGCTACCGGAAAATTCACTATGGGCTGGATCCGGTATATTCATTTTGCCGCTGCATATTTGTTTTTTTTCAACTTCCTGGCCAGGATCTATTGGGGATTTGTCGGTAATAAATTTGCCAACTGGAAACAGTTTATCCCGGTTTCAGGAACGTTTTTTAAAGAAATGTGGACGGTGATTAAAATGGATGTGCTGATGATGAAAAACAGGGAACACATGAGCATCGGTCACAATGCACTTGCCGGCTTTACCTATTTTCTGACTTTTATTCTTTTTCTGATCCAATGCCTCACCGGTTTTGGCTTGTATGCCGCCATGAGCGACTGGTGGTTCCCGCAACTTTTTGCCTGGGTACCCGCTTTGTTTGGCGGGGATATCCTGACCCGTCAGATCCATCACTGGGCCATGTGGTTTTTTATCCTTTTTGTGGTGATCCATATTTATCTGGTGTTTTATCACGATTATATCGAGGGACGCGGAGAGATCAGCAGCATGGGGGGAGGTTGGAAATTTATAGAAGAAGAGGCATTTGAAAAGGAACATACCCATACCCCAAACCCCGAGTAAAGCCTTATGAACCGGACCTCCTCAAACCGTATTTTGATCCTGGGTATTGGGAATTATCTCATGGGCGATGAAGGGGTCGGGGTCCATGCCGCCCGGAGGCTGGAAGCCCAAAACCGGTTTCCGGGCGTTGAGGTGCTGGATGGGGGCACAGGGGGGTTTCACCTGTTGGGTTGCCTGGAAGAATATGAAACCATTATCCTGGTGGATGCTACGCTGGACCGTCATCCGCCCGGGACCATCCGCCTCATCCGGCCCCGATTCGCTCAGGATTTTCCCAAGGCCATGAGTACGCATGATATTGGACTGAAGGATATGATGGGCGCATTGCAACTCCTGGGTAAGATGCCCGATATTCATTTATTTGTGGTCAGCATCGAGAACATCCAGCTACAAGGCGTCAGCCTGAGCCCGGAAATCGAAAGGGTCATGCCGCAATTGCTTGAAAAGATCGAGCACCTGGCGTCCAGCCTCACTTCCCCGGCGGCTCAAAGAATGCCGCAGGACTTAAACCCGGTTTGACCGGGCTAACCACCGTTCTGTTTTAAAATCCTAAATTTGGATGGACAACCCGTAAATCCGTTCATGCCTGATTCATCCAGTTTGTATCCCGGTAAAAGCCGGCAAATCGTTGTGATCGGTATGATCCTGGGCATCATGGCCTTCCTCCTTTACAGTTTAAACGAGTTTATCGTATCCTTTCTCGGCGCACTGATCTTTTATGTCTTGTTCAGGAAATTTATGAAAAGGCTGGTCATGGTTTATCGCTGGAAAAGGTGGATGGCGGCCACCCTGATCATCTTCATTTCCTTCTTATTGATCATCATTCCTTTGTTTGGCCTGGTGTATTTATTGATTGGCCAATTGCAAACCACCCTGAGCAATCCGCAGGACCTGATGCAGGGGTTCAACGCGTTGTTGTTGAAAATCAACCGGTTTTTTGACCGACCGGTATTCAGCAGCGATACCCTGGTGGAGTATATCCGGGGCCTGGCCGATTCAGTTCCTGCCATCCTCAATATGTCCATCCTTGCTTTGGGAAGTTTACTCATGATGTACTTCCTCCTGTATTATCTCCTGGTGAATACGGGGCATATCGAACCGGCTTTATCGCGATACCTTCCTTTTACCAGGGAAGGCATTCAAATGCTCACCCAGGAACTCGATGACATGACCAAGGCCAATGCGATTGCGGTCCCCATGATCGCCCTGGCCCAGGGCATTGTATCCACTTTCGGATACTGGTTGTTTGGCATGAAGGATCCGCTGTTCTGGGGGGTGCTCACGGGTTGTTCCGGAATACTCCCGGTGGTGGGCGCAGCCCTGATCTGGATGCCGGCCGGGTTCATCATGCTGGTGACCGCAGAATCCTGGCAAGGATTGGGAATCTTGCTTTATGGTACTTTGATTATTTCCCTGATGGACAATTTTTTCAGGCTGATCTTTGCCCGATGGTTTGCCAACGTTCACCCCGTGATCACCATATTGGGAGTCATCATCGGGCTTCAGTGGTTTGGATTGCCGGGGCTGGTCTTTGGCCCCTTACTGATAGCCTATTTTTTCCTGCTCGTTAAAATATATCAGAAGGAATTCGCCGTGGAAAAACAGGCCTGAAAAAGCGCCTGAGGTAAGGGACCCCACTCATTCGTGCACCTGTCAAAAGCATATATACCTTATAGAAGTGGTTTCACCATAATTAAAATAAGTTTCCTATTCGGGACGCTAAAAGTAACGAAATATAACCCCTAAGGATAAAGGCGTTTTGGGGGATAGGCCGATTCAATTTGAAGGTCATCGGCTGCCCCAGCTAGTCGGCCTCCTGATCGGGATCATAAAACCCTCCTTCGGATTTTGGTAAATTGATTACGTCAAATTTTGGTCATGAAGACAATAGAAACCACAGCACCCCCGGGAACCCTGAATCAGAACGAAATCCTGAGGATGATCTATGAACGCAGAGCCGTCCGCAAGTATAAGGACCTTGCGGTAGACCGGAAGGACATCGAAGCCATAGTGGATGCCGGGCGTATGGCGCCCTCGGCAATCAACCGCCAGCCGTGGAGGTTTTATGTAGTTGATAAAAAGGAGGACATCGCCGGCTTGGAAAAGGAAGTGCTCAAGTCGGCTGCCAAAGGAATCTTAAAATCGGGATTTAAAACGATCATCAAATCAGCGACCCGTTCTTTGCATTTGGCGCATGGAATTGATTTCCTCAAAAATAAAAACCCCATTTTTCACGGAGCTCCTGTGGTGGTTTTTCTTACCGCTCCTGAGGACAATGAATGGGCCTGCCTGGACCTCGGCATGTGTGCTCAAAATATGATGCTGGCGGCTAAATCCATGGGGCTGGATTCCTGCCCCATCGGTCTGGGTAAGTATGTGCAGGGAACGAAGGGATATGCAAAGTTGAAAATTCCCGAAAAGGAAAAGGTCATGCTGGCGCTGATTTTCGGTTATGGGGATGAAAAGCCTTCTGTACACGACCGGATCCGAACCAATCTTTTTTATCCGGACCTGGACGCAGCCTGTGGGGATTGCGAAACGGCGGAATGATGTATGTTTGCATCCATGAGTATGATTCAAACGATGCGATGGTATGGCCCCCACGATGCCGTCAGCCTTTGGGACCTGCGGCAGGCCGGTTGCACGGGGGTGGTGACGGCCTTGCACCATATTCCCGTCGGAGAAATCTGGACCCCGGAGGAGATCCGCAAACGGAAATCCCTTATTGAGGAAGCCGGGATGAGTTGGAAAGTCATCGAAAGCCTGCCGGTCAGCGAAGACATCAAAAAGGGATCCGGGGATTATCTCCGCCATATTGAAAATTATAAAACCAGCATCCGAAATGTGGCGGCGGAAGGACTCGAAGTGGTCACTTATAATTTTATGCCGGTGCTTGACTGGATCCGCACCGATCTGGAATACCCGATGCCCGATCAAAGCAAGGCCCTGCGATTCGAAAAACCGGCTTTCATGGCTTTTGATTTGTTTATGCTGAAAAGGCCGGGCGCGGAACAGGACTATAGGGAAGATCAGATCAGCCGTGCAAAACGATGGTATGAAGAGGCGGATGAAGAAAAAAGGAGCCGGGTTTTCCACAATTGCCTCCAGGGACTGCCCGGAAGTACCGAAAGTTTTACCGCTGCTGAAGTATTGGCCTTACTGGAGTCCTATCATCACATCGACCGGGATTCCCTGAAAAAAAACCTGAAATATTTTCTCCGGCAGATAGTCCCCGTGGCCGAAGAGCGTGGGGTCAAAATGGCCATCCATCCCGATGATCCGCCTTATCCCGTGCTGGGACTTCCCAGGATTGTATGCACCGAAGAGGACGCCGCGGAATTGCTGGACGCCGTACCCTCCCCGTCCAACGGGCTTTGTTTTTGCACCGGTTCTTATGGTGCAAGGGCCGACAATGACCTGGTGGCCATGATCCGCCGTTTTGGCGACCGGATCCATTTCCTGCACCTTCGCAATACCGCCCGGGATCCGGAAGGAAATTTTTTTGAAGCGGACCACCTGGCCGGCGATACCGATATGTATGCCATCATGAAAGAAATCGTATTGCTTCAGCGCCGCAGAAAGACGAATCTCCCCATGCGGCCCGACCACGGACACCAGATGCTGGACGACCTGAATAAGAAAACCTATCCGGGTTACAGCGCCATTGGCAGGTTGAGGGGGCTGGCGGAATTAAGGGGATTGGAATTGGGCGTGGAAAGAAGCCTCTGATAAACTGTTGAACTGTTGAACTGTTGAACTGATAAACTGATAACATCTACTTCCTGCCTGATAGCGCTTCAATCATTTCGCTTGCCATGTCGTCGCTGTAAATACCATAAGCATTGACCAGAATGCCCTTTACATCGTATTTGTCCGAGGAGATGGCATAGATAATGGCTTGGTCGGAGGGATCGGTATTGTCCTCAAAACGGTAATGTTTGTCGATTACAAAATCACCCGCCTTCAGTTTGTATTTTCCGTTGGAGCAAACCATACAATTTTCCTGAAGGTTAAAATCTTCGGTATAGCCTTCTTCCTTGTATGCCTGGATGGCTTCGATCAGCGTATTAAAGGATTCCATGTTGAGGATTAGTCATTGTCCATAAAAATCCCGAGCCCGGGTCTTTCCAAAGGTATCAGTTTTCCGTCAATCAGGTCAAATCCGCCCGAAGCGGGGTCCCGGGCCAGGTCGAAACTGCCATCCAGGTCCAGGAAGCGGGTCCTGCCGCAGGCATAAGCCAGGTGCAGGGCAGCAGTAATGCTGAGCCGGCTTTCGTCGTTGCAGCCCCACATGAGGTTGATGTCGTGGGTCTCCGCGATCCGGGCGAGTTTGCCGGCCTGATGCAGTCCGCCGCACTTCATCAGTTTAATGTTATAAATGCCACAGCGTCCGGCAGAGGCAATCTGCCTTGCGTCCGATTCCCCGTGCAGCGATTCATCGGCGGCTATGGAGGATTTCACCTCGCGGGGCAGGGCGTCGATCTGATCAAACCAATCCGTGCGCAGGGGTTGTTCAAACAATTCAATATTCAATTCGGCACAGGCGGTGTACAATTTCTTAAAATCTTCCAGGCGGTATCCCTGGTTGACGTCCACCCGGATAAAAGGGCCGGGGCCAAGCTCCTTTCTGAGCCTTACCAACCTTGCGGCATCCCTTTCGGGGTCGAGGCCGATTTTTATTTTCAGGTGCGTGAAACCCCGGTCAAGGAATTCTTTGGCTTCCTTTACCGTCTGATCGTCCTCCATGATCCCGATCGTGACCGAAGTAGGAAGGGATCCGATTTTTTTCCCCAGTGCTTCCACCAAAGGTTTTCCCAGTCCTTTGGACCAGGCATCCCAGACGGCGATATCCAGGGCTGCAAGCAGGGTGGGGACTCCGTGCAGGGAAGGCAACAAGGATTCAATCAGGTCAGCGGGACGGTCCAATGACTTATTCAGCAACAAGTCCCGGTCAAACAGGTCCATGGCCTCAAGGGTATCCTTGGTGGAAACATGCACGACCTCGTTTTCAGGATTGCAGCTGCCATACCCGGTAATGCCCTGGTCCGTCTCCAGAAAACAAAAAAGGTTCTCCACCTGGTCCACGGTTTTCCAGGCGATCGTATAGGGTTTGGAGAGCTGAAGATTTTCCAGTCGGAACCGGATGGATCGGATTTTCATGGAACGAAGATATGAAGGTGGATGGCCTATTCCGTATCCGGGTTTCGATCCCCTCCCCTTATTATCTTTGCCCCCAAAAAAAACATGATGTCGGATCACGAAATAGACTATAAGATATACGGGGAAGAAATGCAATATGTGGAAATTGAACTCGATCCCGGGGAAACCGCCATCGCCGAGGCCGGCGCCTTTATGATGATGGATGAGGCCATCCAGATGGAAACCATTTTCGGGGATGGGCGTCATGAAGACAAAGGATTTTTCGGAAAGTTGATGTCGGCCGGCAAAAGGGTCCTGACCGGCGAAAGCCTGTTCATGACGGCCTATACCAATATGGGGCATGGCAAAAACAGGGTTTCTTTTGCCTCGCCCTATCCCGGTAAGATTATTGCCCTGGACCTTTACCGGCTCGGGGGCAAGATGATCTGCCAGAAAGATGCTTTTTTATGCGCCGCAAAAGGAGTCGAAGTGGGCATAGAATTCCAGCGAAAACTGGGCACGGGATTATTCGGCGGCGAAGGTTTTATCATGCAAAAACTGGAAGGGGACGGCATGGCTTTTGTTCACGCCGGGGGCCATGTCCTGCAGCGGGAACTGCAATATGGGGAGACCATAAAAATCGATACCGGATGCATCGTTGCGTTCACCCCCTCCGTGCATTATGATATCCAGTTTGTCGGCGGGATCAAAAACACCATTTTTGGCGGAGAAGGTTTGTTTTTTGCCACCCTTGAAGGCCCGGGCTCTGTATGGATCCAAACCCTTCCGATCAGCCGCCTGGCCTCCCGTATCCTGGCCTATGGGACGGTCAAAAGAAAGGATGAAGGAAGCATCCTGGGCGGCCTGGGCAACCTCCTGGACGGAGATGGCCGATGAGGACCGCGCCCCGGTGATCACATATCTTTTTTATTAAATATTTTTTTTGCCAGGAGCAGGGGTACGATCACCCAGACCAAATTGACGAGGCAGGTAAACAGGATCCCGGTTTCTTTGCCCAGGAAATTTTTATACACCGCACCGGTGTAACCCATCAGTGCGCCGATATCCATTTTAAGCATGACGAAGATTCTTCCGAGGTCAATGGGGTTGAGGGCGGAAAATAAAAAAGTGAGTTTTTCCAGGGGATAGTCACTCAATGAAAAAAGCAGGAGCAGGAGGACCCCATCGTAGATCAGGGCAAAATAGAACCACAAAAGCAGGGCGATCCCGATTCCTTTGGCTTTGTCCCGGGACAGGACGGCGATCAGGAAGGCCAGCGAACAAAAGATCAATGAAAGCAACAAACCGGCAAGCAGCAGGTAAAAGCCTGTCGGCCCCGGGGAATAAATCAGGAGTGGCAGGCCCACCCCGGTCCCGTAGGCTACCAGCAGGGAAACGGCTACTCCGGAATATTCACTCAGCAGGATGCTCCAGCGGCTTTGGGGCTGTGAGAGGAGCAGTTCCATAAATTCATAAGAATTGTAATAATGAATGGTCGTGAAAATCAGGCTTACCAGCGGCACGACAATGAGCACCACACTCAAAAGGCCCAGCAGAGCCTTGTCGTTGTTCTCTTCCAGCTGAAACAAACCGGTGGAGATCAGGAAAAGGAGCAGGGTGTAGGCAAGGATGATCTTGTTCCGGAGGATATCATAAATAATATAACGGGGTAACCTAAGCATGGGGGTTTAATTCAGGGGAGCTATCGGATTGTTTTTTTTCATAAAATGGGCGATGGCCCGGCTGAGTTTCTGTTCCCTCGTTTCCTGCTGGAGGGTGGGCAGGTCTTTGTAAAAGATCAGTTTGCCTTCCTGCAGGTAAACCACATGGGTGCACAGGTCTTCGAGGTCGCTGAGAATGTGGGAAGTGATCAGGACCAGTTTGTTTTTTTCTTTTTCAACAATGATTTTCTTTTTCAGCAATTCCGAAGACAAGGGGTCCAGTCCCGCGGTGGGTTCATCCAGAATGAGTATTTCCGGGTTAAATAAAAAGGCCAGGGCGGCGCTGACTTTCTGCCGGGTGCCGCCGCTGAGGGTATGCATGCGGCTTTCAAACAAATTGGAAAGATTAAATTCTTCGTACAATTCGTAATCCAGTTTTGCAGGATCCGAATGACGCAGGTCCTTGAGCAGTTTAAAGAGCTGGCCGACTTTCATCTGGTCGGGGTACCGTCCGATCTGGGGCATGTATCCGATCTGGTTTCTGTAGGCAGGGCTGGTTTCAATGGGTTGGGTATGGACGAAGATGCGTCCATGGTCAGGGAGCACCAGCCCCAGGATGCATTTGATCAGGGTGGTTTTGCCGGAACCGTTAGGGCCGATCAAAGAAACAGCCTGGCCGCGGCTGAAAAAAAGGTTGATGTCGTCGAGCGCCTGGATCCTGCGGTATTCTTTGCTGATATGTTCGATCCGGATCATGGCGTGAAGGGTTTCATCAAAGGTTGAAGATCGACAAAATGTTCGGGAGTGAGGCTCGGAATGGCTTTTTCCATTCTTTCAAACAATTGCATCATAAAACTTTTTACCAGGATGAGCATGCTGGGATTTTGTTCAATCAGCAGTCCAAAAAGGCTGAGGGGATGGTAAGGAATATCTCCGGTGCCGTCTTTGTTGAGGTCATACCCCTCGTATTCATCCCAGTAGTTGTGTTCAAATACGTTCAGGATGACCTGGCCATTGGTGGAAACATCAAAGGAATTGTTGATAAAATTGTTGTTTGAAAAGGAGTTTTCATTGCAACTGGCCTGGATCGCCACACCCCAGCCGTTGTCCTTGAATAAATTTTGACGGAGTTGGATCCGGGAGGTCCCTTCCATATGGATGGCCCGGGTGTTTTCTTCAAAACGGTTTTGGGTGATTTCACTGTCCGAAATGTCCTTGAGGAGCAGCCCGTAAGCGGAGGGGCCCCAATTGTTCCGGAACAGGTTTTCTTTCATGGTGACCCGTTTGCTGTACATGACGGCCACCCCTGCCCCGTTTTCTTCAAAAATATTGCGGGTGTACACATCATCATTGGAAAACATAAAGTGCAGGCCATAGCGCATCTGTAGATGACTGTGGTTTCCCGTAATCCTGGAATGGGTGACAAACTCCAGGTAGATGCCGTCCCGGTGCCGGCTGACGGTATTGTTTTCGATGATCAAATGGTGGCTTTTCCATGCATGGATCGCATTGCCGTTCAATTGCTCGGATATGGCTTTTCCTTCAATGGTATTGTTGCGGATGGTGCACCGGGAGGCATTGGACAGGTGAATGGCGAAGTAGGAATCCAGGATCGAGTTGTCGGTGATCAGCAAATTGGCCGCATCAATGACTTTGAGCGCCGCAAAATCATTCATTGAAGAATAACCGGAATTTCTCAGGGTCAATCCCTGAACGGTTCCCGCACGGGCGCTGATGGTCAGGATTTCGTATTTACCGGAGCCGTCCAGGATACAATTCCCGCGGCCCAGAATGACGAGGGGTTTAGTGACCACCAGGCTGTGGATATAATAAACCCCCTCGTTAAACCGCAGCGTGTCCCCATCCCGGGCTTCTTTAAAATGGTTATGGATCGAGGTGCTGTCCTCATGGGGATAGAGGTCTGTCACTTTTGCCGCCAGGCCGGCAGGCAAGAGCCAGAAGAAAAAGATCAGCCTGCTCATCACTGGCTTTGCATCAGGCCATTCCAGTCGGAAAGGGTGCCTTCGTTTTCACCTTTGAACCGGGACGCTTCCGCCTGGTCCGGGAAAGCCCCGGTATTGGAACCCATGGGACTTTTCATCAAAGGCCCGGTATAATAAATTGCGGTTTCCGCGGGGAGCCAGTCCTTTTCATTGTTGAAGTCGGCAACCAGGGTAAACCGGATTTCTTCCTGTTTCACGGTGTTGGACCGGATGAACGATTTCATACAGGAGAAGTCGTCAAATTTATAAACCTTCCCCTTTTGGGTCACGATTTCACAGCCGTATCGGGGTTCGACAATGGTCATTTTGCAATGAAAACACATATCCTGCCCCGACACCAGGGGTTCTGGCTTGACCTGGCAGGCGGAAAGGGTGGCGGACAGGGCTCCGGTGATCAACAGGACCGCAACCGGGGATGTCGTTTTTGGTTTTCGGTGGAGGTACCATTCATAAACTAAAATCAGGAAAGCCAGGATGGCCGAGGAGATGACCAGCCAGCCGCCGATATCCGGAAATGAATAAGAATCGAAATTCAACAATCTTTTATGCCCGAATACCGGAGGCTGGTAGGACATCCCGGGGACCTGGATGGCGGCTTTAGGATCCAGATCGTGGCCAAACTCATAACCCCATTTGTAAAAATCATACATCGCAAGCGTTCCACCGATTGCGGTCAGGATCAGATACAGGATCAAAAGCCTTTTTTTCCCGGTCAGGGAAATCAACAAACCCATTGCTATGAAAAAATAAACGACATATTTCAACCAGCCGAATTCCGGGAAGGATTCATTGGAGAAGGGTTTCATTCCGATATAGTGATTCAGACCGTTGATAATGTCCACATCCCCGGTCAACCGGTCCAGCCAGATATTCATCTTCAGACCTTCGGGATATTGCGGGGCGAAAAGATCAATTCTCCAGGCCGGCAAAAAGAATACGGCTACCAGCATGCCTGTGGCGAAGGCCATGACAATCCTGGAAAAAACGGTCAGATTGTTGTTTTTCATAACAGGTCGTTTGTGTTAGGCTTTGGCAAAGATCCCGGTTTACTTGGCAGGTGGCAACAGGACGGCATCGATCACATGCACGATGCCGTTGGATGCCGGTACGGAAGCCACGATCGTTGCGGAATTGTTGATCATGATTTTTCCGTCCTTGACCTGAAAAGAAATATTGCCTCCATTTACCATTCCGAGGGTCATGCCGTCCTTAAAGAAGGAGGTTTTGAGTGCGGAAGTAGTCACATGGTACTGCAGAATGTCCTGAAGATCCGTTTTTTTATCCGGTTTCATCAAGCCGTCCACCGTGCCGGCCGGCAACTTGTCAAAGGCCGCGTTGGTTGGCGCGAAGACGGTGAAGGGCCCCGCATTGGCCAATGAATTTACCAGGTCGGCTTGTTGCAGGGCTGCGACCAGGGTAGTATGGTCAGGGGATCCCACCGCGATTTTGACCACATCCTTCATGGATTCGTCGTCCACCACGTTGGCCTGGCCCGCCGCGGGGGCTTCCGCGGAGGAACCGACGGTAGAATCCGGAGTTGTGGTATTCTTACAGGATAGCATACCAAGGACTATCATAATAAAAACCATCGTTTTCATATGTAAAGGTTTAAAGATTCTGAATACAAAGCGGCCTATTGTTCAGGACCGAGATCCCCGGTGCTGAATTTAATGGGCACGTTGGAACCGGGTGCGCTGATCCGGATATATCCGGACATTTCCTGGTGCAAAGCGCTGCAAAAATCAGTACAGTACATGGGGAAAACACCGATCCGGTCGGGTTTCCACATCAGTGTCTGGGTTTCACCGGGCATGATCAGCAGTTCCGCATTGTTTGCTCCCTTGACCGCAAAACCATGGGGAACATCCCAGTCTTGTTCCATATTGGTCACATGGAAATAGACGACATCCCCCAATTTAACCCCTTCAATATTGTCCGGTACAAAATGGGAACGGATGGCGGTCATGTAAACATGGACTTCATTGCCTTTGCGTTCCACGCGGGCAAAATCATCTCCTTTGGCGGCCCAGGGATTTTCATTTTCCTCGATTTTGTAAAACTTAACGCTGTTCTTGGCTACCAGCTCCGCCGGGATGGCTTCCGCATAGTGGGGTTCCCCGATGGTGGGAAAGTCGAGAATCAGTTTCATTTTATCCCCGCTGATGTCATACAGTTGGGCGCTTTGGGAAAGTTCAGGTCCTGTGGGCAGGAAGCGGTCCTTGGTAATCTTATTGTAAGCGATCATGTATTTTCCCCAGGGTTTTTTGGTCGGCCCGCCCGGAACACTTAGGTGGCCCACCGAATAATAGGTCGGAACCCGGTCCAGCACCTGGAGGCTTTGCACATTCCATTTCACCACCTCGGAGGATACAAAGAAAGAAGTATAGGCATTGCCGTTGGCATCAAATTCGGTATGCAGGGGGCCTAATCCCGGTTTTTGAACTTCCCCGTGGAGCACGGCTTCGTATTTGAGAACGGGGATGCCTTCATAATCCCCGTCATAGGTTTTATCCGCGATGGCCTGCTGTATTTTGGTAAAGGAAAATACCGGCATGGTCGCAGCCAGTTTGCCGCTTCCCACGATAAATTCCCCACTGGGGTCTGTATCGCAGCCATGGGGCGATTTGGGACAGGGCATCATATATACCATATCGGCCAGTTCTTTCGGGTCCAGGACCAGGACTTCGGTTTCCATAGTGCTGGTGCCCATATGCTTTTTCTCATCATAGAAATTGTGGGCGTACCTGACTTTTTTCTTGGTGCCTTTGCCCTGGTTCACATATTCTTCCGCTTTTTTCCAGTTTACACAAAGAATAAAGTCCTTATCCCGTTGGGATGCATTGACTTCAAGAAGGGTATTGGCCTGTTCCGAATTATAACAACTGAAGAAAAACCAACCGTGAGATTTTCCTTTGCCGGCGCGGGAAAGGTCAAAATTGACCCCGGGGAGAAGAATCTGGAAGGCAATGCTCATTCGGCCTGAGCTTGGGTCTACTTTGACAAAACTTACCGTGCCTTTGAAATTATCCTTATAAGTGCTGATCGGCACATCCGTGCTGCCATTGTCCATAGGTACGCTGAACCGGGTGCCCGCTACCACATATTCGGAATTCTCGGTGATAAAGGGAGAGGAGTGGTTCCCGGCGCTGTTGGGGATCTCGATGATCTCTGCCGTGCGGAAGGTGGTCAGGTCCACCCGGGCAATTCTCGGGGTATTGTTGGCATTTCCAAAAACCCAGCGTCCGTCGTGAATGCCATCGGTTACGGAAAGGGCTATATGGTGAAGGTCGTCCCAGGGAACCATGCCATGCGAGGTATTCAGCATGGGTTTGGATTCCTCGCTGTATCCATAACCTTTTTCAGGATCTACTGAAAATACGGGAATGACCCTGAACAACCTGCCTGAGGGTATGCCATAGACAGACATTTGGCCGCTGAAGCCGCCGGATACAAAATTGTAAAATTCATCATGGGTGCCTGGCGCCACATAAACTTTGCCAGAGGCATCCGAACTGATAGCCTGCTGGATCCCCCTGGGCTTGCAGGCGGACCAGGTAATCAAAATCAGCATCAACAGCGCCGATTTGGTGAAGAATTTATTCGAAGTCATATTTGATAAGTTTTATTGAATGATTACTACATCTGATCAAACGGAGGAGGCTCAGAGTTCTCCGTCGTTTTTCCGCATGAATTCAAGGATCTCCCTGGCTTCCGTCAGGGTCACATTTTGATTGGGCATACGTACCAGACACTGCTCCAGCAGTTTCTGGGCTTCAGGATCGGTCTCGAGCATCATGTCCACATTGGTGATCATGTTCATGATCCAGACCGGCTTGCGCAATTTGGTCACCCCTTTCCAGCCCGGTCCGACCAGTCGTTCTTCGGAGAGGCGATGGCAGCTTTTACATTTGACATCATAGGTCGCATTTCCCTTGGTGGCCATGGCCTGGTCAAGCGGAGTGGCAAGGACGATATCGGACTCCTTTATTTCGGCGCCGTGGGTTTCAGGTTGGTTTTTGGTCAGTTCCTGAACATCCAAAGGAGGAGTGTCCGACTTGACGCCTTTGGATTGGCAGGAAACAAGATAGAGCCCGCTTATAAAAAACAAGGCCAGGAGAAAATTAAAGATTGAAGTTTTCATATATCAGGATTTTATTACTGTTTTTTCAGCCATGACAAATTTCATTCGGGACATTTTTATCCTTGATGATCGGACTCATTCAAAAAACTGATTGCGGTCAGCAATGTTTAACCGATGCAAAATAGATATTAAATTAAATTTCATTCACTGCGGTTCCGTTTATTTATGATCAATTCTTCGGTAATATCAGCCATTCGCCATATAAATTTAGGGCTTATCTGCCTGCGGCGTTATGCCTTTTTACCACAGCAGGCCGATGCCAAGGTAACGCTTTGCGGTAAAGGCCATTTTACTCAGGATCCGCGGTGGCCGGCGGCAGACGGTCTTGCTTCCCTGATGCCACCAGGCCTAACAATGGTTGAAAGAAACCACTGCGATTTCAATGAAAAAGAAATGGGTTTTTATTGGTATTGATTTGAACTCATACATCGCCCGTTGTGCCTTTTAAAGTTGCATTATTATTCAGGTTATGCGGTTTTATTTGCGGTATTTCCGGTAACTTTGCGTTTTTGTTTTTTAACCGATAACTAATCACTAAATTTTCCTACGATGGCGAATTCCGATGAAATCAATGTATTATCGATCTGTGTAGATCTGCTTGACGGACTGGACGGATCGGCCGCACACCGAATCAGCACCTTCCTGAACAATAAATATGCAGAATCCCTTAAACCTTCCGATTCCAAACCAATCCTCAAAAAACGCGGCCGTCCCGCCAAAGCCGCTTTACCGGCCATCGGGGCTGGAAAGAAAAAACGCGGCCGTCCCGCCAAAGCCATTACCCTTGTGGCCGGCACTGAAAAGAAAAGAAGAGGGAGGCCCGCCAAAGCGGTTGAACCTGCAGCGACCCCTGTGAAGAAAAGAAGAGGGAGGCCCGCTAAGGCAGTGATGCCTGCAACAGCCCTTGTGGCAAAAAAACGCGGCCGTCCCGCCAAAGCCATTACCCTTGTGGTCGGCACTGAAAAGAAAAGAAGAGGAAGACCTAAAAAATCGGTATAAAATAACACGCGGGTTAAAAATCAGTTTGTCCTGATTTTTCGCACATTTACCGTATTGTTTTCGTTGTTTTCAAGCAACCAGAGGTATCCCTGGTTGTCAAATATTCCACCTACCGGGGACCAGGGCGGTTCCGAGCGGGCCACGACACGGACCGTACCGTTCATCCCGACTTCTTTCACCTGTCTCCCCGTATAATCGGCCACAAAAATGCGGTCGCGGTGAATCCACAAGCCGGCGACGTAGGGATCGCTGGTTGGAGGGCGGGTGAGGATTATGGATCCGATATTTCGACTTAGGATGGAAAACGCTCCGGTGGTATCGAGTTGGTAAAGGTGGTTTCCGGCCACAAAATAAACCCGTCCGTCCGGGCTGACCTTGATCCAACCCGGATTTTCCATACGGGCCTCCCCGATTTTTTCAATTTTCCCATTTGGCTTTTTTCGGAAAAATTTTTTAACCGGTCCACGCTGAACCCAGTATTCATTTTCCCAACGGTCCCGGTCGAATGAAAATAGGCCTTCCAGGAAACCGGTTACGGGTCCGAGTACGGTATCCAGCCGTCCGTCGGCAGAAAGGCGCCAGGCATAACTGCCCCAGGTATCGGCGTGCTCTCCGTTGTACCAAAGGTGCTCTCCGTAAAGGTTGTCCTGGGAATCGATATGCAGCAGATGGGTATGAATCCCTGTTACCACCTTTGTTTTTATACCCGAAGGATTGATTTTCCATACCGCCGTTAAATCGGTATAATAAATATTCCCCTTGCTGTCTTTGACTATACCCGGGCCGGGATGGGCCGGGCTCCTTTGGGTCAAAGCCCCTGCCAGGATGCATAGGATTATTCGGGCTTGCACGACTGAAATCAATGATATCCGGGAATGTTCAGGCCTAAAGTAATATCCCTTTTCCCTGCCAGCAGGCCATTTTGTTTTGAAAGGCTGATCAGGCCCTTGCCTCCCCTTGGGCGGGAAGGGTTGATTTCGTTTTCGGTGAGGAAGGGGTCCCCTTCAAACAGGAACTCGTCAATGTAATAGGGATTTTTATCCGGTTCTTTAACAAACACATGGATATGTGCTGCGAAACGTTCGTTGGGATAAGCCGCAGGATTCAGCGTATAAATGGCATATTCGCCAAGGGCGTTGGTTTTCAGCCAGCCGCGGAGGTACCCGTGCCGCCTTGCCCATCCCTTATCCTGGTCCCTCACCGGGTATATTCCTTTTTGGTCGGTGTGGTAGACATAGAGGACCACGCCCTCCGCAGGGGTTTTCCCGTCTTTTTTAAAAACCTTTCCCCGTATGACCATCCGGGGGCCCGGGTCATTCCAGTCCGGTAAATAGACCTCATGGTCCAATTGGTTAAAAGGAACCGGGTTTTCAAATACGGCCTCACAGCCTTCACATCGGCCGCCAATCGGGGCCTGCGCGAACAGGTAATGAAGATTCAGAAGAATTAAAATAAAAAACCATTTTTTCATGGGAGAGCAGTTAGGTTACTAAAATTATAAACTAAGCGGAAGGAAAATATTTACCGGGATGTTAAATACCTCATAAATTTCAATCCCTTCATTTAAGATTTTGTTTTTAATCAATTCGCCCGGCTATTTGAAAGACCACAATCCGGAGAAACCATTATTTTTGACGGCGATATAATTATAGTTTGCATGAAAACGCGTTCCCTGACTTTCGGTTTTTCCCTTTTGTTTTCCTTATTCCTTCTTTCATGGGACCTGCCGGCCCAGTCGGAATACAAGGCGACCCACGAAGGCTGGTTGACCAACATCGATGAAGCCTACGCTTTATCCCAAAAAACCGGTAAACCCATCCTGGCCAATTTTACGGGCAGCGACTGGTGTGGTTGGTGCAAACGCCTTTCCGCTGCGGTTTTCCTGACGGAAGATTTCAAAAAATGGGCGGCCAAAAAAGTGGTCCTTCTGGAGCTCGATTTCCCGCGCCGGAAAACCCTTCCGGAAAAGATCCGCAATCAGAACTATTCCCTCCAGCAGGCTTTCCAGGTCACCGGGTATCCTACCGTCTGGGTTTTTGACCTGGAGCAGGAAAAAGCAACCAAAAAATACAATATCAAAGCCCTGGGCAAGACGGGGTATATGGCCTCCGCCAAAGATTTTATTGCCGGCGTGGATCAGATGATCGCCAAAAGGACTTGATCCTAAAGGGCCAGTAAAGAATATTCCGGATGCCCCTTTCCCCTGTTAACCTCGCTCATAAACTTTCGCAATTTTCGGATTATTTTAATCCGCGTATCATCGCTGAGCTAAATGGACAGCAGGTCAAACTGGTCAAATTCGAAGGTGAATTTATTTGGCATAAACACGATCATGAAGACGAATTATTCATGGTCCTTAACGGAGAATTTGAAATGCATTTCCGTGACGGCATCGTCACCGTCCGGGAAAATGAATTTCTGGTCGTGCCCCGCGGTATCGAACATAAACCGTTTGCGCGTAAGGAAGTTGCCATCCTGTTGTTTGAGCCTTCTTCAACGCTGAATACCGGCGACCGAAATCATGATTTCACCCGTAAACAACTGGAGTCCATTTAAATTCATGTTTGTGCTGGAAACCTGGTTATAGGACCAGCAGCTGCCACTGGAATATCCTGAATTCAGATTACAAAATGCCCGTATATAATAAAAGGCTGCCACCGGGAATGACAGGAATCTTATTCCAATTTTCAAGGTTCTGCATGATTTGCGGTATTTTATGTATTTCCTGCAAAAGCCAGCATGAGCCTTTTATGATTCAAACGGTCCTGGGTAAGGTATCTGGTGAAGACACCATGACCTGGCTCACCCATGAACATATCCTGGTGGATTTTACCGGGGCCGACAGCCTGGATCCCCATTGGAATCACGATACGGTTTTACAGGCGACCCTGCCGTTTTTGCAGGAGCTGCGTGACCACCGGGTGGCTTATTTTGTGGATGCCACCCCCGCCTATTTGGGCCGGGATGTCCGCCTGCTTGAAAAAGCAGCTCAAAAGACCGGAATGCAAATTCTCACCAATACGGGGTTTTACGGGGCAGTCCAAAACAAATACATACCCGCTTTTGCTTTTGCCCTCGAACCCGAAGCATTGGCTGATCTATGGACCGGGGAGTGGACCCACGGGATCGAGGGTACCACGGTGAAACCGGGCTTCATCAAAATCGGGGTCGATGCTACAGATCCTCTGCATCCCATGCAGGAAAAACTGGTAAAGGCGGCCGCAATTTGCCATCTGAAGACAGGGCTTACCATTGCATCCCATACCGGGGAAGCACGCGGTTTGTGGCCACAGTTAAAAATCCTGGAGGAAAGCCGTGTTTCTGCCGGCGCATTCATATGGGTACATGCCCAAAACGAAAAAGAGAATCAAAACTATCTCCGGGCTGCAGCTTCTGGATGCTGGATCAGTTTTGACGGTTTGGGCTGGGAACTGCCAAACCATGTGGACAAGCTGGTTTATGCGCGCGAACAGGGTTTTCTGGACCAGGTGTTGATCTCTCATGATGCCGGGTGGTACGATCCCGGAAAAACGGATCAAAACATCAGGGCTTACACCGCCATTTTCAGAGATCTCATCCCGGCATTAAAAGCGAAAGGTTTCAGGGACGAAGACCTGGACCTGCTCCTTGAAAAAAACCCGGCAAGGGCGTTCAGTATTGCAAAAAGGAAGCTTTAAATCCAAGCCCACCCATCCTAGAGGGACAGACTTTCCTTCTTGCCGGTTTTCACCGCCATAAAAATAGCGTCAATAATTTTCAGGTCCTTTAAGCCTTCTTCGCCATCTACGGGTACTAAAGGCTGTTTTCCGCCCAGGATGATATCGGACATTTCATCCATCTGGACGGTCTGGTGGGTGACGTGGGTATGCGTAAGCTCTCCTTTATTGGTTCTGGCTTTGATCGGGCCGTAACCGGTAGAGGGCTGCATTTCGGCCCATCCCTTTTCGCAGTTCAGGTAAAAGCGGTCCAGGTTGTTCATGGAATAGGTGGACAGGCAGGAGGCAATGACTCCGCTGGGGAAACCCAGCTGAAAAGTGATGGTCTCGTCCACTCCCTCCTTGAATTTAACCGGGTCGGTTTTGGTTTCCTGGGCGGTCACCCAGACCGGTTCTTCCCCAACCAGGTACCTGGATCCATTGATGGCATAAATCCCAATGTCCATCATGGAGCCTCCTCCAGCGAGGGCTTTGTTCAGCCGCCATTGACTGGGGTCCCCGATCCGGAAACCGCAGAGGCCCTGGAAAAACATAACTTTCCCCAGTTCGCCTTCATTTCTCATCCGGATGATTTCAAGGGTTTTGGGTTCGAAATGGACGCGGTACCCCACCAGTAATTTAACGTTGGCCGCTTTGCAGGCTGCGATCATGGTCATCCCCTCTTTGGCATTGAGCGCCATCGGTTTCTCACAGATGACATGTTTGCCCGCCTTGGCTGTGCGGATGGCAAAAGGGGCATGCAGGGAGTTGGGGGTAATGATGTATACGGCGTCAATGTCCGGATTGTTTTTGATCTGGTCAAAATTTTCGTAGTTGTAGCAGTTTTTTTCAGGTATTCCGTATTTGGTTTGCCAGTCTTTGATTTTTGAGGGGGTGCCGCTGACGGCGCCGACCAGTTTTGCCCGGGTGCAGGTCTTCATGGCATCGGCTACCCTGGTCCCATAGGAGCCCAGGCCCAGGATGGCCACTCTCAAAACGGGTCCTTCATAAGCCTTTTCATTTAGCAATTGGATTTCATTCAGTTCCCGCCCGGAAAATGCAGGCAGGGCGATCAGGGAAGCGCTGAGTTTGTGTAAAAAATGGCGACGTGAATTCATGTTAAAAAGATTTTATCCGGGTTTTATATTATTTTTTCAAAAAAGGGGATGTAAAGGCCATGAAATTTGGTTTATTTCATGTTGGAGTGAATGTACGCGGATTAGATCAAAATACATATCAATTTTTGGAAAAATGAAAACCGGAGAAAGGTAAATTCAGCAAGTTTCGGGTTTCCCGCTTTTCCGCCGGAATTCATCTTTGCGGGACAATTAACGGCAAATGGCAGACACTGAAAATTTAAACTATCAACGAATATCGGAAGCCATTGAATACCTCCGCCTCCATTTCAAAGAGCAACCCAACCTGGATGAAGTGGCCGGCCAGATCCATCTCAGTCCGTTTCACTTTCAGCGCCTGTTTAAAGAATGGGCGGGAGTGAGTCCCAAAAAATTTCTTCAATACATCAGCGTTGAACACGCCAAGTCCATGCTGAAAGCCCATAAGGTTTCCCTGTCGGATGCCGCCTTTGAGACCGGACTTTCAGGCACAGGGCGCCTCCATGATCTTTTTGTCCAAATCGAAGGCATGACTCCCGGTGAATATAAAAACGGGGGTGAAAACCTCACCATAAATTACAGTTTCGCCGAAAGCCCTTTTGGGAATTTACTGGTGGCCTCCACGACCAAAGGGATCTGTTTTATGGCTTTCGCGGACGATGGGAAGCAGGCATGGAATCAATTGCAGCATCATTTCCCCAGGGCCGCACTCACTCAAAAGACGGATCTGCTCCAACAGAATGCCCTTTTTATATTCAGCCACGACTGGAACAAACTCCATGAGATCAGGCTGCACCTCAAGGGTACGGATTTCCAGTTAAAAGTATGGGAGGCGCTTTTAAAAATTCCTATGGGGAAATTAGCGACCTATGGTCAGGTTGCGGAACAGGTAAAAAGTCCCGGGGCTTCCAGGGCCGTGGGTTCAGCGATTGGCAGCAATCCGGTGGCTTTCCTGATCCCCTGTCACCGGGTCATCCAATCCACGGGCCTGATCGGCCAATACCATTGGGGCCCTACCCGTAAAACCGCCATGATCGGCTGGGAAGCAGCCCGGACTAAACAGGCTCCCTCTTTTTCATAAATAGATCATAAAACAAAGTCAATGAAAACATTTATACTGATTCATGGTTCCTGGCATTCATCCTGGAACTGGCATAAAGTGATCCCGCTTCTTGAGGCCGAGGGCCACCGGGCCATTGCCCTGGATCTTCCCGGAATGGGCCGGGATAAAACACCCATAGAGCAGGTCCGGATGAAATCGACGGTCGACCTGATCTGCAGGCGGATTGATGAAATCGAGGGGAAGGTGATCCTGGTCGGCCACAGCAAAAATGGCATTATGATTTCACAGGCCGCGGAATACCGGCCGGATAAAATCGAAAAACTGGTATACCTGGCCGCTTACCTGATCCCGAACGGTAAGACTCAAAGTGAATATTCGGCCATGGACCAGGCTGGAATGCTAAAACCCTATGTGACCCGCCACGGGCACCTGAATGCACACACGCTTCAGCCTTCCATATACCGGGAGGGTTTGTACGCCGACTGCCCTGAGGAGATTACCGAATTGGCCAAGCTCCTGCTTAGTTATGAGCCGGTGGAATCGGGATTGGTTCCCCTGGAGTTGAGCGAAACAAACTATGGCCGGGTGCCGCGGTATTATATTGAATGTACGGAAGACAAAGCGGTCACTCCCTTTATCCAGCGGAAAATGTATACGGAAACCCCTTGCAAAAAGGTGTACAGCATGGCCACCAGCCATTCCCCTTTTTTCAGCAAGCCCGCCGAACTGACGGAAATTTTGAATGACATTGCACAGCTTCAAAACTAAAAGAGAAAGGGGGCTGTTGAGCCCGGGATAGAAAATGAGTAAATTCGGGGCTTGTGATTCATTAACCCATAAAACCTAATAGTATGAAAAATCTGTTTGTTTTAATCTGCTTCAATCTGGTCCTTTCCGGACTGAGCGCCCAGGTTATGCTGCATCCGGCCATCAAAAATTTCGGGGCCATGTATGATGTGCCCTTTGGGAAAGATAAACCGGACCCGTCCATCGATTACAAAATCATTGTGGACCTGGGAGAAAAAATGGAGGCCCCCGGGCAGTTGTACGCCCCCCTTGAGCACATATCCAGGATGTACAACCTCCATATTTACGGCGGCATTCCCAAGAATCAACTTCACGTGGCCGTAGCGATTTGGGGCCCTTCGATTGCCGTCGTCATGGACAACGAGACCTACAAAAAGAAATACGGGGTGGACAACCTAAACCTTCAAATTCTCCGGGAAATGAAAGAAGCGGGCATTCATATTTATGGTTGCGGGCAATCGGTAGCGAAATTCGGACTCGATCCCGTCCATGTGAATCCGGATGTGGAAATCTCCATATCCAGGTTTACCACGGTTTCCACTCACCAGATGCATGGTTATGCCGTCTTTCATCTATAAGGGTTTTGATGGAAAATCTGGCTTATTCCTGTTCGAATCAACCTTGAAAAAACAGCTTAACGATTTTGGACGAAAATCCAGACGTACCGATTCCCGTTGCGCATTTGTTTCATGAGCTTGACCTGAAACTCATTGAATTGCTGCACTCCCTCAGCCCGGCTGAATGGACCAGGCAGACCCTCGCCCGGCAATGGACGGTCAAGGATGTAACGGCCCATCTGCTGGACACCAATATCCGGGTCCTGTCCGGACTCCGGGATAGTCATCGGACGGAAAGCCCTGTGATCCGCAATTACGAAGAATTGATCCAATACCTGAACCAGTTAAATGCAGACTGGGTAAAGGCGATGAAAAGACTTAGCCCAAAGGTCCTGATCCTTCTTCATGAGGTCACCGGGCCGCTCACCTGCGATGTTTATCAATCCCTGAAACCCTATGATACCGCGCCCTTTGCGGTCAGTTGGGCCGGGGAGACCGAAAGTAAAAACTGGTTCCACCTGGCCAGGGAATACACCGAGAAATGGCACCATCAGCAACAGATCCGGGAAGCCACCGGGCGCCCCGGAATCATGGAAAGGAAATTCTTTTATCCTTTCATTGATACTTATATGCAAGCTTTGCCGTATACCTACCGCGACGTTTATGCACCGGAAGGCACGGTCATTAAAGTACATATACCCGGCGAAGCCGGCGGATCCTGGTATCTGACGCGTTCGGGGAAGGCTTGGGTCCTGGGTAAATCAGAAATAAACAGACCGGTCGCAGAAGTAAGCATATCCGCCGACCTTTGTTGGAGCCTGTTTTCAAAAAATATACGGGCTGGGGAAATACAACAAGGAATACAACTTAATGGCAACCTGGCCCTGGGAAAACAAGTCCTGGACATGGTGTCCGTCATGGCCTGAGCAGGTCCGGGAGCTCAAGTTTAGGTGTTCATTTTTTGTCACTGGGGCCACTGATTTCATCTATGAATTTCCTGGTTTCTTTTTTCCCCTTGGAAGTAAGAAAAGGGTTGAACAGGGCCACCAATAAATGCAAATAGTACCGGATTTGTTCCGGAGGCTGGAGTTTATGCACCGTAAATCTTGAATCCGGGATCCAAAATCTGGCCAGCAGAGCGATCATGGATGCCAGGGCATCCCGGTCTGCGGGATCGGGAAAGGCGACCCAACCTCCATCTGCAAGGATGGAGAGGCTGGTCGTCAGAAAGTTTCGGCGGGCGAGCTGGGTTTTTTTAAATCTTTCGGAAATCACCTCATTCTGATCCAGGATGTGGACCAGGCTCAGGGCGATGCAGCGGTATCTCATGTGGTTATTAAAAATGATCCGCATTGTATCCAGGAAGGTATGCAGGCCGGGTTCCCGTTCTGCGCGCAATACGGCTTCGTTGGCAGCACTTAGTTCAAGAGAAATCCGGTTGACCAGGTCGTCCTTGGTGGCAAAATAATAGGTGATATTGCTTACCCGGATGCCCAAGATCCCGGCAAGTTCACGCAGGCCGACATATTCAATACCCCGTTCGTTAAACATTTCCAGGGCTTTGGCCAGGATTTTTTCTTCTGTATTCATCCGAAGAATTTGGACAATGTCCAAAATTAGTTATTTTTATCCTTAAAACGGCAAAAAAATGAAGATCAGTTATCCGCACATCATAGAGAACTGTATCGGGGAGCAAATCATTTTCCGGGAAGTGGTACAGGAGCCGGACGGCGATAGGGTCCTGCTGGAAAATTTTGTCCAGCCCGGGCACGGACCGGCCATGCATACCCATTTCAAGCAGGAAGAAATGCTGGAGGTGATATCGGGTAAATTGGGTTATCAGCTCCTGGGAGAAGAACCGAAATATGCAGGCCCGGGAGAATCGGTATTGTTCAAACGCGGAATAGCCCACAGGTTTTGGAATGCCGGCGAGGTGGTCCTGAATTGCAAAGGATGGATCAAACCGGCCCATTCCATCGTGTTTTTTCTTACCGCTCTGTATGCGGCTCAGAACAAATCCGGAAAAAGCGAACCCGAATCTTTTGATGGAGCCTGGCTCATGACCCGTTATGCTTCGGAGTACGACCTACCAGGCATTCCGGTTTTTATAAAAAAGTGCATCATGCCCCTGACTTGTTTAATCGGGAAGCTTTTGGGAAAGTACAAAAAGTTCAGCGATGCACCTCCCCCCCTGAGATAATCCCTGTAATGATGAATACTCCAAATTCATATGAGTCCATTCGTAGCCGGATATGGCTGGCCGGCTTGATCCTGGCCCCGTTTTTTCTGGTCCTCTCCCAGTTTTTTTGGTATCAGGGGGTAGTCACTAAAACTGCAGGAGTGCTTATGTTTTTTTCCTTTTTCGCTTGGGTTTTTGCTTTCCAGGCTTTATTTCACCCTCTCAAGAAGCATATGCCGGTTTACGCCATGGCCGGGTTTTTCATCGCCGTATTTTCGTGCATAGGGGGAAACAATTTCGGAATCGATGGCATTTATGGTACCCAGATGGGTGTGGATTCGCTGGAAGAAAAAACTGCCCTTCATGAGGCGATAGGTCCTTCCACACTGGCTTATTTATTTATTCCCGGCGCCTTATTCCCACTCTCCCTTTTGATCATGGGTATTAATCTTGTTCGGAAAAAGGTATTGCCAGACTGGGTGGGTATTATGATTTGCATTGGAGCAGTGGGCTTTCCAATAAGCCGCATACCCCGTATTGATTTGCTGGCCCATGCCGACAATTTGATTTTATGGTCCAGTCACCTGCTCGCCGCGAGGTATTTGTCCATAAGAGGCTATCTGAAATCTGGTAATTCAATGCTCAGTTGAACTTATTCCGGTATTCCTGCGGGGACATACCCGCTATTTTTTTAAAAACGTCCCTGAATGCTTTGTGGTCGTTATAACCCACCTCATACATCACCTCATTGACCGTCTTCCGGCCGGATTCAAGTTGTTTTTTGGCGGCTTCGATTTTTATCCGCTGGATGTATTCAATGGGCGTGTTTGAAGTCGCCTTTTTAAACCGCCGTTCAAAGGTCCGGCGGCCGATCTTGAATCGGTATGCCAGCTCATCGACATTTATTTTGCACCGGTAATTTTTTTCAATAAATTCCTGGGCTTTCAGGATCTCAACATCTTCATGTTCCTTTTGCCCCCGGAACATCATAAAAGGCGATTGGCTCTGCCTGCCGATATCCAGCTGAAAAAATTTGGTGGCCATCACCGCCATTTCCCGGTTCGTATATTTTTCGACCAGGTACAAGAGCAGGTTCCAGTATGAACTCGCGCCTCCGCTGGAATAGAGCCCATGTTGTTCGGTAATTACTTTATCTGCCGCGAGGCCCACCTCTGGAAACATATTCCTGAAATCATTGGCAAAAAGCCAATGCGTCGAACAGGTTTTGCCATTCAACAAACCGGTGGAGGCAAGTAAAAAGGCTCCAAGGCATAAGCTCGCCACCTCCGCGCCCCGCTTGTACTGGGATAGGATCCAGGGGACAAAAGCCCGGTTTCGTTTGACCGCCTCGGCCATATTCCCGCTTAATGCCGGCACCAGGATCAGGTCCATCTGCCCGGATTTTTCCAACAACAATTCCGGGTGGATCACGACCAGCCCCCCATTCAGCGCGACCTTCCTGGACATGCCTACCAATTGTACATCAAAAAAGGGTTGGTGCCCTGCGCTTCGGAAGAATTCATTTACAGCGGTAAACAGGTATCGGGGATCCACGATGGCCGCGGGAACCGCAGTCTCCGGGACCAGGATGGCCACTTTTTTCATTTATTAAAGATAGCAGCCTTTCTGTCGCAATCCACCCGCAACCATGGATTTTTGAACTATGGGGTTTGGGATCGGCTTTCTATTTGGAGACCCGGCCATACTTTTTCAGGATCTCTTTTAATTTGTCACCGGGCAAGGCCTCCACCATCCTTCCCTTATACCCTTTCATCGTTTCTGCCGCCAAAAGGGAATTGATGATCGCCTCTTCGGCGGCTTCAATGGCAGCCATGAAGAGTGGGGACAGGGCGTCGTTGCTCAATGTTTTGGTTTGAATCAAGGCCGGAGCCTGAAACGGGATCCTTGAACTGCTGTCCGTGGAGAAAGCAATGACATAGTCCCCGCTGCCGTTGCTGGCAATTCCTCCGGTACGGGCCAGCCCCATAAAGGCCCTTTTGGCCAGCCTTTCCAGGTTGCGGGCATCCAATGGAGCGTCGGTGGCAAGGATGATCATGCAACTTCCATCCGCCGGATCGTTTAAGACATCGCTCAGGTAATATTTTTTTAATTCCTCGCCTACCGGGACCCCATCGATGACCAGTACTCCGCCAAAATTGCTTTGAACCAGGACCCCTACCGTATAGCCCCCGAGCTTTTCAGGCAGAACCCGTGAAGCGGTCCCGATTCCCCCTTTGAAACCAAAACAAACGGTGCCCGTCCCGGCGCCCACATTTCCTTCCATTACAGGTCCCTTGGACGCGGTCCGGATGGCGTCCAGCACATCGGCTTCCTTTACATGCCTGCCGCGAATATCATTGAGATAACCGTCATTGGTCTCTCCCACCAGGGCATTCACCGATTGGACCAGTTCATTACCCACCAGATGTAATGAATAACCTACCACTGCATTCATGGCCGTGCCAACAGCCAGGGTATTGGTCAGCACGATGGGGGTTTCCAAATTTCCCAATTCTTTCACCTGGGTGACTCCGGCAAGCTTCCCAAACCCGTTTCCCGTATATACAGCCGCCGGCACCTTCTGTTTAAATACATTCCCTTCATGCGGGAGGACGGCGGTGACACCGGTCCGCACCGAATCGCCCAAGATCAAAGTGGTATGCCCGACTTTCACCCCGGCCACATCGGTGATGGCATTCCATTTCCCGGCAGGCATCACCCCGATACGGATCGCATAATCTGCGGTCCGTTTCGGATTCTGCGCAGGAGAGGCGTTCACCCACAGCATCACCGGCATAAGGAGGCTCACTCCCTTGAGTCTAATGGAACCAAGGCCTCGCATCGTCATTTTTCACCCGGTTTTATCAGGGCATAACATTGACGCGCGATCTCCAGTTCCTCATTGGCGGCGATTACAAAAATCCTCACCGGAGCATCCTCCCTGCTGATATCCCTTTGGCCTGCCGGACCCGATTGATTTTTTCCTTTGTCCAGGCAAACCCCCAGGTATTCTAGTTCTGAGCAAATCGTTTGCCTCATCATTTCATCATGTTCCCCAACTCCGCCTGTAAAAATAAGGGCGTCCAGTCCGTTGAGCACGGCGGTATAAGCACCGATGTATTTTTTGATCCGGTAGGCATACATGTGGAAAGCCAGCTGTGCTTCCCGGTCGCCTTTTTCCATTGCCTGGCGGATATCGCGCATATCGCTGTATCCGGTGAGGCCCAGCATACCGCTTTTTTTGTTCAGAAGTTCGTTTACTTCCGAGGGACTGAATTTTAGCTGATCGATCAGGTGAAAGATCACCGCAGTATCCATATCCCCGGAACGGGTACCCATGATGAGCCCTCCAACCGGTCCGAAACCCATGGAGGTATCCAGGGACCGTCCTCCCCGTACCGCGGTCATGCTGCATCCATTGCCCAGATGCATGGAAATCAATTTTGCATCCGTTTTATTCAGCAAGCGGCCGGCCTGCTCCGTCACGTATTTATGGGAGGTTCCATGGAACCCATAGGCCCTGATTTTTTCCCGGGTATAAAAGGTCCGGGGAATGGCATATCGGAAAGCCACTTCAGGCATGGACTGGTGAAAGGCGGTATCAAAAACGGCCACCTGGATCGCTCCCGGAAATAGCTTTTCCGCAACTTCAATACCCGATAAATTAGCCGGATTGTGCAGAGGGGCCAGGGAAAACAAGTCCCTGATTTTTGATTTGACCTCATCCGTGATCCGGGTCGTGGAGGCAAACGTTTCTCCACCGTGGACCACCCGGTGTCCCACCGCATCAATTTCCGCCGTGCTTTTAATCAAACCGGCGTTTGGATCGGTCAGGAGGCGGACCACTTCCAGCAAAGCGGTCCCGTGATCGGCCATGGATTGGTTTATTTCAATGCTTTTCTCTTCAGCGCCAGGGGAAACCCGGTGAACCCATTTACCTCCGTCCAAACCAATCCGGTCAACCAGACCCACGCACAAAGGCTTTTCCAAAGGCATCCTGAAAAGCTGGTATTTCAGGGAACTGCTGCCGCAATTGATCACAAAGACATGCATGGCAGGGATTAATTTTCCTGGGCCTGGATGGCCGTGATGAGAACGGTGTTAAAAACATCATCCACGGTACACCCCCGGCTGAGGTCGTTGATGGGTTTGTTGAGCCCCTGCAGCATGGGGCCTATGGCCAGGGCGTCGGTTTCGCGTTGAACGGCTTTATAAGTATTGTTTCCGGTGTTTAAGTCGGGAAAGATCAATACACTGGCCTGGCCGGCAACCTGTGAACCCGGGAGTTTTTGAGCTCCTACCACCGGATCTACGGCGGCGTCATACTGGATCGGTCCTTCTATTTTCAGATCGGGCCTTTTTTGTCTGACCAGGGCGGTAGCTTGCCTTACTTTTTCCACGTCGGCGCCCTCCCCGGAAGTACCCGAAGAATAAGACAACATGGCAATGCGCGGTTCGATGCCGAATTGGAGGCTGCTTTCAGCGGACGAAATCGCAATCTCCGCCAATTGTTCCGCCGTCGGATCCGGGTTGACGGCACAATCCCCAAACACCGAGACCCGGTCGGGGAGGCACATAAAAAAGACGGAGGATACGGTGGATATCCCGGGCTTTGTTTTAATAAACTGGAGAGCCGGGCGGATCGTATGCTGGGTCGTATGCATGGCCCCGGATACCATGCCATCGGCATGGCCTTTATAAACCATCATGGTCCCAAAATAGGAAACATCCGACATGAGGTCGCGGGCCATGGCCAGGGTGACGTTTTTGTGTTTGCGCAATTCGTAAAGCGTTTCCACATAGTCATTGAAACGCGGGTCGTGGATGGGATCGATGACGGATACTTTTTGCAGGTCGAGATTCAAACCCAATTGTTTAATGGATGCGGCAAGGTCCGACGGATCGCCCAGGAGGGTCAGGCGAACAATTTCCTGGTTGATCAGCCGGGCGGCTGCTTTTAAGATTCGTTCATCCTTACCTTCAGGCAGTACAATATGTTTGATGGCCATTCTGGCCTTTTTCACCAACTGGTACTGAAACATATGCGGGGTAATGCCTTCCGGCACAAAGGTGATGATTCGTTCTTCGAGGGTGGCCATGTCCACATATTTTTCAAAGGTGGCAATAGCCAGTTCCAGCTTTTTGGTATTGTCGGCGGTAAGCCTGGAATGAATGGAACCCAACCGGGTAGTGGTGGCAAAGGTATTTCCGGGCACCAGAAGGATGGGAATGGAATTGGGCAAGCCTTCGATCAGTTTTAATACCGATCGGTCGGGCATCATATCGGCGGTGAGCACGATGCCGGCCGCCCTGGGATAATTGACCGACAGGTTAGCCTGGAGGGTGCCAATAATGATGTCGGCCCGGTCTCCGGGAGTTACAATAAGAACATTCTCTGTGATATAATTGAGGAAACTGGGCAATTGCATGGCGCCCGTGATAAAATTGTCGACCTGGTTGCCGAGTTGGGCTTCCCCCGTGATCAGCCTTCCCCCCAGCTGTTCAAAGATCTCCTTCATCGTCGGATTTTGCAGGTCTTTGAGATAGGGAATCACGGCGATGATCGCACGGTTCGTATTGTGTGCTTCCAGGACTTTTTTGATTTCATCCGATTTTTCCCGGTCGACCTTGTTGATGATCACGGCAAGCACTTCCACATCGCGGGCATTGAAATTGCGCAGGGCGGTCTGCACGGTACCCAGGATCTGGTCGGTGGTTTTACCGGCGCCGGAAATCACAAAAATGGCGGGGGCATTGAGGTTTTTAGCAATGGTAATATTGGTTTCAAATTCAAAGGCGGCGCCTTCCCCCAGGTAGTCGCTGCCCTCAATCACGGTAAAATCATGGGATTCTTCGAGGATTTTCACCTTGCGGATGATGGTATCGATCAGATCGCCGCGGGTCTCTTCTTCGAGATGGGTCATCGCCTGATGGCGGCTGAATGCAAAGGTGTCTTCATAGGGCAGATCCAGGTTGAAATGGCCGAGCATGGTTTCAATATCCACATCCCGTTTGCCCGAGGGATCCTCGTCGATGATGGGCTTGAAATAACCCACTTTAAAGGCTTTGCCCAAAAGCATATTGACAATGCCCAGGACGACCAGGGATTTACCGCTGTAAGCTTCGGTGGTGGCGATGTAAATGATCTTTGACATATAAAAATTACGAAATGCGGTACAAAAATAGCTTAATCGCAGTCAGTGGACCGGAAGCGGCTTTGGAGGTTTGAAGGCGGTGACCGCGGACAGTATGAATATGACGATAAATGGATATTTTTAGATTTCTGGCTTAATGAAGGTCAGAACGTTTAATTTTTTTACCATGCATGCTACCCGGCTTCAACGATTCATCACAATAAAAGGCCTGCTTTTTGATCTGACCGGATATTTTAAAGCACTTGGATTAACCATCCCGGGCCTGGTCCTGGTCTGGGTTTCCGGCTGCAAACCCGGCGTCCAACATTCGGAAGCGGATCTAACTACCCTGGGTGTGCTCCAAAGACAATGTCTGGGTTGCCACCATCCTTACCGGGAATTGCCCGGGCAACTTGCTCCACCCATGAATCAAATCCGTAAACATTATCTTGATCGGCTGGGTGCCAGGGACCCATTTATCGTCGGGATGTCCTCCTTTATGATAAACCCCGCCTCCGGGACCTCCCTGATGCCGGAAGAGGTTAAGAAATACGGATTGATGACCAAGATAGACCTGCCGGAAGGGGACCTTCATCAGGTTGCCGCCTATATTTATAAGCATGATATGGAAATGCCCGCCTGGCAGGAGACCTGGACGACTTTTAAAAACCAGTCCGGCTTCAGGGATTTATCCGTCAGTTATGCCACCCTGGTTTCAAACATTGCCGGAGAAGCGAAAGCCGTTTTGGGTAAAAACCTGCTGTCCGCCATCCAGCAAAAAGATGCCGCCCATGCCGTGGCGTTTTGCAATACCAGGGCCTTTCCCCTGACCGACAGTGTGGCCGCATTGTACCAGGCCAGAATAAAACGGGTCAGCGACAAACCCAGGAACCCGATGAATCGCGCCAACGAAAAAGAACTTGCCTATATCCTTGAGCTCAAGGAAAAACTGGCGAAAGGAGAAAAAATCAGCCCCAAAATAACCGAACGCAATGGAATAGTCACCGGCTACCAGATGATCGAGACCGTACCCATGTGCCTGCAGTGCCATGGAATCCCGGGCAAAAATATTTTACCGGAAACCCAGGCAAAGCTCAGGTCCCTCTATCCCTATGATGAGGCAACGGGTTATGCGGAAAACCAGGTGAGGGGGATATGGGTGATTGAGGTGAGGTAAAAAGTAGTCAGTAGTCAATAGTCAGTAGTCAGTAGTCAGTAGTCAATAGTCAATAGTCAGTAATCAGAAGTTTATTTGATAGCTGATAGCTGATAGCTGTGCATGTTGCACAACTCATAAAAAACACATTAAATTATTCGGTTATGTGATCTCGGATTTTTATCTTGTTAGAGATCAAACTACGAGATATGCAAGGGAAGAAACAATTAAATGAGAAGCTATTCCTGCAATTTCA